>NZ_JAMBDM010000040.1:0-25781 GCF_025142895.1 Paenibacillus sp. p3-SID867
TATCAGCCGGGTTGGCACTGCCCCTCGGCTGTTGAAGAAAAAGCAAGCCTCCCCTACCTAAGCCTTCGGCTATCGGGGTCGGCTTGCTTTTTCGCACTTGTTGGAGGCCCCCTCGCGTGAGCTGCCCTGACAGGCATGCTCGGGGGCCGGGAGAATCAGCCGGGTTGGCACTGCCCCTCGGCTGCTGAAGAAAAAGCAAGCTTCCCCTACCTAAGCCTTCGGCTATCGGGGTCGGCTTGCTTTTTCGCGTGGGCGTGTCCCCCTCGAATGGCTCCCCTACGGGAACGCCTTGCTGAGCAATTGAGAAGAAATCCTCGGCGATTCTATGATGTAAACTCAAGGTAGATTCAAATTCATTAAGGAGGGTTACATCATGACGAATGCTTCGAGCAAGAAGAGAACCGATACGGCATCAAGAGTTATTATGGCGTCGCCGTCTACGATTTATCAGGCATTCTTGAATCCGGAGGCGCTGGCTTCGTGGCTTCCGCCAAAAGGGATGACAGGCCATATCGACACGTTTGATGCCCGCGAGGGTGGGACTTATCGAATGATCCTCACCTATAACGATACCGATCACTCGGCACCCGGTAAGTCTTCGGACAATACGGACGTCATTGAAGGAAAGTTTCTGGAGTTTGTTCATGATGAGAAGGTTGTGCAGCTGGTCGAATTTGAGTCTGAGGATCCCAATTATGCGGGGTTTATGAAGATGACATGGGCATTGGAGCCGCTTGCGGAAGGCACCCAAGTCACGATCGTGTGTGAGAATGTGCCCGAAGGCGTACGGAAGGAAGATCACGATGAAGGCTTGAGGTCCACCCTCGAGAATCTCGCTGAATCTACGGAGGGACAATAGACGGTGGCTCGGCTGTATAACGAAACAAACGATTTGTGATGAGGCAGTTCATGGACAAGCCGTTTTGTAGATTTTACCGAGTTTAAGCCCTGAATGTTAGACTAGTTGCAATGATATTGGAAATAGGAGAGAGCAGCATACAAATTCATCTATGGCTTACTTGCGGTCATGGTCGTCTTAACACTAATTTATATGTTTTTCATAACACCATCTGAATGAAGAACCAGCCACCTTCACTATTGCTGCAGGTAGCTGGTTTTTTTCTTTCCGGTGAAACCAAACCCATCCTCCATCCCATCAACAAATCCTTTTTACCCTCCCTCTGTTTGCTTGCTCCCTCCTAAATTTCAAGTTCGACTTCAAGTTCATTCTCGGGTACACGGTACGCGTAGTTGTGGGAAGAATCGGCGATCTGCTCATTGCGTGTCGGATTGAACGATTGTGCCGATATACCGGAAGCCGTTAATATTGGCGTTACATCGACCATATCGACGAAAAGGAGGTGCGAATACGATGTCAGCCCAGTCACCCGAAATAAAGCGCGAGGATTTGATAACCGCCCGGCACCCAGGGACATCCCGCAACCGGTACATAGCCAACATCCGCAAGCATTGGATGCTGTATCTCATGATCATTCCCGGAATTCTCTATTATATTGTGTTTAAATATGTACCGCTGGCGGGCAGTGTCATCGCATTTCAGGACTATCAGATTTTCAAGGGCATCCTTGGCAGTCCGTGGGTGGGCCTGGACAACTTTGGGTTTATTTTTTCATATCAGGATTTTTACAACGTGCTGCGCAATACGGCGGTGATCGCTTTCTATCAGCTTGTTTTTGGTTTTCCGGCCCCGATCGTGCTGGCTCTGCTGTTCAATGAAATCCGCATCATGCTGGCGAAGCGGGTTGTGCAAAGCATGTTCTATCTCCCGCACTTTTTATCATGGGTCGTTGTCGGCGGGATCGTTTTCGAGCTGTTGTCTAACCAAGGCGTTGTGAATGCGGTGCGGGACTGGTTCGGCTACGAACCCATTCTGTTCATGCAGGAGGAGCGGTATTTCCGAGGGATTGTCGTCCTGTCCTCGATCTGGAAGGAAGTTGGCTGGGGCACGATTATTTATTTGGCTGCCATCGCCGGCATCAATCCGAATTTATATGAAGCAGCCGTCATGGATGGAGCAAGCCGGTGGAAACAAACGGTCTATATTACGCTGCCCACCATGTTTCCGACGATTCTGGTACTGTTCCTGCTGCAGATCGGTAATTTCCTGGAGCTCGGCTTCGATCAGATTTACAATTTATTGACACCGATGACGTACTCGGTAGGGGATATCATCGAGACGTACGTCTATCGTGCGGGTGTGCTTCAGGGGCAATACAGCATGACGACGGCCATCGGGCTGTTCCAGTCTGTCATTGGGTTTATACTGCTGTGGATTTTTAACCGATTGGCCAGAAAAACGGATCAGGGGTTGTGGTGATGAAAGCGACATTCGGAGAAAAAATGTTTCAGACGCTGAATTATGTGTTTCTGTTCGCTGCTGCGGTGACGATGCTGTTCCCGCTTCTTCAACTGCTTGCCGTATCGCTCAGCTCCCCGGTAGCTGCCGATTCGAAGGAAGTATTCCTGCTGCCTGTGGAGTTTACAACCGCATCTTGGGAGCATGTATTAAAAAATAAAGGCTTGTGGACATCTTTTGGGATTACCGTATATATTACGATCGCCGGGACACTGCTCAGCATGCTGTTTTCGGTCATGACGGCATACCCGCTCTCAAGACGGGAATTTCTGATCCGCAAACAGGTCATGTTCGGCATTGTGTTAACGATGATTTTCAATGCGCCGATGATTCCGTTTTTTTTGACCGTTCGCGAGCTTGGCATGATGAACTCCCTGTGGGCGCTCATTATTCCCGGCCTGGTTGGCACGTTCAACATGATCATTATCCGGACCTTTTTCATGGGCATTTCCAGTGAGCTGGATGATTCGGCTCGAATCGACGGATGCAGCGAGTTCGGCATATTGTTCCGCATGTATTTGCCTTTGTCCAAACCGGTCATGGCGACGGTCAGTCTGTTTTACGCAGTCGGATATTGGAACACCTTCTCCCGTGCCGTGCTGTTTATAAGGGACCCGGAGAAATGGCCGCTTCAAATGAAGCTGAGAGCATACCTCCAGTCTCCCGAGGAGCTGGCTGCGGTCAATCTGTTTCTTGGGGATTACGATTTCAACACGACAACATTGAAAGCGGCAACAATCCTGTTTGCTACCATTCCGATCATTCTGGTATACCCGTATCTGCAAAAATACTTTGTCAAAGGGTCCATGCTGGGTTCGTTAAAGGAATAAAGCAAAGCGAGGCATGCGATATGAAATCGGTCTTACGGCCGGTTTGATATAACTACCAATCCGAAAAAGGGGAGGATTTACTCATGTCGAAATGGTTTTTCCAAAAAGGGGCATGGAAACCGGCGCTCACGGCGACACTTGCGGCAGTCATGCTGTTTGGCTGCGGCGGCAAGGGCGACGGCGAATCGCAATCGGGCCAGAGTGGGGAGGGAAATCAAGAACTTACACAGGTAAAGGTGTTCAAAAGCCACATGGGTGTCGGCACGATACCGGGTGCAGATAATCCGCATGTCCAATATGTGGCGGAACGGACCGGCGTGGAATATCAGCTGGTAACGACCCCGCCGGGCTCGGAGCCGACTGAATATCTCAATCTGATGATTGCATCCGACGACTTGCCGGATATTCTTCGCCCGATCGGCGGGATCGAGCAGACCCTGATCCGCCAAGGAGGTGCGCTGGCACTGGACGATTTGCTGCCCCAGTATGCCCCGAATGTCTGGAAGAATATCCCGCAGGAGGCATGGGATGTCGTTCGATCCGCTTCACCGGACGGCAAAATCTATTATGTGCCTAAAGTGTTCCTGGTTCCGGAAAGAGCACCGCTTATCCGTCAGGATTGGCTTGACAAGGTAGGCATGTCCATGCCGAAGACTACGGAGGAATACAAGGAGGTGCTGCGAGCCTTTCTTGACAAAGACCCGAACGGCAACGGCCTGAAGGACGAATTGCCCACAACAGGCCGCGAATTCGGCAAATGGATGGATCATTTGTTTGCCATGTTCGGTGTCGCGATGTGGGAGGGGAATCCGGAATGGGACGTCTACGACGATAAAATCCAGTATGCCGGCGTAACGGACAATATGAAGGCAGCCATTGCATTTGCCCGTGAGTTATATGACGAGAAGCTGCTGGACAATGAGACGTTTCTGAACAAGGGTGATGTATGGACGGCGAAAATCAATAACAATTTGGTTGGCAGCTGGTACCATCTTCCCGCGAACCTGCGCGACCGGTTTACAGCCATGCAGCAAAAAGCACCAGATGCTTATATCGTTGGCATGCCGCTTCCAAAGGCCGACGGGTTTGAGGGCTTTGTCACGCAGAAGAGCATGGGCGAGCCGGAGTGGATCATACCGGCAAAGGCCCAGGATAAAGCCCCTGCAGCCTTGAAGCTGCTCGATTTCTTCTATGATCGGTCGAATGACGAGTTTATCCGCTTTGGCATCGAAGGACAGCAGCATGAAGTTGTCGACGGCAAAAAAGTGCTGCTTCCGGCAGAGGACAGCCGTCCGCTGGCGCTTGGCATGCGCAACCTGACAACGAAGGAGGACATGGACATTCGGATTCAGGAGACGATTCCGGAAGACATGCAGCAGATGGTGAAGGATATATTCGAGGTAAGTACCGCAGACGCGAAGCGGATCGCCGGAGACGGACTTCCGAGTACGGTGTATGAAGGCTTCCCGGATATCCAATCGCATAAGCTCTTTCAGGAGTATGTAACCAAGATCGTTATCGGCGAATGGCCGCTGGAGAAGTTCGATGAATTCGTCGACCGCTGGTATAAGGCAGGGGGAGACGAAGTGACGAAGAGGGTAGAGGAATGGTACTCAAGGATGTGATCATACAGTGAAAAAGAAATATGCCATATGCGGTGTAAGCGGTCGTGCGCTCGGCATGTTCGCCAAGCCGATTCTGACGACCCATGCCCGGCGCTGCGACCTGGTCGGCATGCTGGACTGTGATCCGGCCCGCTTCGAACTGTATCGCTCCCGCTTCCCCGAACATACCGCCGTTGCAACTTACGGTGAAGAGGAATTCGGGAAGATGATCGACGAGACTAAGCCGGATGTGGTCATCGTGGCGGGGCGCGACGATACGCATGCGCGTTATATTGTTGCCGCCCTGGAAAGGGATTTGGATGTCATCACGGAAAAACCGATGGTCACGACGGGTAAGGACGCCCGGCGTGTGCTGGATGTGGAGCGGGTGAGCAAAGGCTCGGTGACGGTCACGTTTAATTACCGCTACACCCCGATTCACACCAAAATCAAAGAGATGGTATGGGAAGGTAGGCTCGGTCGGATTACATCCGTCGATCTCAACTGGTATTTGGACACATATCACGGCTCCAGCTACTTCAAACGGTGGAACCGCCGGCGCGAAATGTCAGGAGGTCTCTCCATCCACAAAAGCACGCATCATTTCGACCTCGTGAACTGGTGGATCGGACAGAAGCCGGTAGAGGCCTTCGCCTACGGGGCGCTCCATTATTACGGCGCTGAAGGGGAGCTTAATCCCGGCAAAGAAGCCGGTCGTCATTGCGGAACCTGCCTCTCAGCCAGCCGCTGCGCCTATTACTCACGCTGGAACGCAAGTCATGTGCCGGATGACCATCTCGGTCTGCTGGAGAGCGGAGGGCCGCAGTTCCCTTATACAGGCTACCGCCCGGACCGGTGTATTTTTGATGATGAGATCGACATCGAGGATACGTATGCGGCCACCGTCAAATACGACGGAGGAGCACTGCTCAGTTATTCCGTCAACTTTTCGCTGCCGTATGAAGGGTATCGCCTGGCGATCAACGGTACGAAAGGCCGGCTGGAGACGATGGAGTACCATGCTCCGTCCAGAACCCCTTTTCCGACGCCGGTCCAGACGATCGACTACTTCCCGTTGTTCGGCTCCAAGGAAACCATCCATGTCGTTCATCGGGAAGGCGGCCACGGGGGAGGCGACCCGCTGCTGCTGAATGACCTGTTTCTCGGTGAGAACCGGGAAAGGCCGTTCCCGATTTTGTCCGGTGCTGTGGATGGCGCCTATTCTGTGGCAGCGGGGGAAGCCGTGTGGCGTTCCGTGAAGGAACACCGTCCGGTGGCGATAGCGGATGTTCTGGGCGGGTGGAAGGAGAGTGAGCCTATTGAACGATAAAGGATATTTTGACCCGGCGGAAAGCCTGGCTTCCCAAACAGAGGGCAGTAACATCGAGCATGCGCTTATGGTCATTGCCCAGCGTTATGTCGGTGACCATCCGCCTCATGCACCGGTTTACCGGGTGACGCGCAAGAGTCCGATCCGCAAGCGGGCCGACCACCGCTATCAGCTCCCCATCGCGGATATGTTCCCCGAAATGACGGAGAGCCAGGTGGTCTACGCCTGGACGAAGCTGTGGGCGGCTGAGCCGCAGAGCTTTCCCTTTCTGATGGAATGGACGGGGCATGTCCGGCTGTACCATAACGGCCGGAAGCGGTTCGGATCGGCGCCAGGGGAAGAAGCGACAGCGGACGGATTGCCCCTGAAGCTGGGGATTCAGCTTACCAAGGGGTGGAATCACTTCGTTCTGGAATTCCGCCGGGGCCCAAGCGGCTGCAGAGCGGTATTTGGCACAAGCAACCGCAAGAACAAGCCGTTTCACTTTCTGGCTCCTTCCATGGAGCGGGAAGGTGAGGAAGGATGGATTGTGACGGTGCCGCTGGACCGGGCGCTTGCCCGCATCCCCGATTCAATGGAACGCGAATCATGGACGGGGGCACAGTGGCTGCCCGTGCTTGCAAAACACGATAGGGAAGCAGATCGCGGCCCGATGTGGAGAATGTACGGGCGGAAGCCGGGGAATGCCGCTTACGCCTGGACTGCCGTTGTCAACCGGACCCTGGCGGCCAAGAAGGTGACTTTGTCGGGAACCTCCTATGGCCCGGTCCGGTTTGAATGGAACGGCAGGGAGGTTTACGCCAGCCGCGAGGCAGGCACGTTCAGTATCGTCATCGATGTGCCTCCGGGCCGCGGGGAGCTTACCGCACGCTGCGAATGCGGTGCAGAGGGCTGGGGGTTTGATATCGGCGAAGCATCGCCTGAAGGGATGCTGATCGCTCCGCGAAGGGTGCACGGCTTGACCGGAGAGTGGCTTTATCTGGGTCCGTTCAGCGCAGAAGCCGATCTTGAGCTGTCCGACTATTTTGGTCTGGACACGGTCGCTGTTGACGGCGGAGAGAGACTGTTCTGGACAGGGAGCGAACCGGGAGCGTACGTGAGGCCGTTTTTGGAGAATGAGCTTTTCGGCCGCTGGAATTATCCGCTCGGCGTCACAATGTACGGCTTGCTGGAGACGGGAAGGCTGCTTAATCGCCTGGACATCCAGGACTATGTGCTCCGCCACGTCGAGTTTACCGCGGGCCATTACGAGTATTCCTTGTGGGACCGCGCGGAATTCGGTGCGGCAGGGCTGAACAACCAGCTGTCCGACATTGACAGTCTGGACGATTGCGGATCATTCGGCGCGCTAGCCATTCTTGCAGACCGAATTCGATCCTTGAAAGGGGTGCGCAAGGCAGCGGACGATATCGCCCGGTACATCATGGATACACAATCACGTCTTGCGGACGGGGCGCTTTATCGCGAGGTCGGCGTTTCCCCAAGCATGCACCTGACGATGTGGTGCGACGACATGTACATGAGCGTACCGTTCCTGTGCCGATACGCTGAGCTGTCCGGCGATTCCCGCTATCTGGACGAAGCGGCACGCCAGCTTCTGCTGTATAAGTCATACCTCTACATGCCGGACCTGCAGTTAATGTCGCACGTATACGATGTACGTCGTGGGCAGCCTTCCCGGACGGTATGGGGAAGGGGCAACGGATGGGTGTTTTTCTCACTGTCAGAGCTGCTTGCCGTGCTTCCGGTCGGCCATCCCGACTACGTGGAACTGCTTCTTTTTTATCGCAGCCTGGCGGAGGGATACCTCCGCGTGCAGGGAGTGCATGGGTTATGGCACCAAGTGCTGACGGACCCTGAATCCTATGAGGAAGCCTCCTGTACCGCGATGTTTATTTTTGGTTTGGCGCGGGGGATACGCCATGGCTGGCTGGAGAATCCAGATCCGTACTTGCAATCTGCCATTGCGGGGTGGGACGGTTTAACCAGCAGGGCCATCGACGGCAGGGGAAATGTGTACGGTGTGTGCAAGGGCAGCAGCTGGTCAACCTCCCATGCTTATTACAAGCACGACTTATCGTGGAACTTGAATGATACGCACGGAATCGGCATCGTGCTGTTGGCCGGGGTCGAGCTTCTTGAATTCATGCGGTCAAACCATATTGTAAACGCTTAAGTTTACGTGACGGCAGGAGCGGATCGTGAGCTATAATGGAACCATTCTGGTAGTAAAGCGGGGGTTGATATGTTCCAATCGATCGGCAAGTGGCTAAAATACACGCTGGCCCATACGCAAGCGCGGCTGGTGCTCATTTTGACCGTTTCCGTTTTTATGATCATTTTGGCCGTCAGCCTGACCTCATATTACACCTCCAAATCGGTGCTTCAGGAAGAGCTCAGCGAGCCGCAACACCAAATGCTGCAGATCAGTATGAAATATATTGACGATTTAATCCGGGAGAGCGACAAGATTGCGGTCCAGGTCGCGGTGAATGACTATATCTATGATTTTCTGACTAGCGAGAATCAGAACTCGGTGGCTAATATATCGACATTGTACCGACTGCTATCCACCTGGATCAGCAATTCGAAATACATTAACAGCATATACGTATACGATGTCGAGCGGGGAAGCTTTATTTCGCTTCCGCAGGGGTATAGCTCTAGCAGGCTCACCTTCGTGGATTCCGAATGGACCAGTATCGCTGATGAATTCGGGGACGACATGATGATCATCAGAAAAAGGCATGTCCCGGAGGGAGCGGGCAATAAAGGGTCGGAGCTGACGCTGTTCCGCAAAATCATGATCCAGGGCCGATTAAGAGGTGTCGTAGCGGTCAATTTGCGGGATGCGGAACTATTCGCAAAGCTAAACCCGCCGGCGCTGTCGCAGCTCGACAGCATGCGGTACATCGTGGACCAGCATAACAACATTTTTTATTCGGTTTCGAACTCGGAATTCAAACCGGAAGCCGTGAGGCAGGCGCTGCACGAGCTAAAGGAGGACCGCTTCGGCGATTTTTTCCATGAGGGTCGGAAGCTGCTGGTCAACCAGATCGAATCGCCGCTGACCGGATGGAAATACGTATCCATCGTCTCCCAGGACAGCTTGCTTGCCCAGTCCAAAAAGGTGCGAGACACGGTGCTGTATGTATCGGTGGCGGCACTTGCACTCGGATTGCTGACTATTCTATACGTAAACTCCGCGGCCTTCCGGCCGGTGCGCAGTCTTAAGCAGCTGTTCAGTGCCTACGACGGGAAAGCGACCAGCCCGGATCGCATCGATCTAGAAAAGCTGGCCGGCGAACTGCTCAGCAATCATGCGCATCTGTCTCAGTTGATCCGCGAGACGATATCCGATGCGGCTTCCAAGTTTCTGTATGACATTCACTCGGGTCATATGAGCGGCAGACGCGAAATTCGCGAGAAGTGGAGACGATATTTCGCGGAATGGACGGATGCACCCGTCACGGTAGCGGTGCTGTCGATCGACCGCTACGATTCGTGGTCGCGCAGATTTCCGGCCAGTGACCACTCGCTGCTGAAGTTTGCGCTCGCCAATATTATGGCAGAGCTGCATGAGCCCGAATGGAGGGTGGCCTGCGCCGATTTTGGGGCGGACCGGATGGCTATTCTGCTGCAGCCGCGGAGCGGCGAAACGCGGCCTCCGCTGGTCGAGGCGATCGAAACGGTGTCCCGGTTGCTGAAATTCAGTGTATCCGCCGGCGTGAGCATGCCACAGAGTGAGGTTTGCCGGTTAAAGCAGGCCATGCTGGAAGCGGAGAATGCGTTAACCTACCGTTTATATAAAGGGTATGGTCAGCTCGTGCCGTTTCAGGATGTATCCAGTCACGAGGTGACGGATATACAGCCGCAGGAAGATGGCGTGCGGGAGTTGATGACGGCTGTGGAGACCGGTGATGGGGAGCGGGCTATAGAGCTGCTTGGGCGTATTATTGGCGATATCCGCAGCCATTACTGGTATCCTTCGGAGGCGCTTGCCTTGCTTCAGGCGCTGCTGGAACGTCTTAAAGGGATATGCCCCGGCGACGATGGTTCCGAGGGGGATCCGGCCGGTCGGCTGGGCACGCTGTACATCGAAGATATCGAGGCGGAGCTTTCCGGCCTGATTTCGGCCTTGGCCGACCGCTACCGCCGTTTAATCGGCAGCAAGGATTTTTTGATGTGCCAGCGGATGATTGAATTCATGGAGCAGCACCTCGGCGATCCGATCGGCATTCCGGAAATTGCGGAATCGACCGGCATCAGCAGCAGCTTGGCCAGCCAGCTTTTTAAGCAGGAAACAAACGAAACGATCTATAACTACTTAACCCGGCTGCGGATGGAGCGGGCTAGCGAGCTGCTGGTCAAAACCGACCGCAAAATATCCGATATCGCCCAAATGGTCGGTTACCAGCATGAAAACAGCTTCATTCGCAGCTTCCGCAAATTCAAGGATATCACCCCGGGCAAATACCGGGATATGATGAGAACCCGGATAGACGCCTTGTTTGAATGAAGGGCCGGGAAGGGAGGAGCTATGGAGATGGAGAGAGAGCAGATTGTTAGGCGGCATAATCCTGAATTCGACAGGCTAGATCCGCTTTCGCCACTGTCGGTAGGCAACGGGGAATTTGCGTTTACCGCAGATATTACCGGGCTGCAGACATTTCCAGAACAATACGAGGTGCCGCTTGGCACCCAGTCGAACTGGGGCTGGCATTTTACGGGGGGGCGCGAAAGGTTCTCCGCGAAGGATGCAGCGTTGCAGATGTTCGAGACCCACGGCCGGCAGGTCGGCTATCCGATGAAGCCGGGGGATAAGCCGGAAGCTTACCAATGGCTGCGGCAAAATCCCCACCGTCTTCACCTAGGCCGGCTGTCGTTCCGATTTCTGGACGAAGCGGGAGAAGAGCTCGATTACAGCGCTGCAGGCCAATTCCGTCAAAATCTAGATCTGTGGACGGGCATTCTATCGAGCAAGTTCGAAATTTGCGGCGTGCCGGTCGAAGTTACGACGGCGTGCCACCCGGATGCTGATATTATAGGCGTGCGGGTTGTCTCGCCCCTCATCCGGGAAGGGCGGCTTCAGGTATTTATCCGCTTCCCCGCACCGGATATGACGCATTCGTCTTGGTCGAAATCGGTGTTTCCCGATTGGGAAAACGATCAACGACATGATACCGTTCTCGTCCGGCAGGAGGAAGGAACGGCCTTGATTGAGCGGACGCTGGACGAAGAACGTTATTCGGTCCGCTGGCATTGGAGCTCTGGCCGGTTGGAGCAGACGGAAACCCATGAATTTACGCTGTTTCCCGGCGAATCTCCTGATCAATCTTCGGAGGAGCTGGCGTTTTCCATCGGCTTTGCAGCTGGGTCGCCCGGTGCAGCTGACTTTGAGGCCATCGTTCCGGCCAGCGTCCGGCACTGGGCATCCTTTTGGCAGAGCGGCGGTGCAGTCAGCTTCGCTGGCAGCTCCGATCCGCGAGCCTTTGAGCTGGAGCGACGCGTTGTCTTGTCGCAATGGTTATGCGCCATTCACAGTGGGGGCTCTATGCCACCCCAGGAGACCGGTCTTATGTATAACAGCTGGTTTGGCAAATCGCATTTGGAGATGCATTGGTGGCATGCCGCCCATTTCGCGCTGTGGGGCCGGGCTTCCATCCTGCGGAGAAGTTTGGACTGGTACAACGGCATACTGCCGGTCGCCCGCGAGCTGGCGCTATCCCAGGGATACGAGGGAGCACGCTGGCCGAAAATGGTCGGTTTTGACGGCATCCCGTGCCCGTCGCCGGTCGCTCCGGGCTTGATCTGGCAGCAGCCGCATCCAATCGCCATGGCGGAGCTGTGCTATAAGGCCGACTCAGCACAAGAAACGCTGCGCCGGTTCCGTGACATCGTCTTTGAATCGGCTGACTTTATGGTTTCCTATGTTCACTGGAATGAGGCAACAGGCGCTTTCGATCTTGGACCGCCGCTCATTCCGGCCCAAGAATGTCATCCGATGAATGCAAGCGCGAACCCGCCTTACGAGCTGGAGTATTGGAAATACGGCCTTGATATCGCTATAAAGTGGGCTGATCGGTTGGGAATTCAGCCGAATCCGCGTTGGGCCGAGGTAGCAAGCAATCTGGCGGCACCGCCCCGACTCGACGGCGTTTACCTGGCGCATGAGCTTGCGCCGGACACGTTTACGGAGAAGAACCATGACCACCCGTCCATGCTATGCGCATTAGGCGTGCTTCCCGGCAAGCTGATCGACCGCGAAACCATGCGGCGTACATTGTGGAAGGTTAAGGATGCTTGGAAATGGGAGACGGCCTGGGGATGGGATTTTCCCGTATGCGCCATGACCGCTGCTCGGCTCGGCGAACGCGATCTGGCTGTCGATTTTCTGTTAATGGACGAAATAAAAAACACGTATTTGCCAAACGGGCATAACTATCAGCGCCCAGGCTTATCCGCTTACTTGCCGGGTAACGGCGGACTGCTTACGGCGGTCGCCATGATGGCCTGCGGCTGGGAAGGCGAGGAGGACCCGAATGGCCCGGGATTTCCGGCAAGCGGCTGGACGGTGCAGTGGGAGGGGCTGAAGCCGTGGCTATAGCTTTGGCTTATACAACTTGCGGACAGGAGGGCTGAATATGGCCAAGGGAACGGTGTGGAGGCCGGAACGTAAGTTATACCGCGACCGGTTGACCGGAGTCGAAGTGGTGCAGCTGACCGACTACAAAGCTCACAGTCATCATCTGTACTTTACGGAAAGCGGATGGTATGACGGCGGGAAGCGGCTGTTGTTCGTATCGGACAGGAACAACAGCTCAAACTTGTATAGCATGGATGTTAACAGCGGTGAAATGCTTCAGCTGACGGATTACCCGGACAATGATGCTGTGGATGCCTGTCTGTTACCGGATGGCCGGGCCGCCTTTGTCAAAACGGATCGGGGCGTACGCCGCCTCGATCTGGCAACATTGGAGGAAGAACTGATCTACGAAGCCCCGGAGGGGTACAACATCGGCAATCTGAGCTGTCCTGCGGATGGACGCTCAGTCGTCACCTGCATACAGGAGGATCTGTCCCATCGCATGCCGCTCGATCTAGGCAACGGCTATGTCGGCCATAGGGAGCTGATGGAGGCCGCTCCCCACAGCCGGATCGTGCGGATCGACTCGGAAGGGCAGACGCAGCCGGAAACCCTATATGAAGCCCATCGTTTTATAACCCATATTAACGCGTCACCCGTCGAACCATGGCTGATCACCTTCTGCCACGAAGGACCCTGGCATTTGGTCGATCACCGGATATGGGGGCTGGACCTTCGGAGCGGAGAGGCCTGGAGAATTCGCCAGCGCCTTGAACCCGGAGAAAAGGTCGGCCATGAATTTTTTTATCCTGACGGTGTGACCATCGGTTACCATGGCTTCCGTATGGATGGAACTAATTTCTTCGGAAGCATCCGGTATGAGAATACGGCTATGGAAGAGACGGATTTCGGCTTTGATACGTGGCATGCGTATGCCGACGGCTTCGGTCAGGCCGTTGTGGACGGCAAGGGGGCAATCAAAACCCTCTCCGTATGGCGTAAAGACGCCAAAGGAGTCTATCAAGGGCCAAGGATGCTGTGCGAGCTTCGATGCAGCTTTCATTCCCAGAAGGTGCACGCGCATCCGCGTTTTGATCCGGGCGGTAAACGACTCTTGTTTACAAGTGATAAAAATGGTTATGGCAATCTGTATCTGGTCGACATGCCGGAAGATTTCGATTCACTGCCGCTGCTGTCGGTCTAAAGCGAAGGAGAGGGGAGTGGTTAACCGTGGCTAAAGTTACAGTCTTGGAACGAATACCGGTCCAGGTTGCAGAAACGATCCTGTCCGCTTGCGTGGACGGATACCATCCGAATATAGCCAACAAATGGGGCTACGTGGCCGGCATGGCTTTGACTGCATTGGGCCGCCTGGCCGAATGGACGGGTGAGGAGCGTTACAATGAAGTGGTCAAGCGTCATATGGACGTTTTCATACAGGAAGACGGGACGATCGCAGGCTACACACTGGAGGACTATAATCTCGATCACATCAATAAAGGCAAAAATCTGCTGCCCTTGTGGCGCACGACAGGAGAGGAGAAATATCGCCGGGCTGCCGAGCTGCTGGCATCTCAGCTGGTTGGACAGCCGCGGACCGACGAAGGCGGATTTTGGCATAAGAAAATCTATCCGTTTCAGATGTGGCTGGACGGCCTCTATATGTCGTCACCGTTCATGGCAGAATATGCAGAAACGTTTGATGAGCCGGCATGGTTCGACGAAGCTGCCCGGCAGCTGCTGCTCATCGAGCGGCGTACCCGGAATCCGCAGACGGGGCTGCTGCATCACGCCTATGATGAGAGCCGGGAGCAGCGATGGTGCGACAAGGAAACGGGCCGCTCGCGCCATGTATGGGGCCGTGCCATGGGCTGGTATGCGATGGCGCTCGTGGACGCGCTGGAGTTTTTCCCCGTGAGCCATCCACAGCGCGGGCAGCTGATGGGCATTTTCGAACGGATGGCCAATGCACTCGTACGCGTTCAGGATCAAGACAGCGGGCTGTGGTATCAGGTGATGGACTGCAATGGCCGGCAGGGCAATTATGTGGAAGCTTCGGGCTCCTGCATGTTGACCTATGCCTTGGCCAAAGGCATTCAGCTTCATTATTTGGCTGAGATCGACATCGGGGTGGTCGAACGCGCCTATGACGGCATCCAGAAACATTTTATCACCGTCGACGGCGAAGGGCTGCACCTTCACGGCATCTGCCACGGCGCCGGATTGGGCGGGCGCAAATACCGCGACGGATCATACGATTATTATTTGAGTGAAAAGATTGTCAGTGATTCGCTCATGGGCGTCGCTCCGCTTCTGCTGGCCAGCATCGAAATGGAGAGGCTGCAGGCGGGGGGCAAAGGCGGGCATTGGGGATGAGTCAAGAGAACCTGTTAACCATGAGGTATCCCGCCTCTTGGTGGCGTAATATGTGGCGTGAGGCGCTGCCCTCAGGCAATGGGATTGTCGGGGCCTCGGTATTCGGGGGCGTGCAGGAAGAGACGGTACTGCTGAATCACGAGGGGTTGTGGCATTGGGGCCGAAAGGATCCGCTGCCGGACGTGAGCATGACGCTCGCCGAAACACGAAGGCTGATGGATGAAGGACACTATACGGGGGCCAGCTGGAACTTGGCGAACGCTTTACGTGAGCGGGGATACGGGACGAAGCTGGCCTCCCGCTTTCCGCTTGCGGCGATTAAGTTGTCTATGCCCACTACACGGCCATTCCGTCGTTACCGAAGATCCCTCAATATGGAGACCGGCGAAGTTTCGGTAGGCTGGACGGACGGTTCGAACCGGTACGTAAGGCGGCTGTTCGTATCCCGTGCAGATGGGGCTGTCATCTATGAGATTGGCTCCGAAGAATGTGCCAATGAAGAAGTACACCCTGGAGACAGGAAAGGAACCGGCAAGCTTATCAAGGATCAAGCCGGGGTGAGTCACTGTATTTCGGGAGAGATCGGACTGACGCTCTACCCAAGTGATCGGTGGGGAGATACACCGGAATTCAAGGAATTGGCCGAATCCGTGGTCACCTCGGCGAAGGGCGCGTATATCCGGTACGCCGGCCGCAATGATGACGGTACCGATTTCGGTGCCGTGCTGCGGCTTATTTGTGAAGGTGGAAGCTTGCAGTCAACTAAGGAAGGAACGATGTTGAATTTTACTAAGGCCCGGCGGGTGCTTGTACTGGTGAAAGTATTTATTCGTGGCAAGCGTGAACAGGAATGGGAGCAGCTTGAGCGTGAACTCAAAACCTTCCCTGAAACGTGTGAATATGACCTGTTGCTCAAGCGCCACACCGAACTCCATGGTCCTTTGTTCCATTCCGCATCCCTGGAGCTGAACACTGCCAACAGGGACGTGCGTTCGAGCGAGGAGCTGCTGCTGGAGGCTTACGAGGGCGAGGCGCCCGTATCGCTTGTCCGTAAAATGTGGGCTTATGGAAGGTACTTGTTTATTAGCGGGACGGCAGCCGAATCGGGGCCGTTCGGACTGTACGGCTTGTGGGGCGGAGACTACCGGCTTATATGGTGCCACCATATGGCGAATGAGAATATTCAAATGATGTATTGGCACGCGCATGTCGGCGGTTTAGGAGAGCTCGTCCCTTCCCTGTTCCGCTACTATGGCAGCCTGATGGACGATTTTCGCGGCAATGCCCGCAAGCTGTACGGATGTCGTGGAATCTACATCCCGGCTGGGACCACGCCGGGGATCGGAACGCCGAATCAAATCGTACCCGTCATTCTAAACTGGACGGGAGCAGCAGGGTGGCTCGCCCGGCATTATTACGAGCATTTTTTGTATACGGGCGATATCCGGTTTTTGCGGGAGGAAGCGCTGCCGTTCATGCGCGAAGCTCTTCAATTCTACGAGGATTTCGCAGTCGTTGGTGAAGACGGCTCCTATCGTCTGTATCCTTCGGTATCGCCGGAGAATACCCCACTTAATTTCATGCCGGAAGACGGAAAGCAGCTGGCTCACCCGATGCCGACAACCGCCAATGCAACGATGGATATTGCGATTATGAAGGAGCTGCTTACCCATCTGATCGAAGCGAATCGGCTAGTCGGCGGCCCAGGTTCGAAGGATGAGGAGGAGCGGTTGAAGCGAATGCTGGACCGCATGCCG
Source organism: Paenibacillus sp. p3-SID867 (assembly GCF_025142895.1). Classification (NCBI taxonomy): domain Bacteria; kingdom Bacillati; phylum Bacillota; class Bacilli; order Caryophanales; family Paenibacillaceae; genus Paenibacillus; species Paenibacillus sp. p3-SID867. The sequence continues at coordinate 16,861 of NZ_JAMBDM010000040.1, forward strand.
CCTTACCGGACGAACGAGGACGGTGCTCTTGCGGAATGGCTGGATCCCGCGTTTAAGGACCGATACGATCACCGTCATCTCTCACATATCTACCCCTTGTTCCCGGGTGATGAAGTGACCCGGGAATCAGCGCCGGAGCTGTATGTCGCCTTCGAGAAGGCGGTACGTCTGCGCCGGCTCGGCGCCCAAAGCGGCTGGTCGCTGGCTCATATGGCGTCCATCTACGCGCGGCTGGGGGAAGGCGACAGCGCACTGGAGTGTCTGGATACACTGGCGCAATCATGCCTGCTGCCGAATCTGTTTACCCTCCATAACGATTGGAGGGGGATGGGGATATGCATGGATATGCCGGCAGCGCCGATACAGCTCGATGCGAACATGGGTTGGGTGAATGCCGTACAGGAGATGCTGCTGCAGGTGTCGCCGGATATGGTGAAGCTCCTGCCGGCGCTGCCGGAGCGCTTGCGTAGTGGCCGGCTCTCAGACTGGAGGTTCCATACCGGTCGGATCACCGTGGAATGGGACCGGGATGCCGGTATGTTCTGCGCTAGTGTTGATGCTGAACGGGAGACGGACATCCTCATTTCATTACCGCCTTGGGCAGGAAAAAGCTCCATGTCCGGTCAGGGAGCCTTCATCCAGCCTTCATCTCGGGGACCCCTTGTTCATACGGTTCGTCTGGAGCCAGGGACACAGCTGTCGATCCATTGCAGCCCGCAGGTCGACGGGGACGTAATCGGACCTTGAAATTGTAGCTGGCGAAAGACCGGTTCAACGCAAAAAAGCACCTCAACCATGGGCATTAGCTTTTGGTTGAGGTGCTTTTCCTTTATAAGTTATCTTGGCTGCCCACCCTCATTACGGCTGCAGGGTGATACCGAATGCCGAACCTGGGGCACCGGCAAATACGACAGCTCCATTAGCAGGAAGCTTCACTTCGTTACTGCCGCTGACGATGCTGTAGTTCACAACGGCACCTTTTTCGTCATACACGGCGAATGCGCCTTGTGCTGGCAGGGTGACGGTCATGGTTTTGCCTTCAGCTTGTTTAGGGACGGTGTACCATTTGGCATAACCATCGGCTTGCAGGGTGACGGTTGATTTTTTTCCTTTATAAAGCGGCTTTACGTTCTTACCGCTCACAAACAGGGAGCCTGCGCCTTCGAGATACTCTACGCCTTTTTCCTTATAGAAGCGGAATTCGGACGTATCCCGGCTGCCAATAGCCGGAACCTGATGCTGGCTTACAGCGGTATCCTGGTCTATGATCTTTTTGTCGATCATATAACCTTCCAGACCGCTCTCGCTGTTAATCGCAACCGTCGGTTTCGTAATGAAGTACATCAGCGATGTGAATTTCTCGTTCAATGGATAGAACGTTTCGCCTTCCCGCTTGGCCCAAGCAGCAGCGGTTTCCTTGGATAACGGGTTCGCTTCCATTTTCTCGGCGGTATAATGCGATAAAGCCATTTGCCCAAGTCCAGGAATCGAAACATATTGTCTTACCCATACATAGATGCGATCATTCTTTTCTTTGACGAAGCTGACCTTCGTGCTGCCATCCGCGCTGACAAAGGTTCCATCCGCAGTGTATACATATTTCTCCGCAGGATAATCCGGCACCATCGGTACGGTAATGGATAGTTCGCCGTCCTTGATGTCGACTTTCATCTGCTGATTCGTCACGCCATAGTAACCGGCATATTTCGCGATGTCGCTAGGCATGTCGGCCTTGACCGGTTTGCCGAAGGATTTTTCCGGCTTGATTTCCTTGATGGTGCCTTTCTCCTTGAGCGCTTGCAGCAGAATGTCGTTGGCCAACAGTTGGTTGGTTGAGCTGGAACCGCCGGACGATAATACAGCGGCAGCCATGTTCTGCTCCGGAAGAACAACGAGCGAAGCGTGATACAGGATGGTGTCTCCACCTTTGGTTACGGCTTTCATGTCATATTGGTTAAACGGGAACAGTCTTACGCTGTCCCAGCCAAGTCCGTAATCGAACGAGTTATCAGCATCTTCGGGCCACAGACCCTTTTTATATTCTTCCTGCTCCATGGCTTTAACGGATTTGTCGGAAAGAATGCCTTCGGCTTCTCCGGTGAAGATCTGCGCGAACTGTACCAAGTCTTCAGCCGTAGAATAGATGCCGCCGGTTCCGATCACATTGACCGTCTCGTTAGGAAGCTGTCCTTGGTGAGTAGGATAATACAGACCCGCCATTTGGCTTAAATCCAATGTATCTTGGGATGTCTTCGTGTGGTCCAAATCTAACGGCTCGGTAAAATATTGATGAATGAAGGCAGTAAAATCCTTGCCGCTCACTTTCTCTACCAGTATCTCAGCTAACGTGAATCCATCATTACAATAAACGGAGAACGCACCCGGATCCGCTTTCAGGTTTTGGGTGGACAGCTGCTTCAGCAGTGTGTCATGTGCATGTGGGTCATTATCTTCGAACAAAAATGCATTATTCAGGCTTGAGCCTTGCAGTCCGGAGGAATGGTTAAGCAGCATGCGCGGCGTGATTTTTTTGTAACGTTCGTCTTTCATCGTGAATTCGGGTATGTACTGAACCACAGGCGTATCCAGGTTGATTTTCCCCTCATCCACCAATTTCATTACCGCAGCGGCGGTGAACACTTTACTCGTGGAACCGATGGCATACATCGTATCTTTAGTCAGCGGTTTCTTTCCTTCCATATCATTGATGCCCTCTTGCCCGGACACGGTAATCACTCCGTTGTCGATAAGGGCATATTGAACGCTTGTCGTTCCATACGTCCCGGTGAGCAGCTTGGCTTTCTCTGCGGCGGTTTTCTCAAGGCTTCCTCCAGCGGCAGCTTGGCTGTTATCTGCTGCCATTACCCCAGCCGGAAGGATCATCGTAACGGCGAGTAGGGTAACCAGCATCCGTGATAGTCTTTTCTTCAATGAATAAATACCTCCTTATTAAGAATGTACTATTAGTACGATTTACCAGCCGGAATGGTTCAATCTTTTTTCAAATTTCTGCGAAATTATAATGTATACGTGTGGGAAAGATGTGAAAGTTCCTATGTAGCAGCCTGGATAGAGGGTCAGCAAACACAAGTGAGGGAAGCACAAAAAAAGGCATTCCATCCATAGCCGTAAAGCCATGAGGGAGATGCCTGTATTTTAACTGAGTACGATAAGCAGCGCCGAGGTCGTTCCGACGAAACAGCCGGCCAAACAATCCGAAGGATAGTGAAAGCCAAGATAAATGCGTGACAGGCTGACCGTAAGAGCCAGCAGGATCAAGAGCAATGACAGCCAAGGCGTTATGAACAGAAACGGCGTGATAATGGAAAAGATGGCCGTCGAGTGCCCGGAAGGAAACGAGTGATCCTTCATCGGTTTTTTTTCGAACCGCACCTTTTCCAGTGCCAGATAAGGCCTGATGCGCCGCATCTTCCTTTTGATGAGGGCCGTAATCAGGAAGCTGAGGGAAAGCGCAATAAAGCTCTGCCACCCCATCGTATTCCACGGCTCGGGTGCAAAAAACGCTATCGAAAGTGTCAGCACAATGGTAAAGATAGCACCCCCCATATGGGTGACCAGCGCGAGCATCGAATCCACCGTTTTGTTGCCGATCTTGCGGTTTAACCAGCGGAAGATAAGGTGGTCATGTTGCTGAAGCCAATCCATCGAACGAGTAATCATTGTGAACAGAACACCTCACATTATAATTTTGTAAGCTGGCAGTCCAAAGTCCAACCGGGCTGCAATATATGCTTGTAAGGGCTAAAGATTCATAGTGTAGACAAGAGGCTTACATACGACAGTATACAGGAGAATTGTAAAGCGTGGGTATGAATGACGTGTATTTTTTCATAAATTGAGCTTTCTTTGTCGCACGGCGAGTTGATGATATCCGTTTGAGCGTGTTGGAAGCTTGCTTCACAGGATTATGGTTTCCAAGGGAGGATGACTTCATGTTCCCATGTTCTCGAAGCTCGGAATCCGATATAATGAAAGCATCTAACTATGCCTAAGGAGGAGAAGCATGAAATTTCGCGTTTCTGCCGTGCAATATCATCTGCACACCATTCAATCCTTTGACGATTTTGCCCATCAGTCGGAGCATTATATCCGGACGGCGGAGGAATTTGAAGCCGACTTTGTGCTGTTTCCGGAATTTTTTACGACCCAGCTGATGTCCATCGGGGATGATCAAGGCAAGGCATTGACGATCAATGATCTTCCGGATTTCACAGACCGTTACCGCGAGCTGTTTCAAGGCTTTGCGAAGCAATATCATATGCATATCATTGGCGGGACGCACGTCATTCGCCGGCAAGGGAAGCTGTACAATGTAGCGCATCTGTTCTATCCGGACGGCCGCATTGCGGAGCAGGCCAAGATTCATATCACACCTTCGGAGATTAGCGGATGGAATATGGGTGCGGGCGAAGGGCTCGAAGTGTTCGAGACAGAAAAAGGCACCGTTGCGATGCTGACCTGTTATGACATCGAATTTCCTGAGATTGTGCGCATGGCCAAGGCTAAAGGGGCCGACGTCATTTTCTGTCCGTCCTGTACGGATGATCGTCACGGATTCCACCGCGTTCGTTACACCAGCCATGCCCGCGCCATTGAGAATCAAATCTATGTGGTGCTGACCGGTACCGTTGGTTCGCTGCCAACCGTGGATCTGATGCGTGCCAACTTCGGACAGGCGGCCATCATTACCCCGAACGATATCCCGTTTCCTCCACAGGGCCTGCTGGCAGAGGGAGAGCTGAACAACGACATGATCATTACCGCCGATCTCGATCTGGATTTATTGTATCAAGTGCGCGAGAAGGGCTCCGTCACGACATGGCGTGACCGGCGTACTGATTTGTATCCGGATTGGGAGTAAGCCGTTTATCATGATTTGAGGAAAATAGGACAAAGGCGGTGCAGAGGAAATGGCCCGGTTTCATCAACAGTTTTATGTATTTGACGATGCCCGGCCGGTGCCGGTTATCATTCGAAGCTACACGGAAGCGGATTTTGACGAGCTGATCGTCATTCAATCCGAGACGTTTCCGCCCCCGTATCCGCCGGAGCAGTGGTGGAACAAGGAGCAGCTGAAGCAGCATGTCACCCTGTTCCCTGAGGGGGCTCTGTGCGTTGAAGTGGAAGGCATGCTCGCAGGGTCCATCACTTCGCTCATCGTGGATTATGATCCGATGGAGCCCGCCCACTCCTGGGCGGAGGCCACGGATAACGGGTATATCCGGACGCATAAGCCGGGCGGGAATACGCTATACATTGCCGACATTTGCGTCAGGCCGCGCTTTCGCAAGCTTGGACTCGGCAAATGGCTGATTCAGTCACTGTATCACGTGACCGTCGAACAGGGATTGGACCGGCTCCTTGGGGGCGGACGGATGCCCGGCTATCATCGGCATGCCCATCAAATGTCGGCTGCGGAGTATCTGGACGCTGTTGTCCGGGGTGATCTCAAGGATCCGGTGATTACCTTCCTGCTTCGTTGCGGCCGGACGCCCGTTGGGGTAGCGGCAGATTATTTGGAGGATGAAGAGTCCTGCAACTACGGGGCTCTGATGGAATGGAAGAACCCTTTCACTGGATAAGAAGTCTCGCTTGAACGATATGAATTGACTTCAATTATAAAGGTGAATTTTTTATTACATATATAAGGAGGCTTTAATTTAATGGAATATATTCGCATTACGAGCATCGACGATCCCTTGTTCCGAAAAATGCACAATCTAATGAAGGAAGTGTTCCCTCCGGAAGAGGTGCTGGAATTCAGTCTATGGAAAGAACCGTTGGAGGATCCGGGTATTCGGGTGTTTGTTGCCCTGCATGAGGACGAAGTGGTGGGGACAACGGAATACCGCTATTATGAGGACTGGAATGTAGCGATGACCGATTTTACCATCATCGGGCGCGAAGGGCTCGGCATCGGCCGATTCTTGGCACAGCATCGTTTGAAGGATCTGAATCAGCTGGCGGCCGCGAACGGCAAAGAGCTGTTCGGCATGTTTGCCGAGATTTACGATCCGTACCGGGTGCAGGACCATGCATTTGGCGGCGTGAAGCCGATGGATCCTTTTGTTCGCCGCGAAGTCCTCTCGCATCTTGGCTACAAACGCACAGATATCGCCTACGTGCATCCTTCCTGGAATAATGATGGCGAAGCGGTGAGCGGGCTCGATTTGTGCTTCATGCCTGGCGATGATGCCGTTGATGAGCTGCCTGCAGAGCTGATCGTCAACTTCCTGAGACGTTACTATTCGGTACTGCCTGAGAAACCACAGGCCTGGAACGACATGGTGTCCAAGCTGGAATTGCGGGAGAAGGTAGCCTTGCTTCCGTTGTAACTTATAGATGGTTCATGCCTGATTCGTTACGGATCAGGCATATTCTTTTCCGGTTATGCCTACAGCATGCGGTATTTGGCATTCTAGTCGTAGGATGGCAGAGGGCAAGGTTATCGGGGGAACCTTGTTTCCTTGATCGGGGAAATTTAGCCCGTGCCCCCTACTCCATCGGCGAGAAGACTCTGGAGGAAAACACAGGTGTACATTATCGTGAGTGGCACAAGCAATGGGCCGATAAATTCGGAGATTGAGGATGCACCCGATCTTTCGTGTAAGCACGTGGATAGACGTTTACTTCACATTTGCTAAAATCCTCATTTGAATTGCAGGGCTATACTGGATATAGTAATACAATAGGTAAGGAAAAGAGGAACGAACATGAACGACCGAATACAAGTGAGCATCCGTCTTCAAAGCCTTCACGAAGGGGAGAATACGATACAGGAGCTTCCGGCAGAGGCGTTTATCAAAGGGAATGTCCTGTATGTTCGCTATACCGAACCAGCGCTTGGACCGCATCAAGGGGAAACCCGGGCCATGCTCAAGCTGACGGAGGACGAGCTGAAGCTGATCCGTCACGGCGAGGTGGAGTCCGAGCAGGCATTTAAGCTGGGTCAGCGATTGCCTGGGTATTACCGCTCCCCGTTCACTTCATTTAATCTGTCTACGCACACCCAGCGTCTGGAGCTTGCGCTAGAAGGCGTGTCCGGACGAGCGGCTTGGGCGTATGATTTATATGTGTTTGACGAGTTTTCGGGACACTTTTCTATCAGTTTGACTATTCAGGAGGCACATGAATCATGACAATGAATCCATTAGATCACATTAACGGGCTGGTTGCAGAAGCGGTGGCGGACGCTGCCGTAGCTGCAGGACTGGTTTCCCGTGAGGAATTGCCAGGCATTACGCTTGAAGTTCCCAAGGATAAGTCGCATGGCGACTTGGCTACGAACGTAGCGATGCAGTTGACACGAATCGCCAAGAAGAACCCGCGACAAATTGCGGAGGCTATCCTGGAACATCTGGACATGGCGAAGGCTTCCATTCAAAAAGCGGAAATAGCCGGGCCAGGATTCATCAACTTTACCTTGGACAAGGGGTATCTCTATCCGATCGTTGCGTTGGTAGAAGAACAGGGCGACAACTACGGGCGAATTGCTACCGGAGAGGGGCAAAAGGTTCAGATGGAGTTTGTCAGCGCCAATCCCACCGGAAGTTTGCACCTGGGACATGCCCGCGGAGCGGCGGTAGGCGATGCCCTTTGCAATGTGCTTGATTTTGCTGGATACGAAGTGACGCGCGAATACTACATTAATGATGCAGGCAACCAAGTCGTGAACCTGATAAAATCCCTCGAAGCCCGTTATCTGCAGGAGCTCGGTCAGAATGCCGAAATGCCGGAAGATGGATACCACGGCGAAGATATCAAAGGGTTTGCTAAAGAGCTTGTAGCTGAGAAGGGCGACTCTTTGCTGTCCATGGATCCAGGCGAGAGAGCGGCATTCCTTCGTCAGTTCGGGCTTGAGAAGGAACTGGATAAAATCAAACGCGATTTGAATCGATTCCGCGTTCATTTTGACGAATGGTTTAGTGAGACATCTCTGTACGAGAACGGACTCGTGGAGAAATCCCTGGAAGAGCTGAAATCGAAGGGCGAAGCTTATGAGAAGGATGGGGCAACCTGGCTTCGTACCACCGACTATGGGGATGACAAAGACCGCGTCCTCGTGAAGAATGACGGAACCTATACTTACCTAACGCCGGATATTGCGTACCACCGCAATAAATACGAGCGCGGCTACGACAAGATCCTCAATATTTGGGGAGCCGATCACCATGGTTACATTCCGCGGATGAAGGCAGCTATGGAGGCGCTGGGCAATGATCCGGACAAACTGATTGTATTGATCGCCCAGATGGTCAGCCTGTTCCAGGATGGCGAGAAAGTGAAAATGTCCAAGCGTACCGGTAAAGCGGTCACGATGGAAGACCTGATGGATGAAGTCGGCGTTGACGCAATCCGCTATTTCTTCACTATGCGCAGCATGGATTCGCATCTGGATTTCGATATGGATCTGGCGGTGTCAACGTCCAATGAGAATCCGGTCTTCTATGTGCAGTATGCTCACGCACGTATCTGCAGCGTATTCCGCCAAGCGGAGGAGCAGGGCGTTAACCTCCTGCCGCTTTCGGAAGTGAACCTGAGCGTTCTGACAACCGAGCACGAATACGACATTTTGCGCAAAATAGGAGAGCTCCCGCAGGAAGTGTCGCTTGCTGCAGAGAACTATGCTCCGCACCGACTTATCCGGTATGTATACGAGCTGGCCTCCTTGTTCCACAGCTACTATCGAGCTGAGCGCGTGATTACGGAGGATGCGGATCAAACGCAGGCTCGCCTGACTTTGCTTCGAGCTGTTCGTACGGTTATTGCTAACGTGCTTCGCCTGATGGGCGTATCGGCGCCGGAACGGATGTAAGGAGCCTTAATTTGAATATGTGACAGCAGCCGTCTTGGTATTATCCCCTGATGGTAGACAGTGAAAAAAGAGGACATGTTACAAT
>NZ_JAMBDM010000041.1:0-20028 GCF_025142895.1 Paenibacillus sp. p3-SID867
ACGATTAAAGAAGCTAAAGCAGCAGGTTATAGTATGCCAATAACGAGTGATCATTGGTTAAATATAGATGATAATTCATAGGATAGTTAGTCTAATATGGGGACTGACTATCCTTTTTTATAACATAATAGATTAATTAAATAATGGTTGAAAATATAGTTTAGAAGGTTTAATATGGATATATATAACGAACATTTGTTCGTTTTGAGTAGGACGTAGCCTCGGTGCGAGGACCTTAAAAAGAAACAACAATGACGGTAAACATTACAAGTAGCAGCACTATCGTAAATTACAATTGGTTGGAGATGCTTTTATGAAGGTAGAACAAATATTGATTGGTAATAGAAAAGTATTTCTACTTATGGATTCAAATGGATCGCCCATTGAACCCGTTGCGAAGTATATGAAATTTCACTATAACAAGGAGAGTAGTAGCAATACTTTACAGACTTATTGTACGGCTTTGAAATATTACTTTACATACTTAGAACAAAGAGGAATTGATTATCAGCAAGTTAGCTTTCAAATAATATCTGACTTCGTTGCTTGGCTTAGAAATCCATATGAAAGCAATAAAGTAGTACCCCAAAAGGAAGTTAAGGCTAAACGTAGTGAAAGTACAGTAAACACTTACCTCACGGTAGTGACATCATTTTATGATTATCTATACAGAGAAGAATTTATTGAATCTAATGTTGTTGAAAAGTTGATGAAGAAGATGTTTCAAGGTCCAGGTGGAAATGGATATAAGGATTTTTTATATCATGTAAATAAAGACAAACCACGTTTCAAAAATGTGCTTAAATTAGACGAACCTCGAGTAAGAGTGAAGATATTTACAAAGGAGCAAGTTAATGAAATCTATAAATCCACTACAAACATTAGGGATAGATTTTTAGTAAGGTTACTTTTTGAAAGTGGATTTCGTATAGGGGAAGTTCTCTCCTTGTTTCTTGAAGACTTTCAATTTGACGCAATAAAAAGGAAGCACAAAATCCAACTAACAAATAGAGGGGAGTTACCAAACGGTGGGAAGTTAAAGACTGGAGAACGAAAGATTGACATCTCTCAAGGGCTAATGGACTTGTATGATGATTATTTGTTCGAAGTGCTAGATGAATATAATCCTGACCATAACTTTGTATTTGTGAAGGTTTGGGGTAAGAACACGGGTGAACCTCTAACATATTCTGATGTTTATGCCACTCTTAAAGAGATAGAAAGGAAAACAGGCATATATATTACTCCTCACCTATTTCGTCATACACATGGAACCATATTTTATCTACAAACAAAGAACATAAAGGCAGTACAAGAACGTCTAGGTCATGCACAAATACAAACAACCATCGACCTATATGTTCACCCTTCTGAAGATGATATTCGTAAGGATTGGGAGAAAGCCTCTCATGCATTTGAAATTGGGCCAGGCGTAGAGAACAAAGAGGGGATTTTTCAATCAGGTATTCCTGACGAGGTACTTCCTTTTAGGAGGTAGATTAGTATTTTAGGAGGACAAACATTGGATAAAATCATACCAAATAATTCAACCCCCAAAAGTGAATATTGGGACTTAATCACTTCCACCCTATCCACTTACGAGGTTAAAGATATTTCCAACGATGGAAAAGTAACAAGAAGAGTTGTAGAGGATAATTACTTTTTAGTAAATGATGTATGGAATATACATTATATTGGTAAAATCCCTAATTTTGAAGAGCAATATAACAAGAGAAAAGGAATAGTAAATAACATTTACTTCAACTGTGCAAATCGAAACGTCAACATGGAGATTAAGTTTGTTTACTACAATCAAATTTTTTCAGACCGTTGGGGAATAAGGACTATATTTAAAAGTATATCAGGCTCGCTAAAAAAACTGGCTGAATATTTAAACGAAAGGCACTCAAATCTCACTTCCCTTCTTGATTTAGACATCAATAAAGAGCAAAAGCTTTGGACTTTTTGGTTGAATGGTAAAGGAGAAAAGACGAGTTACATCAAGAAGATGAGAGGGGAAGAAATCGTAGCCCGCACGGAAATAGATGGCTTTTTAGCAAGGGTTTATAATACACTTTTCCAATTAACAGATACCCGTGATGAATGGGAGAGGGATCGATGGGATGTACGGGTACTGAATAAAAAATACGGGATAGATTTCAATGAATCAACTAGTTGTCATGGCATTGATTTTTCAAATATAGAGAATATAAATTTTCGTAAAATATTTAAAGAATATATAAAAGGTCGTCTTATCAGCGGAAAAAACTTCACCTGGAGTACAGCTCGAAGTTATGGAACATACACTATTCCTTTTTTAAACTCAATTACAAAACAAAATCCTAAATGGAACGTTTTAAAAAAACTTGAAAGAAAGCATATAGAAACGTACATAGAAGAGTTAAAGGAGCATACTAAAACCAAATTAAACAAGAAAAATTCCAACCCTAAAAAATATGTTCGTCACGCATTAAAGTGTGTTCGCGCTTTTATAAGAGATCTTCAAATTTTAGAGAAGTTCGAAGATTTTGCACCTAAAGAAATGGTGTTTCGTTTAATATATCCTGAAGACTTTCCTACTGTCCCTAAAAAATCATTGGATGAAATTGATTACATACCTGACTACGTATTGGAACAACTGTTTAATAATCTAAATGACCTTCATCCAGATGTACAGCCAATTGTCTGGATCTCTTTCAAAACAGGGCTTCGCTTAAGCGATACATTGGAATTGACGCAGGATTGTTTAGGTAAAATAAACGGAAAATCAAATCTTACAACAGATATTGAAAAGACGTATGTAATAGGTCACAAAATACCCATTGATGATCATCTAGCAAATATAATTGCAGTTTTAATTGACCGTTCAAAGCAAAACAGCAATGATGATAATAATCCTGAAAGATACCTTTTTGTTCGCTACCGAGGTTCCCGTAAGGGAAGGCCCTTTAGTCAGAATTTTATTCGAGAAGAACTAAACAAATTAGCGTTAGAAAAAAATATTACTGATGAATCAGGCAATTTGTTTCACTTCAGACCTCACCAGTTTCGACATACTTTTGGAGTAAAAATGATAAATGGTGGAGCTGATATTTTAACGGTGCAGGAGTTATTAGCCCATGCATCACCCGAAATGACGATACAATATGCTCGTCTATTAGATGATACGAAACGTAAAGAGTTCGAGAAGGTTGTGAAACAGGGTGTGTTTACATTTGACACAAATGGGAAAATAGACCGGATCTCAGAAAGGGAAGATGTCCCTAAAGACATTCTTGATATGTTGTGGAAAGACGAGAAGTTAAATGCCTTAGATAACCCTTATGGGACCTGTCGTGCAAGAGTCAATGGGGATTGTCCATTAGCAGTAGAACCCCCTTGTCTTACTGCAAACGATGGAAAACCTTGTTTTGATTTAGCAGTAGGTATGTCAAGTTTTGATGTTAAGAAGTACGAGCTTCTCATAGAAACAACAACAAAGTGGATTGAAGCGTCGAAAGAATATGGCCGTGAAGATATGGTTAAAGCAAACGAAAAGAACTTAGAAAGGTACCAAAATATTTACCAAACAATCAAAGATGGAAATGTTATTTTTGGTCGATTTGACAGAATGAAGAGACAATTAGAACGTGAGAAAAAGAAAGGTGTTAAACATGGCTAGTTTTGATCGTGAGGAACAACTAAGGCGGTTACATGAAAAGAGAAAGCAAGAAACTAAAGAAAAGGTTGAAGAAGCTATTAGACGCCTTACAAAGAGTTCTAGGGTTATTAACTTTAATAGTGTAGCAGAAGAAGCTGGAGTGAGTAAAGCAACTCTTTACAATCATACTGAGCTCAAAGAGCGTATCGATTTCTTACGAAATCAACAACAAAATGTATTTGTGGATTCGAGGATTAAACGCGACGAGAACAATCAAAATGCAGTAATCGCTTCTCTAAAGAGAAAGATTGAAAAGTTGGAAAAAAAGAATAATGAACTTGAACAAGAAAATAAACGATTACGTGAAAAAGAAAATGAGAAGCTTACTGATTACTTTATGAAAATATAATTCTTATTCAACTCCCTCGAAATGGTTCAGTTTCCTCACTCAGACTCATGAATTCGCAGGTTATTTCATTAAGCTAACGGGCAGTTTAGTTTCAAAACTATTGACAATCAGCGCAAAAATGGTAATATATAACATCTAATATAGGGATATGAATTTAGGAGGCATGTGTGTGCAAGAAAAACTGGCAATTGCGAACAAAGTTGCGTGGGAAACGAAAGCGTATCAAGCTTGGGTTCAGAATTACGGAACACCAGAAGAACTTGCTGTAAAACTGAGATTAGAACACAAGCATCACTTGCGTTACTGGTTAAAGTATATTGGTGATTTAGAAGGCAAACGAGTTATTAACCTCCTTGGATCGCACGGTCGGAAAGCAATTTCGTTAGCATTGCTAGGTGCTGATGTTACCGTTGTGGACATATCTGTAGAAAATCGGTTGTACGCGATGCAGACGGCATCTGCCGCAGGTGTGGAACTCAACTATATCTGTTCTGACGTCTTAAATATCCCGAACGAAGAGACGCTAGGCGAATTTGACATCGTGTTGATGGAGTTTGGAGTTTTGCATTATTTTACAGACCTCAGCTCTATTTTCTCTGTGGTTCAACGCAGACTAGGAAAAAATGGTCGCTTTATCTTGACTGACTTCCATCCGTTCGCACATACATGGATGAACACATACCATTTAAAACAGCCGACTGGTAATTATTTTGACGATAATATTAAGGAAGGAGAGGTTGCTTTTGCCAAGCTGCTGCCTGAGGAGGAACGATCTGGATTAGGTAAGACTTTAGGGCGAAGCTGGACAGTCGGTGAGATTTTAACTGCAAATTGGGACCAAGGGGTTATTTATACGGACGTTTGAAGAAATACCAAGCTCTACAGACTCAAGGTTTCCAGAATTCTACACTCTAATTGCAGATAAGATTGATTTGGAATTATCTCCACTATATCCCTAAATATAAAACAACAAGCAAAAGAATCGCCAGAAAGAGGAAGAATCAAATCATTTCATTTTCTTAATGTCGGGTGACAAGAACATAGTAACAATAAAAAGCCGCTGATGATTTGAACTTACCCCTGAACTTACCCCTGTCAAGTAGACAGCCTTAAAAAAGCAGCCTTAAGCAACCTTAGTTCGGTACTCAACGGGACTAAGGTTGTTTAGTTTTTGTTGAAAATGTTCGTGATTGTAATAATGGATATATCGTTCAATCGACTCAACGAGCTCTTTGCGCTTGAATTCAATGCCTATTACCGATTAGATAAGTATCTAACTATATTTCCATGCAATTTCATTAGGCTAACGGGCAGGATAGTTCAATGAAACGTTTGAATTATGGGTACATACTTTTCCAAAAAAATGGTGAAGTTATCCATAGGTGATGAAAATTGAAGAAAATGAAACTAACTGTGTTCCTTCTGCTTGCTGGAATAATTTCCTCAACACATTTATTGGCAGAAGCTAGTGACGGAACTAATTTAATAAAACTAACTGATAGTGAAGTTTCATCAATACAAGTAATTCGTTTAAAAGGAACAGATGAGATTCAAGGATTTTCAGAATGACAGATGGATATGACGAAAGGATTATTCGAAGGGTTATTAATTGGATTGATACTTCAAGTCCAAGCGAACAGGCAACCGAGTTAGAGGCTGAAAAAGTTCCATTGCTTTTAAAAATAAACATGATCAACGGTGATCTAATAACTTTAGAACCAGCGTATAACTGTAAGGGTCGTCTTATCAAGACATGCACTGCCGTTGATGGTGAAATTGTACTTACAATGAACAAAAATAAAATCCGATTAACTTCGCAAGAGCTTTATGATTGGATCATTGTAGGCTGGAAGTATGAACCTGATGGACCAACTAAAGAAGAACTTTTGGAGGAAACATTGTATACAAGATACTTTTCTGTAATCGAGAAGGATTTTCCGGATTTTATAATGTGTCCAAGGATAGATAGCGTTGAGCGAATTAACCGCAATACACGAAGACATTTAGTTATTGCAAGTGCATTAAACTATTCAGGACATCACGCTCCTTCATATGATAGAATCATTTTCACATTAATCGATACACCTGAGAATGGAATAAAAATCATTAAAGTTAGAAAAAAAAGCAATGTATCAGAAAGGGAAAGCCTAAAGCAGTGTAGATGGTAATACGCATAGTGAAAACAAAGTGCATTAAACTAACGGGAAACGATAGCTGAATAAACGACCAGGAAGAAGCTGCCGATGCTGTTAGGTAGCTTCATTACGTGGACGGGCAGGTTAAGTGAGGAAGGGTTGCGGATATTAAGTAAGATTGAGTTATTATCGGTAGAGGTGATTCTATTAAAAGTTGAACATAGAGAGTACGCAGAAAAAGTTTTAACTCATTTATTTATTGGAAGTAAATTGGATGGTGTTAAGTTCGGTCTAAGTCCCGCTGCGCTTTTAATACGCTTTGAACACTACGAGGACAATTCTCCGGATCAACTTTGGCTTAATATTGAGTCGAAATGGGATCTATACCCCAAAAACACCAATGACTTTCCTGATTCTGAAGGCGAAATGAGGGAGCTTTCAGAAGAATATGAGTATAAAATGATTTTTGAATTACGCAGAGAGAAAGTGACAAATATAAAGCTTGGCAAGCTTGTCCCTCACCTATATATTAAGTTTGAGTCAGGGCAGACGCTTTTTGTTAATGGGCACCATGAAAAATATGAGTGCTGGCAAGCAGGAGATGGCTCAGAATACACTGGAAATGAGTGGCTTGTAGTTGCTACTCCTGGAGATGGAATCTCCACGTGGGCACCCGAGTCATTCAACTAACGGTAAACGATAGTCAACTACGACAAGAAGGCAGCCGGCAAGTAATTGGCTGCTGTTTTTGTTGTACTAAAGGGCAGATCATTATAATCGTACTTTACCTTTATTTGAACAATAACTAAATGCTATACTCTTGATACACGTTATATGTAAGAAAAGAGACGAAGATAAAGGATGAAATAGATGGCTGCGTATATAAAACCAACAGTGGAAATTTCAGAAGTGAAAGCTGTACTACGTAAGCATTTTAGTTCAGATGTAACAGCAATAACACCATTAGAAGGTGGGAATATAAGCACTGTATTCTCCTTCACTTTTTTTGATAAAGAATATATCATTAAATTTTGCGATTTAGCCCGGAGTTTTGAAACAGAAAAATTTATTTCAAACCTCTTATCCTCACAGGGAATTCCGTTTGCTCGCTGTGTAGAGCTAGGGAATTTTAAATCATTGAACTACTTGATTTCAGAAAAGATAGCTGGGCAGATTCTGAACAGTTTCTCTTTTGAGCAGCAACAGCGAATGCTTCCCGAGGTTATTCAGATTTTAACACGAATGAACCAGGTAAAATCAGAAACAACAAAAGGTTACGGGACGATAAATTCCAGTGGTGATGGTACTTATCATTCCTGGAGGGAACATATCATTGCGACCTACGCTGAGGAACAAGAGGATAGCTTTTGGGAAGGTTGGCACAGCTTATTCAAAACATCCTGTCTGGAGAAAGATGTGTTTGATGAATGTTATAACAGATTGTTAGCTTATTCTACCTACAATGAGCCGTATCGTTTTTTTATTCACGGTGATTTTCACCAGTACAACATTTTATCTGATGGGCAACGAATAACTGGAGTAATTGATAGTAATGGAAAATATGGAGATTTTTTTATCGACCTCGCAACATTAGACTGGCACATAAAAACACATTTGAAGCTCGATGCGGTCCAAATATACCAAGATTATCAGCAAGAAATGGGTATTACCATACCGAATTTTGAAGAGAGATTAATGGGTGCAAAATATTATAATGGATTGATAGGATTACGCTTTTATGCAAAGATGGGATGGAATGATGCTTATTACGAACTCCGTGATGAGCTATTGAGTTTAATATGATCCTTTTAAAGGCAGCCGGCTTTTTGGTCGGATGCCTTTTTTCAACTACGGGCGCCGTGATCAAAAAAGGACAGTAAGAGGAGGCATGGAATGTTAGTAAGGGATATTTACCTCCGGGAGTACAAAGAGTCGTCATGATCCGCCTTCGTAGAATTGTTTCGGGAAGAATACGGCAGGGTTGACCCTCAGTTGAAGGAGCAGATCATACATAATGCATCCCTGAGGATGCAGAGTGTACCACCAAATTTCAAAGGAGGAATTCGAATCGTTTGAAACTTGAAGCCAGGAGTACATTACGATCTAAAAAAATTATATGAAATCGCTAACCGCCCAGTCATCTGCAGCGGTTACCTGGGAAGAGCGGAGTTGAATACTTCGCTGCTTCAGGATATTTAGCCGCAGAAATGGACTATAACTTGTATACATGGCCGATTCGATGATCTATGTAGGTTAATCGGTTTTCTGCAGCCATTAAGCTAACGGGCAGGATAGTTTGTAATCAATCATGCAAAATTGTGGTAAAATAAAGAAAATTTTTAAGGCTGGTGAAGTTGTGGAAAGAAAATTGTTAGCGAAGCAGATTTATGAAACAGCTCACTTAACAGGAAGTTTTAAATTAAGATCTGGAAAGGAATCAAACGACTATTTTGATAAATACCTGTTTGAGTCTAACCCTGGCTTACTAAGCGAAATAGCTGAGCATCTGTCTGAGCTAATTCCTTCGGGCACGGAGGTTTTAGCAGGGCTTGAAATGGGCGGTATTCCTGTTGCAACGGCACTATCTTTAAAGACAGGTATACCAGCGGCATTCGTTCGAAAAAAAGCAAAAGAATATGGAACGTGCAAGCTTGCAGAAGGTTTTGAGGTAGAAGGAAAGACTGTTTGTATCATCGAGGATGTCGTTACAACAGGAGGGCAGATTCTGTTAAGTGTGACAGATTTGCGTAACGCTGGAGCCAAGGTCGTGAGCGTCCTTTGTGTAATTGAGAGGGAACAACAAGGCAGAAATAATCTTGAAAGTGACGGTCTTAATTTCTACTCCTTATTTAAGATGGAGGAGCTCCTTGAGGCTTCTGCAACAAGCAACTTAACATAAATTTATTTCTTACTTACATAAGAGCTGCCGAACAATTTAGGCAGCTTCTATTGTTCAATAAACTAACGGGAAACGATAGTTGAATAAAACTTAATGTTGAACAGGCTACAGTAGCCTTAAGCTAACGGACAGTTTAGTTATATCTGTTAAGTACCCATTTGGAAGTAGTATACAATGGGTTGTACTAACAAATCGAGGAGAGTGTGAACCAAATGATATATGGCAGTACAAAATGTGCCATTGAATATGCCCAACGTGGTGCAATTGATGAGTGGATTCAGTTATTTCTTAGAAATGACGGAGACAATGTTGCATTGGCAGACGGGTTATTGGAGAAGAAGAGGTACTATATCGGTCCTGTCGTAACGGATATATCAGAGTTTGGAATTGAAGAAGGAGCTCCTTCGTATCTGACTAAGGAGAATGATATAGCATGGTTCTTCCATGTCGTCGATAAAATGAAGAACGCATACGGTGATTGGGATTTTCCGCCGCTAATCGTCTTTTATTCCGCTGGCAAATATGAAATCGCTGATGGGCGTCACCGCAATGAAGCATTTCGGCAAATGAAAATAAAACAAGTACCGGTTATTTTTTGGACTGATTCTGAGGAAGATTTTCGTTATATGATCGAGCATACTTCATCTATAGAAATGAACCTTGGATGACTCGAATGAGTTAAGCTAACGGGAGAACGATAGTTCAATAATGAACAAGAAGCCAGCCGATTACTTTGACCGGCTGGCTTTATTCAACTAACGGGCAGTTTAACGCAACAAACTCATTATTATTTGCGTATAAAGGTTGTGTGGTAAAATATGGATTGTACTTATTGAGTTAAGAGTGAGAATCTTTTAGGGAGTGAATAAAGCAAATGGTCTACTCTAAAGGCTTAAAATTATTGATTGGTGCTGTGGTTATCGTTTCTGTCGGAGTGGGTGGTGCAGTAGCTTACCAGAAGGTATATGCAAAAAGTGCAACTACTCAAAGTAGCATTAGTTCGCAAACCTATTCTCTAAATGAAAGTGGACAGACTTACGGTTCTGCTGAAAAAACCACTCCTTATGAAATGCTACCCGATTTAATCCATAGAGGAAGTGTGGATGGCGTTGCAGGATATGTGTTGAAAAGCGATTATCTAAAAGGCGTAAGTGATGTCCCACTATATGATGTTGATGGGAAAACCATACTTGGTTCATTTCATATAAGCGCCAATGTTGTGAACTTTCCGAGAAATGAAAACGGACAGACATACGGTTCTGCTGCGGATGCCGCCTCTTCAGACACGGAACCTGAATTAATCAGTGCTTTTGGTGTGGATGGCACCAAGGGATATGTGATGAAAAAAGATTTAGACGGTGAACAGCCAAAATCACCTAAGGAAGCACTTGCGTCAATGGAAAGAAATAAGGAAGGACGGGATATTCCCTTGTATGACGTTGATGGTAAAACCGTAATTGGAGTGTTTCATGTTGGAGGAAAGTAAAAAAGTGTATTCTAACGTTAAGCTAACGGGAAACGTTAGTTCCAGAACCACAACTACGGGGCTGCCGAAGAATTTATGGCAGCTCCACAGCGTTAACGGATTAGTTTAGTTGAAAAAAACAAAATTGGGCCATACATCTTAGACATATCTAATATGTGTGGTCCTTTAATTTCAACTGTTTAACTTACCTAACCTAAATATAACATTGGTTATACCCATATATGCACGATGCTGATATGGACGGTATGGTAGTTGAGTAAGACTAAAATAAATGAACTGAAGTACAGAACATTTTCCTCGTTGGACGATTTATTACAATTTACAAATGGGTCTCTGACCAGGAACAACTAAAATTAATAGTCATATCATTTATAAAATTTGTACGGTGAAAATATAATTATTTTTCACTACTGGGAACGATAGCTGAATAAGCCACGAGGATGAAGCTGCCAGCGCCGAATGGCAGCTTCATTACGTTAACGGGCAGGATAGTGGAACAAAGTGTCTAAAACTCTTTTTCACACTAAAGCTTAGAACTGCGGTATAATTCGGTAAAGTATTACATGAGTGGGTGAGTAACTTGACGTTAATAAATAATAATGTCCAAAAATTGGTACAAGAGACTGTGAAGAAATTTATAGATCCTAAAGCAGAAGTTTTAAGCATTGAAAGCAAGGCGATTAATATGGGATTACAAGCAGTTGAGTTAATGCGACATAGTGTACTAATAAAAATACTTGACGAAACCTCAAAGTTGTCTCTTGTTTCCAAACATGCTACCAGAATAGAACGGCTGGTACTAACAAGGCTTTACTCACAAAAAGCAAGTGTGCCTTTTTCTCTGTCATATGGCTCTGAAGTAGATGAAAGGTCTCTTATTTGTTTACAGGATGTTGATTATCAAACGGATTATAAAACTATAAATATTAGGTTGCTTCAGAAAAGTGAACCGAATGTACTATCACATATTCACATCTCTAACTTTGGTCAAAAAAAAGAACTTTCATGGTTACCTGAGGTAGACAGCTCCCATATTGAAAAGATGTTATACGAGCGGTGGAAACCCCAATGGCAAGCAGCTAAGGGGAACGAACAGTTTAGAGCCACCTTCGGAGAATACATACCTTTAGTGGAAGATGTGGCAAATACGATTTCCGAGGATATACAATACGTAATAAAAGATGAGAGCAGTCAAACATTAATTCATAACGACCTTAATCCAGGAAACGTGTTAGTCCATAACAATACAGATGTAATTTTTATTGATTGGGAAGAAGCTAGGTATGGCTCTTTATTTCTAGACATTCCTCTTCGCTGCGTTACCTCGGAACAAATTGAGGAATATAGGGGGTTACTGGCTGCTAAAACTATGGAGTTTGCAGATAATCATTTCAATCAAATGTATGCAATCGCCTCACGCTACCTAGGACTTAGATATATGAGTTGGAATTTAGGAGCTTGGACTAATAATTCACACGCCAAAGATGACTTAAAGAAATACTTGGACATGGTGGTAGAAACTTCGCTAAACTAACAGAAACGATAGTCAAAGGTCCCATGAATAGGCTCACGTAACAACGCGAGAGAAAACTGTAATTCAAAGTTTAGTCTCACGTTTTATATTTAATCAGCTCTGATAAAAGCTGTTACCAACTTACTAATATGATGTATCATATTTCAATCTTTCGAGGGATAGTTAGCAAAGGGGTGACATCCCATGGATTATACGAAGTGTTTTAAGGACGTTATACTGAATTATTCTTTTATCGACCCTATTGTGGAATTTATTCGCCATAATGAAAACATTACTTACAAGGTAACAGAAAAGGGATCTGAAGACTCTTACTTGTTGCGAATGCATAAACCAATTACAAAAAACATGCAGGGTGTACAAAACACACGTGATGCGATTCAATCGGAGTTAGAATATTTGTTAGCTTGGTCATCTCATTCCGAATTACCTACTCAAATTCCTGTTCCGAATCTACACGATGAACTAGTAACAAACGTTGTCATTGAAAGCGAAGAAGTAAATTGTTCCGTCTTGAAGTGGATTGCAGGGGAAACCATGTCCAAGATAGATTTCACTAATGAGGAAATGGTTAGTGCCTTGGGGAAGCGTATTGCATATTTACATCAGTTTTCGAGGAGTTTTAAATATGATTCAAGTTTGTAAGACCCCATTATGAGATAGAGTGGATTAATAACATATTGACCAAATTTCGATCAGGAAAAAAAATCGGTATTATCACTACCGAGGAATTTAACATTCTTGAATATACATTTTCGCTGGTAACCGATCGTATGGAAGGGCTGAACAAAAGTTCTGAAACATGGGGATTCATCCATGCCGACATTCACTATAGCAACTTAATCAGCACCTCAAGGGGAATTTCATTCATTGACTTTGGATTATCGGGATTTGGATATTACGCAATGGATGTGGCTTCTGCTGCCCTATTTACTAAAAGTGAATTACGGGATGAACTGCTTTCCGGCTACACAAATATAATTTCCAGAAAGATAGACATTGCACATTTGGAGGACTTGATGTTTTTGGAAATATGCGGACTCTACGTATTTCGGATAAGTAGAGAAGAAATGCATATATGGATACGTGATCATATACCAAGTCTGATTGAACTTTGTGATTCCTTGCTTAAAGGCAAAACGGTTTTTTATAATATCAATCAAGTAGGCTTAGCAAACTAAAGAAGCCATTAAATCGGTTGATCTATATGTTAAAAAATTGAAGTTTAAAACCCGTTGGATGGATAACTCCAACGGGTTTTAATTTTTTGTTAAAACGATGATGGAAGAAATTCTATAAGGAAAAAGGGCAAGTTACGGCAAAGGGTACACAAGAACTTGTACCGATTGCCGTAAAGGACAAGAACGTGAAGATTGTGACACAAACCATGTGTCGAGGGACAAGAACATAGCCCAATTGAAAGTCGCTATTTTAGCGGCTTTTTTGTTTTATCGGTACAAGTTCTTGTCCCGAGTCGAGGACAAGAACTTGTACCGATTGCCGTAATGGACAAGAACATGAGCCGATTACCGATTAGATAAGTATCTAACTATGCTTCCATGCAATTTCATTAAGCTAACGGGCAGGATAGTTTAATAAACTCACGAATACTCTACATATGGAATTATTTACGAAGTTCGTAGATAAGACGTTATATGAAAGATCGGCCCTAATACCTTTTTGTAAGCAGAGTCGTTCGACCGTCCATGGGTCTGAGGTTTTTTTGTTGTATTTTTTTACCACAGATGATAGTGTAATGTATAAAGCCAACTAAATCAGTTGGAATTATAACTTGGAGGGATGACTTTGTCCAGAATTGCAAAGAATCTCACAGAACTTATAGGTAATACTCCATTATTAGAGCTAGCTAATTTTACAAGAAAACACCAAGTTAAATCGAAAATCATTGCAAAATTGGAATACTTCAATCCTGCAGGCAGTGTAAAGGACAGAATTGGATTTGCAATGATTAAAGACGCTGAAGAAAGAGGTTTGATAAATCAGAAATCAGTAATCATTGAACCTACAAGCGGGAATACAGGTGTAGGGCTAGCCTTCGCAGCTGCAGCATTAGGATACAGATTGATCATCACTCTTCCTGAAAGTTTCAGTGTCGAACGTCGAAAATTATTGATTGCTCTAGGAGCGGAACTAGTTCTAACACCTGCTCCTGAAGGAATGTCAGGAGCAATAAAGAAGGCTGAAGAAATAGCGGCAACTATTCCAGATTCATTTATACCTCAACAATTTAAGAATCCGGCAAATCCAGAAATACATAAAAAGACGACAGCAGAAGAAATTTGGAGAGATACTGAAGGTAAAGTAGATATCTTTATTTGTGGTGTTGGAACAGGAGGAACAATATCTGGAGTAGGTGAAATACTTAAACAAAGAAAACCTACAGTAAAGATTGTCGCAATAGAGCCTTCCGACTCTCCAGTGCTTTCAGGAGGCAATAAGGGAGTTCATAAAATTCAAGGAATCGGCGCTGGCTTTGTTCCTGATAACTTTAATAGATCAGTTGTTGATGAAATTATACAAGTAAGAAATGAAGATGCATTCGAAACTGCTCGCTTTCTGGCTAGATCTGAGGGATTATTAGTTGGTAT
Source organism: Paenibacillus sp. p3-SID867 (assembly GCF_025142895.1). Lineage (NCBI taxonomy): Bacteria > Bacillati > Bacillota > Bacilli > Caryophanales > Paenibacillaceae > Paenibacillus > Paenibacillus sp. p3-SID867. The sequence goes on from NZ_JAMBDM010000041.1 coordinate 14,710, forward strand.
TTCATCTGGTGCTGCGGCATATGTTGCACTACAAGTTGCAATGAGACCGGAAAACGAAGACAAGAACATAGTAGTACTTCTTCCAGATACAGGTGAACGGTATTTATCGACTGCTCTTTATCCAGAAGTATAAGAAAAGTGAGTGAGCAGCTACATAATAGTGTAGCTGCTTAGCTTTTTTGTGAACCGACATCGTGTCTTTATTCGAAGAAGAGGGCCGATCCATCAAATAACATCATATTCACGCTTCGGGGCATTCGCCCTTCGGTCCGGCCGGAGTTAGATGTGGATTCGATGAGGCATTTCAGTAGTAGAGAAGTATAATCAGCCGGACACATCCGCACCGACTAAGCGCATCGCGCCCGGCGACTTCGTCGCCTTAAGTCGGTGGGACGTTGTGAATACATTAACGTTATCGGAAATCCTTGCAAGATTATAAACCATAGGAGCTGAGGGCGTGGACATAAAAGTCAGAATGGCAAAAAAAGATGACGCATTTGAGTTGTCTGAATTGTTCGTTGAGTTTATTGGAACGAGATCTAACATTGAAAAGATCCAATATCAGTTAGACCTATTACATAAGCAACCAAACTACTATGTTGCAGTAGCATGTTTAGAGGAAAAGGTAGTTGGAACAGCCATGGGCATTTTTTGTCCAGATATTGTAGGTGAGTGTCAGCCATACTTGCTTGTAGAAAATGTAGTTGTTTCATCTGTGTACCAGGGAAGTGGAATTGGTAAGAAACTCATGAATGCACTCGAGGATTTTGCTATGGAAAAACTATGCTCTTATATAATCTTAGCTTCTAGTAAAAATCGTGAACAAGCCCATAGATTTTATGAATCAATTGGATATGAGGGCACTAAGCTTGGATTTATTAAACGAATCTGATTTGTTAAATACTAAAGTGCTCTCAGCAATTTCGAAAATGGTAAGGACATCTGATAACAACTCATTCACGTATCGGTCCCCCCGAGGTGGAAGCAGGAGAGCATACTCAGGGGATAACCCTGCACCGGCTAAGTCTTCGACCCGGTAGGCCGATCGTTGCGCTCGATCGACCGGCTGCTTAAGCCAGTGAGGGTTCGTGAATGCATTAACGTTAGACGAAATTATTGTATGATAAACATCTTCATGTATCCAAATACTATCAGCAATAATATGAACAATAAATATAATGAATTTATGAAGGAGACTAACAATGAAAGATCCTAGAATTGAACAACTCGCTAACAATCTTATTCAATATTCGGTGAAGCTACAACGAGGGGAAAAAATATTAATTGAGGTTGATGGTTTGGAAATTCCCTTGGCCAAAGAATTGGTAAGACAAGCTTATCTCGTCGGTGGAGTTCCATTTCTATTAATAAATAATCATGAGATATTAAGAGAGATATTAAGCGGCTGTACTGAGGAACAATTAAAAGCAATGGCATCTTACGACCTAAATCGAGTAAACGATATGCAAGCCTATATACTTATTAGAGCTGGGGAGAATATGAGTGAATTAAGTGGTGTATCTCCTGAAAAAATGGCGTTGTACAGGAAGTATTACTCTCAACCGATCAATGGCAGACGATACAACAATACAAAGTGGTGTATTCTTCGTTACCCGAATCATGCCATGGCACAACAGGCGAACATGTCAACGGAGGATTTTGAGGATTTATATTTTAATGTGTGCAATCTGGACTATTCAAAAATGGATAGAGCTATGGATAATCTAATAGAGTTAATGGAGCAAACAGACAAAGTTAAAATTATAGGAGAAGGAACTGAACTAACATTTTCGATTAAAGGCATGCCTTGTATTAAAGATTCAGGAATTATGAACCTTCCAGATGGTGAAGTTTATACGATGCCAGTTAAGGATTCAGTCAACGGAGTTATCTCGTATAATACACCTTCTTTAAAAGAGGGATTCACTTACGAGAACATTCGTTTTGAAATTAAGGACGGCAAAATTATACATGCTACCGGAAATGATTCAGAAAGAATTAATAAATTATTGAATACGGATCAAGGATCGAGGTATTTTGGTGAATTTGGAATTGGTCTTAATCCATATATTGAGAGTGTTATGAAAGATACTTTATTTGATGAAAAAATATGGGGAAGCTTTCACTTTACACCTGGATGTGTTCCAGTTAGTTCACCTGGAAATGAAAATTGGTCCGAGCTTCACTGGGATATTGTTAATATCCAAAGGCCTGAATATGGCGGTGGAGAGATATGGTTTGATGATATATTAATCCGCAAAGATGGAATGTTTATTCCTGATATTTTAAAAGGATTAAACCCTGAAAACTTAAAGTGATGATATTGACTTCAAATTTACATCCTTTAAAAAAATTGGATTTGAAATCATGAGTTTGGGGGAGAAATACCCTGGTGTTAAAAGATTTCTATGCACTCTACCAATGAATAAGATCATATAAGAGATGATTCAGGAAGTCAGACTTCAAATAACACAATAATCACGCTTCGGGCAGAAAGGAAAAATAGATATTGATGACCGTAATAACACAACTACAAGGACAATTGTCGAAGAATATTTCAAATTTAATACAAGTTGTGAAATTATTAAAATTAGCGGAATGGAAGCACGGTTTATCCCTGGGTCGAATAACACGATTGGCGGATTTATACGATGGGTACAAGATGGTACTTATTTTGAGAAGGATAGCACCTAATTGTGCAAGAAGGATATGATTGAGGTAGCCAAATCGGGAAAATGAAATATTGAACTAATGGAGAACGTTAGTTTAAAACATTCATGGAGCAGTTTGCCGGTTAGCAGCTGCTCCAATTTTCATTAAGCAACGGCATGTTAGTTGAATAAAAACAGTTAGAGCCGAATACGCTCCTTTTTTAAAGCTAAGGGCAGATCCTAAAATTAAGCGAAATCATTATCATTATATACGAACGAATATTCTGTGAAATGAGGTGTAGCAAATGGATTACTTTAATGACTTGAATCAATATACAAATGAAATTAAAGATCGCATTGCTGCTTCGGCTGCTGCAATATGCGTTATGAAAGACAACAAAATCCTTCATGAGTGGTATTCTGGATATCATCATTTCCATAAGGGTGCCAGAAAGGTGGATGTGTTTTCTCAATTTAATGTTTATTCAACAAGGGTTACATATGTAGGTCTAGCAGCTGCTATTGCTATACATGATGGCGCAATAAAAAGTCTCGATGAGCCAATAAGAAATTATTTAATGACTTATGATAGTAGCATTCTAAATAACACAACAATTAGACATTTAGTTACAAGGACAATGGGTTTGCAATTTCAAGGAGACGGTGTACTACGTAGATTTGAAGCAGGTACGTCTTTTGAAGGAAAAAGACCTGAAATACTAGCAGCAATTATCAAAAATGCAACCGGAAAAACTGTAGCTGAACTAATAAACAAGCGAGTGTTTGAACCGTTGGGTATAACGGAGACCGAGTGGAGAACAGCAGGTAAAGAATCTTTAGTTTGTGATATAAATGATCCTAATAGCTACCCCGCTTTAAGATGACAAATGGTCTTTGGAGTTTTGGAGGGAAAAATGGATTTGATTATATTTCAGATATCCAAAGGTTCGGTAACCTTGCTTGTTCCGCTTTAAATCAATATTCGAATGTCGCTCAATGGTAAATGTTCTGTTACTGGGGTAGGGAGGAGAGATTGTTAATGGAAGACTGTATATTCTGCAAAATCGTAAAAGGTGAAGCTAATTCTTGGAAGGTTTATGAAAATGAGTCCGTTTATGCTTTTCTCGATATAAATCCCGTAAATGAATATCATACTTTAATTATTCCAAAAAGGCATTATGAGAACATTTTTGACACACCTGAAGATGAATTGATAAAAGTAATGTCAGTTGTTAAAAAGATAACTATGTTATATAACACAAAGTTAGGAATCAAAAATGTCCAGATAATCAACAGTTCAGGACCCGAAGCACAACAAGATGTGTTTCACACTCATTTCCATATTCTCCCTAGGAGACATGGTGACAATCAAGATATTAAATGGACGACTCACCGAAAATGGCGAGGAAAATTTGATGATTTGTTAATGGCGTTAAGATAGCATTTAACTCTTGGCTATTGTCGGATCATCCACAGCCTTATTGCGCAAACGGGAGACGATAGTTTAAAACTTTATTGAGCAGTTTGTTGTTGTCACCTGATCGATAACTCACATTATCTATATTTCATCAAATAAAGAACGCGAGACAATGAAGTTGTCGGGTGACAAAAACATAGTAACATTAGAAGCCGCTGATTATGTTGCTTTTTAAATTTATGTTACCAAGTTCTTGTCAAAACACAATGACAAGAACTTGATAACATTACCGACTGATGACAAGAACATTGTTTCATTCCCGATATGATTTCATCGACGGCGGCAGACGCCTTTTATTAAACTAACGGGAAGGATAGAGGAACAGTTAATCAGAAACTAAAATTTAGTATAATTATCATTAATGTTGGTGGCTCAATCACCAGATTATTTTTGAAGTATAAGACGTTAAATGATTGGGGTGCATAAATTGGAATTTACGTTATTAGACAATGGAACAGATTCTTTAAAGAAAGCCAAAGAATCAATTGAACAGTTTGAAGCATTGCATAGAGAACATAGCTTTCATCATCTCAAAGATGCCATCATCTTCATAAACCATGGGATTGAGATATTATTAAAGTATATCCTTTCTAAAAGGAATGAGTCACTTATATTTACCGATTTAAAAGTATACATGGATGCAAAGAAAGAACTAAAGGGTATGCCTCCAAAGGTAGAAGGTTTTGGCATTTACCTAGATAGAAATAAACCAACTGTATTTGATGTACCAGCAAATAAGATAGGAAATAAATAATTGACCACTATCACCTTAAAGGAAGCTATAGAAAGAGTGGAACTTTTATGTGATATTGATATTCCAAAAGATTTTAGAAATGCCGTATTTGTCGTTAATGAATATAGAAATGATTTAACTCATCATTCAATTAAACTAACTGCTGCAGATGAGGATAAGCTCATTACCGTTCTAAAGAGTTTATATGACTATACCCTAGATTTCTTTGAGGAGTATATAGGAGGAATTATGGAGAAAATAGATGCTAAGCGTTTTGAACTAAAAGTGGCCGAGTGGGAAGAAATCCAACGTGAAATGCAAGAATTTTATCATGAAAGAGCCATGAGTGATTTAAGTGAAGACGATTTTGATTGATCTCGGGTGACAAAACATAGTAACATTAGAAGCCGCTGATTATGCGGCTTCTTATATTTATGTTATCTAGTTCTTGTCAAAAC
>NZ_JAMBDM010000042.1:0-18995 GCF_025142895.1 Paenibacillus sp. p3-SID867
GGGAGACGTGGCGGCAGTCCTACCTTGCCATTCAGTCCCAGCCCTACGTAGGTGCCGAGGTGCACAGCGGATATATGGATGTCCTGCTGAATACGGGAGTGATCGGGCTGCTGCTTGTCCTTGTTCTGGTTAGCTTTATGGTGGCAAGGCTTATAACTGTGAGCTCCCGGCTCATGCCCGCTGTCCTTGTGCTGATCGTGCATGCGGCTGTGGATTTTGACTGGAGCTTTGGGCTGGTATGGCTGCTGCTGTTGTGGCTTACGGTAATGGGCTTCGCTACGACTCCTTCTGGTCGGGAAGTGCAAAACGAACCTCATACAACTCAAAGACGCAAACGGTTCAAAATAGGGAGGAAGCGGCTAGCTGTTTATAAAACGAAGCGGGAATATCCGCCGTTACAGTCGCTGTCACTGCTCCGGGTTACGGCGATCATTCTGCTCGCGGGCTGGGTTCTTCTCGCTGCTGCGCTGGGCATCAGCGAGGTCAAAGAGCGAAGGGCCGCTTCGGAACCGCCGGGAGCGCAAATAGCGCTCCTTCAATCCTCGTTAAAGTGGAACCCCGCCAACACGGAGGCAGCATTGAGCCTGGCGGATTGGCTTCCCCCAAGCCAGCGAATCCCGCTGCTGAAGCGAAGTTTGGTGTATGCACCGAATCACCCGGAGCTGAGCTGGAAGCTGGCAGAGGCTTACTCGCTTCGAGGCCAATCGGAAGAGGCGGCAGCTTGGTATCTAGCGGCCATCGATCGGGATCGGTTCAATGATGTCAAACAAACCCGAGCCGTGCTGAAGCTGGCTTCCCTCGCAGATTGGCACCGGACGGCAGGTGAATCCGTCAGATCGGTTAAAGCGGCCCGGACCGGGTTGAATATCTTGAAGCGCTATCGTTCCCTTGCGGCAAATCTTCATGAGATGGATTCTCATCGGAATGACCGGGAATTCGATCTGTCTATACTTGCGGTAAGGCAAACCACACGATTGGAAAAAACGTTGAATGGGGGAACACGAAAGCACGCGGCTAGGCAGCCTGAACAGGCAGATATCCCTTCCCGCCGCTAACGTGTGTAGCAGCCTATAGCGGCTTATCGCGTGCCTGCCCGTTCAGGATAGTTGCTAGTACAAGGAAGCGCAGTGTTATCCGCCGAAGGCATCCCGGAAGGCCGAGGCCAACTGACGTTCCGGAACCTCCCATAGCTCGGCCAGTTCGCCGCAGACTTCCTTTTCCCACCAGTCGCACAAAAGCTTCTTATTACTGTAGTTTTCGTGGATCCAGATCAAATTGCCGATCACCTTCCGGTAATACAATTCTTCGCCTTGCTTCAAGGATTCCGGAGGAAGGTACAGCTTGAGACGTTTGGTCGTGCGGTATAATTCTTTGCTGCAGGCCCGCCGTATACCGCGCGGGGAGGGGGGCTTGCTGCCCGGTTGTTTGGCATGGGGAGAATGCATGCGTAACTCACTCCTTTGCTTCACCATATGTCCCGGAACGGGCGAAAGTCACTGTGCCGCCTATAATTGGGCGCAGTAGAAGGCATGTCCTGAGCTGTGTTAGAATAGGCTAGTATAAGAAATCAACGCAGGAAGAAAGCGGGGGACAAGCGTGGAATTCTTATACGAGGCTGTAGCCAGGTTGTTTGAATGGATCCAGCAGCTGGGCTATTTTGGAATCATGATAGGTTTAATGGTGGAAGTCATTCCAAGCGAGATCGTACTTGCCTATGGCGGTTATCTGGTATCCCTAGGTGAAGTTAACTTTATCGGAGCCATGATTTTTGGCACTGTTGGCGGTGTGCTCGCACAGTTGTTTATTTATTGGATCGGCCGTTACGGAGGCAGGCCCTTTTTGGAGAAGTACGGGAAGTACATATTGATTAAGAAGAAGCATATCGATTACGCTGAAGAATGGTTCGGCAAGTATGGTACCGGCGTTATATTTACGGCACGGTTTGTACCGGTGGTACGGCATGCGATTTCCATACCGGCAGGCATATCCAAGATGCCTGTGGGAAGGTTTACGCTGTTGACCACCCTAGCCGTTATCCCATGGACGGCATTATTCTTATACCTCGGATTGCTTCTGGGCGATCAATGGGAGCATATTGACGAGAAGGCAGGGCCGTACGTGCAGGAAATTCTGCTGGGGGCATTGGCCGTCATGATTCTTTATTTTTTGATAAAATGGATAAAATCATCGAAGGCGAGGTCGAAATAACGAATGAGTATGAATATGGCAAATCATTTGGGGACAGGCATATCTCCACAGCAATTTATGGACGGCATGCAGAAGAACCAGGAGACGTTCAAGGCAGGATATGCACAGTTTGTCTGGGAGAGTGAAGAGGATAAAGAGTTTTTTGAAAGCCTCAATTTCAGGGATGATCTGCGGGTCCTCATTCTGGCAGCGGATTGGTGCGGCGATGTTGCGCGCAATATCCCTGTCGTATTTCGCGCGATGGAGACCGCGGGAATTGAGACGGAAGTGCTGATTATGGAAGAGAATCTGGACGTCATGGATCAGTTCCTGACCATGGGTGCCCGTTCCATTCCGGTTGTTATCATTTCGGATACCGGGGGACATGTTCTCGGCACGTGGGGACCGCGTCCGGCGCATGTTCAGAAGTTTATGATTGAGTTCAAGCAGAACAATCCGGATCGCGAAGCGTCGGACTATCAGGACAATCTTGCCGTCACGCGGCAAAGCATTCTTCAAGCCTACGGGGAAGGGTATGAGTTCCACGCTGCCATCATTAAGGAATTGCGTGAACTGATGTCAGGGTTCTAATCATGACACTTCATATTGAAACCTTTAATTTAGGACCGCTACAGACGAATGCGTATTTACTGACAGGACCTGTTGAAGGCAAAGCGATCATTATCGACCCTGGCATGAACCCGGGGCCGCTTGTGAAGCGAATAGCCGATTTGGAGATTGAAGCGATCCTGCTGACCCATGCGCATTTTGACCACATGGGGGGCGCTGAGGAGATCCGCAAGCTGAAGGGCTGTCCTGTTTACCTGCACACCCTGGAGAGTGAATGGCTGACCAATCCGAAGCTTAACGGCTCGATGATGTGGCCGCAGGTAACGGAACCGCTGTCCACCGAGCCGGCTGAGTACGATTTGGCGGATGGACTTGAGCTGCAGCTCATCGGACATACCTTCAGCGTCTTTCATACACCTGGACATTCCCCGGGAAGCGTAAGCTTCAAGTGTGGAAATGATCTGTTTTCCGGCGATGTGCTGTTCCGTCTCGGGGTTGGGCGAACGGACCTTCCTGGAGGCCGTGAACGTGATTTGATTGATTCCATTCAAAATACGCTGTATACCTTCCCGGATGAGGTCGTTGTGTATTCCGGCCATGGTCCTCGAACAACCATCGGTTATGAAAAGCAGCGGAATCCTTACGTTCCTGCCAGACGATAAGATAGCTTCCGACATAAATCGGGAAACTTTGTCTGGACAAACCTGGACAACATTGATACAATACGGTTAATTAATTGTTACCCTTGCGAAGCACGCAGACTGTGGAATTCATCCCGGTTTGCGTTCTTTTATTTTACAGGGAGTTTTTTTGGCATGGACGTGATTAGGGGGAAGCGCCAGTGAGGAAAGATCATCTATCGCTGTTGAACGGGAGTGTTACAAGAAGCGAAGCGATTGATCGACAACCGGAGTTCCACCGGCAGATTCAGACGGAAATATCCTCCGTTGTCTGGGACAGGCTGGTGAAGGATGAAGGGATCGCGCAGCAGCCATGGCATCATCGGCTGCAGGTTATACGATTTAATCAATAGATCGACATGCGAACATGACACCCTCATCATGAACTGAATGGATTCTTTCTATTGGAGAGGGCAGCCGATTTTTAGTCGGCTGCTTTTTTTTGAGTTTTTTACAGATATCGATGAATTTCTTACCGTCATGATAGGTTTTAATAATTGATATCATTCGGTACAGGATAAATATAAAACTCCATTTGAACGATTGGCTGTTGTTAATCGTATTACGTTTGGAATGCGAAAGAAGGTGATGATTTTTTCATGATCCCTGATGAAGAGGGTTTGATACAACAAGCGCAATTAGGAGATGCAGCGGCTATGGCGCTGCTGTTCAAGCAGCATTATTCCTTTCTTTATAAATATTTGCTAAAAGTGACGATGGACCCGATGGTTGCAGAGGATACTGCACAGGATACCATTGTTCGATGCATGGAGAATATGAACCGTTATAACGGGACTTCGTCCTTCTCCTCCTGGATGATTACCATTGCTACCCGGTTGTTCATCGATAGCACCCGGCGAAAGAAACGGGAGAAGAAATGGCTGGAGCAGGAGGCGGTTCAGTCGGCAAGGCGGATGCGCTGGCAGATGGAGCGGCGGGGAGAAGATTGGACGGATATGCTGAATGGATTATCCCGCTTATCTGAGGATCACCGGATTGCCATCCTGCTGAAGCATTATTACGGCTATAGCTATGATGAAATCGGAACGATGCTTGGTATTCCCGAAGGAACGGTGAAATCACGAACAGCCTATGGTATCAAACAGCTGCGAAAGGAGATGGGTGACGATGGTCAAAGGACCTGAGCATGAGGACGAAATATGGATTGAAGGATTTACCAAAGAAATGGAGCGGGTGGATCAATTGTTTGAGGATGCGCCATCCCCATCCCTGGAAGGATTGCATACGCTGGCCGTTCATACTTTGGAGCGCAAGCGGCGGCGGATGAAATACGAATTGCTGCTCTTTCTTCTGATTTCACTCTTTATCGTTGGTGGCGGATTGATGGCTGCCTTGGCGGCGCCGAAGATCCTACTGTTTATTCACGGGTTCGGCATGGTTGCCGGGATTTCCGTTCTTGTATTTTCCAAGAGTCTGAGATCTGCCGGAAAGAAGGGGATCTGATGAATGAAGTTAACGAGAGCCCGCTGGGAGTGATCATCCTTGCCGTTGTGCTTGTGCTGATTCAAGGGACATGGCTTTTCTTGGATGCGAGGAAGCGGGGGCTTGGCAAGATGGCTTGGTTTTGGGGGATATGGGGGTCTACGACAATGCCGATGCCGCTGCTCTTTTACTGGATATTCGTCATCCACAAAGATGACCGCAAGTCTTAAGTTTCTTCATTATATACGGAACATGGGGGATTATTATGGAAATTAATTGGGGATTGATCTGGCCGATTCTTGCACTGCAAGCCATTCTCGCAGTAACGGGGCTGATATCTTTGTTTCGGGAAGAGCCAGCAAACATACGTGGACCGAGATGGGTATGGGTGTTGATTATACTGCTGGGTAACCTTCTTGGCAGCGTTGCTTATTTTGTTGCAGGGAGGCGGGAAGCTTGACGGAAAAAATTTTAAACATTCATGAATTGACGAAAAGCATAGGAAGCATCACGCCGGTTAAGGGCATTTCATTTGAATTGCAGCGAGGAAGCTGTACGGCCCTGCTTGGTCCTAATGGTGCCGGCAAAACAACTACACTGCGGATGCTGGCCGGATTAATACCTCCAACCCGGGGTGAGATCCGATATGGTTCAGCCGATACGCAAACGAACGGCTGGCGTCACCGGATCGGTTACTTGCCTCAGTATCCGAAGTTTTACAGCTGGATGTCGGGCATGGAGTACTTGTCTTTCAGCGCCAAGCTGTCGGGATTATCTGGACGAGAGGCTAATAAGCGAAGTCGGGAAGTCATCGAAATGGTTGGCCTGGAGCAGGCGGCCAAACGCCGAATATCCGGTTACTCCGGCGGAATGAAGCAGCGGCTTGGCATTGCTCAAGCGCTGGTGCATAAGCCTGAGCTGATCATGCTGGACGAGCCGGTATCGGCGCTTGATCCGATCGGGCGTCGTGAGGTTATGGACCTGCTGGGCCGCTTGCGCGGGGAAGTCACCGTTCTGTTCTCAACCCATGTGCTTCACGATGCGGAGGAAATCTGCGATGACATGGTACTGATGGTAGACGGGGAAATTGCGGAGAAAGGGGCGCTTAGCGAACTTCGCACGAAATATCGCCAGCCGGTCCTATCGATTGAGGTTGAACCGGGGGAGCGGGAGGTTGCTTGGCTCGACAGTCTTGTGAACCGTCCTTATGTGCATGAGATCGAACTCGGCAAACGCGGCGCCAAGCTGATGGTGACGGATATGGATGTTGCACGGGCTGCTTTAATCAAGGAGCTTGCCGATGACGAAATCGAGCTGCTTCGTTTTGAAGCAGGCACGTCTTCGCTCGAGGATATGTTTATGAAGGTGGTGGGCTCATGAAGTCGTTCTGGATTTATTATCAAAAAGAAATGCTCGAGGCCAGCCGGACCTATAAATGGATTTGGGTGCCTGCAGTCTTCCTGCTTCTTGGCATTATGCAGCCGGTTTCCACCTATTATTTGCCGGATATCCTGACCATGGCCGGGGAATTGCCACCGGAAGCGGCGGCATTATTTACCGTCCCGTCCGCCGAGAATGTTATGGCATCAACCTTGAGCCAATTCAGCACCATCGGCCTGCTGGTGCTTGTGCTGGCGGGAATGAACACGGTAGCAGGGGAGCGAGCCACCGGCACGGCTGAGCTTGTTCTCGCCCGTTCGGTATCCACGATTCCCATGATGTCTGCCAAATGGGCCGCCTTGATGACGCTGCTGGTCGTTTCTTTTGCGATTGGACTTGGCGGTGCTGCATATTACACGTATCAGCTCATCGGTCCTTTGGAATGGGGATCGGTTACCAGCGGCGGGGGCTTATATGCTGTATGGCTGGCCTGGATCGTAACGCTTGTGCTGCCCCTCGGTGCCGTCCTTCGCGGGCCGGCTGCGGCCTTCATCAGCTTGGCAGTTGCTGGCGTACTTTCGCTCTTATCCGGTTTGCTGCCCTCCCGCGTTCTATGGAGCCCGGGTCGTTTAAGCAGCATGGCCGCTGAGCGAATTCTTGGCGCAGGGAGCAGCGCGTGGTCACCGATACTCGTTGCCATGCTGATTATGGCGGTGTCGATTATCGTTGCCGCGAGGCTGCTTAGAAGGAGTCCGCTGTCCCCGCAATCCTAGTTTTCATGGGAGATTCAGGTTTTATCTGAATCACATGGACATCTCTATCTTTTTTTAGTAGACTATGAAGACAAGAAAAACGTCATCGACGTACGTTATCAGAAGAGAGACCGTATTTAGCGGAAGTTTTTCTTGCGAGATAAGGATGATAAGCCTCTGAAGTTTATATTTTCTTATCTCTTAAAAAAGGATAGACAACTCAGGAGGTAGACGATGCTGCGTTTAGGGGAAAAGATTACAATCGTTGCGGACGCCTTTGAGCAGAATCTTCCAATCGGTCAATACGGTTATATCATCGCCTATGACCGAAATCCGGACAATGCGTTCGATTACGTCATTCGGATTCCGAGCCTCAACCGTAATTTTTTTGTTCCGGCAGATGATGTCGAGCTGGAATCAATCGTGTTGAAGCAGGAAGCTGAGCGGGTCGAGCGGGAAGCGCTCATCGATTTCGCCCTGTCGACATATAATGAGAAGCTGTTTCATCAAGTGATGAACGGCGAGTTGGAAAGTGTTGAAGAGGAAGAAGAAACCAAGGAAGCAATATCCCAGGCGGATTTCATCAAACAAGTGAATCTTCGTGCTTGGATTTAGAAGAGTCGGCTGAGGCCGACTCTTTTTTGATGGAATGGAAAAGTAGCTTCGAAGCAGCAAGCATCAAGCTGTTTGGATTGAATCTTGCATGCTTCTACAATATAATGAGAAAAGTTGTCGTGACAGACTTTACCCCTTTAACTGGATAGGGGCATGAAGGAGGATGCAAAGCCATGAGCATTACCGATAAGGATGTTCAGCATGTAGCGAAGCTGGCCCGTTTGAATTTGATGCCTGAAGAAGAGCAGATGTTTACCGGCCAACTGAATGCGATTTTACAATATGCCGAGAAGTTAAATGAATTGGATACAGAAGGTGTTGAGCCGACTACACACGTGCTTCATCTCAGCAATGTCATGAGAGAAGACGAGGTGCGCGAGAGCTTGCCTATCGAGAAGGTGCTGCTTAACGCACCGGATGAAGAAGACGATCAAATTAAAGTACCTGCTGTATTGGAATAGCCTGAAGGGAGGATACACACTTGAGTCTGTTTGATTACAAGTTAACGGAGATACATAATAAGCTGCAGAATAAGGAGCTTTCTGTAACCGATCTGGTTGACCAAGCTTTTACTCGTATTTCCGAACGTGAGGATCGGGTGAAGGCATTTATTACTTTGGACGAAGAAGGCGCTCGTACATCTGCCAAGGCTTTGGATGAGAGGCTGGCTTCAGAGGGAACGCGCGGACTGTTGTTCGGGCTTCCTGTCGGAATCAAGGATAATATCGTGACAGAAGGACTTCGCACCACATGCGCTAGTCAGTTTTTGTCCAATTTCACACCGGTTTATGATGCAACGGTTGTCGGTAAGCTACGTGCAGCGGATACGGTGACAATCGGCAAGCTGAACATGGACGAGTTTGCAATGGGAGGCTCCAATGAGAATTCCAGCTTCTATCCTGTGCGCAACCCATGGGATTTAGAGCGGGTACCTGGCGGATCAAGCGGCGGCTCGGCTGCGGCCGTAGCTGCAGGTGAAGCCTACTTTGCGCTGGGGTCGGATACAGGCGGCTCCATCAGGCAGCCTGCCTCTTATTGCGGTGTCGTGGGACTGAAACCAACCTATGGCCTCGTATCCCGGTTCGGCCTTGTTGCCTTTGCATCATCGCTGGATCAGATCGGACCTTTGACGAAAAATGTGGAAGATTCCGCTTATGTCCTGCAAGCCATTGCCGGTTACGATCCGATGGATTCGACATCTGCCAAAGTGGACGTGCCCGATTATCTGAGCGCATTATCCGGAGACGTTACCGGTCTTCGCATTGCTGTGCCTAAGGAATACCTGGGCGAGGGCGTTGACGCTGAAGTGAAGGAAACCGTCCTGAACGCACTGAAGGTGCTCGAAGCGCTGGGCGCTACCTGGGATGAAGTTTCCCTCCCGCATACCGACTATGCGGTAGCAACATATTATTTGCTCGCTTCTTCGGAAGCCTCTTCGAACCTGGCACGCTTTGACGGCGTGCGCTATGGCGTTCGTTCCGACAATGCAGGCAGCCTGATCGACCTGTATCATGAGTCCCGCAGCCAAGGCTTCGGCGATGAGGTGAAACGCCGCATCATGCTGGGTACCTATGCGCTTAGCTCGGGTTATTACGACGCCTATTATTTGAAGGCACAGAAAGCCCGTACACTTATCAAGCAGGACTTCGATAAAGTATTCGAGCAATATGATGTCATCATCGGACCTACAGCTCCGACTACGGCTTTTAAACTCGGAGCTCAGGTCGACGATCCGCTGACGATGTATTTGAATGATATCCTGACGATTCCTGTCAGCTTGGCAGGTGTGCCGGCAGTCAGTATTCCTTGCGGATTCGCGGACGGACTGCCTGTAGGTATGCAAATTATCGGCAAAGCCTTTGATGAGTCGACCGTACTGCGCGTCGCGCATGCCTATGAGCAAAATACTGAACACCACAAACGGCGGCCTGAACTGTAAACCGGCGGCAGAGAAGGAGGGAAACAATCGATGTCTACATCAAAATATGAAACGGTTATCGGATTGGAAGTGCACGTAGAGCTGCATACGAATTCGAAAATATTTTGCGGCTGCTCCACTGCGTTTGGAGCCCCGCCGAACACACATACATGTCCCATCTGTCTGGGCCATCCCGGCGTGCTGCCTGTATTAAACCGCCAGGCTGTGGAATATGCCATGAAGGCTGCGATGGCGCTGAACTGCACCATCGGCGATGTCAGCAAATTTGACCGCAAGAACTACTTCTACCCGGATTCCCCGAAAGCATACCAGATTTCCCAGTACGATCAGCCGATCGGTGAGAACGGCTGGATCGATATTGAGGTGGACGGAAAGACGAAGCGAATCGGGATAACCCGGCTCCATCTGGAGGAGGATGCCGGTAAACTCACGCACGTGGATGGCGGTTATGCCTCGCTGGTTGACTTTAACCGCGTAGGAACGCCGCTGGTTGAGATTGTGTCTGAGCCTGAGATCTCGACGCCGGAGGAAGCCAAAGCTTATTTGGAGAAAATGCGTGCGATTATGCAATACTGCGACGTATCGGACGTGAAGATGGAAGAGGGGTCGCTTCGCTGCGACGCTAACATCAGTCTTCGTCCATGGGGACAGAAGGAACTCGGCACGAAGGCCGAGCTGAAGAATATGAACTCCTTCCGCGGCGTACAGCGCGGCTTGGAATATGAGCAGTACCGGCAAACGGAAATTCTCGATGAGGGCGGCGTGATCGTACAGGAAACCCGCCGCTGGGACGAAGCGCAGGCAAAAACCTTCTCCATGCGCGGGAAGGAGCAGGCGCACGACTACCGTTATTTCCCGGACCCGGATCTGGTATCGGTGCATATTAGCGAAGAGTGGAAAGAGGCCGTTCGTGCGACGATTCCGGAGCTTCCGGATGCCCGTAAGGCACGTTATGCTTCGGAGTATGGATTGCCGGATTATGATGCTGCGGTCATCACGTCGTCCAAGCTGCTCGCCGACTTCTTCGAGGACAGCTTGAACTATACGAAGGATGCTAAATCCGTATCGAACTGGATCATGGGAGATTTGCTGGGTTATTTGAATTCGAACAATCTGGAGCTGTCTGAAGTGAAGATCACAGGCCAAGGCCTGGGCGAGATGATCGGATTGATCGAGAAGGGAACCATCAGCAGCAAAATCGCCAAAACCGTCTTCAAAGAGATGCTGGAGAGCGGCAAGCTGCCTGCGCAAATCGTTGAGGAGAAGGGCCTTGTCCAAATCAGCGATGAAGGTGCGATCAAGAGCATTGTCGAGCAGGTGGTTGCAAACAATCCGCAATCCGTGGAGGACTACAAAGCAGGTAAACAGAAAGCGATCGGCTTCCTGGTGGGTCAAGTGATGAAAGAGAGTAAGGGAAAAGCCAATCCTGCGCTGGCCAACAAACTGCTGGTTGAGGTGCTGAACGGATAATCAACGTGTATCCGTCATGTTCTTCGAATTGTTTTTTAGGTAATGGGAGCTTGCCCCGCATCAGGGGCAAGTTCCTTTTTAAGATATCGGAAAGTATAAACTTTCGGAGGGTCTGCTGCCTGATATCGCAAGAAAAACTACCGCTAAACGCGGTCTTTCTTCTTTTGAGAGCACATCGATAGACGCTTTTCTTATAATAACTTGGTCAGGGGATGAATATATGATAAGAGCATTATCTTTGGAGGATAGGGATACCGTCCAGCAGATATGGAGTCTGCAGCACATGGCGTACCCTTTGGAAGCTGAATTAATCGGATTCTCGGAAATCCCTCCGCTGCAGGATACCTTCGATACGATCCGTTCGAGCGGGGAAACCTTTTTTGGTTATATTAATGAAGAAGGCGATCTTATCGGAGCAATCGCAGTCGAGCCGGAACAGGAGCAGGTCACCATATCACGAATGATGGTCCATCCGGGTCATTTTCGCAAAGGGATCGCGGGGACATTAATCCGCCACGTGTTGGAATCCTATAAGGAGGCGCCCATGTTCGTAGTCTCAACAGGGACGCGCAATACGCCTGCGGTAACCTTGTATGAGAAATTCGGGTTTGTTAAAAATCACGCTTTTGAGGTTGCTCCGGGTGTGGAATTGACCGAGTTCCATCTTCATATACAATGAATGATAAAGCATAAGCGACTGAAGCAGACGTGAGGGGAGTATCGTTCTTTTGAATAATCCTTGGGTGATAGATAATGTATCCATTTTATTAAGATTGCTGCTGGCTATGCTGCTTGGCGGCTTGATCGGTTTTGAACGGGAACGTTCGAACCATGCTGCAGGACTGCGCACGCATATATTGGTATGTTTGGGTTCTACGCTTATTATGCTGTTATCCATTTACGGTTTCTCCGATTTTGTAGACGAAATTAACGTTCGGATTGATCCAGCGCGCTTGGCAACGGCCGTCATTACAGGGATCGGTTTCTTGGGTGCCGGTACCATTCTGTTTACAGGTAAATCCATTACCGGACTAACCACTGCTGCGTCCATCTGGGTTGTGGGGGCCGTGGGGTTAGCGATTGGGGCCGGCTTTTATTTTGCTTCGATCGTATCAACGGTGCTAATTCTACTTAATCTGGTTGTCTTCAATAAGCTGGAGCAGCGTTACATCCGCGGCAGCAAACTGCATCTGATTACTGTCCACGCAGCGAATACGCCGAATATTTTGGATGACATATCCGCTGTTCTGGAGGAACAGGAATTCGTGATCAAGAAGCTTATCGTTAACGAACGAAGCGGTGCGGCATACGGGGAGCTGCAGCCTGCGGTATTAGGCCTCGAAATCTCGCTGCAGGTCTTGACCGATCGCAAATTCGAACCGATGGAGATCACCCGGCAGTTGCGGGGAATCGGCCATGTAACGATGGTAACGGCTGAATAGGGTAGGGAATGAAGCATAACAAACGGCTACTGCTGAACCACCGGCGGTGCCGTTTTTTTGTAGCTTTGCCAGCTTTCTGCGGACGGTCTATCCAGTTTTTTGCCAGTTACTTCAGCTCCTTGTTGGGGTACTATCAAAGAAAACATCGTAAAACAACGCCTGTCCCAGGATGTTTGGAAGGAGGCGAGAAGGTTATGAATCCAACACCCGAACCACAAACCCAAGTCAGCAAGAAGAAACGGCATCAGGTCCAGGTTAGGCGACACCCGGGGCTGCAGCGAAAAAAGCGGAAATTATACGCACTTCTATTAGCCGCTCTCATTCCGGGTCTGGGTCATTTGTACCTCGGTATGTACCGTAAGGGGATAACATTTATAATGTTGCTGCTGCTGGACATATCGGCGCTTTTATATTTTTCTTCCATTGGAATGCAGATCAATGTACCGCTGCTTGTCGTTCTGGGTCTACTGATACCGGTGGGGTATTTTTATAACGTGTATGACGTGCTGCAGGCAGCGGAATATATTATTTCCCGAAAAAGACGCGGTGAGGCAGCGGCTGCTGCTTCCGAGGACGGATCAGGACGGAATCATCCGTTCCGGGGTGAGCGGGGAATCGCTTTTGGCCTCATGTTGGTTGTTACCGGGACGCTGCTCATTTTGTTTCACCAGAAGCCGCCTTGGCTGCAGGCAGGAATCCGCGATTATGGTGCGGAAGCCTCTGCTATCATGCTGATCGTTATCGGGATATGGGCGGGGATACGGGAAGCTCTCCGCCACCGAAGAGACAAGGGCAAATCCTTGTAACGCATACAGTGGTACGGTGATAACCGATGAGGGGAGGAGACGGATGAAACATAAAATTAGAGTGGGACGATATACAGCCGCCTTGTTGCTTGTATGCACGGGCATATTATTGCTGTTGGACGAGTGGAGAGGCACGGATTATATATTTATGCTCCAGCGCTGGTGGCCGTTGTTGTTTATCCTGTTCGGCGTTGAATATATAGTCAGGTACACGCTGTCGCGTCTCTTGGGCAGACGCAAAGAATTTCGGTTTCGGCCTGACTTGAGGGGGATTCTGCTGGCAGTGGCTGTTACGGCCTCCGTATTCGTCATTTCCCAGCAGGAGCATTTTCTCCATCTCTGGAATCGGGTGAGCCTGAATTTGACGGCAGCGGGAGTGGATTACAGCGAAGCTGAAGGTAACCGGTTCGAGAAGCCGATATTGGAGATTCCCGTTGAGCTTGAAACCGAGAAAATCATCGTCGATCACTTAAACGGGGACATCTCCATCACACGACAGGATGTAGACGATATCAAGGTGGAGACGGAAGTATGGATCGATCAGGAGCAGCCCGGTTTAGCCGAAGCGATCGCCGAGCAGTCGACGATCGAAGTGGGGGAAGGCAAGACGATTACGATTCGGTCCAAGGGGAAGGCCTATGGAGAATCGGGCAAACGGCAGCCCCGTATGAATGTGAACATCGCGGTTCCGGATGATCGACGATTCAATTTTGAGATACGGACGATGAACGGAGCCATAACCTTAAACCGCGTGGAAGCGATTGAGAATATTTTGCTGGAGAGCGGTAATGGACCGATTACGATGGATCGGATTTATGGAAATGTTACGGGCAAGACCTTAAATGGCGATATTACGGCGCGCGGCGTTACCGGTCATATTAAAATGTCTACTAACCGGGGGAATATGCTGGCTGTCGACATTACGGGCGAAACGGATTTGACCACGCAAGTGGGGAATATGACGGTAAAGCGAACGACCGATCATATCCGGGTTCAGACGAGAAACGGCAACATTCTGATCAGCGGGGTAGAGTCGCAATTAAGCGCTGAATCCCTCAATGGTGGAGTGGCTATACGTTCAACCCGTATTGGTGGCGATTGGAATGTGTATAGTGCGGTTGGAGAGATGAATCTTCACGTTCCGCTCGAGGGTGATTACAAGCTTGAAGGGACGATTAGCTATGGCAGAATTCTGACAACGCTGCCCAATCTTCTGATTGAACAGAAAACCATTTCCGGCGAATCCGGTACAGGCGAACATTCCATTCATATAGAGGGAAACAGCAATCTGAACATCTACCGAAGCTATCCGGAACAGGAGGAAGGCCGGAACAGCGGGGGCTGGACGCCTCTGCCGGATTGACAACATTCCAAGAAACGCCGTACAATGAAGTCTAAGAACGTTATAGGTTTTGTAAAAACCAGTTAAACTTAAAGGCGGTGGGCAACCATGGGAACGTCCGTACAGCATGCGCTGGAACAACTGAAAACGACCGGTGTCCGTATCACGCCGCAACGTCATGCAATTTTAACGTATCTGGTGGAATCTATGGGCCATCCGACAGCGGATGATATTTATCGGGCTCTAGAACCTAATTTTCCTAGTATGAGCGTAGCCACAGTATACAACAATCTAAAAATGTTTATTGAAGCCGGCATGGTGCGTGAGCTGACCTACGGGGACAACTCGAGTCGTTTCGACGCTAACGTATCGGATCATCATCATGTCATATGCCAGAGTTGCGGTAAAATTGAAGATTTCAGCTATCCGTCCCTTGAAGATGTTGGAATACAAGCGGAGAAAAGCACCGGATTTGAAGTAAAGGGACTACGAATGGAGCTGTATGGGCTCTGCAAGTCCTGCCAATAGACGCCGGTTGTTATAAATAAACGTGCGGAATGAACCATTCCACACGTTTTTATTTTTAAGGGCGCTATTCGGCGTCAAGGAGTTAGTAATGAGCGAGAGTGAAATGGGGGAGTAGTTTGGCAAGAAGAAGATATCGGGGAAAGAAGAGGCGCACGAGAGGGGGCTCTTTCTTTCTGGGGTTGTTGTTGGTCGCGGCTGGTGCTTGGTGGGTTGTCACCACATTATTTCCGAACCAGACCTATACCGTGCCGGATTGGCGTGGAATGGACAAGCCGATTTTTGTTCAGGGAGAGCTAAAGGAACAGCCTGCCCGGGGCTCCGGCGAAGAGCTGCTGCTGCCGATAACGGTTATTCAGGAGAGCGTGGATGCCAACATTCGTTATGAGGAAGAAACAGAATCCGTCCTTGTAACGACTTCGGAATCCGTATTACGCATGAAGATGGAGAGCACGAAGGGCGAGCTGAATGACAAGGCGGTTACCATTCCCTACGCACCTAAGCTGATTGACGGCATTGCCTATGTTCCGATTAAGCCGCTCAAACAGCATTATGGCGTGACCGTTCACGAAGACTCGGCGACAGGCGCCATTATTCTGATGCGTGCGGGGGATTCGATTCAGCTTGCCGAAACAGCACCCGGTAATCCTGAGGAAACCGTGGCTCTGCGTGAGAGCAGGGAGAAGAAGTCTCCGATTGTATTGGACATGCCGGCCGGTGAGCGGCTTCGCGTATGGCGTGAAGAAGAGGGGCGGTTATTCGTCCAGGCAGATAACGGGTATACGGGATATGTTCCCAAAGAGCAGGTTAAACTTGGGGACGTAAAGGAAATTCCGATGCTTGCGCAGACTCCTTCGCGGGCAGAGCTGGAATGGAAGAACAAGTCGGTCAATCTGGCATGGGAAGCTGTTTATAACAAAAATCCAAGCACAGATAGCATTGGCGAACTGCCCGGTGTCAATGTGGTCAGCCCGACCTGGTTCAGCATTGTGGATGGTGAAGGCACGGTCAAATCTAAAGCCGTTCAGCAGTATGTAAGCTGGGCCCATAACAGGAACATGGAGGTTTGGGGTCTGATGGACAACAGCTTCGATCCGGATATGACAACCGAGGCGCTGTCTACTTTTGATAGAAGATCGCATATTATCGAGCAGATGCTGGCTTATGCCAAACAATATAAACTCGACGGAATCAATATCGACTTTGAAAATGTTCATACCAAAGATAAGGATCATGTCGTTCAGTTCGTGAGGGAGATGAAGCCGCTGGCCAAAGCCAGAGGGCTTATCGTTTCCATTGATGTTACGCCAAAATCGAACAGCGAGATGTGGTCGCTCTTTCTCGATCGGAAACGACTCGGAGAGACGGTTGATTACATGATGGTGATGGCTTATGACGAGCACTGGGCCGCGAGTCCGAAAGCGGGATCCGTATCCTCGCTGCCATGGGCCGAGCAGTCGGTAAGGCGAATCATGGAAGAGGATGCGGTACCGTCATCCAAGCTGGTGTTGGGCGTACCGCTATATACACGGGTCTGGACGGAAACAAGCGAAGCGGGAGAGGCGAAGGTGTCCTCCAAAGCGATTGGCATGGAGAAGCTGCAGGCCTTGCTTAAGGAACAGAAGGTGAAAGGTACGCTTGATGCCGGTACAGGACAGAATTATGTCCAATTCACGGAGGGAGAATCCATCAAGAAAATATGGATGGAGGACGGCACTTCTCTGCAATCCCGAGTGAATATGGCCAAAAAGCTGAAGCTTGGCGGCATTGCTTCGTGGAACCGAAGTTTTGCCATTCCGGAAACCTGGCATGTTCTGAAGACGATACATGAATAAAGATTAGTAGGACTTATTTTCATATCATAATAAAGAACCCGGTTATCACGAGGATAACCGGGTTCTTTATATGTTTAAATCGTCTTACAGGTTGCAAATCCTATTGAGTAGCAGGTTTCTGCATATCACTTTAGGATCTGGTCTGCTGGGCTTCAAGCTCTTCTGCTGTGATGTTGGCCTGACTTGGATCCAGTGTCAAAATCGTATGGCAGAACATGCAGCGGTCGGTTTTACCCAACATCTTGGTCAATTTATTGCATTCCGGACACTGAATTTGGACAGCACTTGTGGATAGCATACCCGCCCAAAAGTAAATGCCGAGACTCCCCAGCATCATAATCAGGCCAAACACCAATCCGATTCCGGCAAATATTTTGCCTGCTTGGCCGAAGAATACGATTCCGGCTGTACCAAGCACCATAAGGCCCATACCCAGCATCGTCAGCAGCAATCCCCAAGTGCGGAAGGCGTTGATTTTTGCGTTCTTAAAGATCATGGCTCGAAAACTCCTGTCATTCAAATAGTTGTTTATGAAATAACGTGAACCGAGAAATGAAATCTTATATATTCGTTTATCGCCTTCATAAGATCTTATCTCCTAAAAGAAGGAACTTACATGGACATGTAGAATTACATTATAACTGAAATGGCTGAAATTCGCCAAGGAATGTATGGAGGGAAACGTGGAATTAACCAACTTTTCTTTTTACTATGGAAATACGGTTGATGAGGATGCTGTAGGGGCGATAGCATACCGTAATTCGGACAAAAGGCAGCAAGGATTGCTTGTTTACGATTTTGAGGTCAATATTGTTGTCGTGTATGACGGAACACCTGATGAGCCTCCCATCCAGCATTCTATTGTAGGCGGGGAACGCTGCCAGGTGATAAGCATCGGGCTGGACGATTTGCATCGGGAACTCCTGAGCGGCACACATAAAGTATTGATCAAATGCTTCCTAGAAGGAGATATCATAAAAGACGACCAAGATCGCCTGTCCAATCTGCGCCGTGATTTCCTCAGGTTTGCTGAACCGTTCCGGGAGCAAAAATTGTTTATTGGATTTGCCCACTTCTTACAAAAGTATATGGATGCCAAGATGCTCTTGAAGGAAGAGCGGGGCCTGGATGCTTACCATACTCTATTAGAAGGTCTGCATCATTGGGGACAGCTTGAACTGATCGAGCGGGGAATTCATCCGGAATCGGCTGTTTGGGAGCAGATTACAGGATTGAACACACCCGTCCGCAAATTATATGAAGAACTTACGGTCAGTACGGAAACGCTCGGCCAGCGAGTGGAGCTGGCCCTGCTGGCCTATGAATTCTCTATGATATCCAAGCTGGAGAGCTCAGCAGCGCTGCTGCTCCGCGTTTTAAGAAGCCGACGGAATCCCTGGACGATACAGGAGCTTATTCTCCACCCTGAGCTGGCACCTGTATCCAAGGAACTGCCGATCGTGATGCGCAAGCTGGTCTATCAATCGCTTGTGAAGGAAGTTCCGATGTGGGGAGGAGTTCGGTCTTACGGAACAGAAGCCATTCGGTACTACACCGACTAAGGAAGGACGCAAGTCCTTCTTTTTTTGTGCCGAAGTATTGGATATAACGGTTATAAAACAGCGTCTCAGGAAACAGTATCTAACGATAGTGTGGATAATAGGATGTATCAGTCATGCAAATATGTGTCAGAACGCTTGTTACAAGAATCCCGAAAAAAATTTGGCGAATCATGTTGACGAGCCACCTGTTTCTGTGATAAATTATAACTCGCCCCTTCGAAAGGGACTTTGATAATTCGGTTAAGGAAATGTCGAATTAAAAAGTTTTCAAAAAAAGTTCTTGACGAAACGATGGGCACCATGATATATTATAAAGGTCGCCGCTGAAAATGAGTTTTCGGCGAAAGACAAAGAAGTTGATCTTTGAAAACTGAACAACGAGTGAGTAAAACGAACCACTTTGGTGGGACGTTGAAATAGAGAATTGAACAAATTCTCGTCAGTTAA
>NZ_JAMBDM010000043.1:0-15435 GCF_025142895.1 Paenibacillus sp. p3-SID867
TTTGACTTGCTCATTTCTTAACTGACGAGAATTTGTTCAATTCTCTTTATGCTCCACCATCCAACAAACCAAGGCTTGTACAGGATGATTTCGCAATGGATTCCACTAGCGAAATCCTTACTCACTCGTTGTTCAGTTTTCAAAGATCAATCATTTTTCATTTGTCATCCGCATCTCAGCGGCGACTTTTATAATATATCATACTAGCTTGCTGTTGGTCAAGAGGTTTTTTTGATTATTTTTTTAACCAATAACTGCCTGACCGGTGAAACTCTATCACCCGGAATCAAACGGGCGAACATTAATGTATCATAGAATATAAGCCTGCGTCAACTACCTAATATCGTAATTTTTAATCCAACAAGAAGGGCCACGCCCGGCAAGCCCAGGACCATGACGGTTCCTATGGTCATCGGATTCAGAGGAATATACGTTTCGGCCGCCAATCCGGAGAAATTCACAACATAGATAGCCACTGCCGAGAGAGCAAGATGGGCGCCGAATACGGTTAACCATCCCAGCCCGAGCTTCTTTCTAAACACAACATAGATAAGCAGCAACAGCGATATGCATAACACGCCTAGCACAATCATTTTCATAGATACTCCTCCTTCAATGGTCATTAGACATCCCTCTCAGCCTTGGCTTAACCATTCTCCCTTTTTTGCTCGATGTATTGCATCCTTGCCCCATCCAGGTTGAGCTGCTTGGCCTGTTTGAGATTCATCTGGTATTTGCGCTCCGCCGCTTCCAGCATATAGATCGCATAATCGATCTGATCCTGTCCCGTTGCCTCTTGAAACAGCAAGTGCGCCCGCTCCCACTCCATTTGGGATCTCTGGACGTCCAGGAAGACATGCCACATCCGTTCCTGATCCTCTGCAGTGATATACGTTTCCTCTACTTTTTTCCTCGACTGCTTCCACCATATCTTCATTCCGTTCACTCCCTATAAATATGAATGTTAAAAAACTGCTCTTAATTAGACCGTCTGTAACATTCATATCGAGAGAAGGACAAACTTAGAACCAAAAGAACTCTTTCAATTTCTGCATTCTACACCTTAAAGTTAGCAAACAAAAAACGAGCCAACGGAATTGCTTCCGATGCTCGTTCTCTTATAGCTTATTAGCTTTGACATCTCAAACGAAACTTGCAAAGAATCACAAAATATCAGTTCAGTTCTCTTCGGCCCTCGAGTGCCTTAGATAAAGTCACTTCATCTGCATACTCCAAGTCACCGCCAACAGGCAGTCCATGGGCAATTCGGGTCACCTTAATATCAAAAGGGCGGACCAGACGCGATATGTACATCGCTGTTGCCTCCCCCTCGATATTAGCGTTTGTCGCCAAAATGAGTTCTTTTACACGTTCGTCACTCAAACGCGTAAGAAGCTCCTTCAGACGGATCTCATCCGGCCCGATCCCCTCCATTGGAGATATGGCCCCATGGAGGACATGATAGTAGCCATCGAATTCCTTCGTACGCTCCATTGCCACGAGATCCTTCGCATCCTGTACCACACAGATAGTCGAAGCATCCCGGGTTTTGTCCTGACATACCCGGCATGGATCCGTATCGGTGATGTTGCAGCAGACGGAGCAGTAGTGCAG
The DNA here is from genome assembly GCF_025142895.1 of Paenibacillus sp. p3-SID867. Lineage (NCBI taxonomy): Bacteria > Bacillati > Bacillota > Bacilli > Caryophanales > Paenibacillaceae > Paenibacillus > Paenibacillus sp. p3-SID867. The sequence continues at coordinate 1,615 of NZ_JAMBDM010000043.1, forward strand.
ATTCCTTTTGACACTGACTAGCGCTTTGGCAAAATCTATAACGTCATCTTCCTTCATGTTCAGAACATGAAAAGCCAGGCGGGCGGCCGTCTTCGGCCCCACACCCGGCAGTCGCGTAAAGGCGTCGATGAGCTTCGCGATCGGTTCAGGATAGTACAAATGTAACTACTCCTTCTAGGTTAGATTAGAACAAGCCCGGAATTTTCATGCCGCCTGTGAATTTGCCCATATCAGCATTTGCGATTTCTTCAGCCTTGGCAAGAGCATCGTTAACCGCAGTCAATACCAGATCCTGCAGCATTTCCACGTCATCCGGATCAACCGCCTCAGGTTTGATGTTGATGGACAAAATTTGTTTATGGCCATTCGCTTCCACGGTAACCACGCCACCGCCGGAAGTTCCTTCAACGGTTTTCGTAGCGAGCTCTTCCTGAGCCTTGAGCATTTGCTCCTGCATCTTTTTCACTTGCTTCATCATTTGGTTCATATTATTCATGATTCATCTCTCCTTATAATAGGGTGCACGTAGGGACGTGCTAGTCTTTTATGACAACGAGGTCTTCTCCAAACAACTGGATGGCCTCATCAATCCATGGTTTTTCCCCACCGGCCTCCGCTTCTTCGTGCTCAAGCTTAAGTTCTTCGGCCTGAGGCTTGCCCACTCCTTCTACCGCGTCACTCCAATCACGAAGCATCATGGTAACCAGATGATACGGCTTGCCAAGCGTTGACTCAAGAACCCCTTCAATCACCTGTTTATTGGCAGGTTTCTCCGTGGTTTCGCGGTGGATGTTGTTTTTAAAAGCGACAAGAACCTTGTCTTCCCATACGGAAACGGGCTCACCATCCATCAGCCATGCGTGGACCGTGACCTTCTCCTCTTTCACATTCTGCAGAATTTGGGCCCACTGCCGTTGAACAGAGGTAAAATCCTCCCCGGTTCGGCAAGATACATACTGATCCATATGCTGCGGAATCTTGGCTGATGAAGCTGCTTTCGGTGCCGGTGTACGGGTAGACTTGGCCGGTTCGCGTTGACCTGATGCAGGAACACCATTTTGTATCAGTCGCTCCAGCTTTTTCTCAAGTGCGGCTACGTGCTGCTTCAGCTGAGCGAGTTCACCTGCATCGGCCGTACTATGGGCAGCTGCGGCCCCACCCGCAGATTGGGTTATACCGGAGAGCTTGAGCAACGCTACCTCAAACAAAGTTTGCGGCTGCGAGGCGTATTTCATCTCACTCTGATACCGGTTCAGCGTATCAATCATTTGAAATAGTTCCTCTCGGCTGAAGGCATTTGCCATCTCCTGAAACTCTGCCGGATTCAAGACCCGATCGGTCAGCTTGTCAGCACCTGGAACCATCTTGATCATGAGCAAATCGCGGAAATAATACAAGAGATTCTCCATGCATTTATCTGCACTTTTCCCCTCCTGCATGAATTGCTCCACAATCTGCAGCACAAGTCCGGCATCCCCCTGTTTCACGGCACTGGCCAGACGGCCAAACTGCTCCGAGGCAATGCCGCCCGTCATGTCCATGACCTGCTGGTAAGATACCGTACCTCCGGTAAAAGAAGCAATCTGATCCAGAATGCTCAGTGCATCCCGCATACCGCCATCCGACAGACGTGCGATATACTGCAGCGCTTCATGCTCTGCCGTAATGCCTTCTTCTCCGCAAATCTGCTCCAGACGCCCGGTTTGTTCGTCCAAGGAAACTCTACGGAAGTCAAACCGTTGACAGCGTGAAATAATCGTTGCCGGAAGCCTGTGCGGCTCTGTTGTCGCTAGTATAAACATCACGTGTGCCGGCGGTTCCTCCAGCGTTTTCAATAAGGCATTGAACGCTTCCGTCGTCAGCATGTGTACTTCATCGATAATATAAACCTTGCGCCGCACCTCGGTCGGTGCGTATTTGACTTTCTCCCGCAAGTCACGGATTTCCTCGACGCCGCGGTTGGATGCAGCATCGATCTCCTGAACGTCCATGACGGCTCCGGACGTTATACGCCGGCAGGCCTCGCATTCATTGCAGGGTTCCTCAGCCGGACCATGCTCGCAGTTCACGGCTTTGGCCAAAATTTTAGCGGCACTGGTCTTGCCTGTACCCCGTGGACCGCTGAACAGGTAGGCATGGGAAACCCGCTGCTCGCGAATGGCATTCTGCAGGGTCTGGATAATATGCTGCTGGCCCACCATGTCGCCGAACGACTGTGGTCGCCAAGCACGATATAACGCGATATGTTCCACTGTGCTTTACCCTCTTTCAACTTCCACTTCACGAGATCGAGAACCCTAAGGTTTATACTAAGCCCGATCCTCGCGTGCTTTACTGTTGCATTCATGGTCAATACCAGCCCAAAAGGCGTGAGTTTAACGGTTATATTATACTACATTCTATACTACTTTCCCCTGCCTTAGCAAAACGTTTACTTGGAAATCTTTATCCAAAGTGCATATGAAGGATCAGCTTGAATCAATAGCCGTCTCGACAAAAAACACCCTTGCCAATATGGCAAAGGTGTTATGTGCAGATATGTATACCGTGCACCTGTTATTGATAATTGCGATCCGAGCGGCAATCCTGAGCAACAACTCGGGCTAGGCACCCCTCCGGCACAAAAGCGATCTTGCTTATGGCTGCTTCCTTCCGGACCTGACCAGGTTCACAAGTGCTCATTGCGGAGGACCCAACCGTCAACGTTGAGCGCAGGGACCAGCCTCACATCGACAATACCTCTAACAGGAATTCAACCTCGCTACAGCGGATTGCGAGTTACAGGGCACCGCTACCTCCCCGTCTAGCACGGCGAACTTTAGTATATCGCATGGCTATCAAAAAAGCAACCGACGGAAGAAGTTGCATACTCCACCAGCCCTGTAAACAGACAAAAACCCTTCGACCACAAGGGCGAAGGGTTTGTTTATTAGATACCGTATTTCTTCTTGAATCTATCAACACGACCGCCAGCATCCAGGAATTTCTGTTTACCTGTGAAGAACGGATGACAGTTCGAGCAAATCTCTACACGAAGATCTGGTTTTACAGAACCTGTCTCAAACGTATTACCGCAAGCACAAGTAACTGTAGTAACGTGATATTTCGGTTGAATATCTTGTTTCATTGTAGCTTTCACCTCTTTCCGCCCTGAGCCTCATGCGGACCCAGAGTTATATGGACACATAAATGGAGTATATCACGAGCATATTGAATGCGCAATAGCCCATACACAAATCATCAGACAAGTCCACAACTGGAATTTTAACCTGATTTTAACATATGCAATGCCAGTACGATTCTGCTAGATAATCGAAGGTCTCTTCTTCGGTCTTGCCTGTCCCGCAGGCGGCACATGCGTATAGGAGCCAATCACGACATCCGGCAGCTCCTCCTGCATAATCTCAATAGCCTGCTTCATCCCCAGAATCTCGCCTTGTGCAGGCGGAATAAGCTCGAGATAGCTCTCAGGGTCAATATTGAGATTACGGAGCTGGATTAACTTGAGGCCCGTGCGGCGGGCAAACTCAATCATGGCCTCCAGCTCTTCCTCGCGATCGGTCACGCCCGGGAAGATCAGATAGTTGATGGATGTATACACGCCTTGATCGGTTGCATAGCGAAGGGATTTCTCCACATTGGCCAGCGTATAGCCCCTTGGCTTGTAGTATGCGTTATAATGATCATCCAATGCACTGATGGTGCTGACTCTCATCAGATCAAGACCCGCATCCACGATGCCGCGGATAAAATCGGTCAGTCCCGCATTGGTATTAATATTAATGTAGCCCATATCAGTCTGTGCCCGAACTTCTCTCATGGCTTCTATAATGATTTTCGCCTGCGTGGAGGGCTCTCCCTCACAACCTTGGCCAAAGCTGATGATCGATTCCGGTGTCTTCAGATGCTCCAGCATGACCTGCACCAGCTCATCCACTCTCGGACGGAAGTTCATGCGGGTCTGAGGCGCGACAAAGCCGCTGTCATCCGGCTGTTCCGATATACAACCGAAGCAGCCGGCATTGCAGGAGTAAGATACGGGAACAGCGCCTTCCCAGCGATTCAGGAAGGTGTTGGATGCCGTCAGGCATTCATATCCTAAGGCACAGTTAGACAGATGCTCATAGAGCCGATTCTCCGGGTATTTCTCCTTCAGCGTCTTAACCCCAAGCTCAAGATCGTTCAGATCGCAGTTCACAGGATTCCACTTCTCGGGGTCATCGGATAAACGCGCCGTCGTATAGAAGGCGCCATCCTTCCATACCACCGCCGAGTAACCGAATAGCGGCAGCTTATATTCCTTGTCCGTCTTCACGTACCCTGGCAAGCACAAGCGGGTATATCCTTGCGGCAAAAGCGCTCCGACAGCGGTATACCCATCCTCAAGCGGCATCATTTCACCGGTCTCCGGATCCATCCCGATCGCTCGGGTGCTCGGCAGCCCGACCAGGGTAGCTCCCTCTGGCAAAGGTATCAATTCATCATCCAATATTTCAACGATCATATCACCGCTTCGGGCAAGCCCGAACAGCTCGGAATGATCATAAACGTTCCCTTGCTCATCTGCATAAACCAAATACATGTTGATCTCCTATTCTCCGGGTTGATTCAGGCTTAGCTCTGAGGTGCCGTCGCTGCAGATGCACGCGATGGACGTCTGGCTGTCTGGCTCTGAGTCCCGGTTCCGCTGCCGTTATTGGCATTCACATCAAATGATGCCAAGAACTCCGCGTTATTCTTGCTGTCACGCATTTTTTTGAGGAATCCTTCCACAAAGTCAGCAGAGTCGTTCATATTTTTACGGATCGCCCAAATGGTATCCAGTTCATCCTTGTTCAAGAGCACCTCTTCACGCCGGGTACCGGAGCGACGGATGTCGATCGCCGGGAAAATACGGCGTTCCGCGAAGCGGCGATCCAAGTGCAGTTCCATATTGCCCGTTCCTTTAAATTCCTCATAAATAATATCATCCATCCGCGATCCGGTTTCAACCAAGGCTGTAGCCAAAATCGTCAAGCTTCCGCCTTCCTCCACGTTACGCGCCGAACCGAAGAAGCGTTTCGGACGATGGAATGCCGCAGGATCAATACCGCCGCTCAGGGTTCTTCCGGACGGAGGGATAACCAGGTTATATGCACGCGCAAGACGGGTGATGCTGTCCAGCAATATAACAACGTCCTTCTTATGCTCCACCAGCCGCAAAGCACGGGACAATACCAGTTCCGCCACTTTAATATGGTTCTCCGGAAGCTCGTCAAAAGTAGAAGCAACCACCTCGCCCTTAACGGAACGCTGCATATCCGTCACTTCTTCAGGCCGTTCATCGATGAGTAAAACAAACAGTTCAATCTCTGGATTGTTGGTTGAGATGCTGTTGGCGATTTCTTTTAAGAGGAGCGTTTTCCCTGCTTTTGGCGGTGCCACGATCAAACCGCGTTGTCCTAAACCTACAGGTGCAAGCAGATCCATAATTCGGGTTGACAACTGATTAGGGGATGTTTCAAGAACAAGCTTTTCTTGCGGATATAGAGGAGTCAAGGCTGGGAAGTGCAATCGTTCCGCTGCGACGGCAGGATTCTCACCATTCACGGCGTTGACCTGCAGCAGCCCGAAGTAACGTTCGTTCTCTTTAGGTGTCCGGCATTTACCCGAAACCAAATCTCCGGTCCGTAAATCAAATTTACGAATCTGGGAGGCCGAAATGTAGATGTCCTCCGTGCTCGGCAGATAGTTGATCGGTCTAAGAAAACCGTAACCTTCCGGCAAAATCTCGAGTACGCCCTCCATGAACATCAAGCCGCTCTGTTCGGCCTGCGCCCGGAGAATGGCAAATATCAATTCTTTTTTCTTCAACTGGCCATAATAAGGAATCTGATACTTTTTGGCCAGCTTATACAGATCCGTCAGCTTCATGCCTTCCAAATCGGCTATTTGTAAATCCATTCAATAACCACCTATTCAATTATTTGTTTCTGTCACAGCAGATCCTGCTGTCATGTAGTCTATTATTCTATGAGAGCTTTACTAGGAGCATTACCCAAATCTGAGGGAGATATGCAGTTTCAACCACACATTTCCCTCATTTTGGTAAAAAATCATTCTTCCTCGGTCTCACGCCATACGTCGGCACCCAGCATGCGCAGATTGGATACCAGATGGTCATAGCCGCGATCAATGAATTCTACGCCGCTGACCTCCGTCACCCCTTCAGGTACGGTTAGTCCCGCAATCACAAGAGCCGCACCTGCGCGCAGGTCGGTCGCTTTGACCTTGGCTGCGTTCAGCGGACCACCTTCTATAATGGCCGAGCGTCCCTCCACACGGATCTTGGCACCCATGCGAACTAACTCCGGAACATGTTTAAATCGGTTGCTATATACAAAATCACTAAGGACACTGACGCCTTCCGCTTGGGTAAGCAGACTGGTCATTGGTGATTGCAAATCCGTTGCAAATCCAGGATATATAAGCGCCTTCACGTCCACATGCTGGTATCGGTCCTTACCGATTACGCGGATGCTTTCGTCCAGCTCCTCAATACCAACACCCATCTCGATCAACTTGGCCGTGAGGGCTTCAAGGTGTTTCGGGATGACGTTGTCAATCAGAACATCACCGCGAGTAGCTGCGGCAGCAATCATATATGTACCAGCCTGAATCCGGTCTGGAATAATGGAATGGCGGCAGCCATGCATCTCGGTTACGCCTTCAATCCGGATCGTTTCCGTTCCGGCGCCCTTAATGACAGCTCCCATGGAATTCAAAAGTGTAGCAACATCTATAATTTCAGGCTCTTTCGCCGCATTTTCAATAATTGTGGAGCCTTTGGCCTTAGCAGCCGCCAGCATAATATTAATCGTTGCACCAACACTGCTCACATCCAGATAGATCTTCGCGCCTCGCAGCTCTTTAGCATGCAGATGAATCGAACCGTGTTCATTGGTGACGGTTGCGCCAAGCGCTTCAAAACCCTTAATGTGCTGGTCGATGGGACGAGGTTCAAAATTACAACCGCCCGGCAGGCCGATCACGGCTTCTTTAAATCTTCCAAGCATGGCGCCCATCATATAGTAGGACGCGCGCAGTTTCTTAACGGGTCCGTTAGGCATCGGAATAGATTTGATATCAGAAGGGTCAATTCTCATCTGATTGCCTTCCCATGAAACTTGCCCGCCCAATTCTTCCAAGATCTCAGCATAAACAGCCACATCGCTGAGAAGCGGCAAATTATCAAGTACGACTTCCGATTCCGCCAGAATTGCGGCGGGAATTAACGCAATCGCGCTGTTCTTGGCACCACTGATTGTTACAGTACCTCGCAGTGGGCGTCCACCGCTGATCATCAATTTTTCCATAAGCTTTCGGGTCCCCCTACATCACTTCGCAGCCGGAAATGGTTCTGATGGCCGTCATACAAGAAAAACGTCTTATCGACGTTCCTTAAGGATGACAGACCGCATTTAGCGTTTCTTTTTGTTCTAGATGATCCGGTTGTGAAGCTCACAACCCGCTTGTACTTTGATATCTTAATAAATGAAATGGAAAAACACCGGCTACGCGGTGTGCTTTCCATTTCAATGTATGCAGCATAAGACAGCCTAAATATCTTAAGTGATTCCAATCGTCATGTCGTAGCCACTAGAACTACAAGCGACTTAACTATGAATAATTAAGCTTGATTGTTGGAACCAAACTCACGGATTTTGCCAACAACGGTTTCCTTGATTGCCTCACGGCCTGGTTTCAAGAATGTGCGTGGATCGTAAGCTTCCGGTTTAGCAGCAAGCACTTCACGAACAACTTTAGAGAACGAGATTTGGTTCTCAGTGTTCACGTTGATTTTGGAAGTACCCAAGGAGATCGCTTTCTTGATGTCATGCGTCGGAATGCCTGTACCACCATGAAGCACCAACGGAAGTTTCACAGCATTGCGAATCTCTTCCATCTCCTTGAAACCAAGGTTTGGTTCGCCTTTGTAAGGACCATGAACAGAACCAAGCGCAGGTGCCAATGTGTCGATGCCAGTTTCGTTCACGATGCGAACGCAATCGTCCAGCTTCGCGTACATTACGTCACCGATAACATCATCTTCTTGTCCGCCGACCATGCCGACTTCAGCTTCAACGGAAACGCCTTTAGCATGAGCATACTCAACGACTTGTTTCGTTGTTGCAATATTCGTATCAATCGGGCTGTGGGAATCATCGATCATAACCGATGTGAATCCTGCGTCGATTGCTTCTTTACATTTCTCAACACTTGAACCGTGGTCAAGGTGAATGGCAACAGGAACTGTAACTTTCAGGTCCTCCATCAAGCCTTTTACCATGTGTACGACGGTGCTGAATCCACCCATATAACGAGCTGCCCCTTCGGAAACACCAAGAATTACCGGTGATTTCTCTTGCTCAGCCGCTTCAAGAATCGCATATGTCCACTCCAGGTTGTTGATGTTGTATTGACCAACAGCATATTTACCTTCGAGTGCTTTGTTCAGCATGTCTGTCATTGATACTAATGGCATGGTTTCATCCTCCTATAGATGCTTAGTTTGTCTATGGTTTTTAGCCGATATAACATACGGACTTATTATACCACATCGCGTCATAAATACTAAACAAGCATTTCCTAAAATGCTGCGAAGGACCTCACATTCTGGCAAAAAAAAGAATTCCGCCCTTTGAGCAGAATTCATCATTCAACCGATATTACTGGCGGTCCCTTTCAGCTGCATATTGACGGCTTGACGCATCTCGTCAATATCAAAGGGTTTGGTAAAATGCATCAACGCACCAAGATCGGTTGCTTCCTTGATCATGTCAAGCTCTCCATAGGCTGTCATCATGATCACCTTAATGTCCGGATTCATCTGTTTTATATGCTTCAAAATCTCAAGCCCGTCCATTCCAGGAATTTTCATATCCAGCAGCACCAAATCCGGGGCATGCATCTTCACAATTTCAAGTGCAGCCTTGCCGTTTGCCGCTTGAAACGTCTCATATCCTTCACTGCTGAACACTTCCACAAGCAGGATGCGGATACCATTCTGGTCATCCACAATCAGCACTTTGTGTTTGCTTTCCTTGCTCATCCCTTCAACCTCCCCGATACTTAAATCGTACAATGAGTATATGCAAACTCGAAAGTTCCTAACTTTCCCATAAACCGACCATTATTTGTATTCGCCTGTAGATGTCGAATTCCTTCCTATCCTAAAAAAAGTAAGAAAAAAAGATGTACGAATTTGTTGTATACGAAATCGACAGCCCCGGACATCCGCTCTGAACGTTTAGCTTACCCTCTCCGTCATTATGACAAAGGATTTCTACGCAAAAAAGAGCCTCTTCAAAAGAGGCTCTTCTCAATTATGCCTGATGCTGGATCGAGGCTTTTACAAATTCACGGAACAGCGGCTGCGGACGGTTCGGTCGGGAAGTGAATTCCGGATGGAATTGCACGGCGAGGAACCAAGGGTGTCCTGGCAGCTCTACAATTTCAACCAGACGTCCATCCGGAGAAGTACCGGATATGCGCAGACCTGCTTTTTCAATATCTTCGCGGTACTGGTTGTTGAACTCATACCGGTGGCGATGTCTTTCATAAACGAGCTCGTCCTGGTAGCAGGACTCTGCAAGCGATCCTGGAACCAGCTTACATGGATACAGACCCAAACGCATCGTTCCGCCAAGATCCTCGATATCCTTCTGCTCCGGCAGCAGGTCGATGACTGGATATTCGGTAGCCGGATCAATTTCCGAGCTGTTCGCGCCGTTCAGACCGACAATCGAACGGGCATATTCAATAACAGACACTTGCATCCCAAGACAAATGCCGAAGAATGGAATGTTGCGCTCACGGGCATAACGAATCGCGCTGATCTTACCTTCGATACCCCGATCTCCAAATCCACCCGGTACAAGGATACCACCAATGCCACTCAACGCCTCTTCCACGTTGTCTGCCGTAATCTCTTCGGCATTCACCCAGCGGATCTTCACGTCAGCATTAGCATCAAAGCCTGCATGAGACAGGGATTCAACAACACTGAGGTATGCATCGTGCAGTGCGACATATTTACCAACGATCGCAATCTCAACGGTCTTCTCCAGTTTGGATACACGCTCCACCAGATCTTCCCACTCGCTCATATCCGGCGCAGGGGTAGTCAATTTCAAATGATTGACTACAATTTCATCAAGACCTTCTTCACGCAAATTCAGCGGCACCTCATACAGCGAGGAGGCATCGCGACATTCTACAACCGCGTTAGGATCGATATCGCAGAAGAGCGCGATTTTTGCTTTCATCTCGGTTGAAAGCTCATGCTCCGTACGGCACACGATAACATTCGGCTGAATGCCGATACTGCGGAGTTCTTTTACACTGTGCTGGGTCGGCTTCGTTTTTACTTCACCGGCTGCCTTAATATATGGAATGAGGGTTACATGAATATACATCACGTTCTCACGGCCAACGTCGCTCTTAATTTGACGGATCGCCTCAAGGAAAGGAAGGCTTTCGATATCGCCGACCGTTCCGCCGATTTCGGTAATAACCACATCCGAACCCGCTTCACGGCCTGCACGGAACACGCGCTCCTTGATTTCGTTCGTAATATGAGGGATTACCTGCACGGTACCGCCCAAATATTCTCCCCGACGTTCCTTGCTGATAACAGAAGAGTATACTTTCCCTGTTGTCACATTGCTGTTCTTCGACAGGTTAATATCGATGAAGCGCTCATAGTGTCCCAGGTCCAGGTCGGTTTCCGCACCGTCGTCCGTAACGAATACTTCGCCATGCTGGTAAGGACTCATGGTGCCCGGATCTATATTAATGTACGGATCGAATTTCTGAATCGTTACCTTGAGCCCTCTGTTCTTAAGCAATCTACCGAGCGAAGCGGCGGTAATTCCCTTACCAAGAGATGACACGACCCCGCCTGTTACAAAAATATACTTTGTCACTGTAAAAACCCTCCTATATAATCTCCATAACTTCAGGCGACATATGATGTTTATCCTAACCCGTTTTCCCCTGATTCATCAGAGGGACCAACAAAAAAGCATCGCTCGCTTCCAAAAATGGTGAGCGAGCTGACCTCCGACCTATTACAAACCGCATATATTGACGCTTAAATGATCCTCATATCATGTCGAGCTGCTTAACACGGCATGCGTTATGAGGCATCAAGACGAGCGGTTTCCATACCTCATCTTAAACAACTGCAAACTTGAATCTTAGTTGACATAAGGTTTAGCAGAAGATGTCCCCTACCGGCGGAATACTCACTGCAAGAGACCATGAAAGTCCAGTCCCTACAGGAAGGATGCCTCCACAGTCCAAAGAAAAAATGTCTATCGACAAACTTCCAGAAGACAGACCGCTTTTGATAAGGTAGTTTCTCTTGCGTTATTAGGTCCAGAAGCTAGCGTCGTTTACACTTTCTGAGCCTTAAAAACAAAAAAAGTGACCCCGAATAAATAACGGGGCACTTTTATATTAAACATATTTAATCCACAATCATAAGCCCAAGCAATAGTTTACTCTGTGCCTTGTCTGCTTGTCAAGAGAAGAAGCAACCTCAAAATTCCCCAATCGGCTGACAATGTAAAACACAGTCATAATCAGCTCAGACAAGTGCTAAAGTCCCTGCTGCATGAGGGATTAATCCTTATCGTCTTCCTCAAATGCTTCATCTTCCAGATCATCTTCCTCATCGGATTCGGAATCCTCGTCTTCCAATTCGTCATCATCCAGAACAACCTCTTCGTCTACTTCATCGTCAGCATCGTCATCATCCGGGAAGAGATCGTCGTGATCACCATCTTCTTCATCGATGCTGTCGAAATCCTCCTCGACATCGTCACCGCTATAAGTATCTTCTTCATCGGTGAAGTCATCGTCATCATCATCTTCATCGTTGATGATCCGCGGACGCTTGGCGTTCGCAATCGGATCCTCGGACTTCTCCAGCGGATACCAGCGCTTTAGTCCCCACAGATTCGTTCCTACACATGCGAAACGTCCGTCTATATTGATCTCGGTATATAACTGGGCAATCGTTTCGTTAATTTCCTGTTCCGTAAAGCCGCGAAGCTTGGCCACCTCATTCATAAGGTCACGGTAATAATACGGCGTATTCGCCGCCTTCAGAACCATAAAAGCCAGGTCAACCATTGGGATTTCCTGAATCTTCTCCGGATCGATCTTTAAATTGAGCGGATTACTCACTAACGCACACTTCCTCTCACACAATCTTCACGTTATACCCTCAACATATCCATTATCAAAACTAAGTAAAACCTATTTGGAAATAAAAATCAAGTTTTTCTGCGCTACATTACCCATCAGGTACCAAAAGGAAAAAGACGGAGACAATTGTCTCCGTCTTCTGACTGTATCCGCCCCAAGGATCGACTCCTTACGGGATTAGATAAGAGAACCTTGATGTTCCCTCCATGTATCTTATGTTAGCCCTGCTGCTTTGACACGGTAAACAGGGCCTATTTCCCGGAAAAAGGGCAACATCCCATTCGGGCACTCTCCCCGGTTCATACAATACTGAAGCAACGGTTCATCGAGAAGGGAGATTGCCACATATGGATTACACCCGGATCATGCAATCACTACTTACAGAGACGAACCCTATGCGGAACGTCCGGGAAATGAACCGGCGGCTCCTCACGTTTCATGACCCTCAGCTGTACCAGGAATGTATCCGCGAATGGATAAGACTTGTCGGGAAAAGGCGTTTCCCGAGCTCAGTCAACTATTCGCCGCTTACCCAAACCATCATCGCTCCAGCTCCCCAAACCGCGAAGTTTGAAGCGGAGTTTCGGAATGAACTGATGGTAGAAGAGGATGACCAGGTTCATATCCAAGCCATACAAGGGACAATTGGAACGCTAACCGGGATCCCATGGGGTATCAAGCAGATCAAAGCCCCTCAAGCCTGGTCGATCTCGACAGGACACCGCATGAAGATTGCGGTTATCGACACCGGGGTGGATTTCGCTCACCCCGATCTGAAGTATTCGCTGACTCGAGGGATTAATCTCGTCCACCGGAACATACCGCCATATGATGACAATGGACACGGAACACATATTTCGGGTACCATCGCTGCTGCGAACAGCACGCAGGGCATGATTGGCGTTGCTCCAAGATCTGTGGTGTATCCAGTCAAAGCCTTTGATCACAACGGATCCGCCTTTGTGTCGGATATCATTCTGGCCATCGACTGGTGCGTGCGGGCCGAGATCGATATCATTAATATGAGTTTCGGTATGCAGACCCGAAGCCGCGCGTTGCTGGATGTTGTAGGCAAGGCCAACCAAGCAGGCGTCATTATTGTAGCCTCATCCGGCAATGACGGCAAACGCCGTACTGCTGACTATCCTGCCCGTTATCCTCAAACCATATCCGTCGGAGCTACCGACCGTAACCGGAAGATCCCTGCCTTTAGCAATCGCGGGCAATTTGTCGATATTTATGCACCTGGAGATAAAATCGTGTCCGCTTGGCTGCAAGGAAAATACCACGAGATGAGTGGCACCTCTATGGCGACTTCGCACGTCAGCGGAGCGATCGCCCTGCTGCTTGCGCAAAAGCCTGATCTAAAAAAAACGGCTACCATTAAGGCCCTGCTGCGACGCACCTCCTCTCCCCTTAAGCTTAAAAAAGGATACAGCGTCTCCGATGGAGAGGTAAATGCCTTGAAATTTTTGCGCGAGGGCATGAAATTATAGACTGATTCTTCAGCACCTACAAAAGAAAGTCCGTTTACAAATTAAAAACAGCCGCCTTTCCACGGAAAGA
>NZ_JAMBDM010000044.1:0-12593 GCF_025142895.1 Paenibacillus sp. p3-SID867
GCTAGTCATCATCCTGCTACAAAACGCTGTGAAGATAAAATAATTGAATTTGAATGTCGGAGGACAGAAACATTGTCCCATTGAAAATCGCTATTTTAGCGGCTTTTTTGTTATATCGGTACAAGTTCTTCTCCCGAGCCAAGGACAAGAACATGGTCCGATTTTTACCGATTAGATAAGTATCTAATTATGTTTCCATGCAATTTCATTAAGCTAACGGGCAGAATAATATAATACGCTAAATATAATTTTGTAATTATTCTGGAGGATGTTTATATGTAGCTAGGTGAGTATGATTAATCAATTTAACCCTAGGTCCAGAAGAAATTTCATAGGTCATTCGGTCCTTCCCTATTGGGATCCAGTGTCCACCATCGGTAGGTTCGATTTCAAATGTAATTTCCAATATAAAGCCACGGAAATGATTTACTCTTCTTGTTTCAATCACTTCAATTTTCCATGGAGCGATAACAGGTGAGAAATCACTAAAAATCTTCGGATAATAATAGTTATGCAAATCTTTCTCAATAAAAGGAGAAAGCAAGTTCATAAGCATATCCTGTAACCTAAGCTCTTCAGAGTCATGAGTTGGTTTGTCTGAAGAAAAGGTTGTTGTTTGAAAACTATTAATACAAACAAGGGATAGCATAAAAGTGATTAGGATCCTTTTCATTTTTCAATACACCTCTTAACGACTTCATCAAATAAATTAATTATATTGTTACCTTTTCTGAATAAAGTATGTGTTTATTGAATTAACGGAGACTTTAGTTTAACAACATGGTCCCATTGAAAGTCGCTAATTTAGCGGCTTTTTTGTATTATCGATACAAGTTCTTGTCCCGAGTCGAGGACAAGAACTTGTACCGATTGCCGAAATGGACAAGAACATGAGCCGATTACCGATTAGATATGTATCTAACTGGATTTCCATGCAATTTCATTAAGATAACGGGCAGGATTACGTACTAACCGTGTTTCTCCGCCGATATGTGAAAAAACATCGGAAACCAATTGTTCTCCATGCTACAATGAACGCCATGGAGGTGCACGTCCATGGACTATAAGCAAAGAATTCAATCCGTACTTAATTATATCGAATCGCATGTGCAGGAAGACATTCCGTGTGAGTCGCTTGTAGCGTTAGCCGGCTTCTCTACTTTGAGGCGTACACCGGCTTCACCGTCATGTCATATGTACGCGGTCGCAAATTAGATCTTGCTGCCGAACGATTAAGGAATAGCAATGATAAAATAACGGAGATCGCATATGACTACGGCTTCGAATCCCATGATGTATTCGGAAGAGCTTTCAAACGCGTGTATGGAATAACACCAGAAAATTATTGGAGGGGACGGTTTCTTTTGCCTACATTCCACTCTGTTAATCTCGCACTGCAGCAAAAGGAGGCTGAAACGTGGATTGGGATAGTCGGTATCCTTTCATTTTATAGTGGTAGTGAAATGTTGCGCTCGTTCATAAAAGGGATTAGTTTACGAAATGCTATTGTGCTTGCAGCCTGTCCATCCCGTTGATATGCATTATAATCGTTCTCGAAGGTCTCCTGCATTTCCTCCGATAAGTGGCGGATGTATCGATGCGCGCATTCACGTATTTGTTCAGGTGAACCGAAATCGACCACCAGGTCTAGAACGTCAAGCACATAGAATTCCATTGGATTCGCCTGCGGCAAAAACCATCCAGTCTGGATGACCTCCTCAAGGGTCTCCTCAAGATTAGTCTCGTACTTGTCCATCAATGGAGCGACCTTATTTTGAATCAACGTGATTATTTCTGCCAGTTCCCGCTCTCGGGTGGCTTCCTTGGCCAAATTCCATACCTTGCCTTTGCCCCGGAAGCTGCTCAAGCTGATCTCCCTGTATACTTTTCCGCTGTGCGTATTTATGATTCGGGAATTGGTATTAAACTCCAAGTAACTGCCGGCCACATTGGAAGAGTGACTTGAAAAACGTACCTCAGCTGTAAAGGAACCGATTAGTTTGATCATACTTCTTCTGGATTTATTGTATTTGAAACCGCATGGAGCGCAGGCCGCGGCAATCCTGGAACAACATTCTCGAACGAAAAATATCCTTACTAGTTGGATAATCTGTCATATCGCTTCATCTCCATATTTCTTATTTTGTTTAATATAAAAAGGTCTAACCACACAGCAATTTCCATTTGTCTTCAAGCCTTTAGTTCCAGTATATATCCTAATATAATCTTACAGGTATAACAAAAAACGCCTGAGGCCTTTCGTTATGATATAGTAACTGGAAAGTTGAATTAGGAGGGATAACGTTGAGTTATACTTATTTAAAAAATTTCACATAGTCAAAAATGATGATGCTGTTTCTGCGATTTTTGATTGTTGTACCGAAAACGAGGATATTTTGTTTGCATTTATTGAGAGTAATCTAAGCCATGAATCAGAAGAAGATAAAGAGTAATCTAGCTTGTCTCACTGTTTTATTTATCGCTCTTGGACACATATAATTGATTGAAAAGCACTAATATAGAATCGATTCCCGATGGATTATCGGGAGTACCTAAAGAAGTAGAGTGGAATACGTATAATAATGTACAGATCGGGATTGATGTCGAGGGACAAGAACATGGTCCCATAGAAATTCGCTAAAATTGCGGCTTTATTTTTTTATCGGCACAAGTTCTTGTCCCGAGTCAAGAACAAGAACTTGTACCGACTGCTGTAATAGACAAGAACATAGTCCGATTACCGATGAGAACGTAATGTCTGAAGGATCTACAGCAAAAAGCCATTGATCCGCCCAAAAGCATCGCCTTATGGATTAAATGATTTCTTCTAAAATAGAACGGTGGTTATCCCGATGATTTTCAAGTTTCTGTATAACAGAATAAAAATTTATTGACAAACGAAAGCATGGTTTCTTATACTTCAGTTAAACGTTTACGTATTTTCAGAAATGGGGGTGAGACTATTACTCCAACGATTAAAGATGTAGCAAAAGCGGCAAACGTATCAGTAGCAACTGTATCGAGAGTACTCCATAATTTAAATGGTTATTCTGATAAAACAAAGGTTAAAGTCCTTGAAGCTGTCGAAGAACTTGGATATCACCCTAACGCTATAGCGCGGGGACTCATCAATAAGAGGACACAAACCCTTGGAGTTTTGTTCCCCAATGTGTCCAGTGGGTTTACGTCCCAGCTCCTTTATGGCATTGAGGAGGCTGCCAATGAAAAGGGTTACAGTGTTATCGTATGCAATACTGCAGAAGATGGAAAAAGAACCATGAAATATTTGCAGGTGCTTCGTGAAAAACAAGTGGATGGTGTTGTGTTCACGAGTGAGTTATTGAAAGATGAATACTACCATCAGTTGAAAAATATGAAGATGCCTGTGGTTTTGGTTAACACACATTCTGCAAAATACTCAATTCCTTATGTGAAGGTCGATGATAGGCAAGCATCATATCAAGCAACTGCCTACTTAATAGATAAAGGACACAAAGATATTGCTATGATCGCTGGAACTCCTTGGGACACAGTGGCAGGGATTCCTCGCGTTGAGGGATACCGACAAGCTCTTGCAGAGCATGGGATCCCTGTGGATGACGCTAAAATAGCTTACGGTAATTTTCATATGGAAAGTGGAAGAACAGCTATGGCGAAACTATTGAAGGAAGCGCCAGCTTTTACGGCCCTTTTCGCAGCAAGTGATGAAATGGCAATCGGAGCTTTGGGAATGGCCTTTGAAAAAGGCATCAAGGTTCCAGAGGAACTTTCCATCATTGGTTATGACGATTTAAATTTAGCAAAAATCATTTTCCCACCTTTGACAACGATTCATCAGCCATTGACTGAGATGGGACGTCTTGCTGTTGAAAAGCTAATATCACTTATTGAAGAGTCCGGAGAGGTGTCAAGCAGCATCGTTAGTCATTCTATTGTGGAAAGGCGAACCGTACAATCCAAAACATAGTCTTGAAAAATATCTAAATAAGTAAACGTTTACCATCCGTTATTATAGATCACCATACTATCAATAATAACGGAGGTAACTCGGATACGGAGGTGAGCAAGAAATTTTTTTTACAACATTGAGTAAACGTTTACGTATATTGAAGGCGATTTGTATTAGTTAAGGATGGAAAACGTTTTCGCCATCAATATAAAATGTTGAATACCAGGTGTTTAAAGCGGTTATTTGTGAAAGCTCATTAACTTAAACGTTTTAGTATTATCACAAAACAATAGACAGCAAGGAGTGGGAGTTTTGAAACAAAAGTGGTGGCAAACTGCGGTAATATATCAGATCTATCCTCGTAGTTTTCAGGATAGTAATGGCGATGGAATTGGAGATTTGAGAGGTATTATCAATCGATTGGATTATTTGGGGGAACTGGGTATCACGGCTATATGGCTTAGTCCTGTTTATCAGTCTCCTAATGATGATAACGGATATGATATCAGCGACTATCAAGCCATTATGCCGGAATTCGGAACAATGGAAGATATGGATGAGTTGATTGAGCAAGCGGGAAAGCTCGGCATTAAAATCATCATGGATTTGGTCGTCAATCACACCTCTGATGAACACAAATGGTTCGTTGAATCACGGAAGAGCAAGGATAATCCATACCGTGATTACTATATTTGGAGAGATCCAGTAAACAACGACGTACCAAACTCGCTTCGTTCAACTTTTAGCGGAAGTGCATGGGAGTATGATTCCGAGAGCGGTCAATATTATCTTCATCTCTTCAGTAAAAAACAGCCGGATCTTAATTGGGAGAACGAAAAGGTCAGACAAGAAGTATGGGATATGATGAATTTTTGGTTGGAAAAAGGTGTCGGTGGTTTTCGAATGGACGTTATAGATTTGGTAGGAAAAATCCCCGATCAAGAAATCACCGGCAATGGTCCTAAGTTGCACGATTATTTGCAGGAAATGAACCGAGAAACCTTTGGTAAATACGATGTCTTAACCGTTGGGGAAACATGGGGAGCTACACCTGAAATCGCCAAACTGTACTCAGACCCCAAGCGCAATGAGCTGTCCATGGTCTTCCAATTCGAACATTGGTCTAGATCAGCAAGATGGCAAAGAAAAGTGGGATCTTAAACCGCTGGATGTAAGGGAGTTAAAACGCGTTCTTAGCAAATGGCAGGTTGCCTTAGGGAATGAAGGCTGGAACAGCCTGTTTTGGAATAATCATGACTGTCCTCGGATTGTTTCCCGTTGGGGGGACGATTCCACGTATCGGGTCGAAAGCGCAAAGATGTTTGCCATCCTGCTTCACCTCATGAAGGGGACGCCTTACATATATCAAGGGGAAGAAATCGCAATGACTAACTATCCGGTGACGGATATTAGCGAGGTTCAGGATATTGAAAGCATTAACATGTATCATGAACGAATCGAAAACGGATACAAAAAAGAAGAAATTCTTGAGTCTATTAATGCTAAGGGGCGAGACAATTCAAGAACCCCAATGCAATGGGACGAATCTGAGCAGGCTGGTTTCACATCAGGCATACCGTGGTTACACGTAAATCCTAATCACCGGGAAGTAAATGTAAAAGCCAATCTGACGGATCCGAATTCGATCTTCTATTGCTATAAACAATTAATCCAGCTAAGGAAAGAGAATCCTATTCTCGTATGGGGAGACTATGAATTGGTCGATACGCCGGAGCATGTATTCATGTACCTAAGGCGTTATCAAAATGAGTCATGGGCTGTCGTAGCGAATATCAGTCAAGAAAAGATGATCTTGACGAAGCAGGAATTGGGTCAAAGCCGTGATGTTATCATTAGCAACTATGATCGAGCATCCGTTGATTTCACCAATCTCGCTTTGAATCCTTATGAGGCATTTGCAGTTAAATTGTGATGATAAAAACCTTATCATAAATAATTCTTGTTGGGGGTTAAAAAGATGAAAAAAATGTTGTTATCGGCAACAGCACTATTATTGTCTGTGAGCTTTTTTACGGGCTGTACGAGCAGTCCAAATTCAGAAGGAACCGAATCAACGGCGACAGCCGAAGAATTAACACCATTTGGGAAATATGCAGAAACCGTTACTTATACCGTCGGGAAAGCCACACCAGGCATTCCAAAGCTGCCTGAAGGCCAAAGCTACGAAGATAATGCCTACACGCAGTATTTGAAAGAAACGCTGAACATTCAAAATGAAAATAAATTCGAGGCCCAATCCGGAGACAACTACGATCAGAAAGTGGCAATGGCTGTGGCATCAGGCGATTTACCCGACATCATGGCAGTAGACGCGGAAACGTTACGCCAATTGGTGGATAATGAAATGATCGCTGACCTAACAGAAGTATACGAGTCGAGCACTTCAGATATCGTGAAAGAAAAATACGCTTCTTATGGGGGAAGAGCACTGGATGCAGCCACGTTTGATGGGATGCTTATGGCTATGCCATCGACTTCCAATGCCAATATCCCGACGATGTTATGGGTAAGAAAGGATTGGTTGGATAAGCTGGGCCTGTCCGAACCTAAGACGATTGAAGATATGGAGAAGATTCTGACCGAGTTTGTGCAAAAGGATCCTGGCGGTAACGGAAAAGGAAAAACCGTAGGATTAGCACTCTCAAGATCCATCGGTGGCCTATACGGCTCTCTATTCCAGGCCGATAATATTTTCGCTACCTATCAATCATTTCCTCGCCAATGGCTAGAGAAAGATGGAAAGGTTATATACGGATCTATTACGGAGGAAACCAAACAGAGCTTAGGATTGCTTGCCGACTGGTATAAAAAAGGTCTGATCGACCCGCAAATGGCGGTGCGCGATAGCATTGAATCTTTAATCATAAGCGGTGAGGCAGGTGCTTTCTTCGGTCCGTGGTGGTCGGCCGATTACCCGCTGAATGATGCAAAACGCCAAAATAATGATGCCGATTGGAGACCCTATATTATTTCTAAAGATGGCAGCGGAGAAGTAACCGCATACACTCAAAATCCAGCCGCTGAATTTTATGTAGTTAGAAAAGGATTTGAGCATCCGGAGCTGCTTCCGAAAATCGCCAGCGCATTGAATGACAAACTGGTGCATGAAGATCTGAACTATGAACCGGTTGTCGAATTTATTAAGGGTGGATTCGATGGCGGCAAACCGTTGGGAATTATGGTGAACTATAACGATGCAACTGCACAGATGTACAAGGATTTGAAGGCGGCTGTCGATGGGGAGAAAGAATATGAAACATTAACGCTCGATGACCGAACATCGTACGACAAAATCGTAGGTTACATGAAAGACCCCGCGAAAGCAGATGCCAATCAATGGAGCGGATACATGTCCAGAATGGTAGGAGCTAAATTAATGGCGGAAACCAAAGTGAATGACGTCCACCCTGTGTTCTTTGGTCAAACGAAGAGCATGAAGCTGAAATGGGCCAACCTGGTTAAATTGGAGGATGAGGCCTTCCTTAAGATCGTGATGGGAGAGGAACCATTGAGCTACTTCGATACGTTCGTCGACACTTGGAACAAAACTGGAGGAAGTGATATCACGAACGAAGTCGCAGAAGCCATTCAAGAATAAATAGGGTTGGAGTGGGGACAATTCGAGTTTTGTGCCCACTTCAAACTTTTTTGAAAGAAGGTTATGGAAAAGTATGAGAAAAGGGAAAAAAGCGGTGGGACAGCTTGGGTATCATTTTATGATGGCGCCTGGTTTAATCTTCTTGATCATCTTTAGCTTTGTCCCGATGTTTGGCATCTTGATGGCGTTTCAAGATTACATTCCGGCGAAAGGCATATTTAGGTCAGCTTGGGTGGGCATGGAGAATTTCAAATACATGTTCGAGATTCCTGATAGTATGAAGATCCTGAGAAACACGGTGGTGATCGCCCTTGGAAAAATCATCTTTGGAACCATTGTACCTATCGTGTTCGCCTTATTGTTAAACGAGATCCGGTTAAGATGGGCGAAAAAAACGATACAAACCATCGTGTATCTACCTAATTTTCTATCTTGGGCGGTTGTGGCTGCCGTCGTCATTAATGTTTTCGACTACAATGGACCCGTTAATCAAATCGTACAATTATTCGGGAAAGATCCTGTTCTTTTCCTAGCCAGCAACGATTGGTTTAGAGAGATTATCATTGGTACGGATGTGTGGAAAGGGTTCGGGTATGGGGCTATCGTTTATCTGGCCGCTCTAACGGGCATTGATCCTGGGCTTTACGAAGCTTCGTCAATTGATGGAGCCAGCCGATTTAAACAACTTCTCCACATCACACTTCCAGGAATCTTGCCTACGATCATGTTAATTTCAGCTTTAAACTTAGGAAATATCCTTAACGCCGGTTTCGATCAGATTTTTGCTCTGTATAATCCGATCGTCTATGAAACCGGGGATGTTATTGATACTTATGTCTATCGTGTTGGCTTACTTGGTCAACAATATAGTTTTGCGACTGCAGTAGGTTTGCTTAAATCAGTGGTGTCTTTTACCTTGCTTATAGCCGCAAATCAATTATCCATTAAACTTGTGAAAATGCGGATCTTTTAAGAAGGGAGAGCCCAATGAAATCAAAAACATTCGGAAGCCGTTTTGCGGATGCCTGTATATGGATCGTTTTATTAATATTGACTGCACTATGTTTTTTACCTCTGCTTAATATGGTGTCGATCTCCTTTAGTGATAAATCAGCTGCCCAAGCCAATCTGGTTGGCCTATTGCCTGTTAACTTTAATCTTAATGCCTATAAACTTTTGCTCGATGATACACAGTTTTGGCGCTCGTTTGTCATTTCTTTGGAGAGGGTTGTCATTGGAACTGGGTTGAATTTATTGTTATCCGTTTTAATGGCCTATCCATTGTCCAAAAATAAGCAGAATTTTCATGCCCGAAATATGTATATGAATATCATGATATTTGCCATGCTTTTTTCTGGTGGAATGATTCCAATCTTCATGGTTGTTAAGAGTTTAGGACTAATTGATTCGGTATGGTCGCTAATCTTGCCGGGGGCGGTACCCATCTTTAACGTAATCTTATTGATGAATTTTTTCAAAAGCATTCCGGACGCGCTTGAAGAAGCTGCTGTGATGGATGGTGCATCCAAGCTCAGAATCTTGTTTGGAATATTCATACCCATTTCATTGCCGGCATTGGCAACGATCGGTTTATTCTCGATGGTTGGTCATTGGAATGATTACTTTAGCGGTTTGTTGTATATGAATAGCTCATCTAACTATCCGCTTCAAACCTATATTCAGCAATTGACTGTAGATGTTACGAAGATTACGGATCCTTCGCAATTAAAATCGCTAGCGTCCGTTTCGAATAAAACGCTGAATGCAGCTAAAATTGTAGTTTCGATTATCCCTGTGTTGTTAGTCTATCCATTCTTGCAGAGGTATTTCGTTACTGGATTGGTCATCGGTTCAGTTAAAGAATAGGCAAATGACGATGGGTCGCAATGATTTATCGCATGAACGAATTATTAAATCCGAAGAGGGCAGGTTAATCAACCTCCTTCTTCTCATTCTGAAATTATGAATACGTTTGCATTTATTGAATTCCTGACTTCTACATACTGAGACAGGGTTGCCTATGAAGGGGGTGAGGCCTAGCGTAAGGCAAACTCATTGTAAAACAGTACAAAGCTGTGCTAACCAAGGATGTATTGCCGTTTTTGCTTGCAATGGGGAGTGAGGAACTAATTGGTTTGGAACTAGTGTCATAACTTTCATTAAGGAAGGATGGTTTATTTGAGGAGAAAACGATTTAAACGCCTTGTTATGTTACTGTTAATAGGCGTTATGCTGTTTAGCCAAAGTGGTTTTCATCGAGATGAGAGTGAAGCAGCAAGCGCTGGGGACCTGATTTATGATGTAACAACAGATAAGGCCATGCATGATCCGGGGGCGAAGGTGGAACTCCGCATTGATCTGAAAAACAGATTAGGACGGCATATTGTTGGCGGTTCCGTAGAGATTAAAGCGAAGCATTTACAGGAGCAGGTTGGTAATACAATAACGAAGACATTAAATCTGAACAACAATTCAGATCTGATGATGATTGCCGATTGGAATGCCCCGGAGTCCGATTTTACAGGATATCTGATTGAAGTGGACGTGAAAGACGCTGCAGGAGTGATTGTGGACTCGGACACGGTCGGTGTTGACGTATCTTCTACGTGGACGAAGTTCCCGCGTTACGGGTATGTCTGGGATTTCAGACAAAATACCAATACTATGGAGAGGATTGACAAGCTTAAGAACTACCATATTAATGTATTGCAATACTATGATTGGAAGTACCGACATCACAAGCCTGTTGCACCGAACCTGGCTCAGTGGAACGATTGGTCGGGTCGGATGATATACGGTGATACAGTTAAAAGTTACATCACGCAGGCAAGAGCAATGGGAATATCCAATATGGCTTACAATATGGTCTATGCCGCGACTTCCGGTTATGAGCAGGATGGAGTTGAGCAGGATTGGGCCCTGTATTATGCGGATGACAATCCGAGCGGGAAGGGGCATTTCAGTTTCAAAATGGCGGATTCCACGCCAACGGGCATCACACATCTCTATTTTTTTAACCCGAGAAACCCGGGGTGGCAGAACTATATATTTGGTGAAATGAATAAGGTGTTTCAGGCCTTTGATTTTGATGGTTGGCATGGCGATACCGTAGGTGAGTGGGGAAAAATGAAAACCTCAGATAACCAAACTTTGTATGTCAAAGACACATACACGGAATTTTTGAACAAAGCTAAACAAGCGATAGGCGACAAAAAACTTGTTTTTAACCCGGTTGGTGCCCAAGGAATTGAAAACGTTAACATATCCAACGTAGATGCACTTTACGCTGAGATCTGGCCATGGGACCGAGATAGTGACGGCTTGCTGTATGACACCTATTTTTCTCTAAAAAAAGAGATTGAACAGTCGCGTAGGGAGAGCGGAGGGAAATCACTCGTCGTCCCTGCTTATATGAGTTACGACTACGGTGAGCAAAACCCAGGAAGCCCGTTTAATACAGCAGCCGTCATGCTGACAGGTGCCACGGTTTATGCTGCGGGGGGTTCAAGGATGGAGCTTGGTGATAACGGCAATATGCTTAGCAACGAGTATTTCCCAGCCCAGAACCTGTACATGACTGAGGAATTGAAGCATCGCATAAGCAAGCTGTATGACTTCATTGTAGCTTATGAGAACCTGCTTCGCGATGGTCAGACTGAGACGATGAACCGTATCGAATTTCCGGCATATGCCAGCAGTCCATATGGAGATGCTAATAAAATATGGGCTTACAGCAAAAAAGATAGCCAATATGAAATCGTTCAAATGATCAATTTGCTCGGAGTAAGTCGAAATGATTGGAGAGCCAATGATGGACAAAAGGAATCACCGCGTCAAATCTCTAACTTCGAAATGAAGTATTATTACTCAAATGAAATAACCGGAGTATGGCTGGCCTCGCCGGATGTCCATGATGGACGATCGAAACCGTTGGCCTTTACCAAAGGGACGGACGGGAATGGAAACTATGTTAAAATTACGGTCCCTTCCTTGGAGTTTTGGAATCTGATTTATATGAGTACTGAAGATTCGGGAGGCGAGACTGACCCGCCAGTTAAGGAGTATTTGGTTAACGGCGATTTTGAAAATGGACAACAGGGGTGGACCTTTACAGGAACAGCTTCTCATGGCGTAGATTCTAATGATGCCTATGAAGGAAACAAGTATTGGATTTATGGCACTGAGCCGTATACTGCTAGCGTATCTCAAACGGTATCTGGTCTGGATCCGGGCACCTACACCGTTAGCGCCAAGGTAAAGCAAAATACGGGCAACCCTTCGAGCAGTCGCATGAAGTTAACTGGTTATGGGGGAGATCCCTTTTATGTATTAATTCCTCACGGAAATGCCTACACAACGATTTCTCATACAGTAAAAGTGACGAATGGCAGCCTGAAGATTGCTTTTTCCCAAACAGCGCCAGGTAATACAAATTTACAAATTGACAACGTCGAATTGGTGCCGATAGACTAATAGGACGATGAAGACTGCCGGTCGATATAACCGGCTTCTTCTTGTTGTAGAAGAAAATGACGATGAACGGTTATGATGACTTCACTAAATGAAAAAACACAAGAAGTTAAGATTTAATACAACTTTCCAAAGGGTTATAGGGTGAGGTGAATGTGTGAACGGTCAATAAAAATAATGCTTATAGGTAATGCTTTTATGCTTCTCGGTCTATGCCAACTAGGACAAGAACTTGTACCGATTGCCGTAAAAGACAAGAACATGGTTCGATTACCGATTAGATGAATATCTAAGTAGTCCCAATGCTACTTCATTAAGCTAACGGGCAGATAAACATTATAGGCAACGAGACAATGATATGAACAGGTAATTTAAAGTATCCCTTGAATATTAATATGTAAATATATATTGGTGAACGATTGTCTGGAGGTGCTTTTTTTGGTATTCAACCGGCAAACCCGCGTAGGTATGTTATGGGGGAATTACCCATGGACTACGGCTCCAAAGAAAATGGGGAAATTGTGGAGTATGGGCAGGGTAGCCCAAGATGTTCGT
>NZ_JAMBDM010000045.1:0-11165 GCF_025142895.1 Paenibacillus sp. p3-SID867
ATGGTGCTATCATTTGGAAAATTTTCTTCCTTCGTCTTCATAATTTATTCCTCCATCTTTAAATATCATTTATTCTTCCGTTACAAAATATCCAAGCTCCCCCCCTTGATTAAAACGTTTCCAGTGGTTGGAAAGTTGTTTTAATGTTTCCCGATAGTTTAATCATATATCACACGAATTCAATTAATTTCCTATCTATTTCGGCGATATCACCAATCTCTGATGTACCATCCCAAATGATGATTGAGGCCATTTCTACTCCTCCATTTCTTTTGTAACAAAAAATAAAAAAACGCGCTAGATCCTAAGTCCTGCGCGTTGCATATCGCAGGATGGGAAGCGCGAATAGCGTTAACCCATCCCATATTATTAAAGGAATGGATTAACGCTTATCATGATGGTGAGATTGTTTTATAGTCAAAATAAACATCGTCTATTCTCCTTAATCATCACTATATGGCAATAATACCCACCACATTGCTTTAGAGTCAACAATAACCCCCCCATTCGCATTAACGTAATCTGCCCGTTAGGTTAATAAAATTGCATGGAAACATAGTTAGATGCTTAACTAATCGGTAATCGGCTCATGTTCTTGTCCATTACGGCAATCGGTACAAGTTCTTGTCCTTGGCTCGGGACAAGAACTTGTACCGATAAAACAAAAAAGCCGCTAAGTTAGCGACTTTCAATGGGACTACGTTCTTGTCCCTCGACATAATTTCCTATTTAATCACATCTAATTTGCGGGCGGTGTCAGCTTCGCTGCTACTACCCCATATAGTGTTTTTTCTTGTCTACTGGGTCCTGTATTTTCTATTGTAAGTGAACTAATTTTAAAACATTATTTTGTAGTGGATTGGATTCCAGCCACGTCTTTGTTGTTACTATTATGATGTTCTCCCCCACCTGTAAGCTTGATAAATCTTGAGTTTCATTTTTAAGAATCAGACGTTCATTGCTTTCCTGATCTTTTACTGTAACGAAAAATTGTTCATTACTATTTTGTATATTGATTACCTCTACCCATCTGCTCTCTAGATTTTCTTTTTTATAATTTGGATTTTCGATAACAAAATGTTCAAGTGTAGACTTCTTTAAATCACCAATTTTATGTGAATCGAAACTATCCTCTGTTGTCTGGTTCTCGTTTTCAATATTCTTTACAATGTTATTTTCGGAAGATGAACAGGCCATTAAGAAAAGAACCAGTAAAATAGAGATTAGACTAGATGCGCTTTTTTTCATTTATATTATCCCACCCATTTATTAAAATAGACGCATATAATTGTGATTTAGATTCAAAATTATAATAATTTTCATACAGACAGAAATATTTTAAACTAAACTTTATTAATTCGAAATATAAGGAGTTATATTTCCTCCTAAATTTATTGCTTCTGCCACATGCGTAAAGTGTGTCCTTTCATAAGATGAATCTCCATAACCTGACGTATGAATTCCCAAAAGAACATCATTGTACCAATAAGGCGCACCACTATCTCCACCATCACTATCGATTTCTGATGTTACAATCAATCCAGGGTACAGACTACCATCTAAACTTGGACTACTATAAGTACTTATTATGTTCCCGCATTGAAAACCAGTAGTAGCTCCTGAAAAGCATAGTTTGTCACCTATTTGCATCTCTTGCCTAGATTTTTGATAGGAAGTATATTGCCCCATTGGCATTGTACTTCCTTTATATATTTTATTAGTTAGATATTTATTACTAGATAACTTAATTAGGCCGACATCTGCTTTGCTACCCACATGTTCTCGGATGGAACGCTCGTATCTCCACTTTTCATTCGGACGGACTCCTGCACAGTCCACAGACTTCTAAGAAAATTTCTTAAGTGATTCGCAATTATCCTAACTTCATTTTCGCAGATTGAAATCGACCTGAATCTCCGCGCCGCCTAGTTCACGTCCTTAGTCTCCAGGCGATGCATCGACAGCCAGGCAATCCACAAGCCGGAGCCTCCAAGCAACAGGTGGATCGCCAAGTTGGAGTTAATGGATACCAGCGGTCCGTTAAAGCCGGAACATGCGATGATCACCAGCAGGATGGAGGAGACCATCGTGGCCGTAATCGAATGCTTGCGCATGCCGAATAACAAAGGAATCAGCGCCATCGCGGCAGCCGACAACGAACTAACGGTGTACTCTATCAGCAGTACTCTTATCTGTTCCATCGTCAGCGAATCCCCAATGAAGGGATAGAAGCGATCCACGGCGACCAATATGGAACGTCGGTGATCATGATCATTCCGAATGTAAAAAAGAAGATGATGACCAATTTGGCAACGATCAGCTTGTGGCGTTTGATTGGATACGTAAAGAGCACAGTCAACGCTTTGTTTCTGTATTCCAAGACAATCATGGATGAGAGCAGCGAACCGGCGAATATCATGAAGGTTGCCCTCACGAAGGTATCGATCAGCATGAACGACTCTGGGTATGTGGAATAAGCGTAATCCTCGGCTCCATAATCGGTAATGCTTATTAGGGTCAGAAACAGAAGGATCGCTAGCTCGGCCATGGCGGCATAGCCGATATAACGGGCGAACCGGAACTTCCGGAATTCCAGCGAGATCAGTTTAAGCATCGTCGCCATCCCCCTTCATCAGGTTCATGAAGTATTCCTCCAGAGAGTGTGCCCGTTTGAAGACCGATTCGATCGCAACGTCGTGGCGAACGAGGCCCCTAATCAGCTCCGAAGGAGTCATGCCTGGATCGTAAACCCTTCTACAACCATATCCATTGTTCCATTGACATATTGGATCAAACACTGAATGCATCAAGAGATGCGTTGTTTAATTATAATGTCTAATACCATATTGTTTACGCTTTGCCCGCTACCTCCTCGATTTGTTTCAGCCACGCCGTACGCGTCGCCTCGTCGGAGCTCGGTACGGACTCGAAAAATACATGGTGCAACACCTCCATACCGCAATATTCAAATATTCCTTTGTCGGATGTCAATATTAACGCTTTGTCCATACCGCTAGCTGCATATTGGGCATGTGATTTCCCTTGCGTGTTGATGATTATGGCTTTTTTGCCTTTCAGCAATCCTTTCTGCTCCCCATTCACATAACGATAGGCAAATCCGTAAGTAAAAACCCGCTCAATATAACCTTTGACGATTGCAGGCAGTCCGGTCCACCAGATCGGATAGATGAAGGTAATCACGTCAGCCCATTTCAGATACTCCTGCTCCTGCTCAATGTCTTCACCTACGCCGCCTAGTATCTCGCTACTGCTAATGACGGGCTGGAACTCCATCGCATATAAATCGCGTACGATAATCTCATGTCCTTTTTGACGGAGGCTTCGAACGGTAGTTTCCAAAATAGCATGGTTAAAGCTTACTTTTCTCGGATGGGCATACACGATCAAATGGTTCATAGGGATATCTCCTCTCATTTAGCGCTTCAAATTGTGATAATTATTGATTGATCAATTACATTTACATAAAAACTAGCACATACCTCGATCTGTACATCTGTAATACCACCTGCTCCAATACATGGTAGACAAGACTCCCCTCGCCTCCCCTAAGTCTTGTCTGATGACTTAAAGAACCCGTAAATCTAGTCAGTGAGATTAAGAGAATCTAAACGACACGCACCTCAAGATAAGTCGCTTGTCGATATTTGAATATGGATATTTAGTAATTGATCAATCACTAACATGTTGACTATTTTATGTCTTCTTTCTCTGAAATGCAACTCATATTTCGTCATTTTTACATAAAATTTCATAATTCCATAGTTTGAGGCCCTCTGTAAATGAATAAACTTGTCGTGATTTCATATTCGACGTTCAACCCACTGCCTTAACAGTATCATGTCAGTACTTATTTTACGCGGTCTGTATCTGACGTTATAGGTATGGCTATTTGGAAATGAATATTTGACTCAAATACAATTATATAAAATACAAAGTCACTAATCTAGCGACTTTGTATTTGGGCATAATCAAATTTTGATGTTAGTTCGTTCAATCTGAGATTCTATTACATCATATAGAGCAAGTTTATAGTTTATTTTATCTAAATTAAAATATAGCTCTCTTATGCTTTTCTCAATTTCTTTTTTATGATGGAGCATCATCATTTTTCGTTCCGAAATCGTCGAATCTCCTTCTTTATACAAGTAGACATACTTCTGAATTTGAGCAATCGGCATTCCTGTTGCTCTAAGCGCAGTAACGAAGTGAATCCAGCTTAAATCATTTTCGTCATATAACCGCTTCCCATTTTCATTTCTCTTCACATGCGGAAGCAGCCCCTCCTTTTCGTAATATCGAAGTGTCGGAGCCGCTATTCCTGTCAATTCAGTCACTTTCTTTATAGTCAACATAAATAAAACTCATCACCTCCTATTAAAGTAAACTTTAATTGATTTTTTGGAAAATCTAATTAAAAAACCAAATTGACGCTGTAAAAAGAAGAGAAAAATATGATGAAATCAAATATTTCACTGGTTCAATTATACACTAATTTTTCAGTGAAAATGTCTTGACTTAAAGTAAACTTTATCATCTATGATAACAATGCAATTAAAAAATGAGTTCTGGAAGGATGAAGTTACAATGAATAATATCTCAATCGTCACTGGTGGTAGCCGTGGACTTGGTCGCAATACTGCCATCAGTATTGCCCGTCATGGCGGTGACGTCATCTTGACCTATCGTAGCCAAGCAGAAGAAGCAAAGTCTGTTGTTGCTGAGATCGAATCTTTGGGTCGTAAAGCAGTGGCATTACAACTTGATGTTGGAAATATTGCCAGCTTTGCGGCCTTTGCTGAGACAGTACGTTCGACCCTGCGGTCAACGTGGGATAGTGACACTTTCGATCATTTAGTGAATAATGCCGGCCACGGAGAAATGATAGACTATGCCGAAACTACTGAAGCTCAGTTCGACGGCCTGTTTAATGTGCATGTCAAAGGCGTATTTTTCTTGACCCAGGCTCTTCTGCCGCTTCTTGCAGATGGTGGTCGTATCGTGAACTTCTCATCGGGACTCACTCGCGTTTCTTATCCTGGCTTCTCTGCCTATTCCGCCGCAAAGGGTGCGGTCGAGATTCTAACCATCTATTTGGCCAAAGAACTTGGTCACCGAGGTATAACCGCCAATACTATTGCACCTGGTGCAATCGAAACCGATTTTCTAGGAGGTTCTGTACGCGACATACCTGCTTACAATGACACGT
The DNA here is from genome assembly GCF_025142895.1 of Paenibacillus sp. p3-SID867. Lineage (NCBI taxonomy): Bacteria > Bacillati > Bacillota > Bacilli > Caryophanales > Paenibacillaceae > Paenibacillus > Paenibacillus sp. p3-SID867. The sequence goes on from NZ_JAMBDM010000045.1 coordinate 5,228, forward strand.
TTGCCTCGATGACTGCCCTTGGTCGAGTCGGCGTACCCGAGGACATTGGTCCTGCAGTCGCCAACCTACTTGGATCCGACAATCGCTGGATTAATGCACAGAGAATCGAAGTTTCGGGTGGTCAGAATATCTGATCGCAAGTAATAGCAGCAAAGACAATCCGTGAAACTAGAGCTGTTGCCGAACGAATACGACCATATTGTGTGTCTAAGGATAGTGTCAGCTATGTTGGACTACCAAGTAAGGGCATCTAATATTGAGTTACAATAAGTTACCATGTACTTGTCACGGGCTGCTTCCTATGATCCACTCTATTCCAACTATTCTATCCTTAGTTCAAGAAGCAAAGGCAGCCGATCTCTTGGTCGACTGCCTTTGCTTTTTTAGGGGTATCTTTTCCTGATAATTCAATAAACCGTAATTCACTTGGTTAAGCCAATAGATCATTAATCAATATCATGAGTAATAACGATTTTGCGTTACCCCTACCTTGCCTACATATCCACCTTTTGCATATTGCCGCGCTTTTGCAGTGATTTCATTTTGAGGTTTACAAGTGCAATACCTATGATAATTAGAATAAGTCCCACCACCATCTTGGTCGTAATCGTTTCTCCCAAAAAGAGAACGCTGATCACGATCGCAATGAGCGGGACCAGAAAATTAAACGATCCGATTTTGCCGGCTTCGCCCGATCTGACAAGCAGAAAGAAAACGAGCCAGGTCAAGGCCGTACAGAAGATTGCAATAACCGATAAAGTCGAGATAAACGTTTGGTTCCAAGCGATATCCGTCCAGTTTTCAACGGTAGTACCCGCTATCAACAATACAATTCCACCAAAAATCATCTGAAGGGTAGTCAACCAGATTGCATCGACTTTAGTAGATGTTTTCTTCATATAAATCGTACCGAATGTCCAAGTAATCGTGCTGGCTAAACCAAGCAAGATACCAACGGTCGAAATATTTCCAGAGCCATCGTTTATGCTGATAACAGCGACTCCTATAAAGCCTAGAACCAAGCCGACTATTTTGAAAGCGTTCATGGATTCGCCTAACCACAACCAAGCTCCGATTCCGAGAAGAACGGGCTGCATGAACACGATCGTCGAAAATAGACCGGCAGGCATCATATTCAGTCCGAACGTTTGAAAACCGAAAAAGAGAATGATATTCAGTAATCCGGAGATTAGGTAAATATGCCAAGTATGCTTCAAATTAAGATATCTATAACGCGGCAAAGCGAAAAGAAGCAGAATGAGACCTCCGATCGTGATCCTCAAGCCGGCAAAAAGCAATGGGGGTGCAAACTCGAGTGCATATTTGGACAACGGCCAGTTCACTCCCCACATTGCGACTAAAAAGGTTAACAGGATAACAGTAAGTGTTCGCGAAAGTTGCATTTATCTTCAGCGCTCCTTTGTGTAATGGTGATTACCATGGTACAATAGATCAACTTATAAATAAAATGCATATTTATTATGAAGGAGATATCATAATTGTTATGACACATTCGCAATTGATGTTGTTTGTGAAAATAGTCGAGACTGGTAGCTTTACCAAAGCCGGTGAGCAATTAAATATGACACAACCTGCCGTCAGCCGAGCCATCTCAACGCTTGAATCGGAATTAGGAGTCACTCTCATGATTCGTGAACGAAAAAGCGGGGTTATCCTCACCGATATCGGCTTGCGCTTGCTTGCCATATTCAGAGAGATTTTGCATGGATACAATAAGGTAGAGCAGGAGGTAACCGCTGAAAAAGGGTTTGAAGTTGGCACCGTTCGTGTCGGGGTGTTCCCGATTGTGTCCGCGCACTTCTTGCCGAAATTATTGCGAATCATTGGGGAGAAGCATCCGGGGCTGACATTTGAACTGTTTGAAGGAACCATCGAAGAGATTAAAAAATGGCTAGAATCCAGAATAATCGATGTCGGTTGGATTATACCGCCGAGCAACGAGCTTGAAACGATTCCGTTCTTTCGAGATGAATTATGCCTGGTCCATCGGGATGATCATCCCTTGCAAAGCCGCCAAACCATTCATATTACGGATCTGGATAATGAACCTATGATTGTGTGCAAAGGCGGGTTTGTAACGCCGATTTTTGAGCTATTTAAGCAATTCCGAACCACGTTGTACGCCAAATATAACGGTCACAACATAAACACGGCGTTGAGCATGATTCAAGAAGGCTTGGGAATCTCGATCGTATCGAAAACTTCTTTGTCGCTATCTACACTGCCACCTAATGTCCGCATCCGGACCATTAATCCGCAGCCCTATAGAGACATTCACTTGGCAGTTCCTTCATTAAAGGAGGCTTCACATGGGGTGAAACTGTTCCTCCAGACTGCAAAGGAGCTTTATTTATCCGGGGATCGGTTCCACTAATGTTCAATTATCGCGCATGGCAGAAGATTCAGTTCCCCAAATAATTAGTATTTTTAAAATCCTCAACAATAGTTCTTTCTGTACTAGTTCGATTTCGAATATCAATGCTTAAGACATCTTGTTCTATTAGCATTTTGTTCAGCATTTAAAGGCAAAAGCATAGATGTAGCTGTAGCGATGAGTGGTTCATAGTTGATTACAAAGGCCAAAGTAGATGAAAATTAGAGGAACAAACCGTTTAAACAAGACATTCCCTCCAGTATTTTGTGTATTATACCCTTGTTTTATTAAACTCTCCTGTCCGTTAGCTTAATGGATATTGCATGGAAACATAGTTAGATGCTTTTCTAATCGGCAATCGGTACAAGTTCTTGTCCTTGGCTCGGGACAAGAACTTGTACCGATAGAACAAAAAAGCCGCTAAATTAGCGACTTTCAATGGGAACATGATCCTGTCCCCCGACATAAATCTTTCTCTCCACCCTACTGAACAAAATTTTGCCCTACTTCTGGTAAGGTTCCCCGTATCATCTATAGCGCAGTTTGGTGCGACTAAACGGTAAGCCTATTCGAAACCGCCCATCCGATCACCGGATGAGCGGTTCTTAGTTCCTACTTCTCCTGCTCCTTTATCACCTGCTCAATCCCGAGCAGAATCAACTTCAAGCCGAACTCGAACGACTTGTCAGTCCCCATCAGTTCGAACAGCCCGTTCGTGAACATTCTCCGGAACAGTCCCGCATCCGTTTCGCTCATGGAATCCAGAAGGCGAGTCATTTCCTCACCCGGAAGCGCTCCCGCTCCATGGTCCTTAAGAATCGCGGAAACATTACGCTGGTGCTCATAATCGTCCAGAACAAAGTTGAAGACATAATTCATAATCGTAAGAACTGCTTGTATTTTTTGCTCTTGCTCAAGCGGCGTCGATTCCACGCAGAGCAGCATACGGTTGGTGAACCGGATGATGTCCGGTTCGTGGGGCAGCGTCGACATCATGAGCTGCGTGGAGCAAGGATACCGGCTGAGCACGCTTCGGACCGTTACCGCAAGTCCCTTCAGCTGCTCCTTCCAGTCCCCCTCGGAGCGGTACTCCTCCAGAATGATTTTCGATACCTGGTTGGCCAGACGCTGGTAGAGATTCTGTTTGCTATTAAAGTACCAGTATATAGAGGGAGCCTGAATCCCTAGCCTAACGGCCAATCGTCTCATGCTGAATTTCTCGATCCCCTCCTCACCAAGTAACTCCCACGAGGCTTCCAAAATCCTATCCTCCGATATCTGAGGTTGCTGTTTTTTCATCGTTATCCGTCCTTTATCTAACAGTGTAAGTTTATACTTTACAGGTTCATAGGATCATGATATCATCTAACACTGTAAGGTTCAATCTAACACTGTAAGATTGAACCCAAAATAATAAAGAAAGTAGTGACCCACATGGATGCAGAAAACCTCCATTACTTTGAAAAAGCCCCGGTCGCAAAGGCCGTAGCTCACTTCGCTGTACCTATGATGCTAGGCACGTCAATGAGTGTCATCTATTCCATCTTGAATGCCTATTTCCTTGGTACGCTTCACAATACCGCCATGTTAACCGCACTCGCGCTAACCTTGCCGTTATTCGCAATTATTATGGCGCTTGGCAACTTGATTGGCATAGGTAGCGGTACATTCATCTCCCGTTTGCTGGGAGAGAAAAAATATGATGATGTAAAGCAAGTATCTTCATTTGCTTTTTACAGCAGTTTGGTTCTCGGTCTGATTGTGATGGCCGTCGGTCTCCCGTTGATCGAACCCATCGTTTATGGACTGGGGGCAACACCTGACTCCTTCGGATTCACGAAGGACTATGTCACGATTATGCTTATCGGTTCACCATTCGTTGTATTATTCTTCACGCTGGAGAATATCGTGCGCTCGGAGGGTGCAGCCATCACATCGATGATCGGTATGATTCTCAGTGTGGTCGTCAATATTGTTCTCGATGCATTCGTCATCTTCGTGTTCCATTGGGATGTGATCGGCGTTGCGTCTGCTACGGTTATTTCCAACTTGGTTGCGAGTGCATTCTACGCCTTCCATATAGGAAACAAGAGCCAATTCTTAACCGTCTCCGTAAAATGGTTCAAGGCTTCCAAGGAAATTCTGAGCAATGTATTCAAAATCGGAGTTCCCGTCTTTATGATGAGTATCTTTTTGGGTGCAATGTCGCTCATCTTAAATCGTTTTCTTGTTGAATATGGAGATCCGGCCGTAGCGGCTTACGGAATTTCATCACGTTTATTGCAATTTCCTGAGTTTATTTTGATGGGCTTATGCGAGGGAGTCGTGCCGCTCATTGCCTTTTCCTTTACAGCGAATAAATTACGGATGAAGCAAACCATTGGATTTACGATCAAAACGATTGTGGCGTTAGCCATCGTATTCGGTGTCATCGTCTATCTGATTTCCGATCACTTGATTGGTTTATTTACGAATGACCCTCAATTAATCGAAATGGGCAGCTACATTTTGCATGTGACATTCTTATCCTTGTTCATTACAGGAATGACCACGTTGTTCATAGGGATCTTCCAAGCAACAGCGCAAGGAACAGCCGCGTTTATTATGTCCGTTATTCAAGGAGTTACTCTGATTCCTGTGCTCTATATCGCCAATTGGATGAACGGCTTCCACGGGGTGATCTGGTCGCTCGTCATTGCGGATGCCGTCGCATTCCTTGTCGGTGCCATCATGCTGTATGTTTTGCGGAACAAATTGCAGCCGGATCTTGATAGTTTAGTACAGTAGAAACCAAAACCTAAAACACGCAAGAAGGCAGGATAAGGGCAACTCATGCTCCTGCCTTTTCTAGATAGGTGAAGCAGAAAGTTTCGCCTTCACTTGTAGTAAGGCTCAACGAGTTTGATCTTCAATTATCCTGCCCGTTAGCTTAATGAGATTGCATGGAAACATAGTTAGATACTTATCTAATCGGGAATCGGCTCATGTTCTTGTCCATTACGGCAATCGGTACAAGTTCTTATCCTCGACTCGGGACAAGAACTTGTACCGATAAAACAAAAAAGCCGCTAAATTAGCGACTTTGAACTGCACCCCAATTGTTAGACACATCTAACAGTTGGAGGTGCAGTTTTTTTATGACTAAATTTACTAAGGATAGCAAATTGGCATTAATTCAAGGGTATGACTCTGATCTTCTATCTCAGACCGAATACGGAAATCAAATGGGCGTTACCAAGTCTCAATTCCAATATTGGTTGAAGCTCTATAAGATGCATGGTGAGACTGCCTTTACTAACGGCTATACAAAATTATCCGGCAAGCTTTAAACTGGACGTACTCAATCATATGGCTCAATCAGACGCTTCTCTCATGGATACCGCTGCTTTGTTTAAGCTTCCGGACTTCTCCATGTTGTATTCCTGGCAGAGAAAGATGGAGACAGGCGGTTTAGAAGCCCTTGAGCCAACAAAGAAAGGGCGTCCATCCATGAAGAAAAATTCCAATTCGTCTACCAGACGATCCGTAGTTCAAGGGTCTGTC
>NZ_JAMBDM010000046.1:0-10025 GCF_025142895.1 Paenibacillus sp. p3-SID867
AGAATTTGCGTCAACGGTTCGCCGTTAACCGCAATCTGTCCTTGATACGGATCGTAGAATCGGAGAAGCAGTTGCGCAATAGTCGACTTCCCACCGCCACTCGCCCCAACAAAAGCTACCTTTTTACCTAACGGTATATCAATGTCGAGCCCGTGAATGACCGGCTGTCTATCCGATGTATATTGAAAGGAGACATTTTGAAAGGCAAGGCTGCAAAGGGGCTCTTTAATATGGAGTTCGCCATTCGTGATTATTTCTCCTCCCATCACTTCGCGGACGCGCTCCACAGACGCCATACTCCCTGCCACCCCCATAAAGAAGTTGTATACCTTCTCATAGGCTTGCAGAAGTTGAGTAGAGAACTGAAAGACGACGACCAGCCAACCGATGGACATTCTTCCATGAATAACCAGCACGCCTCCGTAGCCCAATACGAGCAATCGAATACCCCAAAGCATGAGCATAGAAAACATCGACTGCCGATTGGAAATGTCAACCTGCTTCATTAAATTGGTAAAATGAACAGTCAGTTTCTCCCTGAAACGCCGACCTTCCCATTCCTCACGATGAAAGGCAATGACTTCACGGGAGGAAGCAATTCCTTCCTCAATAGTAACAATAACTTCCGTCTGACTAGTGGCGCTGTCCTTTGCCGCTTTTTTCATCCGTGGTGCGTAATGCTTGCCCATCAAAATATAAACGATACTGGTTAGTATCACTGCCATAAGCAATACCGGACTTGCCATTCCGATAATAATGGAAAGAATGATCGCTCCGCTTATTTCCATCATACCGTTTGGGATTGTACCGCCTACCAGATTCGCAGATTGATTGACATCATCAGTCAGATGGGTGACATATTTGCCGGTGCGTTCCTCCCGGAAAAGTCCTACCGGAATGCGATGCATATAGCGCAACATATCGGCAAGCAGTAGTTTTTGCAGTCTGAACGTTGCTTTGTTTCTCATAAGCGCGGCATATAAATGAAGCACATTGTAAGTGACTGCTAGACCGGCAAGCCCTGCCATCAAAGGGACTAACAAGTCGAACTTACGGTTTACAAATAAATCATCGATAATAAATTTCTGGATGCCTACAACGCCGATACTGGCTATTATCTCCAACACTAACAGCAGTATCGTAAGCGCAAGTAGGCCATTGACCTGCCTTGCATATGTCCAGATCCATGCCCAATTATTCACCAACCGCACGCTCCTCTCCCGCTGCCAATCGGCGGAAAACACCTTGCTGTTGCATCAATTGCTCATAATTACCCTTCTCGGCAATGATGCCTTGATCTATGACAATAATAGTATCGAAATTCTCCACGGTAGATAACCGGTGAGCTACCGCAATGATTGTCCTTCCTTCAAACAAACGAGTTAAAGCTTGCTGGACTTCCCATTCACTGATATTGTCCAATGCCGCTGTTGCTTCATCGAGCAACACAATTCTTGGATTTTTGATAAACATTCGGGCTATTGCGATGCGTTGCCTCTGTCCACCCGACAGCCTCACGCCGCGCTCCCCAACGAACGTATCATAACCTTGTGGAAACTGTTGAATGAAATCATGGGCATAAGCCGCCTTGGCCGCAGCTTCAACCTGTTCATCCGTAGCATCTGGCGCACCGAATCTTATATTTTCACGGATAGTGCTGCCGAACAAATAGGTTTCCTGGAACACATATCCCATTGTCCCGCGAATCTGCTTTAGCGATAACTTCGGAAGCGGAATGCCATCTAGACGAATTTCCCCTTGCGTCGGATCGTAGAAGCGGCCTATCAGCTTGAGTAATGTCGACTTACCGTTGCCGCTGGTACCGACAAAAGCGACCTTCTCCCCTGGTCGAATATGTAAAGAGAAGCCCTTGATCAATTCGGATTGGGTATCATAACGGAAAGCGACATTATGAAAAACAATCTCTCCTTGCACCGCCGATAGAGAACTCGTAGATTCATATTCCCGAATATCCGGTTGTTGCTTCATAAAGCTGAAAAGTCTATCAACCTGATTCATCAACACTTTTTGTTCCGATGTCATCGTCACAAGGAAAGTGATATCCTGAATCATACGGAAGTAATAGAACATGAAGGCGACTAAAGCGCCTGTCGTTACAGCGTCCCGGCTTAACAAAAACGCACCATATGAAAATACGGCCACCGCTCCGAATTGAACGGACACTCGGCGAACAAGCCCTCTCGCATAGCTCATGAAATGAAGCAGATTGGTTTTATCATGCAATTCATGTTGCTTTGACATAACTTGAGCTGTATCCCAATCTTCTCCTTGATAGGCTCTGAGCTCCAGCAACCCGGACACCGTATCATAAATCTTCTTCTGAAATGCCGTTCGTTTCACCTGCGTTTCATGGCCGAGTCGTGCAGCCTGTTTCTCAAAATAGGGACCGATCAAATAGTATGACAGGAAGCAAGGAATAACAACGAGACTTAAACCGATATGTATGGAGAGCATCATTGCCGAGCAAACCAGAAATGTTACTCCTGTTATTACCATTCCAGGAAAGTAGCGATAATAAATCTCTTGGACAGCTTTTACCTCTGAGTTAAACAGAGACAGCGTTTCCCCAACCGGGTTTCTCTCATAATACGAGAAGCCTAGTCTTCGCAAGTGAGCAAATAATGCAAACTGCATATCACGTGCAGCCTTTTCCTGAATGTAACGTTGCAGCCTGTTGCGGAACAGAGTAAAAGCTATGACCAACATAACCAGTCCGGCCAAACTGCCAAGCGCAAGCAGAAAAACATCCAGGGCACCTTCGGGAAGCAAGTGATCTACAAAATATTGAATAAACTTCGGTATAAGCAACTCCACTCCGATAATAAAAAGGCTGATGAGGATATAACCTAAAACCTGCAACCGGTAAGGCTTCAGAAAGCGAATGACCCATAGATAAGATTGAATAGACGATCTCCTACTAATGACTTGCAGCCCCCTTTTTTGTATTGATGAAATCACGAATTTCTTATAACGTTGATGCATTCACGAACCCTCACCGGCTTAAGCCCGTAGGGCGGGTCGTCAGACTTAGCCGGTGCAGAGTTGTCCACTGGGTTTACTCCCCTGCCTCCGCCTCGGGGGACCGAGAGACGCGACAGCTGCACGATGCGTGAATGCTATGTTATACGTCAGTCTCTCTTGATTGAACTGCTTACATAGTTGTTCTTTTTGATTTTATGTAGTTCTAATGTGCTCGACTTTGCTAATTCTCTCTGAATAATTCGCAAGCAATAGGTCCAATAATCCATCCGGTACTAGTTTTTCCTGTTCATTATTCTCGAATCCATTAATTGATTTCCAAACTGCTTTATATGGAGTTATTCCTTCTATGCCTTGGATAACTTCTCTTTTGTATAAGTCATGATCAACAAGATCAGCTTCATAAATGAAATCTACTTCATGACCTATCTGATCCAAGTATGAAAATAGGTTTTCGATGACAAACTTTAGCTTGGGTTCTTGTATTTGGGCATTTAATTCTTCTTTTACTTCTCGAATTATCGTCTCTTTACTATTCTCTCCATACTCAACTGTACCACCAACCGGTCGATAAAAAGTCTTGTTTACGGCTTTATCATATGATTCTTCAACTAATATTTGATCGCCTCTTCGAATTAGACACAATGAAACGGTCCTAATGATCATTCAATGATTCCTTTCTATGTTTTTCTATGTATTTTAGAGACTGTCATATAACGTCTTATTCACTACTTCGTAAATAATTCCATACGAAGGGTATTCTCTAAACTTTTGAAAATATCCTGCCCGTTAGTTGAGAAGAAGCAGCCGACCAAAAAGCCGGCTGCCTCTATATGTCTTCATTGAGCTATCGTTTCCCGTTAGCTTAACGGGCTACCGAACACCCCCACCACTTTCCCCACACATTATCCGTTGTTCAAATTCAATTATTTTATCTTCACAGCGTTTTGTAGCAGCATGATGATTAGTTTTCATTCTGTCTTGCTTTAGCCACTCTCGGTAATTGTTTCTCAAAAATGGATAATACATTTGAAATCAAATGTTCGCTCGGATTTTTGTTGTCTTTTAAAAGTGCATATATAAGGTTCAAGAAAGTCTTTGCATCTTTCTCTGTTAAACTTTTGATTGATTCCATGGTGCTATCACTTGGAAAATTTTCTTCCTTCGTCTCCATAACTAATCCTCCATCTGTAAATATCATTTATTCTTCCGTTACAAATATTAATACGTTGTTTCCAAGCCACCTCCCTTGATTAAAACGTTTCCAGTGGTTGAAAAGTTATTTTATGGTTTCCCGTTAGTTGAATAAATAGCTATTCAACCCACTTCGGTATTTGTCGCCTAAAATACTTCCCAACCTTCTCTAACTCATCCATAACAAGCTTTATTTTATCGTCTTCTAGAAACCAGTTCTCTTTAGTTGTCCCTGATTTATCAATTATTGGACTAACATAAAAAACAGTCTCTCTAGGAAAATGAAATTGATAAGTTAGTAGTGCTCTTCGTGCATGATAATTTTTACAGACCAATAAAATTTTTTTGGGTGAAATCCCTTGTTGCTGTAATACTTCCAAAGAGAAGCGAGCATTCTCAAAGGTATTCGTTGCTTTATCTTCTTTAAGTATTGCTTTAGGATTAACCCCTAACGAAACACCCACATTTTGTAAATATTCCCATTCGGTTGTTTCTACATATGGGGTGGAACCTCCAGAAGGTAATATCAAGGAAGAGAGCCCTTGATGGTATAACGTTGCGGCTCTTTCCATTAACTGAGGTTGACTCGCGCCTGGGATTAAAATAACATCTGCGTGTCCGATCTGCGTTTCGAAAAACATAAAATCACTGATGCAATCAAATGGAAAAGACATAGTGAACCTCCTTACTGAATTGACATATGTATTCGCCGTTGTATCCCACCATCCTGCCCGTTAGCTTAATGATAATGCATGAGAACATAGTTAGATACTTATCTTCGGTAATCGGCTCATGTTCTTGTCCTTTTCGGCAATCGGTACAAGTTCTTGTCCTCGACTCGGGACAAGAACTTGTACCGATAAAACAAAAAAGCCGCTAAATTAGCGACTTTCAATGGGACCATGTTCTTGTCCCTCGACATCAACCGATTTAAGCCGCTTGTCCATGCTTTGGAAAATTTACTTACCCATCGATCGTGAATTTGCGTGATCGGAACGGGATTCAAATAATGAAGCTTTTCACGTCCGTTTTTTTGTGTTGTGATCAGACCTGCTTCTTCCAAAATATTCAGATGTTTCATCACGCCATGCCGTGTCATATTCAAATAATCGCACAATTCCGTAAGAGTACGGCCGTCGTCTTCGAAAAGCAGATCAAGTAGAAGTCTCCGACTAGGATCGGCTAAAGCTCTAAAGATATGATTTTCTGAATGCTCTTCCGGCATGGTCTGATATACCCTCCCTTGCACGCGTGTTTAACATTATTGCACCTTCTTCCATTGAGGTTGAGCTTATCCATAACCGTTTTTCCGCGCGGTGATACCATATAACCAGTCCCTAGGCTGATCGTTAGGCCAAGATATTACAACGTGGATATTCAATTTCAGTTTCTCCGCTTCCCAGACGATTCCTGCGGCCAGTTCCGTCGATCTTACGCCGGGATGCTTGTTGATGAGACGCAGGAACTCCATGGTCCAAGGGCCGCGAGAACTCGCTTTGTCCAATCGTTCGACAGCGTAAGCTGTTCCGGAAATTCTTCTTCGGTCAGAGTAATTCGTTCTCGCAACTCTTCTCGTGGATCGGCTCCGATACGAGCTCAATACTGTAAATATCTGCCTCATGGCTAAAAGAATTGATTTCTTCAAACAATTCTTCACGCTTGGAGAATCCGGCAAGATGTACATCCGATATAGGTGGTCCATCACTTGTTCGTCTTCATTTCGGTTTCCCCTTCTTCGTCTCATCGATTACTTGAACCTAATGCTACCCTTTAGTTGAGCGTGGAGGATATCGAACAAATTTCTGCCCTCGATACGCGGGAAAGTCTTTTCTTATCGTATCACGATCCGGAAAGATATATATCCTTGTCACCCCGATATCTATTTCGCTTAATATGGCAAAAGTGAGGGAATTGTTCAATAACGAAGTTCACTGTGGAAAATAACCCCGTTCTAAAGGAGATACTCTTTTGGCCTTCAATTGCTTCCCTGCCTGTTCAGAGGCACCCGTTCGGTCTTCGACCGGATAGTTCTGACAATTTGTCCCCTGTTCCAGCTTCAGATCGATAAAATCCACGACCTGCTGCAACAAATGAATCTGTTGCACGATATGTTCGCGGTGCCGCCTCATGAAGTCAACCAACTCGGGATAATCGTCGGATTCCCAGTCGGCAGACACCTGTATAAAAGGTTTCATTTTCTCCAGCGGCATCCCCGTCTTCTTCAGGAAACCGATAAGCTTGAGGGTCTCGATATCCTTCTCCCGGTAAATCCGGTGACCATTCACTTTCCTTTCCACCCGCGGCAGCAATGAAATTTTTTCATAATATCGGATGGTATCCTCGGAAATGCCGGTTTGCTCGGCAGTTTGCTTGATACTGAATGCTGCGTCTTGATCCAAACCCATACTCATAACGATATTCCCCCTTCGTATTGTTGGGCCGGAGCCCCTATTGTTCAGAACAGCGTGTTTAACGCCATTATATAACCTGGAGTCAACTCCAGGTCAAGCAATTTGAGGGGTTCTAATATATTTAAATTGGTCCTCTTGACTTGGAGCCGACTCCAATATTTAAACTGTTTCCTATCGGCAGGAACACCATTCTGCCCACTCAATGGGAGGGAATAACATGCAAAGCAATAAAAGTGAACATGTTGCGATGATTACGGGAGCAAACTCAGGAATCGGGCTGGAGTTGGCTAGAAAACTGCTTGCTAAGGGCTGGCAGGTCATTGCTCTAAACCGCTCTGAGGTGCCGACCGAGGATATGGAACTGCAAAAAGCCATTAGCTCCGAACAATTAAGGATTTACAAGGTTGCCGATCTTACCGATTATGATAGTTTGCGACTTGCGCTACAGAAACTTCATAATAAGGAGCCGTATATCGACGTCATCTTCAATAATGCCGGCCAGAGCTTTCCTGAGCTTACTTATTCCAGGCAAGGCCGGGAGACCCACTATGAGCTGATGACCGTCGTACCTTACATCATTTTGATGGAGCTCAAGGACTTGCTGCTGAAGGGACACCTCAAGACCGTCATTAATACCTCGTCTTCCGCGTTAAACATGAGAAAATCGTTTAATCTCGAGCTGCTTGAGCGCCCACGAAAATTCCGCAAAGTCGTTGGACCTTACGCTGCTTCCAAGCTGGCGCTTTCGCTATGGACGGAGGCCATAGCTCCTTCCCTTGCTAATGAGGGAATACTTATCCGCAGCGTTGATCCAGGAGTCAACAATACGGTGCGTAAAGGCCAAAAATCCGGTCTGCCCATCTGGATGAAGTCATTTATGCGCTTCTCCTCGCCCCCAACGCATGGGGCTGGTTTACTGTTTGACAGCGCCGTAGGGGAACATCGGAGCAAGACAGGCGTATTTCTTATCAAAGGAAAGATTCAATCGCTCCCCTTCAGAGAGTCTGCCCCGCAACTGCTAAAACGCCTGGAAGAGATTTATCGCCAGCAATTTAAACAAGAGGCCAGAATTGAGGTCAACGCTAGAGCGTAAGCACCATATGCCAGATGGATGCCCGATTTGTCGGGCTCGTGCCCGTTAGTTTAGCGAGATCCTATACCGGATAAACCAAGGGAGGAAGAGTAGAATGGAAAACAATCCAGTAAGTAAATACGCAGGCAAGAAAGTAGTGATCACGGGAGGTAGCAGCGGGTTCGGCCTCGCGACGGCGATGCTGCTAGCGGATGAAGGAGCACGCGTTCTGATCACCGGGCATATCCAGGCTAAGCTCGAGGTTAATATTTGATTTTCTTCGTCGAACTGTTTACTACCTGCCCCAAAATCCCAACGATATCCAAGATAGTTTCATTTAAAACTGTTTCACTTATATGTTATACCACTTAACTGCTCGTTATTTGAACAAAGGCAACCGATCACGTTGATCGGCTGCCTTCTTGTTTTTATTGAACTATCGTTCCCCGTTAGGTGTATAAGGACTTATTGTTGTTTTGCGAAGACACGGCAAGCCTCGTCTCAGTAAGCTAAACTATCTGATCGCATTATTTGCTTTTCTTTGAAGCCATCCAGAAGACGAGAATCACAATTGGGATAAATATGAACCACGGAATATTAATCGTACTCCGGGTAATAGAAGCGATCAGCAACAATCCTAATGTTCCAAGAATAAGCCACAGGCAGCCTCTTCCAAACGTCTCCATAGGTGTGGATCCTCCGCCCTCATCCGATGAAATATGATCACTATAATAACGAGAACCTTTTACTGTCTTAGATACTGCGGTTCCACAATATTTACATGTTACTGATCCTTGCGCCAAATGTTCATTAGAGTGCTGGCATATTGTAGGAGTTGTGTTTCCTGAATAATCTTTAATAGCGATTGGGGTTCCTTCCATTCGTGCATCTTTAAGCGAATTTCCACAAACAACACATATTATCGAACCTTCGACGTTTGATTCCCTACAATGGGTACATATCTTTAATGCCATTATGCAAGACCATCCTTTTTACAACATTAATTGGTTGCATAGATTCCTTTTACTGTTAAAACGTATAATGTAGGATAAAGTTGCATTAACCTGCCAGTTAGTTGAACAAAAGCAGCCGATACATTGATCGGCCGCTTTCCTGCTTTTATTTAGCTATCGTGTCCCGTTAGTATAATGAACCACTGAGACTATATGTGCTCCAGAAAATTTTCAACTGTTAGTTTCCATTGTCCATTAGAATTCTCCACTTTATGAATGCCTGTATTTGAAGCTGGGAATGAATTGTTTTTATTTGTCCATTCAAGACCCTTTAAAATATGGTAAACGACATTAATAACCCCGCCATGAGTAACAATGATTACGTTCTCAAGATGATTATTAGTTGATTGCTCCTCACATAACTGTTTAAATGTTTCTTTAATTCGTAAATAAAACTCTAAAGGACTCTCACCTCCAGGATACCTCTCTTCCATTCGTAAACTCGAGAAATATAGTCCCGGGAATCGTTCATTGACGATTTCGTTAGGCATTCCAGCGATTATACCATTATTCGCTTCTCTCCACTTGGTGCTGCTTTCAAGGGACAAATTCAAGAATTTTTCGATCTCATTCGCTGTATCCAATGCCCGCTGCAAGTCACTGCTCACGATCCGATGTATTTGATAAGTACTCTGGTTATCCTTAAGATAAGAACCTAGCCTTTCTGATTGCCGATAGCCTTCAACATTAAGTCCTCTTTGACTCCAGCCCCCACGATATCCTTCATCGTCCACACCATGGACAAAAACACTTCCAACTTTTTTGCTCTATTTCTAAAAATCGAACCTCTAAAAAAAGTAGGGTTAATACAATCCATGTCCAGACGTGGAAACTGTTGGGATAACGCCCCTCAAGAATCATTCTTTGGACACTTTAAAGATGAAACAGAAATTAAATCATGCGAATCATTAGATGAATTAAAACAAGAGATTAAAAGCTATATGACGTATTACAACCACTATCGATATCAATGGAACTTTTACTCATCGTAGCTAGACTACTTTGTACATCTGTTACTACCTGTACTAAATTTTTTGTTAGAGCAGCTATACTAAAATGTTGACGTGTATAATTGGCGGCTTGTCTTCCGATTTTCGTACGTAGAGCCTCTCTTTGCAATAAAGTATTTACGAAATCTATCCCTTTGGCCCAATCCACACGTATTCCACGTTTTGTTAGTACCGCATCTACAAAATAACCTGTTAGATCATGCTGTACAACATCCTTGAATCCCCCTGTACCACAAGCTGCTGCTTCTGCTTGAGAGAGTCCAAAATTTTACGATGGTAAAACCCAAGATTAGTCACCACATCTGCAGCAGAATACATTTGAGCC
>NZ_JAMBDM010000047.1:0-7840 GCF_025142895.1 Paenibacillus sp. p3-SID867
GGATCCGAATGCCGAGTTGGAGGCTGAAATCCAGTCCATTTACGCGGAGCATGATGGACGTTACGGATATCGCCGTACTCGTGATGAACTGGCAGTCCGTGGATGGAAAGTTAACCACAAAAAGGTTCAGAGGCTCATGAAGAAGATGGGCCTTCAATGCCTGGTTCGCATGAAAAAGTATAAGTCATATAAAGGGACCGTCGGCAAGATTGCACCGAATCATCTGGACCGCCAGTTCACGGCTGGCTCGCCAAATGAGAAATGGGTGACGGACATTACGGAGTTTAAGTTATTTGGAGAAAAGCTGTATCTATCGCCCATTTTGGACTTATTCAACGGGGAAATTATCACCTATACCATGGGTTCACGACCAACCTATTCTCTGGTATCCGAGATGCTGGATGCAGGACTGAAGCGTCTGCCAGAAGAACACCAACTTCTCCTTCATTCAGATCAAGGATGGCATTACCAAATGAAGCCGTATCGCCATGCGCTTAAGTCGAGTGGCATTCTCCAGAGCATGTCACGAAAAGGGAATTGTTACGACAATGCCGTCATAGAGAATTTCTTCGGCATTCTTAAGTCGGAGTTTCTGTACTACAAAGAGTTTGAAAGTGTGGAACATTTTAAGGAAGAACTGAAAAAGTATGTTGAATACTACAATACCAAACGGTTAAAGGCAAAATTAAAAATGAGTCCGGTACAGTACCGAACTCATTTTGAGAAAGCTGCCTAATGAAATAATCGTGTCTAACTTTTGGGGGTCACTTCACTTTTTACGTTCAATATGTTATCTAAGCTAAGATTTATATATTAATATTCTTCGACTGGACCACAACCATAAGGCATGCAGACCTGAATTGTCGAAGCAGTATCTATCAAACTAGTATAATCATGATATTTATAATAGTGGTGGTCTTGCCTAATGGTTACAGTCGCATATGCATCAGTTATTCTCTCTTCTTTATGATATGTTTTTGTTACCCAATAGGCTCTTGGTGCATGCAAAGAAAGATAGTAACCGCCAACGCTTACAAGTACTCCTAATACTTTTCCAGTAAAAGGTCCGCCTATAAAGGAAGCAAGTACACCTGCTACTACAGAGGCATTGGTATATAATATCTCAGTCGAATTTTTTACTGCTCCTTTATATACAAAACCAGCTGCTAATACTTGTTGTGAGGAATTGAGATCTTCTTGAATGGGTTCAACTTCTTTATTTATATAATTCACTTCGCCGGTTTGCAGGTTTTCAGTCTTTACTTTATTCTCATCAACTTTTGTGATTTTGATCTCTTCTTCTCCATTTGAATCTGTTGCAATATAGTAATTGTCGTATTGAACTAATTTAGAACCATCTGTAAAAGTGACAGAATTACTGGTAGTGCTTTTAACTATGTCTGAGAAACTTACAAATTGATCTTGTGATACTGGCAAAGAAGATGGTGAGTTTTCCTGATCCTGAGCGAAGGCTGGAATTGAAATAGATGTAGAGAGTAGAACTCCTGCCAAAATTGTGTTAGCAATTTTTAATTTTTTCATTTTTTAAACTCCATTCATTTTTTCTTTTTGTTGAAAAAATCAAATTTGATCACAAAATCAAAGAGAGAGGTAATAACAACAACCCCAAGTGGAAACATAACGTATGACCATGGCGGCTTAATAGGAGCTTCACCAGGGGGAGATTCCATTAAAATCGCATAAAGGACGACACAATAAATTACGGCCACTACAATACCTGTTTTGTTTCTATTTTTCATAGCTGTTTTTCACCTCAAGTTCACAGAAATGCAAAGTATTGTATTTCCTACCTAAGAATATTAGGACACAGTGCTACAAATTTGGAATTTTTCCGCTTTTAAAATTTGAAAGTTTTTGATCTTTTGATCTAATTGTAAAGATCCCAAGTGGATATTCTAGATGAAACTAATAAAAATGACACACCCTTCCTTTTATGGGATATAAACCATTGGGATGCAATAAACATTACCAAAAAATACTGGAATTGCAAACACTTTAAAACTAGTAATTTATTTCTTTAAGTAAATTAGATACAATGATTTTTAAATAAAAAATCTAATAAAAAACAACTTGTTGTTGGAGGTGCTTCATGTTTTTTTATTGGATACACTGGGCTTTATATGGACAACATTACATCATATTTTAATAATATTGTTCGCATTAATCCTCTTCGATAGATTTTTCAAAGTTTATAAATTCAATAGTTTAAATCATTGATTATTTCTTCTTAAAACTACCACTTATTATTAGTAACAACTCGACTAGTTAATTAGTTACGAAATAAAACAATAAAAATAGAACTAATACAATAATTCAAATGAATATAAACGGTACATTAATGCGGTGTCGTGTTGAATTAAATGCACAAAAAAAATAGCTGTCGAAACTTTCTCAACAGCCTGGGCTTTAGCTTTATAGAATAATCCAGTTAAAATGTATAAGTTTCTTTGGCTCCTGCAGGAAATACACCTCTAGCTGCTTCACGAACATCTACCACATCACCTGGCTGAAATTTAACCTGTTGATCAAATGGAAGCGGGGTCCAGCTTCCGCCATTTAGTGAATACTCTGCTACTGTACTGGTGGTCCAAAGATAATCGCTGCCTGGAAATTGCGTGTGTACCTTTGGAGTGAATAAGAAGCTTTTGGCTGGGCCCGGAGGCAAATATTGCCCTCCTCTTTCACGTAGAAGAACGTTCATATCCCCTGGAAATTCCGGTGGATTTTGTTCATCGAAAGTGGTCCAAGTGGCACCATTATCAACTGAATACTCCAATGCAGAAGTGGCATAAATCGATTCAAAGGTATTCCTAACATCGTTGTGTGCGATATACAAATTAACAGCATCAACAAAAGAAATGTTTGTATTAAATCCAGCAGGCACCTGATTCATAGGATCTGCTTTTACTCGAATACTGACAAGTACATCACCTGGGAAGGTAGGTGGATTTCGCTCATCAAAAGTGGTCCAAGTATTCCCCCCATCGATCGAGAACTCCATACTATCATCGGCGCCGATAAGGAGATTCTTTATTTCGTCCTTACGAACATTAGGACTTGAAGGAGTTGGAGGTAAAGTATCCTCCAACGCCATAGAGATTGCTAATGTGCTCGTTCCATCCTTCAAAATCGCTCGTACAAATAATTGATTTGCTCCTGCAGGGATCATTGTTCCATGCTGCAAAATATACACGTTCCCTGTGTGTTTATCAATATTAGCAATGGTTGAGGTTGGCTGGCCATCAGTTCCCCAAAGAATTTCGTAATGATCTACGACATCGTCGACTTTACCTGGCGTCCAGATAATTTCACCACCGATATAGCCGGCTAGATTATCAGAATCAACAAAACGAATGCTGGTTGGAACCATAGAAACCGTTTGGTACGCCTGCTCATATGCAATCTTAATTTCGCCAATGCTTGAATACTTCTTGAATGGATCAAGAGCACGTTGATTAATCATAGATTGTGCAATTTCTATACGACTAAGTTCATGAAGTTCTTCGTACACTGCATTATCTATCGATAAGACAGATGCGTACGACTTTAATAACCATCGCATTAGATGAGCATCCGATGTAGAGTTCATCGACCTGATGGCATCGGCCTCATGACTAGATGGAGCGGGATATTTTTCATTCACTGCAGCAATGATTTTTTGGACATCAGCATAGGTCAAGTAGTTATCTGATTCCGAAAGCACTTTTTGATAAGCCTTTGCATTGAAATCTATCAATCCTAACTCAAACCCGAGTGGATGCGGATAAGCGTTCAGAACATGCAGCACGTCATCTGCTTTAGTAGGATCTTCTTTAGTGCCAGCTTCGATTGTCAATTGTTTTGTAATGAGTGTGACAACATCCTCACCACCATATGAACCATTTCCACCAAATGTTTTCTTATAAATCGTACCATCAGTGTGTGTATCCATGATGTATAAACCATTCTCTTCGTAAGACCAATCGATATAGAATGACTTTCCGTCGCCAAGTGTTACTGGATCAAAATTTAGATTTAAGATAGGCATATCAGGAATCGATAAGTCCCAATTGATAGATGTAATAGGAATGTGTCCAAATCCGTAATTTCGTAATCGGCCATTCTTAATAATTGCAGCGGGATCTAGTGTGTTGCTGATTTGTGATTCTAGTTTTCCTGTGAACTGGATACGGATTAGAGATAAATTAGCTTTTGGATAGGGCAAGACGTAAAGTGAGTTGGGACGATAATTTAAGATGTAAGTAAGATGCACTACATTTGACTCGATACCCCCACCAGACTCTTTGAAAAACGCCCATATTCTATAGGACTTGTCTTCCTCCATCCCTTCGAGCTTGTATACAGTTTTTTGGTTAGCCACCACACTGATTTCACCGCTGATTATCGAATCGTAGCCCGGCAAGCTACCGCTTTTAATTTGGTCTTTGTTAGGTGACAGGAAATCAATATCTGACGGGATCGCTAAGTAATAAAAAGTTCCCGGTTTTTCGCTTGTTACAACTACGTCTGCAGATGAAGCAGTTCGGTTTTGATAACTGGTGTAAAGGACTGGGTTACGGTTTGTTGGGTTAGTTGTAGGTGGTGGAGACTCAGGGTTAGATGGACTACCTCCCCCATTTGAAGACCCTGAACCATTTCCGCCTCCCGTAGAAGGACTCCCCTTCTGACCGGCATTGGTAGTGTAGTCTGGATTGTCAACGTCGTTAATTTTCGCTATTTGAGATTTAACAGTATCATAGTTTTTAATTACTTGTTCTGGAGAGACTCCAGGGGGTAAAACGATGCTCTGAATGGGCACATTGGATGGTAATGTGATTTTTGATTCTATGTCTGTAATGGTTAACTTTCCGATGGCGCCCTTGTTAAGTATCGAAATCTCACCAGATCCCTTTACTGTGACGTTATCAAGAACACCATTACCTGATACAATGGTTTCGCCGGACCCCGCGTTTAGTTCTAAGTTATTGATATGTGCTGCTAAATAAACATAGAAAGCACTTTCTTCAACTTTCACTGTTTGATACGTAATTGATTCGTCACCCCAAAGCCCTGATTCCCTGGAGTTAATGTTTACCTCTTGAACAACTGTCTTGTTAGTTGCTTCTACCCGCACACCGTCCTTGCTAACCTCCATGTCCTTTAATGAAGATTGGTCAAATACGACGGTATTTTCATCGCCACCTTTTACAAAGGTGCTTCCTTTCACAGTAACTTGTTGTGCATAAAAATCATGTTCGAGTTCTTCACCAATTTCCAAATTACCATTGATGTTTAAATTCTTTATGGTTATAAAATCTGCCGCGATCTTGAGATGGCCATCAATACTGGCCTTGCCGCCATCGAATATCAGATTCTTTGAGAATTCAGCTTGGCCTTCTCCTGCAGCGCTGCCTGAAGTGACGATATCTAGTGAAAGTATTTGTGTTATTTGTCCGTTGTCCGCAACAAAACGAACACCCGCGTTTGTTAAAACCGGAATGTTGGAATCTTGAAACAAGGGCTTCAAAGAGTCCGCTACGGTGTAAGAAGCTTCTCCGATCGTTACGATACCATTCTCTATTCGTTGAATGTTTTGAAGATCACCATTGTCTGAATTGATTCTAACCAGAATAGTAGCAAGTTCCTGGCGGAGAATAGGTTTCTGCGGTGAAAACCTCTCATTACTCCCAATCATTAATCCGGATGAGACAACGGTTGCTACAGATTCCTTTGCCCAGGAAGATATATTGCCGGAATCCTTAAAAGAAGAGATTAGTGTTTCTATTTCATTCGACTTATCTAAACCCTCTGCTCTGGCCAAGATGGCTGCCATCTCTTCACGAGTAATGTTGTCTTTAGGACGAAAAGCTCCATTGTTGTCTCCCTTCATCCATCCTTCACGTTTTACTGCATCGATGACACCAGCACTCCATAAATCCTTAGGAACATCAGAAAATGGAGAACCTGAGTTAGCCTCAACAGGTAGATTGAATGCCTTTGCAAGAGCAGCAGCCACCTCCTGACGTGTCACGGTCTGAAGAGGTCTGAATAATCCTCCTGGATCTCCAGTCATCAGCTGCTTATCCTGTGCTTCTTGAATTAATGAACGCGCCCAAGGAGATGCGTCACCTAAATCCTTAAATGTTGTAAAGGTATGGCTAGAAGCAGCGCCTGCATTAGAGCTCATCACCGTACTAATCGCAAGTGCGAGGGCCCCAACCCTAAATTTTTTTTGAAATGTCATGATTAACCGAGACTCCTCCTATCAGACTATGTCGTAATTCCTATTATTCTATAGAAATATATTCCAAAATACCTATTAATCATATTATGTATTTGGAATTGTCACAATAGATATCAAGAAGAAATAGGAAAAATGTTAGGATCCAAAACGAGGAGGTAATGACATGGGAGTTGCTTCCTTTTTTTTACGCTCATGTTATGATTAAATTGCGTTAAATACACGTTTAACGCAATTTCGATTTTAAACGATTGAATAGGTGTGATTTGGTGAAGTATGCGGATATTCTTGAGCACTATGAACGCGAACTAAACCTTTTTTTGGTATATATGAAGGATCGAGAATATTCTTTAGATACTCAAAAAGGTTACCTCCATGATATAAAACATTTTCTCCTGAGTTTGAATTACAAAGCCATTGGTGATGTTTCGGATATTGATGTTATGTACTATCTAACCCAAGTGAGAGAGACAGGGGCAGGCGCCAGGTATCGCAATCGTTGTCAATCTGCCATTCGCTTGTTCTATAAAGTAATGATTCGTTTTAAGGTAACCGATCATAATCCGGCGATGGATATTGAAAAGGCGAAAGTCGAGAAAAAAAGACAACCAGCCTACCTACAAAAACAATTTCTTGATGCCTCTCTGGAACTCATTCAAGGAAGATATCTAATAAGAGATGTCTCGATAGTTGCCCTAATGGCGTATGCTGGACTTCGTGTTAGTGAGATCGTTCGTTTGAATATACCTGATTACGACAGAGATAATTCAAATATAGGGGTCTTGGGTAAAGGGGGGAAATGGAGGTATATCCCGCTGCCAGTCGAATTAAACCAACTTTTAGCAATGTATTTGTCGGAACGAATCAATCCCTGGAATAGCAAGGATCCTGCTTTTTTTGTATCACAGTTTCGCCGACGGATTAGTAAGCGAATGGTGCAAACCATCGCTGAAAAGACGCTCGATGCACTAACCAAACAGTACCCACAAATTTCCGGATTACCCTTATCAGCACACAAGTTCAGGCATTCATTTGCAACAGACCTATTACGTAATGGTGCTGACCTTCGAGCTGTTCAGGAGCTACTCGGACATGAGGATATCTCTACAACGCAAATTTATACACATGTAATGGATGAAGCAAAGGAACGAGCCATGAACAAAGTGCGACCATCGATCCCTGCTTTTACGTCCAACTCAACATGATGTCTCCTTAAAAGATAAATTATATAAGCGCCTAATTGTGGATAAAACGAAACAGCTTAGGAGCTCTACGTTTTGCCTCTTTTGAGGAGAACCCCTATGGAATTCCTGGCGGCTATGAACTAAAGTATTAGACTGGATGTGCTGATCTATCTTAGATCGATGTGGCTGGAAATCGTCGGGTTCATAAAAATAAGTTAGATTGGCTTAAAAAATGATACAGCGGAAGCCTTGGACCGAAAAATAAAGTCCCAGGCTTCCGCCTTTTTATTGAGCTAACGTTTCCCGTTAGCTTAACGGGCTATCTATCACTCCCACCACTTTCCCCACACATTATCCGTTGTTCAAATTCAATTATTTTATCTTCACAGCGTTTTGTAGCAGCATGATGACTAGT
>NZ_JAMBDM010000048.1:0-6707 GCF_025142895.1 Paenibacillus sp. p3-SID867
AACCTGTCCATTACCGTTTGTATCAACACTAGAAATGTCAGCGTTTGAATTTGTACTAGTTGAGTCAGAAGGCTCACTGCCCGTTAACCCGAGTGATACATTTACTTCATCAGGGTTCACATTGTCAAATGTATCAACGATCTTGTTACCCTTTAACGTATAGGTGTACTGGTAACTTGAAGGGATTTGGGTTTCTGTATTCGGATATGTGACGATCGCTTCAAATTTATTGGCTCTACCTGCTTTGCGAATCGCATCTTCCATATAAGCCTGATCACCATGTCGATTGAGTGTGCTATCTTATGGGGTAATATTATATGCATTCGATACCCCTCCGAGAGAATCAGCAATGATATGTCCTTCATCTAAAACGTCACTTTCGACACCAGTAACCTTTGCCTCATCAGGGTAGTATCTGCCAGACGATAATACAGGTTCGTTACGGTCGTCTTGTAGAATAATTTCATCAGCAATGACACGCACTAATTGCCCATATTCATTAGTAAATGACCAATACTCACGGTCTCCGTAACCAATGTCAACAACAATGTTAGGTTCACGATGCCCAGACAAATCACCACCATCAACTTCGATAAGCTTGTATCCTGAAAACAAATCATTATTCAGTTGTGTTGATGTTTCCTTTCCTACTGGTTCATCAACAACCACTTTGACAGCTTCTTTTTTTACAATATTCTTATTTGTAGTATCTGTTGTTACTTCTTGTGAATCTGTTTCTACATCTGTACTGGATGTATCTTCTACGTTGGTACAACCAACTATAAAGATGATCGTGAAAATTAGGATTAAATAGTTCATTTTCTTTTTCATTTTAGGACTCTCCTATAATAATTTCATACTGTTCATTCTAAAACGACGACTTTAACTTATCTTATCTTGTTCTATAATCTTACCATATAAGACTAATATCGTATTGAATTATCCTGCCCTTTAGTTGAATAAAGGCGGACTTTAAGGGGAATCTGCTGTTATTCAAAATGCTAAAAATATCGACGATAAAGTTCTCGTCGTCGTTCGCCGCGCAGCTGAGCATATATTTGAGTGGTTGATGCTTTTTCATGCCCTAGCATGCCTTGAATGAAATCTAAAGGTGCTCCATTATCGAGGAGTTGGCACGCATAGGTATGACGAAATCGATGCGGATATAGATTTACTTCAAGCTCTCCTCGGCCTGCAAGCCGTTTCAACGCCCACCTGATCGTAGGAATGGCCATCCGTCTACTCGGATGTGTATCGGTTACGAATAAGGCTTTACAGTTGTCTTCACGGCCGGCCAGATACTTCTTGAGCCACACTTTACACTCTGTCGTGAAATAAACCTCTCTCTGCTTTGAACCCTTGCCATTAACAATTGCAGAGCAGTTTTCCCAGTTAAGATCCTCGATATTTATCTTCTCCACTTCTCCAACCCGGCAGCCCGTACTGTAGAGAAATTCAAGTAACGCCCTTTCTCTCAGTGATTGACAAGCGATCTTTAAGTGAATTATATCTTCCTCGATTAAAAACTTAGGTATTCGTTTATCCATTTTAGGTTCTCGTAGTTTTAGGGAGGGATTAGAAGTCAAGTATGTTTCTTCAAAAGCATAGCGAAAAAGGGAACGAACAAAGCGAATCCGGTGTCCTAGGCTACTTGGCTTCAACCGATTAGATTGTTTCGCTAAGTACTCCTTCAGCAGAGTTAAAGTTATCTCGGTTATATCCAGGTCACCGAGTTCCTTGATCAGCATTTTGTTCTGGAGAGCGTATGCTTTCAATGTTTTCGGACTAAATCCTTGGATACGTTTATCAGTCTCATACAATCGCCACAACTCACTTAAGATCATAACAAAACCTCCTATTAGTTTGCTTCTAATAGAAGGATTTAATCTTTATGATTTGAACTAGTGTTCCCGTTAGCGTAATCACGATGGTTAAGTCCCTGCAGAGACATGGTCAATACGTAGCTGTTAAGACTAATGGTATCATTACGAATCAGTGACTACATCAATTCACCCAGATCTGGCGGACGACGAAAAAGTGTTGCCTGCTCGAAACTATAGGCGATGCTTATTAACGTGGGCTCACTGAAAGCCCTCCCGGAAAAGATAACACCAAATGGACCCTGCGTCGAATCTCCATCCGCATCAATTGTTCCTTTGGCTGAATAACCGGCGGGCACCGTTATAAGGGGATACCCTAATCTGGCAGCAATGTACATACCATCAATATCACCGGGTAGCATTAATGCATCTAAGCCGTGTTGATCGAGTGCATAGTCAATTCCTTGCGATACTGTCGGATGGTTATATTCTTGACGTTTAAGTTGATAGGTTGTCTCGTTTAGTGCATTTTGTTCCGAGCGAATCAGATTATCTTGGCCAAACTTCAATGAGGAAGCAGCGTGCTTCTGATTATAAGAAATCAATTCTTGAAGAGAATGCACGGGCATATCCGAGCTCAACTTCGATAAATAGTGATTCAGGCCTGTTTTGAATTCGTAGCAGATAACATCATTGTTCCATGGATGCTGTTCCAAATAGAGGTCCACAGGATCGATAACTGTAGCACCTTGCTCACGTAGAACATTAATGGCGGATTCCATGATTGAAAGTCTTTCTTCATCCAATGAATCATAGTAATGTCGGGGAATCCCAATGCGAGCTTTACGCAGAAAGTCTCGGTCGAGATAAGTTGTATAGTCATGAGAAGTACGTTGCGGGCTAGTCCATGTTGCCTCATCGTTTTCGTCAAAACCGACGATTGCTCCAAGTAGAATCGCTGCATCAGTGACTGTCTTGGAAATTGGTCCTGGTGTATCCTGACTTATGGAGATTGGGATTATGCCGCTGCGGCTCGTAAGCCCTATAGTAGGCTTTATTCCAACGAGAAGATGTTGGCTGGCCGGCCCAATATTCGAACCTGCGGTTTCTGTTCCTATCGCTGCTGCTGCCAGGTCCGCAGCTAGTGCTGCAGCAGATCCTGAACTTGACCCGCTGACGAAGAGCTTGCCAGGTCCATATGGATTCAACACATATCCACCCCTAGAACTGAATCCAGCAGGCATACGGCTGGACATAAAATTCGACCACTCGGTCATATTTGCCTTACCTAGAAGAACTGCGCCGGCAGCGCGGAGTTTTGCGGCAATAAACGAATCTTCAGGAGCAAACGACTCAGCCAATGCGATTGAACCAGCGCTCGTATGCATTCGGTCGTGTGTATCGATGTTATCCTGAGCAGGATTGGTATTCCGTGAAGAGGCCCCCGACTACCTGTTGTTTTTAGCTCAAAATCGAGATTCCTTGCGATTTCAACCGCATCTGGATTAATCTCTAATACAGCATTGATCAAAGGATTATACCTATGAATTCTTTCGATATATGCTAGAACGAGGGCTTCGGAGGTACATTCACCCGTAGCCATTGCCTTTTGAATGCTGACCAAATCAGCGTCCTGAATCCAATCTTGCAAGTTGATGCTCATATATTAAGATACCCCCCAGTGATGGTAAATTATAGGACAATAATAATACGGTAACATTCTGTCTTACTACGTGTATAGGTAAAGTTTCGATATAATAAAAAAGTATCTTTGGGCATTGCAGGAGAGCTTATACATATCCGAACATCAATATTGTATCTAAAGAAAACTGCCCGTAAGCACAACGAGGCTACCGATCATGACGGCAGCCTCGTTTAAGTTAATTATTTAGTTATAGTGTCCCGTTAGCGCAACAGGCTGCCTATTGGGCAGCCTGCACATGATACCTACACTACTGGTTGTTTCAACTTATAATCCAAAATGTTCACGAACTAGTCTGAATTGTTCTTCAACACTTAAGCTAGTTGTTCTTTTAATGGTCTTGATTCCATTTTTAACACAGGCATTTCTAATGTCACGAGAAAACTTTACCATATTTTTGTTGCCGTTTTTGATTGTTTCCGCTGGTTTAACTGTAAGGTTAATAATATCCAAAATCATCTTATGGTCTTCCCTGAAGAAATATAGCCGTTCTATTTCTTCATCAGACGTATAGAGACAAATCATTCTTTCTTTAGGAATAAAGGGTAATATTTGTTCGGGCATTATTCCTAAATCTATTATGATTGGTGTATCGGTAGGCATTTTCAACAAATCGATAACAAAAAACTCCATCATTTCTTCGATAATTTGAAAAAGCCATTCACAATGTTCATCATTGGGTTTATTAAACCATTTGTCCCAGTCCAAACCAGGATGAGGATATTGAAGGGCAGGGTATTCAACAGGGCTAGTGAATGGTCTATATTTTAAGACATTATCCTCTAGCGTTTGAAATCCTAACTCCTCAGCAAATTTCTTTGTCATTGTGGTCTTGCCCGCGCAACAACCACCATTTAACCAATACACATGCTTTAATTGTTCTTTCAGATAATTATCATTAACCTTCATATTTACCCTCCTCAAATTTTAATTTTGAGGAAGTTGGCGGATTCTTATCGGCTTTCTAAAACAGCGAAAGTACATATTTAAATCCTCCTTTCCAAAGCATACTAATAACATTCGACTGTTTGGTTATTAATTCCTCTTGCATTCCAACTAAACTGCCCGTTAGTTGAACAAAAGCAGCCGATCCACGTTGATCGGCTGCCTTCTTGTTTTTCTTGAGCTATCGTTTCCCGTTAGCTTAGTCTCGAACAAATTCAGCAGATACAATGGTTTTGTTCCAATCCACATGTATTCTGTATGAGCCGGGCTCCAATTTCGAAAATGTCTTTATATCTGTATAGTCCTGACCAGGCTCCAAATCTATGTAATCTTTTATTGGAACCCCACCTTCGTCTACTACTTTGTTGTCTTTTAACAACTTATATCTTGCTCCGCCAATAACAGTCACCATTTTTTCGCTTTGATTTTTGAAAGTATAAGTTATTTTAGTATCGGAACCTAAGTTTTCTACCTTAACGGAACCGACTAAATCAGATTGATTTGTATTACTGTTTGAACCTGATGGTTCATTTGTAGAAGTATTCTTGGCTGATGGTTCAGTGTGTATTGGTTCTGACTCAGTATTTGCCTTTGTACAGCCTGCAAAAATCATGCAAACTACTAAAACTAACATTATGATGAAGCTATTCATTTTCTTCATTAACATACCTCCTCGTTATAATCAGACGAACACTTTCTTGAATAGGTTGCGTCTTAGTCACCATTCAGGTTAACTGCCCATTAGCTTGATGAAATTGCATGGAAACCCAGTTAGATACTTATCTAATCGGTAATCGGCACTTATTCTTGTCCTTTACGGCAATCGGGACAAGAACTTGTACCGATAAAACAAAAAAGCCGCTAAATTAGCGACTTTCAATGGGACCATGATCTTGTCACCCGACACTCCTTCATTATTTAGATGGTTAATATGAATCATAACCACGCTAAAATTAGTCACTATTTTTTCAAGTACCCAGAATAAACTGTTTGGATGGATACCTACCTCCAGATACTGTCTATTAACAGAAACAGCGGCGGACTAAGACTTCATAAATAAAGTCATAGACTGCCGCTGTTGTCATTGAACTAACGTTTCTCGTTAGTTCAATGAGTGTTTATAATGGCAGTTCTAAAATGGATTATTTTATGGTACTTACGCTTCCTCTTAATGCCATATCTTTATATATGGATTCCTCAATATTAGGAAACAACCTGTAAATTGATTTTTGAATTATTTTCTCAATTTCTTGCTTAATACAGAAGTAGCCCTTCCATAAAATTGGCGAATTAGAATTGATTCCATTTCTAATGGCAGCCGAAACAATTCGCTTTTCTATTGTTGAAAATCCTTCATCATCTGCTAATGCATCACATAATGTAATTAGTTTGTCATAGATAGTCCATTCAATTTGATTTAATATTTCACTTAATTGCAGTTGTATGTGTGAAGGGATTTCCCCCCAACCATTAATTGTATCTAAGTTTGTTTATGGAAATGAGTGCGTAACGCAAACATTAGCTGTTCCTTCGTAGCCCTTATTCATCATAAATAACCATCCAATGAATGAATAACTGATGGGGTATAACCTACATACCGACCAATATCATGTAATAGTCCACTTGTAAAAGCTATATTGGGATCAATTTCATACCCTGCCTTTAGTAAATCTATTGCTATATATTCTGCGGCTTTTGCCACGTTTATGGAGTGTTGAACCCATGATCCTGGATTTGATATTGCCGCTTCATTTAACAATTGCTCTGCGTATAATCGATCTTCGACAAACCTCATTTCATCAACTCCTTAACAAATAAAACAGGGGGCAGCTTCCACAGCAAATTCCCCCTATATATTGAACCCATGTTCCTCGTTTGTTCAATAACGTGAAACTTTCTACTTCGATATGTATGTTTGGTGTTTTATGATGAACTCGGGTTGCGTTAAATACGCCATGTAATTTACCGCTCCATTAAAATCCAAATATGCCTGATAGCGGGTGCGAATAGCGGGGTGTTCAATGAAATCAAGAACTTTATCTTTCGCCACCCAGCGACTATCGGTTGTTTCCTCAGTAACAGCTAATAACTCCCCACCAACTGGTTTACATACGAAATCAAACCCAACTTGCGTAGGAACATCAGTCACACCATCATACCATTTAAAAATCCCTGTATTTGAATAGATACCAATTAAGTAGCTAACCGTAGTGTCAATTCCACTTTCCTCTTTGATTTCA
>NZ_JAMBDM010000049.1:0-5494 GCF_025142895.1 Paenibacillus sp. p3-SID867
AGGGGTACCGCCAACATTTTAACGATAATATACGCTAAGCCTTCGGATGTACCTGGCTTAGCGTTTTTTCTTACTCTAAGCCCAATAGTCCGGGCTACACCGCCCGGACTACCGATCACTCACCTTCCTGTTGTTTCAGCGGTCGTAATGAGTTGAGAGACGTATTCTGCTTGAAGTTGAATTTGTATTCACCTAGAAAATTGATGTGCTCCCATCCAAGGGGGGAAATGTGATTTAGCAGTTCTTCCTGAAGCTTACCTTGCTTTTTGCGGTGTTCAGTTGCCTGCTGGAGATAGACGGTATTCCAAACGCTAATTGCATTGATGATAATGTTCAACGCACTTGCCCGTTGGAGCTGATCTTGTAGCGCACGTTCCCGCAGTTCGCCATGTTTGCCGAAGAAGATCGCTCTGGCCAATGCGTTCATGGCTTCTCCTTTGTTCAACCCCCGATGGATTTTTCTCCGCAGCGCCTCGCTCGAAAGGTAATCCAGAATGAAGATCGTTTTCTCGATACGCCCCATTTCTCTCAGCGCGGTAGCCAAGCTGTTTTGTCTTGCATAGGAACCGATTTTCCCCATAATGAGTGATGCTGAAACGGTTCCTTCCCGGATGGAGTGAGCCAGCCGGAGTACATCGTCGTAGTTCTCTTGAATGATCTTTGTATTAATCTGTCCGCGAAGCAGCTTCTCCAATTTAGGGAAAATGGACGGTTTTCCGATAGCGTAGAGCTTGGAATCAGCCAAGTCGCGTAAGCGCGGCGCAAAGCGAAATCCAAGCAAATGCGTTAAACCAAAGACTTGATCGGTGTAACCGGCTGTATCCGTATAATGCTCCTCAATGGACAAGTCCGTTTCGTGGTGGAGCAAACCGTCGATGACGTGTACGGCATCCCGAGCGTTCGTATTGATGACTTTCGTATAGAACGTGGAAAACTGGTCGCTCACGAAGCGATATATCGTTGCTCCTTTTCCGGTCCCGTAGTGAGGATTCGCATCTGCGTGAAGAGACGATACACCGATCTGGACGCGCATTCCATCAGATGAGGAGGTAGTGCCATTCCCCCAATATGAAGGCAGCGCCAGCTTATGATGAAAATTGACAAGAACAGCTTGCGCTTTATTCATCGCGTCTTCGTACAGCCGCCATTGAGCTGTATTGGCCATTTGCCGATATGAAATGCTCGGCGTGGCTTCAGCCATCTTCGTAAGCCCGATGTTCGTTCCCATTGCCATAAGGGTAGCCATAAGGATTGTTGTTTCTTCCTCGTTCGGAGCGCGGTTACTGGAAGCGTGAATAAACTGCTCATGAAAATTCGTCCAGTTGGCTACTTCCATGAGCAGATCCGTAAGCTTAATTCGTGGTAGCAGCTCATAGAGGGAAAGACTGAAATTTCGGGATTCATCGGGAACATCTTTCTCCAATCGCTCAATGTGCAATTTCCCGTTCTCCAAATTTACTCCGTCCAGCTCATCGATGTGATCCGAAACCCAATTTAATCTTTGAAGAAGTGCTTCAATCCGTTCTTCAAGATATTCCTTTGCGGACAAACTGACGGCAAGCTTTGTAGCGTTAGGATCAATGCCATTCCAATCGGCTTTCGGAACAAGGTATTCCTCGAAATCCTTATGCTGACGGCTTCCGACTATGGACACGTCCCCGGAACGAACGTAATTCCGCAACTCTGTCAGGACAGCCATTTCGTAGTAATGCCGGTTGATCGTTCCGTCATCGTCGTAAACGTGCTTTTGCCAGCGGTTCGAAACGAAGTTCAGCGGCGCGCCTTCCGGAACCTTCCGCTTCCCGGTTTCATTCATATCCCGGATGATATCGACCGCCTTCATTAGCGGCTCTGCGGACTTAGTTGACCGAAATTCCAACGATTTTAGCAGCGTTGGCGTGTATTTTCGGAGCGCATAGAATTTCTTTTCTAACAAGTCCAAGTAGTCGTAATCAACTGGTCGCGCCAGCCGTTTAGCTTCCTCCACGGATGCGACGACCTGATCCCACGGCATGACGGCATCAAGAGCAACAAACGGATCAATGCCTTCGCTTCGGGCCTTAATAAGAGCGGCTCCAAGATCGGCAAAGTGAACAACCTTTTCGTTGATCGATTTACCGTTTTGCTTTTGAAGTTCCTCTTGGGCCTTTCTCCCTTTGGAAAGCAGTATCATAATCTGCCGGTCATGAATCTCGAAAGCCAGGTCTGTCAAATCCTGAATTAGTTCCAATAGGTACGCTACTAAAATCGCGTACTTTTTCGGATCATTAAAACGTCTGAAAGAATGAGGTTCGTAACGCGAACCGATTTTAGAAAGTTGACGTAGACGGTTCGGATGGATGCCTTTCGTATCGACTTGCAGCTGCAAGTCGCGTAAGTATTCGAGTTTTTCAATCACCTTCAAAAAAGAATCCGGAGAGCTAGTACCTGGAATTTCCCTTAACCATGCTAAGTAGGTTTTGCTACTTTCCGGCATGGTGGTTAAGACGCGATCCAGCTTAGCAATTTGTAATTCTGTCAGTGAACTGCTGAGCAGCTTGAATATTTTTTCTTCTGTTCGTTTGCGCGTTTCCCAAACGGCTCTTTCAATTGTAGCCATTGAAGGGAGAATGATTTTACGCTTACGTAAATCTTCGAGTGCGAGTTGAATCAGGTGTAAGGGATTGCCGTTTGCCATTGCATGGCTAAATAGATGCTTGCACAAAGAACGATATTCGCTCAAGGTGAATGTCTGGTAGCCATATTCTTTCCGGATCTCATCCAGATGCTCGTACTTCGTTGCTTCTCGGTCGCCGTAAGATGCAAAAGACTCCACATCGGCATTGATTTGCTTTGCAATATGACGAAGAATTTGAACCGGCACTTCTTTTGTATCAGAAAGTGTCCAGCCGAGATAACGAAGTACGCACAGCTGCACGGCAAAGCCGAGTCGATTATAATCTCTTCGCCGCTGCTGTATGATTTCAAGGTCATGCTGTGTAAATGTGAAATAAGTGCCCAATTCCCATTCGCCAAGATCAGGCGGTATCTGCAAATAATGCAGCCGTTCCTCCGGAGTTAGCAGTTCCCTTACTCTCGCGTACATCGTACTTCATCCCCCTATTGCCAAGCTATTTTTTCGACTTCCGCTTGCAGATCCGCACGGGTTGCCTTGACGTAAATCATCGTTGTGTCCAGACTATCGTGTCCCATAATTTGCGCCAAGCGGTGCAACGGCGTGTTTTCTGCCATCACATAGCCGAACCGGTGCCGTAGATCGTGGGCGCTCAATCCTTCGAGCCGGGCTGCTTTCATATATTTTTGAATTAAATGACGTAAAGCACGTTCGGTTAATCGATCGCCGGTCTTTTCAGATGGAAACAGAAAAGGACTGTGCGGAGGGAGTTCTGCCAGATATTTTTCTAAAGCAACTCTACACGTGGCGTTCAAAGGAACTTCCCTCTGTTTATTTCGTTTTCCGGATCGGACCGTAAGCTGACCACTACGTTTACCGATTTGAATATCTCCGGGAGCCAAGTCACACACTTCCATGCTTCGTAAGCCCGTGTGAAACATCACGATTAGAATCGTCTGATCCCGAAGAGAACCGCCATGCTCGGCCGCAGCAACCAAAGCAGCTTCTTCTTTGTCTGTCATCTGTCTGGGGCTTACCTTTTCTTCCGGAACCAATTTAACCGGCTTCGAAGGGTCGCGGCGAATCCTGGATTCTGACACGGCCCATTCAAAAAAACGTTTCAGGGTAATAAGCCGCCGGTTAATGGTCGCCGGTTTCAATTCCATTATTTTTTGTGCTGCTTCCCTATATCGCGTTAATGTTGGAGTAGCCACATCTTCAATTCGAAATATAATCTCTTCCTCTTGGTGGTAGGCGGTCTCAAACCAGCCGATGAAATGTTTTAGGTCGCTTGCATACTCTTTTAGTGTTTTGGGATTCAAATCTTCGTGGGTGGTGAGAGCGTGAATGAAGTCCTGAATCGTCTGATCGCCCTGTTCCGAAATCCCCGGTGTTTCTCTCATTAGCAAAGCCTCCAAATCTTGTCTTACATTAGCGGACATGATATTCTTATTTTAACCGAAACATTAGCGGACATCAAGTGTATGCTTTGAAAACACCAAATGACCGCTAATCTTAATTAGCGGTCATTTAATATTAGGAGATCATTCCTTCATGATGGTTCGTAGAGACGATTTGCGCAACCGAGGAAACACTCGTGCAGCAAATGAATCGGCAACGAATCGCGCTATAGGAATCGTTTCTGCGCGATACTTCACGAAGCATATTTTTTATTTTAATATCAATTCGATGATGTTGCTTGTTTTGCCACCGGATGACGAACTTTTTTGACGCATTGTCATCCTCCCTGCACCTGCCATTTCCACGAGAATTTGCCCGATGGCGTTTGTGGTATCAATCACCATGTTTTTGATTGCTTTAGGTTCCAGCGTCACCCCGTTGTCGATGGCTGTGCCATCGATCACACTTGGCAATACATTGCCGTTTGCACTGTCTTTGACGACCATGTTAATATTTTTTTCTTCGTCGCTGCCATTGTTGATCGCCACCGAAAGTGTGGTTTCTCCGTTTTTGCGAGACATCGTGAACGTGGTTTTTGAACTGTTTTCAAGCATGGGTAAACGCCTCCTTAAGCGATTGAATTATTTTGGTTTAACATATCAAAAATGCGCTGTTGTTTATTTTTTTCATCATCGAGCAGTTTGGAAATAATCCCTTCCAAATTCGTCGTCCCCGACGTGCCGCAGGTACAGCCGCTTGTTGATCCGCTAGAAGGCTGACAGTTACAGCAGGTACGGCATTTGCAAAACAAAAGCAATAAGGCTAAAAGCACGGAATTGTCGCTAATTTGAATTTGATTGCCAACGGTGAAGTTGTTGCCATTGGAGACGGTGTTTGCCGAGTTGTTTGCCGAGCTCGCTAACCCGTTTGCCGTGCTCACTAAGGCGCTGTTGTAGTCAAAGGTGTTGTTGGATTCACTGGTATTCGTGGATTCGTTGGTGGCGCAGCTGGTGGAGTTTAACGTGCTGTTGGCGGTGCTTGCGTTGTCGTTCGTTGAAGAGTTGTCAGCATTGGAGGTATTGGTGGTAGTATTATCGCCTGTCGACGCTGTTGCTGTAGGCGTAGAGGTGTTATCACCTGTGGTGGCAGTGGCACTGGTTGTGGATGAATTATCGCCAGTGGTTGAGGAACTGTCACCTGCACTCGATGTAGCATCTGTATCCGATGAGTTTGTTGCAGGACCACTTGTTGTGGTTGACGTATTATCACCATTCGTTGATGTGCTATCACCTGAGCTGCTGGTGGCGTCCGTATCCGATGAGTTGGCCGCAGGACCACTACTTGTGGTGGAGGTATTATCTCCATTGGTGGAGGTACTATCACCCGATGACGAAGTGCTGGTGGCGTCTGATGCGTTGTTCGAGCCGCTAGTTGAGGTTAATGTATCGGTCACGGTAGCCGAACTATCATTATCACTGT
>NZ_JAMBDM010000005.1:0-426132 GCF_025142895.1 Paenibacillus sp. p3-SID867
TTATTGCCCTTGCCCACCAGAATGAGCCAGTGCTCCTGCGCCGCAAGCGCGGTGGGCAATCGAGCATCTCCGTCGATGACAGGCGACGGACGGCTCATCTCCAGAGCCAGGTCATCCCCGGCGATAAGAGCCTCCGCCGCTGCCGATTGCTCCGGTAAGGATAGCCGCTGTTCACCCCGCCCGTCCTCATACATGAAGGACCGAGCCTTTCCTGCTGTCCCAGCAGCGGCTCCGTAATGAGAACGGCTCACTCTATCACGCTCCAGACACAGCTTCAGGACTTCCTCGGCAATCGCCTTACCTGCATTCTCCATCAGAGCTATGGCCGGAATGCCGATTTGATGAATCGTATGGTTGTCGAGTGCCCTCATCTGTCCAGACGTCACAACATACATCCAAGCTCTCCCCTTTGCTTCGATATATCCTACGCAAACGCATTGGCGACTCAGGATGCCTGTCTATTAATAAGCAACGGTAAAACGGGACTGAATAAACTGCGGATCATCCAGCTCATCGATCACCGCTACCGCGAAATCTTCAACCGAGATTCGGCTGCTTCCGCTCTCGTCCGTCACCAGGCGATCCATGCCGATCCGGAACTGTCCGGTACGTTTCCCCGGCTCAATGATCGCCGCCGGACTGACATACGTCCATTCCAGATCGCTTTCCTTATAAAGATCGTAAGCATCCGCGTGCGCACGGGCAAGCGGTCTGATCTCTTCCGGAAATTCCGGGGTTTCCATAAGCGGTACGCCGCTATCGGCGATCAGGCTGCCTGCGCCGCCAACGATCAACAGGCGGGTTACGCCGCCACGTCTCGTTCCCTCCATAATCGTGCGTGCGGCTGCAACGAGTTCCTCTTCCCGGCCGAACTTCGGGCCGAAAGCGCTAATGACAGCATCATGCCCTTGAATCGCCTCTTCTAATGATGAAGGATCCATTACATCCGATTTGACTTTCTTTAATCGCTCATGCTCTGCATCCAATCGATCCGGATTACGCAAAATCGCAGTAACTTCGTGCCCCCGTCGCAGCGCTTCCTCCGTAATTCGTCTTCCGATCGTTCCGCTTGCTCCAATTAATGCTACCTTCATGTTCATCGCTCCTTCGCTTAGAAATTATACTACATCACCCCTGGTGATGAATGGCTCTTCTTGAATCTTAAGTAGTATTATAAACACCTGGTGCCGTCTATAGCCGTTCCGGGCTGTCACACCTCCTATTTACTTATCCCCATGCAGACCTCTTCAAACTCCACTCGTTCATTTTTCCTCAAAATAATAGATCTTTAGACCTATGCATCACAATATCACTTTCGCCGATAGAGTACATAAGTGCATATTTACGAATATATATATCTTGAATAATGACTTAAATCGCAATACTAATGTTGTGTGTTTGTTGGAATTTGTCGTTTTCCTATGAGCTAATCGTATTGTAAAGGAGATTATCCATATTATGAAAAAAAAATACGTCCGCTGGCTGGCCCTCTGTCTCGCAGGCAGTCTGCTGCTGCTAAGCAGCTTGTCCCTTCAGCCTGATGCCGCTACGGCCGAACCCCGCCAGAAGGCAACCTGGTTCTGGGATACGCCGCAGATTCAAGATTCGGCTGACGACATTCTTGATTTTGCCGCCAATCAAGGAGTCAATGTGCTCTATCTGCAGATGAACCGCGATGTTCGGCCCGAATATTACCGCAGCTTTATCCGCCAAGCGGGCAAACAGGGGATCGCGGTTCATGTCCTTGGCGGCGCGCCTAACTGGGCGCTTGAAACGGAGCGTCACCGATTGGAGACGTTCATTCAATGGACCGCTGAATATCAGGCTTCCGCTGCACCGAATGAGCGCTTCACCGGCATTCATGTCGATATCGAGCCGCATGTGCTGCCCGAGTGGAAAACAAACCAGGCCACCGTGGTAAAGCAATGGCAGGCGAGCGTCCGTTATCTGGTTGATGAAGCGCGGAAGCTGAATCTGCCTATCGGTTCCGACGTGACATTCTGGCTGCACGGCTACCAGCTGCCGGACCAGTCGATGTCAATCAGCCGGTGGATGATCCAGCAGTTCGACCAGGTCGTCATTATGGCCTATCGTGATCAGGCAGATACCATTTATAAAGTCGCTGCTGCCGAGCTTAAGGAAGCCGATGAGCTCGGCAAGGAAGCCCTGATTGCCGTAGAGACCAAATCGAGTAATGAGGGAGCTTACATTACCTTTTTTGAGGAAGGCACGTCCTATATGGAGGAACAATTATCCAAGTTATGTATCAAAGCGGAGAAGCACCCTTCGTTCTCCGGGTTCGCCATTCACGACTATAGATACTGGAAAGCATTGCATGACTCCGATCGATAACATCGCGATTATTTCATAATAGGAATAAAAAAGATGGCGTTTCAAGAGGGTGTTTTCCTCTGGCGCCATCTTTATATTTTTAGATGAAAGAACTTCTCCTCTCCATCGGGTAAAAAGCCTGATTGCTTTCAAACCGTCAACATGAGAAGCAGTACATAACCGACCGTCAATTTCGCGCGTTGAAGCGGCGCTTTTTTCACCTGCACTTCCATCCCCCGGCCCCTCCTTCTCTTCGATGTCTTATTCATATACTATATGCGGCTCGGCCCCTTATGTTCCCTTGAGGAAACATTGTTTACCGATAGAAAAACCGATCAGGCATGTAAACATAGAATCATATAAACAAAAGAATGCGATTAAGCTTCCTGCATAGGAAGCAGCACCCGCGCAGCTTGCAGCTCATTCAAGATCAGTGTAGTGCTTCAAGACGTCCTGCAAATATTGTTCTGCTTCCATTACAAGCTGACGCTCTCCAGCGTTCCATCGATCCCGATTTCGATCGACTGCTAAGAAGGCAGCATGAATCCGTTCGTCGCCATGTGTCACACGTTGAACCATCCGTTGCCATTCTTCGGCTAAGGTTCTGGCTAAACGGGACTCGATGGGAACGTTTGAGGCCTTATAAGCTGCAGCTTGCAACGATATTTTTCTGAACGTGTTGTAAAAATCCAATGCCGCCTGCTCAGAGTTAAATACTGTTCGAAATAGTCGCGAGTCTTCCTCCGAAAATTCGTATTCTTTCCAAGCCGACATATCGACCTCATTCAATGAACGCATGAGATGGGCTAACAGCTCCCAGGGTACGGTGTAACCTTCTTTCATCATTTCCTTAGCGACATGCAATCCGTCAAGCTTGGCTTGGATACTCTCTTTCTGTGAATAGAGGACTGATGCCTGGTAATCTAGAATGTTCTCGATATCCTGCTCCTCGGTGCCCACGATCAATTGTTCTTTGATCTTTTTTAAAGAGAAACCGATGGCTCTATAGAACATAATCTGTTCAAGTACATACAGCTGTTTATCATAATATACTCTATGCCCCAGCTCATCTCGCTCCGCCCTAAGAATCCCTTCATTATCGTAATACTGAATGGTTCGCGGAGTTATTCCCGACAATTGACTGAGTTCTTTTACGGAATATTTTTTTCCCATGAACCCATCCCTTCCCGTCCCTTACTCGATTTTCGCTAAAAAAGCTTCTATTGTTTCCAGTAACTCTTCAGGGTATTCCCCGTTAATTGCGTGCGAGGCATCATCAAATACGACCATCTCGCTATTAGGGTCTTTCAGAGAATCCTTCCCCGTTTGATACGACTTATCAGCATGGTGCATCGTCGATTGTCCAGCTAAAATACCGAGCACCGGCATCGTCAGCTCAGCTAATCGTTCCGGCTTGATGGCTTCCGGCATAGGCAGCTTGCTCTTGAATGTCCGCATACCGGTTTCGATTAATTTGGCGGTCGGGTCGCTGTCATCAACTTCAGCCCCGCCGGATATATAGCTGAGCATTTTCTCCCGGATCGGTTTGGGCACCATGGGCACGGACGCCGGAATGGACACCAGTATCATTTTCAATGGAATGGGGCCAAACACATAGACAGGGTCCAGCAATATGAGCGAGTGAATCTTCTCAGGATGCTTGAGCGCCACATTCGCCGCACTCCACCCGCCGAACGAAAGCCCTAATAGGTGGATCTCTGATTCCGGCAGCTGATCCAGCACTTGCGCTAACCATGCTGCTTGGTCCGCAGCGGTTTCAATCCGTCTGGTTTCTGTGCTTAAACCCGGCTCTCCTATCAAATCAAGGGTGTATACAGGCCTGTGTTCTAGAAAGCCGCTTAGATTGGCCTTCCACATCGGTGTAGCAGATCCTTTACCGGGAAGCAGCAGCAGGGGTGTTTTATGCGGTGTATCGCCCCCCTGGAACTTGTAGAGCTGTACCATGCCAAAATCGGTATGAACCTTAATCGATTCAACCGGTTCTGGTAAGTGACTCATCGCCTCACCATAAGCTGCCGCATATTCCTTCTGCCCATCCTCTGTAACAAAACCGCTTAACGACCCGTCATCTCTAAATAGGAAGCCGATTACCGTCAGTATAGCTAGTATCGCAATGAGAATACTACCCAAGATTACCCATCTTTTTTTTCGTTTCACTTCAATCCCTCCTAAGGTGACTATAGGATATGACGTAACGTTATACGCAACACCCTATGCTCTCCATAGCTGCCTGTTACCGAATCAGCTTGAAATCCCTCCCTTGTTGTGCAATAGTGAAAGGTAGAATATTGAAGGAGGGATCCGCTTGTCCCTTACGGAATGGATGAATGATATCTTTGGCTCACTCGACACGCTTGTGGCTGTGCTTCTTGCCACTGCGGTATTTACGGGCCTGTACATATACAGTGCATCCCGGCTATTGGGTGCACGCAAGGATTCACTCGCCCGCATTCGTCAGTCCTTGACGATTTACACCAGACTGGCCGGGCCTCTGGGGACCCTTATCAATCGACCGACCCGAACGGCCGTCCCCGAGGATCTGCTTATCCGGCTTCTGCAGGAATGCAAATCCGCTGACCTGTTGACTCGGGAGCTCCACGAACAGATTGATACCTTTCTAAGCGATCGTGATGAATCCAGATTGACAACTCTTCACAAGCTGCTGGACCGCGAGATCAACAGGCTTATGAAGGAGCGCGACGAGCTGGTTGGACGGCTCGAGAAACCAGGTTGGGGTATGGGATTATGGCTCCTCTTGAAACCTGCAATACCTGCCCTTTCACTAGGTGCTGCAATCCTATGGACGACGATTCTCGTTCAAGAACTACGGCAATCCTCTGCCTGGACAAACCCCGAGGTATGGTGTCTATGGCTCTCCAACATGATTGCCACGATTTCTTTCTACCGATTGTTGATGGACTCCAGAAGAAGAACGCATGGCATTATCTATACCGTGCTGCATCTGCTGATTGTAGCTTCAGCCCTATTTAATCTGATCTGGAACGAGGCCTCACCTTACGTTTTGGCTACCCAGTGCTTGCTGTATCTGGCGGGTTTCCGGGTTACGGCCACTCGCCAGCGGCGTGAGCGGCCCTATGCCGGACACCCTGAGCTAATGGAACAATTTCTTCATCCTGCGGGAGATCACGACCCTCTTAGTGAAACGGCAAATTTTAGTGAACCGGAGATTAGCAGCAGTCCTCTGCGGTCCAGATAAGACAACAGCGACATGAGTATTACGAAAAACAACCCGTGCCGAAATTCATCGGCCGGGCTGTTTTTTTATTTTCGCAATCCTATGGGGCAGGCACATATTATCCGATATCACGCTCTTCCATACCGCATTCCTTGTTCCTACAAAAAAGAAAAGAACTTCCGCATGAATGCTGAAGCGCACTCCCTTAGAATTCATCGCTAACACTCTAGGGTGTTTTTCCCAAAGTCTACTGGATAAGGTGCACTTCATGGCATCGATGGAAGTTCTTATCTCAATACTCGACAACCTCGCGGGATCATCTTGCGCTCGTTCTTCGTTGTTGGCCGGATGCCCGGGACGTCTTGACCGCTCCGGAGGCCGTATTCTCGAAACGCTTG
The DNA here is from genome assembly GCF_025142895.1 of Paenibacillus sp. p3-SID867. Lineage (NCBI taxonomy): Bacteria > Bacillati > Bacillota > Bacilli > Caryophanales > Paenibacillaceae > Paenibacillus > Paenibacillus sp. p3-SID867. Next base: position 5,947 of record NZ_JAMBDM010000005.1, read on the forward strand.
CGCTCCGTTCGTTCCATCTGAACGATCTGACCCTCATGCACTACAATTTGCAGCGAACCGAATTCCATGTCGTTCAGCAGGCTTGCTATGCGTTCGAGCCACATTTCATCCACTTTTAAAGGTTTAGCCATGGATACGCCTCCTCACCGGGCAAAGCCCCAATCTATTTACTCATCCCCACAAGTCGAAGTGGCCATCTGCCTGCAGCGCTCATTATTCATTCTTTTCCAACCTACATAGTATGAATTAACATTAGCATGGGTTGGAAACGACTGTCAATGGTCATTTTTTCGCGTAAACCAATTTTTCAGCAGCAGGGTTACGACGGCTAATAACAACAATAATGAGGCCACCGCAAACGATGCCGAAAACTGATACTCGTTGTACAAAATTTCGACGTGAAGGGGCAGCGTATTCGTCTCACCGCGGATATGACCGGATACAACGGACACGGCCCCAAACTCGCCCATGGCTCTGGCGTTGCACAGAATGATGCCGTACAATAGCCCCCACTTGATATTAGGCAGGGTAACCCTCCAGAATATTTGCCAGCCCTTGGCGCCCAGCGTTACGGCCGCTTCCTCTTCCTTCGTCCCTTGATCTTCCATCAGCGGGATCAATTCCTTGACCACAAAGGGAAACGTGACAAATAATGTAGCCAGAACAATGCCGGGCACGGCAAAGATAATCTTGATATCATGGCTTTCAAGCCAAGGGCCAAACCATCCCTGCCGACCGAAGATCAGCACAAAGATTAAGCCTCCGATGACCGGCGATACCGCAAACGGCAGATCGAGCAGCGTAATCAACAGATTTTTGCCTTTAAAACGGAACTTCGTTATGGTCCATGCCGCGATGACACCGAACATCGAATTCAGCGGTACCGTAATGGCCGCTACCAGTAAAGTCAGCTGAAGCGCGGATAGGGCATCTGGATCGGATAAGGCTGCTATATAGACGTCCCATCCCTTCTTCAGCGCTTCGGTCATCACCGTAATCAGAGGCAGCACAATAAGCCACAACAGAACAAGCCCAGCCAAACTTATGAATGTCCATTTCACCCACGGCTTCTCCGCTGCAGCCGGAGAGGACGGCGTGTTTCGTCTCGCTGCAGAAACAGCAGCAGGTACAGTTCCAGCCATGGTATCCCCTCCTTAACGCGCGGTTTTCCGCGACCAATGTTGTAAGATATTGATGCCGAGCAGCAGTGCAAAAGAGATGAGCAGCAATATTAAGGCAACCGCCGTCGCGCCGGCGTAATCAAATTGCTCCAACTTTGTCATGATCAGCAGCGGCGCAATCTCCGTCTTCATCGGCATATTCCCCGATATGAAAACCACGGAGCCGTATTCTCCGATCCCCCGGGCAAAAGCGAGCGCAAATCCGGTCAACAGCGGAGGAATCAGGGTTGGCAGAATGATGGTGCTAAACGTTCGCCATCGGCCTGCCCCCAGCGTGGCAGCCGCCTCTTCCGTATCCCGCTCCGCGTCCTCCAGCACCGGCTGTACCGTCCGCACAACAAACGGTATGCCGATGAACATAAGAGCAAGCGTAATGCCTAAGGGAGAGAATGCCGCCTTGATCCCTAGCGGCTCCAGCAGCGATCCGATCCAGCCATTAGCGGAATAGATCGCGGTTAAAGCCACCCCCGCCACGGCCGTTGGCAGGGCGAAAGGCAAATCGATCAGCGCATCCCACAATTTTTTACCGGGGAAATCATACCGCACCAGCACCCAAGCCAGCAGCAGTCCCAATATCGTATCCGCGAATGCGGCCAGCGCCGCTGTCGTCAGACTCACCCGGTAGGAGGCCAGCACCCTCGGATCGGTTGCAACCGACCAGAACTTCTCCCAGGTTAGTCCGGTTTGATTGAGCAGCAGCGCGGACAGCGGGACGAGCACAACCAAACTCATATAAAGGACGGTCAGTCCCATGCCGATTCCAAAACCAGGGAGCACCCTGCGATGATTTCTGCCTTGCTTCTGTACGCGGAGTACAGCCATATCCACTCATCCTTTCCTGCCTTCGGCGGTTATGCCGATCAGCTGCCTGGCACGTAAATCTGATTAAAGATGCCGCCGTCATTGAAATGCTTCGTTTGCGTCTCTTCCCATGTTCCAAACACATCCTTGAGCGTAAACAATTCGATGGCCGGGAATTTCTCCTTGTACTTGTCAGCCACGCTGGCAAGCGTCGGACGGTAGTAATTCTCCGCCGCAATCGTCTGTCCCTCTTCACTGTATAGATATTGCAGGTACGCTTCCGCTACCTCACGGGTCCCTCGCTTGTCGACGTTCTTATCCACGACGGCCACCGGCGGTTCCGCCAAAATGCTGACCGACGGGTTCACGATTTCGAATTTGTCCGGTCCCAGCTCGTTAATCGAGAGATACGCTTCATTCTCCCAAGCCAGCAGCACATCCCCGATTCCACGTTCTACAAAAGTGGTTGTTGCACCACGTGCGCCGCTGTCCAGCACCGGCACGTGGGTGAACAGCTCTTTCACGAATTCCTGTGCCTTCGCTTCATCGTTATGGTTAACCTTGAGTGCATAGCCCCATGCCGCCAGGTAGTTCCACCGTGCGCCGCCAGAGGTCTGCGGGTTCGGTGTGATAACCTCTACCCCCTCCTTGATCAGATCCGGCCAATCCTTAATGCCTTTCGGGTTGCCTTTGCGGACGAGGAAAACGATCGTCGAGGTGTAAGGCGCACTGTTATGCTCGAACTTGCTCTCCCAGCCCTCATTGATCAATCCGGCCTGACGGATTGCATCGATATCGTATCCGAGGGCCAGTGTCACCACATCCGCCTCCAAACCGTCGATTACCGAACGGCTTTGCTTGCCTGAACCCCCGTGCGATTGCTTAAATGTTACCTTCTGGCCTTGTTCTTTCTCCCAATGCGCCGCGAATGCTTTATTGTACTGGTCATATAACTCGCGGGTCGGATCGTAAGAAACATTGAGAAGTTCCACGCTCGGCTTGCTTGAACCCGAAGCAGGCGCTTCTCCATTGGCGGTTGCGACTGTCTCTGTTTTCTCTGCACCGCAAGCCGTAAGCGCCGCCGTCAACATCATGGTTAATCCGATGAGAACCCCTTGCTTCAACACCTTTTTCATATGGATCACTCCCCCTGGTATTCTCTACTAAACAGGCCGTATGGCAAAAAAAGACGGAGGAAGGCTCATCAGAACAGAGTCAAGCCGGTTTGCTACCGTGCCTGCTCTTGATCCTTGAGCGTTCCTCCGTCGATACGGTGAGAACGAAATATTATAATTCCTACCTGTTTAGTATGTTATGTTGCTATTGTAATAAGTCCATCCTCTGCTGTCAAACCTTTTTTTCAAATAATTACAAGTATGGGACCCCCCGGTCCATAGAACCATTTTTGGCCCGCGAACGCAGTCACTGCGCGGTTTTCCATTTACTGAGGGTTGTATGAACCCGCTTCCATCCTTATAATTCAACCCCAAAGGAGATGATCACCATAAGAAAGCCAACTAGGAAAATAATTTCTGCTCTTTTCCTAAGTATTCTTCTGTTCATGCCTGCATTCGCCCAAACGACGGAGGCAGCTCCGCTGTTAAAGCCGGGCAGTGAAAACGGGGATGTCTGGGAACTTCAATATCGCCTGAAAACGCTGGACTTCTACACGCAGCCGCTGGATGGCAAATATGGCGCAAACACGAAAACAGCTGTTACCCGTTTCCAAAAAGAATACGGTGTGCCAGCCGATGGAGTTACCGGCGCGCAAACCTGGAGACAGCTGAAAAAATATACGTTAAATCAATCCGAAATGGATGTCATGGCCAGAGTCATTTACAGTGAAGCCCGCGGTGAGCCTTACAAAGGACAAGTTGCCGTCGGGGCTGTTGTCATGAACCGCATTCAATCCAGCGAATTTCCGAATGATATTCGGGGCGTCGTCTTTCAAAAAGGGGCCTTTACAGCCGTAGACGATGGACAATACTGGCTCCCCCCGAACCGGACCGCCTATCTGGCCGCATTGGATGCCGTTCGCGGCTGGGATCCGACTTATGAATCCCTTTATTATTTCAATCCCAAAACAGCGACCAGCAAATGGATCTGGTCCAGACCGCAAGTGCTGCAGATCGGCAATCATATCTTTGCGCATTAATTATTCATCGAATGAATCTTTAAACCAATGAATTCCTATGAATTCCTATGAGTTCTTATGATTTCCTATGGCCTTGCCCTTAGCCTGTTTCCTCTCTTTGCGGAGGTTGAACACCGTGCTCCTTGTTCATTGCTACGGGCGAAGAACACCAAAAAAGAAGCAGCTCAAGTCCCATTTCCGGGTCTTCGGGCTGCTTCTACTTTATATAAGTTAACGTTTATTCGCCTTTGCCTTCTCTACAGGACAGATACATACCGGGCGCGTAACTTCTAGTGTATAACCCGTAGAGACCAGGTTACCCGTGTCCGGATCGATCCGATAACTTGCGATCAAACCATTGTCCTGATTCGCCGTCAGCAGAAAACCGCCCGGAAGTATATTGAAGTGGCGCGGCGTTTTACCGCCGGAAGACACCCAGTTAACTGCGCGGAGCGTACCGGTCTCCTGGTCGATCACATATTGAACGATGCTGTCATGGCCCCGGTTGGAGGCGTACAGATAACGGCCGCAAGGAGATACCAGCAGGTGGGCCGATGTGTTGTTATCCAACACTACATCCTCTGGCAGCGTCGATATATGCTGTAATATTTTCAAATCCCCAAATGTCCCGTCGTTTGCGTAAGCCGTTACCGTGCTGTTCAGCTCGTTCGTGCCATACACCCACTTGCCTGATGGATGAAAGGACACATGCCTTGGGCCCGAGCCTGGCGGAAGACTGATCTCGCGGTGGGTGACCAGCTTGCCTTCCTCCAGCCGATACAGGTTCACATCATCCATGCCCAGGTCACTGACCACGATATACTTGTTGACGGGGTCTTCAAATATCGAATGCGGATGCGCTTCCGATTGACGGTCATCGCGAAGACCGCGTCCGCTGTGCTTGATCTTGGAGACCAGCTCTCCGATCTGCCCGTCTTCTTCTAATGCCAGCACCGATATATGTCCATCGCTGTACCCTGTCGTAAGCAGATACTTCCCGTCCGATACCCGGGATACATGACACGCACCGGATGAGCCGGTAGACTGAACATTCAGCAGCGTTAATTCACCGGTTACCAGATTGGCTGAATAAGCCGACACATCGCTTTCGCCCTTCTCGCTGGCTGCATACAGTACGGAGATGGAATCATCGAAATCCAGATAGGTAGGGTTTTCAATACCAGCCGTACCGCCTAAGAGACGAAGCTCGCCTGTCCCCCGATCCATCGCCCCCCAATGAATGCGATTCTCTTCCTCTGAACCGTAGGTTCCTATGTAAAATATCAGTTCCTGTCCTGCTGTCATGTGATCCACTCCTTTGTCTAATGAATGTTCCGGTGACCCGGCCTGATCCTTATTATGTATTACCCATATGGGCTTCGTGCTTACCGCCTTTTTTCAATTCGAACCGGCAAGCCGCCGCCACGTTGCTCTACCCCTTATTACTCACGAAGAAATCTATTGCTAGCATTGGTTTTATCATGTACGATTACCACAATTACCCCTCTATTCTATCATTCGTTGAAGGAGATGACAGCCAATTGAAGAAAAAAATCAGCCTACTGGCGATCGCTTTCCTGTTCCTGTTCGCCAGCGCGACGCAAGCCGCTCCGGCAAAGAATCAAGGGAATATCCGAGTCTACCTCGATAACCAGGAAATCAAATTTCAGGCAGCCCCTATTATGAAGAATGGAGTTACCTTCGTGCAGTTCCGCCCTCTGTTTCAGGCCCTGGATTATAAAGTCAATTGGAACAGCGGAAATAAACAGGTGACGGGTACATTCCTCGATCAGAAGCTGCAGATGACCATCGGGCAGAAGACCGCTTATGTCAATGGCGCAAAAACCACGCTTCAGATCGCCCCATTCACGCAAAGCGGCAACACGCTGGTTCCCCTTCGTTTCGTAGCGGAAGCCACCGGACTGCCCGTGAAGTGGGACTCCAAGTCACGTACCATCAAGATCGACCGGGAGGGTGCAATCGACAAAGCCACCGACGAGGTGAAGAAGCTTTATCATACGATTGAAGAAGCTGGTAATGCCAAGAAACTGGATGCTGTCATGAGCGCATTCCATCCCAAATCTCCTGTTTTTGCAGAAATCCAAGAAAATTATCAGAACCAATTCAAGAACGATCTGCATGTATCCGCTGACGTATGGGAAGTAACGGTAGCCGGAACGTCGATCCATGCCTACACGAGTGTGACCCTCGACCGCACCAGCGGGCCTTTTGCTTGGGATGCTACGCTCCATTACGAGAATCTCTTGAAGAAGGATGCGTCGGGGGCATGGAAAATCTATGATCTGAGCCATTACGAGACGGAATATCTAGTCGGAGATGAGCTGCTGGAAGCTCATCCGGAAGTGCCGGAAGCGGAACAAAAAGCCATCGTGGCGACCATTGACACCCAGTCCAAGGGCTTCAATGATGAGAATGGTCCGCTGCTCATGTCGGTTATTCATCCGGAATCGGCCTTCCACGAGATGTTCCGAACCAGCATTGCGGAAGGCATCTTCGATGAGGTGAATTTCAACCTTAAATCAGTTGAGCTCCGAACGGTCTTCTTCCAAGGGGAAGACGCCGTCGTCTACGCTGAAGAAACCGATGATGCCGGCGGTGAAATCATCCATTCGACCTCCCTCTACTGGCTCAAGAAAACCGAAGGCAAATGGCTGATCTATGATGTGCTGGAGCTTGAATAGGTCAGTGGCATAACGAGAACGTAAAACATTAACCGTGAATTCCCCGACGAGGGGCACGGTTTTCTTTTTGTATCGGCCATGTAAAGTCGTGCGATTGATATTCGCCCCCCGGGGGGTTCTAACTTAGTTCTTTATTAAATCTTCCTCCCTCTTGGTCTACTTCACCATAGGTGACATATATCATAATAGTAATCCTTGAAGGAGGGGTTTTATGGGTGTCAAATTAATCAAGATCTCTGCTGTTTATTTCGTGCTCGGGGTACTGCTCGGCATGTACATGTCGATCACCCACAGCTACGATTACGCCTCAGTTCATGCACACGTTAACCTTCTGGGCTGGGCATCCCTGGCTCTTGCAGGTGTTATTTATGTTCAGTTCCCCGCAGCTGGGGAATCCACCGCAGGTAAAGTTCATTTTTGGCTGCACAATATCGGTCTGCCTGTCATGATGATTGGTCTTGCACTGCTGGTAAGCGGCATGGAATCGATAGAGCCGGTCATTGCGGTTGGAGGGGTTCTGGTAACGCTGGGCATTCTCGCTTTTCTCTATAATGTGCTAACCCATGTTAAAAGCACGCGTTAGAAGGCAACGCTGATTTCTAGCTCGGGTCCTCAAGGAATCGTCTCATTAGCGGTTCCTTTTTTATGCGCCTCTTTCAGGGGGAGATGGGTCATAGTTACCGACTATTGGGTATAAGTAGATACCTTTCTCTTCGAAGGAGGCAACATAGATATGGAAACGAACTCAGCTATAGAAGTCCAATTTCACTGCCGTCAGTGTCAGGCGGATATCGGGGTTACGTTCAAATCAGAACAGTTCACCACGGTACTCTGCCCGCAGTGCGATTACAGCTATTCACTCATGAGACCAACCATTGGTGAAGAGATCCTGCTGGATTGGGAAAAAGAAGCCGCATTCCAAAAAATCCGCGCAGACCAAACTGAGCATGACAAAATGGAGCTCATGCTCCTCGTCATTAAAGTTGTCGAGCTGCTAACCTGGCGGGATGAGGGGAATGGCCATATCCGCGCCATCGAAACCCTCCGTGAATGGCTCCTGCTTAACGGTGTGCCCAAAGCTCTAATCGAACTCCTGGATGCCAAGGGACACGAAGGCAGCTCCCCTACCGAACACAAGGAATAGCGCCATCAAGCCCATGATTCAAAATATCATAAATGAAAAAGAGAAACCGTCCTCCGGCCATCTGGTCGGGGGCGGTTCCTTTTTCGTGTCCTTAATTCGGGAGCATAACATAAAGAATGAACGCTCTATTACTTTACATATGTTGGAACCTTGTTGATTAACTATACGTATTATCTCTAAAGAAAGGAGCTGATCTACGCATGTTCATCAACTTCATATCCACAGCGTTCATGGGCATCGCATTCATTGCGACTGGCATACATGCCATCAGAAATCCGCATTCATGGTGGTTTAGAAGAACGCGAGATGATATTGAACTCAGCGATTTGAGAATATGGTATCTAAAATTCGCCGGCAAAGTGGCCATCGCATTCGGCGTTGTGGTTATCCTGATGAGCTTTCAGCATCTCTAAGTTTATTGAATCGGCACCTCGAATGCCTGCTCCATGACACCAGGATAACTGCTTAACGTAAATGTCAGCGGCTGAGGGTAAACCCCGGGCTTAAGGTGAATATACTGCGTAATGAGGCTTACCTCAGAATCCGATGAGGATTGGGACGAGGCACTGAGCCCCCCTGCATCCTCGTTGATCCTATGCTTTTTCCCTTCTCCATCCACAAACTCCGGTTCAATCGACACGCTGCCCATATGCCGGTCAGCCTGTTCTTCGTATTCAACTGTCAGCGTATGCCCCGTGTACTCTCCGAACCGAAGATCGCCGTCCGGTGAACGAATGACCTCCTTCTTATCCGTATCCACCACGAGTTTCATCTTCGAGGGGTCCACTGCCTGAAATCCGCTCGCTTTCAGCGTGATCGATTCCGGCTTCTCCAATATATTGCTGTCGAAGAAGTAAGTCATGTCTCCACCGCCTGCACCGGGCAAAAATGCGGAATCGCTGTTCAATCTGATCTTCTCGCCGTTAACCACGGCTTCCAAATACACATCCCATAAACCGGATACCTTCATCGTATTGCTGGATGGGATGTTTGCTTTCACGACGATACCGGCTGGAGACAACACGGCTTCTTTCAAATAGAACCGCTGACTCTCAATCTGCAGCATTTTGTTGAGTGGAATCGTGCTAATATACTTCCGGACTGTCTCCATATCAACGGATACGTTAACATCGATCACCTGCTCGTTCTCTGCCGAAGATTCATAAGCCGTATTTGTCGAGTAGGGAGCGATCTTAAAAGATAACGTCAGTTCCTCAGGTATAGAGTGATTCTCGGCCATATGAATATACGATCGGGAATGGAACAGCTTGTCGGCGCCGGGCTTAATCTCGTTTCCACCCGACGACCCAATACTATAAGGCAGCGGTTCGCTGGATCCCCGGCGCTTCATCTCCAGCCCCTTTACATCTGCGGGATTCTCCGCACGGTTTTGGACCGTATAGAACACCTCCATCTGCTGGGAGCCTACAAGTATCCCGTTGACCGTTACCGTATAATCCCCCTTGGTCGCCGATTGATCCACCAGTTGAATCATGCCGTGTTTGTTGGCTGAATTCAGCGTAATATCTTCTCCGAAATCAAACCCGGTCAATGACGGATACGGCCCTTGAGCCGCCATTTGCTCCTTGGGATTTACCAGCCCTTCGTTCCCGATCCAGACGACGAACAGCAGCGCAGCCGCAACGGTTACAAACATGGCAGAGACGGTAGCCATTCGGGCCCGGCTCCGATGCGTGCGCCGTCCTCTTCGCATCCCGCCTCGCACCGCCGCGTCCAATGCTTCATCGGATACAACCGCTGCGCTGATCTCCGCGTCCCTGTTCATCTCCTTGAGCATTCGCTCTTCCTTCTCAAACATGGAATATGGCACCTCCTGGCTCGATTTTTTGCCGCAGCAGCTTTAATCCTTGATGCAGCCGGGTTTTGACCGTACCCTCCGGAACATCGAGAATATTGGCGATATCGCTGATTGTCATGTCCTGATAGTATTTCAAAATCAGCACATGGCGGTATTTGGGCTTCATCCGGCTGAGCGCACGCTCCAGATCCAGCTTGCTGTCACTGACCATCTCGGCAGCCGTCTCCTGGCTGCGCACTTCTTCAACCGGAACCACGCGTTTTTTTCGTTTATGCTCATCCATGCAGCAGTTAATCAGGATCCGAATGAGCCAAGGGACAAATGCCTCCGGATGCTTCAGCTTCCGGCACTTCACCCAAGCCCTGCACACCGTCTCCTGCAATACCTCCAGTGCGTCACTCTCGTTATGCAAATAACTGTACGCAATTCCATATAGGCGCCTTCGGTGCTCCGTCACGAGTGCATAGAACGCTTCCTCGTCTCCTCTGCATGCAGCAGCCGCAAGCTCATTATGATCTATCATCCGATTACCCTTCCCCTTGTCCGACCTGCCTCGCTTGTTTACATCACTGTATATAAGACTGCAAAGTGATTCAAACGGTTTTTTTATTTTTCGAGTTCTCCTTATACAAACAAAAAAGCCCGCCCGGTTAGGCAGACTTGTACGTATCTCTTGATTAACTTCGTTTTCTGCGTCCTTTAAAGAAATAATGGTATCCAAGATAGCCGATGCCGCATAACAGCAGCATAAGCGCAGAAATCCAGATGACAGGAAGCAGATATGGCGTGTGCTGACTGGCTACATACAGAAGTACCGCGGAGAAGGCATACATCACCATCAGAAGTACGATGCGTTTGAAAATATCCATGTCGTCCGCCCCTCACCCTTCATCTCAACAATCTACATTTTTTTCCGTATATCTATCTTTATGGTAACGCAAAACGATGAAAATTGCACTCAAAATTTGGTAAATATATAAAAATTTTAGGGATAAAATGAGCCTATTCATGAAAATGTTAAAATTTAGGCTTGATAAAACTAATGAGATTAGTTATTATACTAACATAATTAGTTTTGAGTGAAAGGGGAATCATATTATGTTGCAAACAACGATTGAGCACGTGACTCAAATTTCTTTTCTTCCTCGCCTTTTCCCGATAAATGTCTATCTTGTAGAAGAAAGCGACGGCATTACGCTGATTGATGCGGGTATGTCATTTTCCCAAAAGGGAATCCTGCAAGCAGCAGCCGCTATAGGCAAGCCCATCACCCGGATCGTGCTGACCCATGCCCACGGCGACCATGTCGGGGCGCTCGACGGGTTAAAGAAAGAGCTTCCGAATGCGTCGGTCTACATCTCGCGGCGTGATGCGCTGCTGTTGAAAGGAAACGCGGAGCTCCAGCCTGGAGAGTTGCAAGCTCCGATTCGCGGAGATATCCCCAAGAACATAACCACCGTTCCGGACGTGCTTCTGGGTGACGGGGATACCATTGGTTCGCTCAAGGCGATCGCCACTCCCGGACACACGCCGGGGCATATGGCATTTCTCGATGAGCGCAGCGGTATATTGATTGCCGGCGATGCTTGGCAGACACGGGGCGGATTAGCCGTATCCGGTGTGCTCAAGCCCTGGTTCCCCTTCCCTGCCATGGCGACCTGGAGCAAGGAGTTTGCCTTGGAAAGCGCCAAAGTGCTAACCGCACGGAAGCCCGCCGTTCTTGCTGTCGGCCACGGACGGATGCTAAAGAATCCTGTCGCTGCCATGCAGAAGGCCGTTATGCATGCAGAATCTACAATTAGGAGGAATGCAAAATGAGTCCAAGACCCGGAATCGACCGGCTTCAACTGCTTCAAACCGCTGCCGATCTGGCGGATCGGGATGGACTCCATGCCGTGACCTTGGCCGCGCTTGCAGGCAAGCTGGGCGTTCGGTCGCCTTCCCTGTATAACCACGTAGACGGACTGCCGGGTCTGCATGCCGCCCTGATGCTGTATGGCCTCCAGACATTGCATGATCGGCTGCTGAAGGCTGTCGCCGGCCGGTCTGGTGAAGACGCGCTGCGTTATGTATGCCTTACCTATGTCGACTTTGCCAGATCTCACCCCGGATTATACGAAGCCGCATTGCAGCCTCTCCATCCGGAACAAGAGGAGGCGCAGCAGGTAGGCAATCAGATTGTCGAGCTTCTGCTCCAAATCTTGGCTCCATACCAGCTCAGTGAGCAGGAGGCGCTGCATGCCGTGAGGACACTTCGCAGCCTGTGTCATGGCTTCTCATCTCTGGAACGCGGGGGTCAATTCGCTATGGATCTGAATGTAGATGAAAGCCTGGATTTCATGATCCGGATTTTCATCGATGGACTCCAACCTTAAAGACGGCTGCCAACCGCGCTGATGCTCCCTCTCCTGCCTGATTTTGCCTGGCATCAGAATGTGCTATAATCAAAAGGCAGCACATTTCATGTCATTTTATTTATGGAAAGAGGTTCTGAATTGTGGTTAATTTCGATTCCCCAATTCTTCAGATAGGCTCTACGATTGCGATGCTGGTTATGGCACTGACCGTTATTTTCATTCGGATGAAAGCGAGCAACCGCCCCGTCACCGTCAAGAAGATCATCATCCCTCCCGTCGCGATGAGCACCGGGTTTCTGATGTTCGTTGAGCCGCAGGTACGCATCCCTATATGGTGGGCGGGAATTGCCTTTCTGGTAGGCTGGTTCATCTTCTCCTATCCACTGATTCGAAGCACCAAATTCGAGAAGGTCGATGGCCAGATCTTCATGCAGAAATCGAAAAGCTTTGTTTACATTCTGCTCGGCCTGCTGGCAGTCCGGCTCCTGCTCCACGGATACATTGAGCAGCATATTTCCATCCCGCAGACCGCGGCGCTGTTCTTCATGCTGGCTTACGGCATGATTGTCCACTGGCGTATCTCGATGTATCGCCAGTATCAGCAATTTACGACACCAGGAGCGGCTATATAGCGGACATGTTCCATCGTTAACTATATAAGTTGAACTAAAGACTCTTAGCCTAAGCATCACTACGAATGCGGATTATTCTTCCGATCGCTGTTGCCCCCAGATTTCTTCGATACATTCATATCATGGTTAAAATCCGGGGGCAAAGGTTTCGTTTCTACACAATAATTCCTCCTTCTCCGTTGAAGTTCTTCTTTTCTTTAGTTCAATCTATATAGTCATTAAACTTAATAAGCACAAAAAAGAGTGCCGATGATCACGCAAGCCGGTAGGCTATAACCCTTCCGCTCGCAAAGCTTCCGTATGAGGAGGCTTTCGAAGCGCGTGAATTCGACACTCTTTTGTTATCTATATCAAAAGGCTAACTCTGCTCCTCGCTTACCTTCACCAGCTGTTTCCCGAGATTCTCTCCGGAGAAGAGCCCCAGAAACGCCTCAATGGTCTTCTCGAAACCATCGACGATATGTTCGGCGTACTGAATGTTGCCATCCCTCAGCCATTCGGCCAGCTCATGCAATGCCTCATTGTACCGACTGGCATAGTCGCCGACCAGGAAGCCCTTCATCAGTGCCGTATTGGTCAACAGCAGGCTCTGAATTCTCGGGCCCGTATCGGGCTTCTCCAGGTTATAGAGTGCGATTTGGCCGCAAATCGGGATCCGTGCATTTTTGTTGATCAGACGCAGCACCGCATCCGAAATCTCACCGCCGACATTGTCAAAATAGACGTCCACCCCATTCGGGCAAGCTTCCGCTAAAGACGATGCCAAATCTTCGGTCTGGTAATTGATCGCTTCATCAAACCCCAGCTTCTCCGTCAGGTACTTGGTTTTCTCGTCAGAACCGGCAATACCGATCACCCGGGTCCCTTTGATCTTGGCAATCTGCCCGACAATCATGCCAACGGCGCCTGCGGCACCCGATATCACTACCGTCTCGCCTTCCTTCGGCTGACCGATATCCAGCAGTCCGAAATAGGCCGTCAAACCGGTCATCCCCAGCACGCCCAAGGCGGTCGACACAGGCGCCAGATCCGGGTTGACCTTACGCAGTGTTCCTGTCCGCACGGCGGCAAAGCGCTGCCAGCCCCATGTTCCTGCAACATAATCGCCTGCCCGATAGGTCGGATCCGTCGATTCCATGACCTGCCCTACTGCGCCTCCAGCGATAACCTGTCCTACTTCGTAGGGTTTCGCATAACTCTTGGCATCGCTCATTCTGCCCCGCATATACGGATCCACCGACAAGTATACGGTCCGTACCAGAACTTCTCCGGCTTGCGGAACGGGCAAAGGCTGCTCCTCCAATATAAAATCCGACTCCTCCGGCATGCCTTGCGGCCTTTTGGCTAGTATAATTTGTTCGTTTACAGACATCTGAGTACCCTCCTTTAAAAAAACCGTCATCCTATCTTTACCCATTTTGTCCGTTTACAAATTTCCTAGCCCTAAGGCTAGCCCCTTAACAAGCGGCGCTCTCGCGTTCGGTGCCTAATCCTTTATCTGCTCTTAACGAGCAAATTAACGGCATCCTGCACAAGCTTCTCCGTATCCTCACCATTCTCTTCGGCCTTCCGTACACAATCCACCAGATTGGAGCTGACGACAACGCCAATGGTTCGGTCGATCGCCGTACGCGAAGCGGATAATTGGGTGATGACCTCCCTGCAGTCCTTGTTCTCCTCCATCATCTTCAAGATGCCGCGAAGCTGTCCTTCAATCCGCTTGATCCGGTTTTTCATCTGATCGTCGTATTGCATATGACTGTCCTCCTATATATCGTATCTGTCACTGTCAGGCTTGTCCTTATCCCTATATTATACAACAAATGCCCACTCTTTCCTTGCGACCTGTACCGCCCGGCGGTATTCCGCTCGAAAATCCGCATCCTGTCTCCCTCGTTGCAGGCCAGGATCAGCGACTTCGACTTGGGGCTTGAATACGCTCAGAGCGCGTGGTATATTTTTAATCAGCTAATGAATTCATAAGCAACCAGATCCAAACCTCATAATTTAAAGGCAATGTTATCTTACAAAGGTACAACCTCGGCTATTCATAGTCCTGGCTGTGCCTTTTTTTAATTTACCTATTTAAGGAGGAATTATCGATGTTCTTGGAAGCCATCTATCACCGTCCGCGCAAAAACTGGTCCTACGCTTATAACGGCACGACCATCCATCTCAGAATCCGCACCAAAAAAGACGACCTTACCGAAGTGTACGCCCTCGCAGGCGACAAGTACCTGTGGGATCAAACGATGGAGTATATTCCGATGACCAAGCTGTCTTCGGATGAAATGTTCGATTATTGGGAGTGCGAGGCAACTCCTCCGTACCGCCGTTTGAAATACGGCTTCCTGCTCCAGCAGGGCGACGAGAAGCGCTGGATGACCGAATATGATTTCCTGACAGAGCCGCCGGCCAATCCGGACCGCCTGTTCGAGTACCCGTTCATCAATCCGGATGACGTTTTCCACCCGCCGGCATGGGTCAAAGACGCGATCTTCTATCAAATCTTCCCGGAACGCTTCGCGAATGGAGATACAAGCAATGACCCGGATGGCACTTTGCCTTGGGGCAGTGCCGAACCGACGCCGAAGAACTTCTTCGGCGGTGACCTTCAGGGGGTTATCGACCATCTTGACCATTTAAGCGAGCTCGGCGTCAACGCGATTTACTTTACGCCGCTGTTCACGGCAACAACAAACCATAAATACGATACTGAAGACTATATGGAAATCGACCCGCAGTTCGGCGACAAGGACACGCTGAAGAAACTGGTCGATCTGTGCCACGCGCGCGGAATCCGCGTCTTGCTGGATGCGGTCTTCAATCATTCCGGCAGAACGTTTGCCCCGTTCGTTGACGTGCAGAAGAACGGTTTGAACTCCAAATATAAGGATTGGTTCTACGTTCGCTCCCTGCCGCTGGAAGTGGTGGATGGCATTCCGACTTACGATACGTTTGCTTTCGAGCCGCTGATGCCGAAGCTGAACACGGAGAATCCGGAAGTCCGGGCTTATCTGCTCAAGGCTGCCGAGTACTGGATCAAGGAAACGGGCATCGACGGCTGGCGCTTGGATGTTGCCAACGAGGTGGGACACAGCTTCTGGCGCGAATTCCGTCAAGTCGTGAAAAAAGCCAACCCGGATGCTTACATCCTTGGCGAAGTGTGGCATGAATCCTCCATCTGGCTGGAAGGCGACCAGTTTGACGCCGTGATGAACTACCCGTTCACGAATGCCGTACTGGACTTCTTCATCAACCGTACCGCCGATGCCGAGAAGTTCTCGTTCATGCTCGGCAAGCAGCTTGCCGGCTATCCGAGACAAGCCAGCGAAGTGATGTTCAACCTGCTGGACAGCCATGACACCGCAAGACTGTTAACGCAGGCGAACGGCGACAAACGCCTGATGAAACTGGCCGCGATGTTCCAGTTTACGTATTTCGGCACGCCTTGCATCTATTACGGCGACGAAATCGGCATGGACGGCGGACACGATCCGGGCTGCCGCAAATGCATGGAATGGGACGAGTCCAAGCATGACAAGGACCTGTTCCATTTCTACCAAACACTCATTCAGCTCCGCAAAGAGCATTCCGCTCTCCGCACGGGAACCTTCAAATTTTTGAAGGCCGAGAAGAATGGCGGCAAAATCGCTTACCTGCGTGAGGACGACAACGAAACGATCCTCATTGCCGTCAACAACGACAAGGCGGGCAACACGATAACCGTCCCTGTGCAGGACCAGCAATGGACGAACCTGTGGAACGGCGAAGGCCTTAGCGCTAAGCAGGGTCAGCTGACCGTGAAGCTGCCTGCTTACGGCTTTGCGATTTTGAAAGCCGGGCAATAAAAACACTAAACTCCCTTTGAATGCCATCGAGCCCGAGTATGCGGGCCGGCAGTCGAAGGGAGTTTTTTATCCGAGCACAAATTGGTCGGCCAAAGTAAAGAGCAGAATCGTCAAGCTAATCACCTGATTCAGGTTGTAGGAGGCGAGGTGCATCCGTCTGCGGCTGGAAGGCTTGATGATGCGATGCTCCACGGCAAGCAGCATCACCGAAACGGCAATTCCCGCCAAGTAGAGCCAGCCTAAGCCTTGGATAAAGTAAAGGGAAACCAGCAGGATGACCATAAACCCGTGCAGCACCCTAGAAATGAGTAGCCCGCCTTCCAAACCAAACGCGCGGGGAATGCTCCACAAGCCTGTGCTGCGATCGAATTCGATATCCTGCGTGGCGTAGATGATATCGAAGCCTGCAATCCACAGCATGACGACGGTACCGATGATAAACGGAATGAAAGCGAATTGCCCCGTTACGGCAAACCATGCCCCGATCGGAGCCGAAGCGATCGTAAAGCCCAGGTACAGATGGCACAGCCAGGTGAAGCGCTTCGTGTACGAGTACGTGCAGATCAGCACGATTGCTGCCGGTGAGAGTCCCAAGCAGAGCGGGTTCAGCATCCCTGCCGCGAGAATAAAGATGGCAAAGTTAACGACCACAAATACGTACACTTCGCGAGGCAGCAGGAGTTTTCTTGGCATATGGCGGTTCGCCGTCCGCGGGTTAGCGGCATCAAACTTCAAATCGGCGATGCGGTTGAAGGCATTGGCCCCATTGCGTGCGGCAACCAGCGCAATCAACGACCACAGCATGACATGCCATGACGGTACGCCGTCCGCGGCCCAGATCATGGAAATGATGGCGAAGGGCAGCGAGAACAGCGTGTGGGAGAACATCACCAGTTCTCCGAACATTTTGGTCTTATGAACGACTTTATACATCATCTGCATCCGAATCCAACCTCATTCGTTTACGAATTGGGATAACCCAGCCAGCACCTTGTCCAGCGCGCTGAGCATGGCCTCGATATCTTCCTCCGGAATCATCATGGCCGGCTGGAAAGCCAGCACGTTTCGGCCCACCCCATTTTTGCCGATAATAAATCCTTCTTCCTTCATGCGCTCCAGAATGATATCCGTCCATGCTGCGCTTTCCTCTTCGGTCGCTGCACGGATTTCGGACCCGGCCATAAAGCCCTTGCCTCGGACATCGGCGATAAACTCATATCGGCCTTGCAGCTCCCTCAAACCTTCGATGAGCCGCCCGCCAACGCGCCGGGAACGCTCAACCAGGCCCTGCTGTTCGATGTAATCCAAGACGGCAAGCGCCGTGGCGGATGATACCGGGTTGCCGCCAAAGGTCGAGGCGGAAGGCCGATCCAGACTGGCGGCAATCTCGTCCGTCGTGGAAAAGGCGCCGATCGGCACGCCATTGCCTAGTGCCTTGGCCATGGTAAGAATATCAGGCACGATGCCGTAATGCTCGATCGCGAACATGCGTCCCGTGCGGCCGCAGCCCGTCTGAATTTCGTCGGCAATCAGGAGAATGCCGTGCTCCTCCAGCATCGCCTTCAGCTCACGGAAATACCAATCCGGCGGCACGATCATTCCCCCGTTGCCTTGGATCGGTTCCACGATCATGGCTGCGAAGGTATCTCCCTTCGCAGCGAGCACACTCGCCAACGCATCCAGGGAACGGCGAGCGGCAGCATCCTGATCCATGGCAGGATCATAGGGACGCGGAATAAACGTAGCCACTTCCTGGTCCAGGAAATCATCGGCACGCCACATCGGGATGCCGGTCACGTTCATGGTCAGGAAGGTGCGGCCATGAAGACCGTATTCCAGCGCCAGAAAATGGCGGCGTTTCGTGTGCAGACGGGCGACAAGCAGCGCGCCTTCATTCGCTTCGGAGCCGCTGTTTACGAAGAACGTTCGCTTTAGGTTGCCAGGCAAAACGCCGTTTGCCAACCGCTCCGCCAAATCTACCATCGGCTGGGTAAGGTAAATGGTTGACGTATGCTGCAGCGTCTGCAGCTGTTCGACCGTTCTTGCCGTAATGGCTTCATTGCAGTGGCCGCAGGCGACAACCGACACCCCCGTAAAGAAGTCGACATACGCTTTGCCATCATGCCCGTAAAGTTTATGCATCTTGCCGCTGATGATCTGGGGCGGCTCTTTATAGAAATTGGCCGTGCAAGGGTAGCCGTATTCCCGACGCTTTGTCACGATAGCTTCCGGACCGATATACGTCTGATCTGCATGCCTCATGGATATTCACCTCTTTGAATTGTTCTCTTTTTTCCCATGTTCCGTGAAAATACGTCAAACGGATGACTCAATATCTGGTTAATCCTCATACTCCGTTTCGAAGCTCATCTCATACTTCCGTCAGCTCAAGCTGCATGGCATGACCGAATTGGAGCGAACCCAGTGTATAACCGGCATAGATCGGTGTCATGTCTTGATACAGCCTGCCGCATGAATCCAGGTTCAGGGCAGCTTGACGATATATCCGCACCAGACCGCGAAGCTGCTCCGTCGTATACGTCTTGCCTTCAATGCGGAAGTGATTCACGCCCGCTTCGTGCAGCTCCTTCAAGAACGGCATGAAGCAAAGCTCTTTTGCCAGTGCCAAGTGGTTACGCCCTGCGGCATCCCGGTATACGGGGTTCTCCCCTTTATCCGTAAGCAGTACGAGATGTCGGTTATCCACGAACCGGTTATCCTCTTCAGCTATGGGCTCAAACTCTGCCGCATTGGCGTACAGGTCATGCTCCAGATACATGACGATGGGCGATCCGTGGACGATGACCTCGAGGGGAATCTCCGGATGACGCAGCAATTTCGTCAAATCATGGAGCTGAAGCTCAAGGGACGGCATGATTCTGGATATGCCAAAATGCTTCTGATAAAACGAAGCCGCCATATGGTTGTATATATTCAGGCTGAAATCGGCAATCATCGGCAGCCCTAGGGATTGAAACTTGTGCATAGCACCGATATTGGAGGCAAGCAAGCCATCCAGGCCGTAAAACTTATGCTGTTTCCCCTCGGCGAGGAAATGATGGTACTGCTCCATATGCAGCTCATTCATCATGCGCGGCATGCCAAGAATCATTTCGGCATTCCCTTTATCTGCCGTCAAAGCTTCGATATCCTCACGGCTGAAAGGACGATCCGACTGGAACACGTCGCCTGTCAGGTAAATGACGTCCGCCCCTTCTTCTATTGCCGCGCGGGCCTGCTCCACCGAGTTGACATGCACCGTAATTTGCGGAATCGACGCGCAAGGCTGCTCCCGCTTCGCATGACGAAGCGATTCCTTCACCTGGAGCACCCGCTCCTCCTTCATCTCGCGTTCCGCGGTAGGCGTGCTGAACACCTTCCCCGTACTGTAAAACTTGCCTGTTCCCTCATAACGGCGATTGATGAACGCTAGTCCCGGCTTGTCAAAGGCATAAGCGGTCGTGAAATCGCGCTTCCGGTTTTTATGCAGCGTATCCGCCCCGTCTTCGCGGTTAAAGCCCAGCGGATCCTCAATGTAACGATCTATGGCATCTCCGTAAGAATTAACGACCATCAGCAGAAATTCTATGTCTCTCATGCGTCCTTCAATTTTAAAGCTGGTAATGCCAGACTTGATCAGCTCCGGAATATGCTCGTACATATACATATCTTTCGCCGCAAGCGGATACTCGGTAGGATAGAGGTAGCCGTCTTTTTTCACCCGATAATCCCAGCGGCAGGGCTTCATGCATCGTCCCCGGTTGGAGCTGTTGCCGAACAGCATGGAGCTGTACAGGCAGTTAGCGCCGTGAACGGTGCACATATCGCCGTGCACAAAATACTCGAACTCCATTCCGCTCCTAGTGTGCAGCACCTCCGCCGTCTTCAGGTCCATCTCCCGGGAAGCCACGATGCGGGAAACGCCCAATGCTTTTACGGCATCAATCATCTCCAGATTGTGCACATTCATCATGACCGAGGAGTGAACCGGAATATGGGTATAGTTCATCTCCTGAATCAGAGGAAATACGGCCAGATCCTGTGCGATAATGGCATCTGGACCAATCTCGTTCAAAAAGGCGAAATAACGCTTCGCTTCCTCCAGATCCTCCTCATCCATCAGGTTGTTCACTGTAATGTAGGCACGTTTACCACGCTCATGGGCCAACTGGACGGCTTCCTTGACTTCCTCATAACTTAAGTTATAGCCCTTGCGCATCATGCGCATGTTCAAGGATGGTCCCCCGAAATATACGGCATCGCAGTTTGCGTCAATGACGGTTTTGAATATCTCGAATGTTCCGGCAGGAGCCAACAGTTCCACTTCTTTACCGTTAAAATAACGAGCCATCGTCCGTTCCTCCTCATCCGCAAAGTTATTTTTTTTGATTGTAACATAATTCACAATCATTATTAGTGAATTAATTCACAGTAAAATTCACAATGCGCTTCCAGCTCCGAGAAGCAACTTATGATCCGCTTCTGTTTTAATATTGACCAATCATTCATTCAATACTAAAATAAATCTCATCAAGTTCTGTAAATGATTGAAGATTGATTAGGTATTCTTTCGTGAAGGAATGAAGATTTTATGCCACGCTCACCCAGCGAGAACGAACGCATACGCCAGATGGCGAAAGAGAAAATTTTGGAAGCCGCCATGGATTTGTTTATCCATCAGGGCTACCATGCCACTTCCATTAGTGATGTAGCCAAGCAAGCCGGCATTTCCAAAGGGCTGCTCTATAACTATTTTTCAGGCAAGGAAGGACTGCTTGCCGCTATGGTCGAGGAGCGAATCGCAGGCGTTGCCGAAGTCATAGAGAATGCCGCTTCGCTCCAAGCACCTGCAGATCAGCTGAAGTATATTTTGGAGCAAGCCATCGACAACGTCGATCGGCAGCCGGAAGTATTCCGTTTTTACTTGCATCTTCAAACCCAGCCCGAAGCGGATCAAGAGCTGTTTCCCTACAGCAAGCGTCTTGTGGAAGAGGCTGCACGGCAATTTGAGATTCAGTGCCGCATATTCGAAAGCCTCGGGGTTCCCGAGCCGCGCAAGCGCTCCCTGTACTTTTCTTCTACCCTGCAGGGCATCATGCTGATGATATCCACCTATCCCCAGCACTTCCCCATTGAAGAAGTGAAGGAGCAGATGCTGAAGGAGTTTTGCCCGTAACGAAAAAAGAGCCGAGGTTTACCTGTGCTTCAGGTTTCCTCGGCTCTTTGCTGTACGAAACTTGATCTTCGCACGCTTAAAGGGGATTGATCTTTAGTTATTTTGAATCACGCCATCAACGGGAAACATCTATGGAAGGTCTCACTTTCTAGATCAGGCCCCTCGCCTAGCCAAAAGAATGCACTTGTTCACTCTTTATTAAGGGCATCCTCATCCCATCGATCAATGGACATGATGCGCATGAACAGCTCACTTTTTTCTGCTTTTTCTCTTCCTTCATGTCCTTAATCAGTTATGCTATGAATAACAGGATCGAAACGTACGTGAGGAGGAAAAAAACGATGGCTATTCACTGGCTGGAACCGGATATCGCCGAATGCACCCGAAGAGGAATCGCCTACTTTACGTCGGAGCTGGAGATGGCGAATGGCCTGCCCTGCAAAATGTACCGCATTACCGAAAAGTTCGGGAGTTTGTCCGATCATATGCACGATTATCTGCAGATCTGGTATGTCAGCAAAGGCGAATTCATCCATACGCTCTATGGGCAAAAATACCGGATGGTCCAGGGCAATATATTCGTGCTCCCTCCTTACAGCGTTCATCGCGTGGAGATGGTTCCCGGGAAAGAACTGGAGGTGCTGGGTTGCGAATTCATGCCGGCCTTCATTAACGAACGATTGGAGGGTATGCCGGCTGAGCCGCAGCTGTTCGACCTTTCCTTTATCAAGCCTTTTGTCACGACCGAAGACCGCGTCCCGCTCAAAATCACCTTAACCGGCGGCAGCGACCTCGCCGTAAAGGAGCTCCTGACCGAAATGCTGAACGAGTTCGGAGGCCGGGGCCCATTCTTCGATATTCTGCTGAAGGCCAATCTGCTGAAGCTGCTCGCCATCGTGAACCGCGAGCATGCCGAGCAAGGCAAGCATACAGCGGTAGCCGCGGGCAGCGCCCCATACCGTGAGCCTATTATGGAATCCGTTCAATATATTCACGACCATTACGACCAACCTCTATGGCTGGAGGATCTCTGTGCGCGGACGATGATGTCCCGGACGAACTTTTGCCGACGATTCAAGGAAGTGACCGGCTGGACCTTCAGCCAGTACTTGGCCAACTATCGGATACGGATGGCCATGCGGCTGCTGACGGAGCCCGAGCTTACGGTAACCGATGTATGCTTCAAGGTCGGGTTTAACGAGCTTCCCTACTTCTGCCGCACTTTCAAGAAATATACGGGAACGACTCCTGCCTACTATAAAAAGAACGCTTTTAAAACCGTGGATTAACACCCCCGGTACGATAATCCAATAAATAAACACGATAGTGAAATCGATCGGTTCGTTCACATGCTATACTCGTGGCAAGCAATAACGAAGAATCAAGCGACAGGCTTATGTTTTCACAGCATCATCAATCCACGATTTTGGAGGAGAACCGATGAACAAAATTACAATTGCCGTGATTGGCTGCGGCACGATTGCAAACAGTGCCCATATTCCCGCCTACATGGCCAACGAAGATGCCGAGATCAAATATTTCTGCGATATCGTGAAGGATCGGGCCGATGCCGCCGTCGCGAAATACGAATGCGGCCAAGCCATCGAAGATTACAACCAGATCCTGAACGACCCTGAGGTCGACGCGGTATCGATCTGTACGCCGAATGACGTTCATGCTTCCATTGCCATCGATTGCTTGCGGGCAGGTAAGCATGTATTATGCGAAAAACCGGCAGCCCGCACCTACGCGGAAGCGCTGGAAATGCAGAAGGTTCAGCACGAAACGGGCAAAACGCTCAATATCGGGGTGGTCAACCGTTACAATGAAAGCGTAAACAGAATCAGAAAAATGATCCAAAACGGCGATCTTGGCGAGCTGTATCACGTATATGCCAGCTTCCGTTCCCACCGCTCGATCCCGGGTCTCGGCGGCGCCTTCACGACCAAAGCCATTGCCGGCGGCGGCGCGCTGATCGATTGGGGCGTTCACTTCCTCGATGTCGTGATGTACTGCACGGGCGATCCGAAGCCGAAGACCGTCTCCGGGCAGGCCTACTGCAAGCTGGGCAAGGACATGGAGAATTACACCTTCCTCAAAATGTGGGCAGGTCCGCCGAAATATGACGGCACGTATGACGTTGACGATTTTGTCACGGCTCTTGTCCGCACCGAAGGCCCGACCATTTCCTTGAACGGCGCTTGGGCGCAAAATATCGGCGCTGAAGAAATGTTCATCGACTTCCTCGGCGACAAAGGCGGCATCCGGCTGAAGTACGGCGCTGACTTCACCTTCTATACAACGGAGGATGGCGCATTGATTGAAACCACGCCGAAGTTCAATCTCGGCAGCATGTTCCAGAATGAGATCGACGGGTTCATCCGCTGCATTCAAACCGGGGAGAAGCAGCCTTCGCACATCGATACGGTCATCCTCTCCTCCCAGATCATCCAGGCGATTTACGACTCGTCCGACCAAGGCGCGGAGGTTTCGCTGCAGCCCGTTGCCCAGAACAGCTTATAACCTATAGTTCGAACGCCAGGGAGGCCCTTTTATCATGAAAAAAATCGGATTCATCGACCTGCATCTGGACCAATTCCATGCGAATAAATATCCCGGTTGGATTGAACAGGCATCGGAACATGCCATGAAGGTCGTGTACGCCTACGGCAAAAGAGACAAAGAAAACGGGCTCACGAA
This sequence comes from Paenibacillus sp. p3-SID867, assembly GCF_025142895.1. Lineage (NCBI taxonomy): Bacteria > Bacillati > Bacillota > Bacilli > Caryophanales > Paenibacillaceae > Paenibacillus > Paenibacillus sp. p3-SID867. Next base: position 30,444 of record NZ_JAMBDM010000005.1, read on the forward strand.
CGCTGCCTGGAGCCAGGAGTTTGGCATTGAGCTGCTGCCCACAGTCGAAGAGGTGGTGGAGCGCAGCGATTACCTGATCGTGCTGTCCCCGGATAACCCGGAATTCCATGAGGAGCTGTCCCAGCTTCCGCTGCAATCCGGCAAGCCGACCTATATCGATAAAACGTTCGCGCCTGACCGCGAAACGGCTATCCGCCTGTTCGATCTTGCGGCAAAGCACGGAACGCCGATGTATTCGACGTCCGCCCTGCGTTTTGCCAGCGAATACCGTGAGCTGGACCGAAGCGATATCCAAACGATCAGCAGCTGGGGACCGGGTGCCTTCGCCAATTATTCGATCCATCAAATCGAGCCGATCGTCAGCCTGATGGGGACCAGTCCGAAGCGGGTGATGTATATCGGTACGCCTGACTCCCCTGCCCTGCTGATCGATTTCGGGAACGGACGACAGGCCACCGTAAATCATCTTGGCGATAATTGTCCATTTACCTTGGGCATTAAGAATGGCGACGGGGGCTTCAAGCAAGTCACCGCCAATTCGAATTTTTTCAACTTGTTCATCGAGAATCTGGTGAATTTCTTCGAAACGGGCGAGCCTGCCGTCAACCCGGCAGAAACGGTCGCCGTCATCACGATGATCGAGTATGGATTCAAGGCCGCTGACACCCCTTATGAGTGGGTGGACTTGCCTCAATAGCGAAATCAAGAGTTCGTTACACATTAGGAAAACAAAAAAGAGCTGCCCCAACAGGCCAAAAGGGCCCGGGGCAGCTCTTTGTCATGCATTAACCGGTTTTTCCGGTTCTGAATGCTTACACCTCTTTCCGCTGAAAATAGATGAAGCCTGCAAGAAAGAACAGTAGAAACCCGCCAACCACGACGGTCATGAGGCTTTCGAACGGCAGGTTGAATGCGCCGAAATCGGCTTGACCCGCCGGCATCATCGCCAGAAACGGCTGCGTCCACGGATAGTATGGGGCATACGTCTGCGAGTTGGCTACCAGCATGTTCGGTATGGTAAAAACAACGTTCAATGCCAGCGGAGCGGCAAAACTGCTCCAGGCCGTGGAGACTCCAAGCTGCAGCGCGGCAAGCGGCAAGCAAGCAACCCAACCGCCAAGCAGGCAACGCAGCAGCATTTCCCACGGAATCGGAGCATCCACCTTGTGGATCAAACCGGCTCCCAGCACGGCTCCCATGAACAGTAACTGGACGACGGCCAGCAGCATGGCTACCACCGAGAACTTCGCAAAATAGACGGTGCCGCGTGAAACCGGCAGGACAAGCAGCTGCTTCCATCCCCCGCCCGAATGCTCATACCGACACACCATGGCACTAAAAATCCCCGTCAGAATCGGGAGCAGCAGCATCGCATGCAGGATGATCATAATGCTGATCAAATACTCCCATGGCGCAAGCTCCTCAGGCTTTCCATTTAATATGCCAAGCAGCATGACCAGAATCGCACACAAGAAGATTTGCGGCCATAGCTTCGATTTCGACAGTTTTAGCCACTCTGCGGACACCGCTCTTCTATAGGATGTCATCTTAGTCCACATCCTTTCGGTTAAAATGAATCAGGCCAACGCACGTTATGACCGCGCCCAGCAGCAAACCCGCTCCGATGACCTTGACTTCGCCCGGCCCCATATAAGCCAGCAGCGGCCACTTTAGCGGCATCCAATCGGGGAATTGCAGGGCAAACATCGATACGACAGAGGCGGTAATCCCAATTCCGACCGCAATCCCCTGGTTCTTGAGTGTCAATGAGAGCCACAGCTGAAAAGCCAGCATGGGAAGTGCCGCAAATAGCTGTACAAAGCCAATGCGCAGCAGATCCATATACGGCATTTGCTCTGCCCCCATCCCCAGTATGATGCCGAGCACGGCGGTACTGATCGACAGAAGGAGACAGGATACGCAGAGAATGAGGAAGGCCTGTACGAACTTGGCGCTGAATACCGCCGTTCTGGATATAGGCAATGCCAGCAGCTGTTTCCACGAGCTCAGCTGATGCTCCACGTTGGCCATTAGCGAGCAGACCAGTGTGATTCCAAGAAAGAGGGCAATCGGTACAAAAAACAGCACGTTCTCCAGCAGCCCGCCCCAAGGATCTGCCGCGTAGGATTTCATCAGGTAATCATAGCGAAGTCCGAAGTTCAGCCCTTGCATCGCTGCCAGCCCGATGGGACCGAGCGCAGCGAGAAACCAAATGCCCTTGCCCCGGATTTTCAGCCAATCGGCGGAAAGCGCACGGAACATCATACCCGGCTTCCCTCCCCTACGATCTGCATGAAAATATCCTCGAGCGACCTCCGCTGCTCTTCCACCCGGTACACCGCGTGCTGATTCTCCACGAGCCGCTTCACGAGCAGCGCAATCTTCGCGTCCTGCATGCTTTCCAGCTCCAGCATCTGATTACGCAGGACTCCTTCGCAGCCCAGGTCCAGTGCCAAGCCGAGTGCTAACTCCGGCTCGGATACCGATAAACGGAAACCGCTGGAAGCCGTGGATACCAGATTATCGATCGTATCCTGGAACACCATCCTTCCTTCACGGATAATGCCGACTTTGTCCGCCATCTGCTCGACCTCGCCCAGCAGGTGACTGGATACCAGCACGGTAATGCCGTATTGGCGCGGCATATTCTTGATCAGCTCCCGGATTTCATGTATGCCGGACGGATCCAGGCCGTTGGTCGGCTCATCCAGAATGAGCAGCTCCGGATTGTTCAGCAGGGCAGCCGCGATGCCAAGACGCTGCTTCATCCCAAGCGAGTATCCCTTGACCGGGCGCTTGGCCTCCTTCGTCAAGGAGACGATCTCCAGCACTTCCGAGATGCGGGACTTCGGCCCGCCGGTGATCCGGCGAATCGCTTCCAGATTCTCAACGGCCGTCAAATGGCCGTAATACGAAGGATACTCCACGAGCGATCCGGTCCGGCGCAAAATGTCCATTTTTTCACTTTTCAAATCCTTGCCGAACAAATGAATCGCGCCGCGAGTCGGTTGAATGAGTCCGAGCAGCATGCGGATGGTCGTTGTTTTCCCGGCGCCGTTCGGTCCAAGGAAGCCATAAATGTCGCCGCGTGCGATCTCCAGGTTCAAACCTACGACTGCTGCGCGCTTTTTGTATATTTTATATAAGCCTTTCGTTTGAATGACGAGTTCCGTCACGTTCATCACCTCAGGTAATATCCTACCTGTCCAAGGTTAAATGCCGGTCGGCCTCAAGTTTAAATTTACTTTAAAAAAGCTGGCAGGCTATCCAAACGGTTTCGGAGTGGCTGCCACCATCGTGGGAATTTTCGTGGATCTCTGTCGCTGGAGCTTCGTGCAGATAGGAATGACTTCGTGAAAAGAGCTAGAGTAGCTTCGCGCAGCTAAGGCCGCTCCGGTGCCGGATCGTTCTCCCGATCGCTGTTAAATCCAGGAAACTGGAATTTGCCCAAGGGTGGTTTCCCGGATTTAAAGGCGACCGCTTCGCTTCTCCAGCAACGATTCCGTCCCCTCCGCTGGTGTACACGTAGAAGTTCACCGTTTAAACTTGAGAGTACAATCATCGTACCTTAAACCAAAAATGCCTACCCCGTCACTTTTTAAATCACATAGGGTCGACAGCCATTCCAAGATTGCCTCAGAACACGCACGCTTAGGTATATTCCGCAACCAAAAAAGGAACCGGCAAATTCCGGTTCCTTCTCATATATCCGACGGTTCGAAATAACTTTCTAAAAACTACTTGGATGGTTTAAATCCTTCACATACTAGCCTTACTGCTCGTAACTGAGGTAGGTTACTTGAATTGCATATAACTCCCGCTAGAAACGATCTCGCTCTTCGCCAGCATGCACTCCCTGATTCCTCACCGCTTCCAGATGCTGATCCTCGTTCCCTCATCCGAGCTTACCACATGGCATCCAAGCCCCATTTCCCTTGTCAGGTGATCCACGATGGCCAGGCCGATACCTGTGCCCTTGTTGCCGGAGTCGCTTTCGATTCCAGGTCCGTGATCCGAAATGACAAGCACGCCCTCAAGCCCTTCTCTCTCCTCGGTATGTATTCCGATGTACTGCCCGGATTTGGCGTGGCGGACGACATTTTGAAACAGATTATCAAGAAGTCGTCTGAACCACAGCACGTCCACGTTCCAGCTGAGCGGCTCGTCGCGCACCTGGATATCGGGTTCGATTCCCTCCTTCTCCCACACGGGATACCAGGCCGCCGCGCTTTCCTTGACGATTCGCAGAACGTCGGTTGGCTCCATGCTCAGCTGCACTCTGCCGCTGGTGAGCAGGTTGTAGGACAACAGGTTGTCGATCAGACCGCCTAAATCCGCGATTTTCGATTCAATGAGTGTCAGCGATTCTTTCCCCTTCGGGCTCAGCGGCTCCCGTTCCATGGAGAAAATATGGCTTCGAATCACCGTCAGGGGGGTTCTCAGATCATGAGACAGATTGGCGATCAGGGATTTGCGCAGCTCTTCTTCCTCGCGCTGGCGGCGTTGCCCCTCTTCCAACTGGATGACCATATCGTTATAGCCCTCTTCCAGCTGCCCAATCTCGTCATACTTGGTTAACGTAACCGGCTGCGGTATGCCCGTCACCGTATGGGACGACTTCATAGCAGTACGAAGCCGCAGCAGCCGCTTGCGAATACGCACGAAGAACAGCCAGGAGACCAGAATGAACAGGCCGGACATCGATGCCGTGAACACCCCGTACAGCGCCGTTTCGCTCGCAATGGGCTGCTGGACATTCAGGTATTTTCTCGGCAGCTGCATGACCATGAATCCTTCTCCCGATCCCTCTCCCCCGATAAAAGCCACGGAAGTGAACGGGTCGCTATCCCTGGAGTTTTTCATAAATTGCACGGTATAGAGCGCGCTCCATACCTCGGGCAGGTTAGGCTGCACCGGCAGCTGCAGCCTGGTCTCATTGCCGCCATCCACCCAGAACATGGAGATCTCCGGATACTCCTGCCGTATCGAATTCAGCTTCTGCTTAATGGCCTCCGGTGAAGCTCCGCTTAATCCGGCTGCTTCCTCGTGCCACATTCTCTCTAACGCGGCACCGCTGGTATATTTTCCTGCAGGGGTCGGCGGACGGTCCGAGAAGGTATCGTTCACGAACCAGTAAAAAATCGACGCTAACGGAAACATGATCGGCATGAAGATCATCGCCATCAAAATCAACAGCAAATACCGGTTGGTCAGTGAATTGCGGAACCTTCCCTGCTTCTTTCTCCATCTCATGCTCTCACCCGATAACCAAGCCCGCGGACCGTCTCAATAATCTCCGGGTTGGCGGGATCCCGCTCCAGCTTCTCGCGCAGATACCGGATATGGACCATCAGCGTCTTATCCCCTTCGATATATGACTCTCCCCAGACCGACTCATATATTTGCTCCTTGGTCATGACACGCCCCTGGTGCTGGAGCAGGTACATGAAAATTTGATGCTGTTTACCGGTCAGCAGCGTCTCCTCGCCGGTATCCTCGTTCACAATCCGATTCTCGGCTTCGTATACCGATAAGTGCTTCACTCTCATGGGCTCCGCGGATTTGACGACGGATCGACGCAGAAGCACCTCGAGACGGGCAGCCAGCTCGTCCGGGTGGAAGGGCTTCGTCAAGTAATCATCGGCGAACTCAAGCCCCTGCAGCTTATCGTCAATGGAGGTTCGAGCCGACAGCATCAGGATGGGAAGTCCGGGATAAGCCTTTTTGAGACGCTGCCCGACTGTAAAGCCGTCTAGTCCTGGAAGCATAACATCCAGAACAACGACCGCACACGAAGCTGCTTCCCCTACGGCCTTCTCTCCGCTGAGCAGCCACCGCACCTCATACCCCTTGTCCTTGAGAAACTCACTGACCCATCCGCCGATCTCCCGGTCATCCTCGATATATAGAATGCATGCGCTCATGATCCATCTTCCTTTCTCGTGCAAATAATCATATCCCCTTAGAAGGAGCTCCTTAGATCCTTCAAGCCAAAAAAAAGACTCCCTTATCTATGTAGGTATACATTGATCCATCATTTGTCATTGTATCATGGGATACCCGGCGTGCAGGCATCTGATTCGCTAATCCGGCAATCCGTAATGCAAGCTCAGCTGCCTTGCCTTTTCCCTCAGCATATTAACGATCTCCGGAGGTTCAATGACTTTCGCTTCCGTACCCAGACGCAGGAAGATTTGAGCGACATACTCAAGATCATTGCGATCGATGGTTGTATCCACAATGCCCCGGTGCTCATCTTGCATGGCTACCTCGTTCTCCAGCCACGGAATGCTCTCGCACTGTCTCGCCCCTTCCCTAGTCAGCTCTGCATACAATCGAACCGGCTCCCGAATGGGGTAATCCTCGAGCCATTCTTGCATGCTAATGTCCGCCTCATAGGTGTTATCGGTCAGTGCTAAGGATTCCATTCGGTCCATGCGGAACAGGCGCACCCCTTCCTTCCCATGCTCCACCGCGGGCATATACCATAAACCATCCTGGGCATAAACGCCGATCGGCAGCACTTCCCGGTCTCTCGTGCCCGATTTGGAACGATAGCTGATCCGTATAGCCCGCTGATGAAGAGCGGCTTCAATGACGTCTTTTAGATAAGGGGACCCTGCGGTTCTGCTTGGACTCCAGAATGTCAGCACCGATTCCAGGCGGCTGATCATCATTTTGGTATCCTTCGGAAATCCGGCCAGCAGCTTGCGGGAGGCAGAGCCGATATTCAGCTCAAACGGCAACGAGGTATAACGCTTCAAGGCTTGAAAAGCAAAAAATATAGCAAACACTTCATCTTCATCGAACAGGATCGGCGGAAGAACGCGGCTCTTCAATGTACGGTATCCCCCGTGCCGCCCTTGCTCCGTATATAAGGGAACGCCCATGTCGCTGATCTCGGTTAGATACCGGTGCGCCGTGCGAACGGAAACGCCGAATTCATCGGCCACTTCCTGAGCGGTAAAGCTCCTTTTGGCATTGACATACATGATGACATCCATAAGCTGTTTCGCTTTTGACATAATACCCACCTCACACGTTATAACTAGACAATAATTGTCATGTTTATAAGATATGCTATTGCTGTGTCCAGGTCAAAACGATACAAGAAAGGAGCCCTCATGATGTGCAACCCTATGGAACAGGCCATCAAGGTTAATGGTGCCCGCAACAAAAACCTGCGTAACGTGAGCCTCTCGATCCCCAAAAAACAAATCACGGTGTTCACCGGTGTGTCCGGTTCCGGCAAATCCGCCATGGTCTTCGATACGATTGCCGCGGAATCCCAGCGTCAGCTGAATGAGACGTATTCCAGCTTTATCCGCCATCGCCTCCCCCATTACGGACAGCCGGAGGTGGATTCGGTTGAAAACCTGTCGGTGGCCATCGTCGTCAATCAGAAAAGAATCGGCGGCAATGCCCGTTCAACCGTGGGAACCATCACCGATATCCATTCCTTGCTACGCTTGTTATTCTCCCGAATAGGCCGGCCCTTTGTCGGATATTCGGACGTCTTTTCCTTTAACAACCCTCAAGGCATGTGCCCCCATTGTGAGGGACTGGGCAAAGTGAACAGCTTTCGGATCGAGAACTTGATCGACAAGGAGAAATCGCTGAACGAAGGCCCCATCCGGTTCCCAACGTTCCGCCCGGGGGAGTTCCGCTGGAAGCGTTATGTCGCCACAGGCCTGTTTGATAATGATAAGAAACTGAAGGATTACACCGAGGAAGAATGGGACACGCTGCTGTACAAAACCGGTTTTAAACCACCCAACCCAACGGAGGAATGGCCGCCCACCTCGTATTATGAAGGCATTATTCCCCGGTTGGAGCGGACGTTCCTGAGCAAGGATTCACGGGATGCGAGGACGTACAGGGAAGCTATTGATCAAGTGGTGGCTGAGACTGCCTGCCCGTTATGCCATGGCGGGAGACTGAATCAGGAGGTGCTCTCCTGCAAAATCAACGGCACATCCATCGCCGACTGTGCACGGATGCAGGTCAATGAGCTGATCGCTTTTTTGCAGACGATCGAGGATCCTGCGGCAGCAACCGTCGTGGGAACCTGCATCACTCGGCTGGAGCAGCTGCTTCTGGTCGGGATCGGTTACCTGACGATGGACCGGGAAACCGCAACACTGTCCGGAGGCGAGTCCCAGCGCATCAAAATGGTGCGCCAGCTGGGGAGCAGCTTGACGGATTTAACGTATATTTTTGACGAGCCCAGCATTGGCCTGCATCCGCACGATGTGCATAACATGAACCGCCTGCTGCAACAGCTTCGGGATAAGGGAAATACAGTCATCATCGTGGAGCATGATCCGGACGTCATCCGGATTGCCGATCATATTGTAGATATGGGGCCGCGAGCAGGCAGCGCCGGCGGTACGATCGTGTATGAGGGGGACCCGGAAGGGTTGCGGCACGCCAACACCCTGACAGGTAAATATCTCAGTCAACGCGCCCGCTTAAAGTCCGCGGTCCGGGAGCCGGCCGGATGGCTGCGCATCAAAGACGCCTCCCTTCACAATCTGAAGCAGGTATCCGTGAGCATTCCGGCCGGGGTGCTGACCGTGGTAACAGGCGTTGCCGGGTCAGGCAAAAGCACGCTCATTAACCAGGTGCTGCCGGACGTTTATCCGGAGGCCATCATTATTAACCAGGATATGATCCAGGCGTCCAACCGCTCCAATATCGCGACGTTTACTGGCATTTTTGATGCCATCCGCAAGCTGTTCGCCGACGAGAATCGGGTAAGTCCATCCCTGTTCAGCTTTAATGCCAAGGGGGCTTGTCCGGTGTGTAACGGCTCCGGCACGATTACGATGGATCTGGCTTTTATGGACAGCCTGGTTACGGTTTGCGAAGCCTGCCGGGGCCGCCGCTTTCATGATGACGTTCTGGGCTATCAACTTCGCGGTAAAAACATCAGTGACGTGCTCGCCATGACCACCGACGAAGCGCTGGATTATTTCACGGAACAGGGTATCGTGGCATCGCTTCAGCGCATACAGCATGTTGGACTGGGTTACTTGACGCTCGGCCAGCCCTTAAGCACGCTATCGGGAGGGGAACGGCAGCGGGTAAAGCTGGCAGCAGAGCTTGATAAGCAAGGTGAAATTTATGTGCTCGATGAACCTTCGACTGGCCTTCACCTTTCCGACTGTGAGCGGCTTATGTCCATCATCAACCGACTTGTCGCTCAGAACAGCACGGTCATTGTGATTGAGCATAACCTGGATATCATCAGCCAAGCGGATTGGATTATTGACATGGGACCCGGCGCGGGACATGACGGCGGGAATGTCCTGTTCTCCGGCAAACCGGCCGATCTGCTGAATAACCCGCATTCCCTAACAGCCAGATATTTACGGCAGTTTCAAGGCTAGACATCTAGGCCTTCCAGGCTCATGCGAAGGCATCCTAAACGGCAAAAAGACCGAGAGTACCCCTCCTTCCAAGGGAGCTCGCGGTCTTTTTGTGTTCCATTCAATAGAGAAGCAGCTGCCTACTCTAATATGACGGTTGTATAAGGAGGCAATGTTAAGCCTTTGCCGTCTAATGCCGCTCTATCATCCGTTGTTTTCGACAAGGATTGGAATGGTGATTCCCCGCTCTTTGCTGCCAAATCGACCGTCTGCTCTTCGCTTGACAGGTTATGGACAACAAGGGCTTTGTTGTCTTGGGAACGGCGGATATAAGCCATCACCTGCCCATTGCCGGAAGCAAAGGATTCAATCGTTCCGCTGTTCAGCGCAGGCACATCATTCCGCCAGCGGATCAGCGTGCGGTAACGGGACAGCAGAGAATCCGGATCTCCCGCCTGCTGCTCCACACCCTGCACCTGATCGCCGCGGTTATGCTTAAGCGGCTCCCAGGTTGTCTGCCCCTTATCGCTGCCCGTATTGGACCAGATCATCGGTTCGCGGATTTGTTCGTCCGGCTTCGCTCCCTTCATCCCGATCTCTTCTCCGTAATAAATAAACGGATTGCCCGGCATGGTCAGCAGAATGCCGGCGGCCATCTTGGCGTGGTTCTTATCGTCCTTCAGCTGCGACATGACACGGTTCATGTCATGATTCGTCAAGAACGCGGCATCCGTAAACTTGCCGCCTGATACTTGGCTGAACAAACCATACATCCGCTCCAGGGTGAAGGCCAGATTGTTATCCTTTTCATTCATCGCGGCACCGATGATGCTCTCGCCCAGGCTAAAGTTGAACCCGGAATCAAACGCGTTATCCAGATACGGCGCAATGACCGCAGCGGAATTATCCCAAATCTCCCCGACAATATAAGCGTCCGGATTCACCTCATTCATGCTCGCGCGGAATTCCTGCCACCATGCTGTATTCTTAGCCGTTGTCGCTTCGCCTTTATCGGACATCAGATCCTCATAAATATGTTTGGCTGCATCGATCCGGAATCCGTCGACGCCGAGCTCCAGCCAGAACTTCCCGATATCCTTCATCTCCTCGCGGACCTTGGGGTGATCGAAGTTCAGGTCTGGCATCCCGCCCCAGAACGTGCCCATGTAATGGGCCCCATTGATCTCATGCCATGGCGAGTCGCTGCCTGCGGCGCTGGCTCCTGAAGGAGTCCTACCTTGATCCTCGGCCCATATGTACCAATCGCGGGTTGCCGAAGCCTTGTCTTTTGCAGCCTGCTGAAACCAGGCATGCTCCGTGCTTGTGTGATTAACTACCAAATCCATAATAATCTTGATTCCGCGCTTATCCGCTTCGGCAAGCAGCGTCTTAAAGTCATCAAGGGTTCCGTAGTCCGGGTGGATGGAACGATAGTTGGTCACATCATAGCCGTGATAGCTCGGCGAAGGATTAATCGGCATCAGCCAAATCCCCGTCACGCCAAGATCCTCTGAAGTCTCCGGATTTCCGTCATTCAGATAATCCAGCTTCTCAATGACGCCTTGTAAGTCACCGATCCCATCCCCATCGGAATCATAGAATGAGCGTACAAAGATCTCATAATAGACGTCGGAGGGCTGCTCATCCACCTCCGCTGTCTCCATTGCTTCGGGCGCTTTCGGATCCGGCTGTTTTGTTTCCGGGGCTGCCGGCGGCTTAGCCTCCTCTTGCGATGGAGCCGCTGTGCCGCTGCAGCCTGCCAGCAGACTTCCCGTAAGCGCAAAGACAGCGAGCCATATAGGCAGAGCCCTGCATTTTCCCCAAGTAGAACGCATCACGTTGTTTACCTCCTGTTCATTGCGGCAGCTGAAATTCATCCAGTTGCTGCACTTCTCTATTCAAAAGGGTCCCTACAACAATCTTAGAATAGCGCAAACGTTTGTATTCAATTTCATGATTTTTTTTCCAGTAAAACGGTTACATTTCGTGGTCCAACTTAAAATTCATCTTCTTTCGTAGATGACGACTCGTTTTTATCCATCCATATCATAACTTACTTCTTGGTTTTGTTAAATCGTTTGCACAACGCCGTTTTAAGTTGTTTTCCGGGTTTTTCTGACTATAATACCGCACTTTCTCCCATTTTCTAATCCTTTCTTCTTTTTTGATGTATTTGTGAAATATTTGCGCTGGACTGACTTGGATACGTATTTACAAGCCTATCGATTAACGTTAATATAGCAGTGTGAAACCGTTTAACAAACCGGATCAATATGGCTTTAAATCAATAGGTATCATGTATACACAGGGCCTGACAGACCCACAATTAAATAAAGAAGAACGGTCCGCGATTAGCGGAAGTTACTCTTCTGAAATTAGAGAGAACTCCAGTAGTCGCTTTCTTATTTTCAAAAAAACGCAAACGGTTCCACTGGAGGTCCTATTATGTCTGTAACGATTAAAGATGTCGCAAAACGAGCGGGCGTATCCCCCTCCACCGTCTCACGGGTGCTTTCCAATCATCCTAGGATCAGCCGCGAAACCTCGCGGAAAGTGAAAGAGATCATGGAGGAAATGGGCTACCATCCCAATATTATGGCCAAGAGCCTGGTTTCCAAAACGACGGAAAGCATATGCGTGATTCTGCCGAAACCTGCGGAAGAATTGTTCCTCAACTTATTCTTCATGGAACTGATCCGCGGGATCGTCACCCAAGCGAACCGCTCCGGATACGACGTCGTTCTCAGTTCGGGCGGCAACGAGAAGGAAGAAGTCGAGGCCGTATCCCGGCTGCTTAACGGTCGCCGCGTCGACGGCGCCATTTTGCTGTACTCCAGGCAGGACGATCAGGTTGTCGATTTTCTCAAGTCCAACAACTATCCGTTCGTGCTTGTCGGCCGGAGCGAGAAATACCCGGATCTGTTATCCGTCGATACCGATAATGTGCAGGCTGCCTATGATGCAACCAAGCATCTGATCTCCCTTGGACATCAACGGATCGGCTTTGTCAGCGGCCCGCCTAACCTGATCGTCTCTCAGGACAGGATGAAAGGCTATGGCAAAGCGCTTGCCGATGCCGGTCTGGAGATGAGAAAAGAATGGATTGTCGAAGGCGAGTTCCTTCAGGAGAGCGGCTATCGCGCCATGTCCTTTTTCATGAACTTGCCTGAACGTCCGACGGCGCTTGTTATTGTTGACGATATTGTATCCTTCGGCGTGCTGAGAGGACTGCACGAGCTGGGGTATAAGGTTCCCGAAGATGTGTCCATTATCAGTTTCAATAACATCTCATTGACCGAACTATCGACCCCGCCGCTGAGCAGTGTGGACATCGGTATTTACAACCTGGGTTACACCGCTTCGCAAGCGCTGATCCAGACCATTCGTAACGATGACAACACGATACTACCGCACCGCTATATCATTCCGCACCGGTTGATGATCCGCGAATCCTCGATGTTTTCGCTGCCGAAATCATAAGGTTTGGATAAGCATGGCGGAATACACGAAGTATTATCAAAATAAAGAAGCATCGTGGTGCTTCCTTTATTTTTGCAGCTTGGTTCAAACGTTTGCACTAATTCATTAAGGAGGATGATCATGTCAAACCTAACCGCTTGTTTATTTGATCTTGACGGCGTGCTGGTGGATACCGCCAAGTATCACTACATTGCCTGGAAGCGTCTTGCCGGAGAGCTGGGCTTTGAATTTACGGAGCAGGACAATGAACGCCTGAAGGGGGTAAGCCGCATGGCTTCCCTCGATATTCTGCTTGAGGTTGGCGGAATCACGCTCGATGAAGACGCGAAGCTGGCGCTAGCCGAGAAGAAGAATGCTTGGTATGTCGAGTATATTTCCAACATGGACGAATCCGAGATTTTGCCTGGAGCCCGCGAATTTATCCAAGCGCTGAAGGACCGCGGCATCAAGGTTGCGCTGGGCTCCGCCAGCAAGAACGCGATGCTGATCCTCAACAATACCGGCCTGACTCCCTACTTCGACGCTATCATCGATGGAACGAAGACTGCCCAAGCGAAACCGGATCCCGAGGTATTTACGCTGGGAGCCCGAGAGCTTGGCGCCCGGCCTGACGACTGCGTCGTATTCGAGGATGCAGAGGCCGGCATCGAAGCCGCCATCCGCGCGGGAATGCGGAGCGTCGGCATCGGATCGCCTGAAACCTTGGGGCGCGCCAACATCGTTCTTCCCTCCCTGGAAGGATTTACGGTGGATCGTCTGCTGGAGTTGTAAGCGAATTGCGACACATGCTTACGGCATCCGGTAGTTTCATCCCATATAGATCTGCAACCATTTTTCCTAAAAACAAAGGAGCCGATGATTGTGAAACAATATTTAAAGCTTGATGAATGGTCAATTATTGAGGAGGGCTTTGATCCTCACACGCATGAGATCTCGGAGAGTATCTTCAGTATCGGTAACGGATTTATGGGCCAGCGCGCCAACTTCGAGGAATCCTACAGCGGTTCCTCCCTGCAAGGCAGTTATATGGCCGGCGTGTATTATCCGGATAAAACCCGTGTAGGCTGGTGGAAGAACGGTTATCCCGAATATTTTGCCAAAGTGCTGAACAGCACCAACTGGATTGGCATCGGCATTGAAATCGACGGGACGCCGCTTGATCTGGCCAAATGCACGGTGAAGGATTTTGTGCGCGAGCTGAATATGAAAGAAGGCTTCCTCTCCCGCAGCTTTATCGCCGTCATGGAAAACGGCAAGGAGCTCAAGGTTGAAGCTGTCCGTTTTGTCAGCATTGTTCGCCACGAGATCGGCGCCATTCGATATGCCGTAACTCCGCTTAATTTTGCTGGAGAGCTTACGGTCACGCCTTATCTCGATGGCGATGTGAAGAACAAAGACTCCAACTATGACGAGAAGTTCTGGCTGGAGGTATTCAAGGAAGCTGCGCAAGGCTCGGCCGCATTGACCGTAAAGACCAAGAAACTCGATTTTCATGTGACCTCCGTCATGTCATATAGCATTCTTAAGAACGGCGCGAAGCTGGATCTTCAGGCCGAACTGGTGGAAAAAGAGAAGTATGCGGCCAACCGCGTAAATGTATCCGTGTCCGAAGGTGAAGCCATCACCATCTATAAATATGTAGCCAACGTCACATCCCGCAATCATGGATTCGGCGAATTGGTGGATGCTGCACGTGCTGTGCTGGAGCCGGCGGTCGAAACCGGATTTGAGATGCTGCTGAAGGAGCAGGCGGATGCGTGGGGCGACAAATGGAAGGAAAGCGATATCGTCATTGAAGGGGATGTGGCGGCCCAGCAAGCGATCCGCTTCAACATCTTCCAGCTGAACCAAACCTACAGCGGCGAAGACGACCGTCTGAACATCGGGCCGAAGGGCTTCACCGGGGAAAAATACGGCGGCAGCACCTACTGGGATACCGAGGCTTATTGCCTGCCGTTCTACCTGAGCACCGCGGACGCCAGCATTTCGCGCAACCTGCTGATCTATCGTTATAAACACCTGGAAAAAGCGAAGGAAAACGCCAAGAAGCTCGGCTTTACCAAAGGCGCCCTCTATCCTATGGTGACGATGAACGGCGAGGAGTGCCATAACGAGTGGGAAATTACGTTTGAAGAAATCCATCGTAACGGCGCGATTGCCTATGCCATCTATAACTATGTAAACTATACCGGGGACTTCTCTTACCTCGGCCAATACGGCCTGGAAGTGCTCGTCGAAATTTCCCGCTTCTGGGAAGAGCGCGTGAATTACGTGCCGGCGAAGGATCAGTATATGATGCTCGGGGTCACCGGTCCGAACGAGTACGAGAACAACGTCAACAACAACTGGTATACTAACCGCATTGCCAGCTGGACGATGGAATACACGCTTGACGTGCTCGAATATTTGAAAGAGAACGAGAATTCCCGCTATGCCGAGCTTACGGCGAAGCTGGGGCTGCAGGATGTCGAAACGACCAAATGGCAGGATATCATCAGCAAAATGTACTACCCGGTCAATGAGGAGCTCGGCGTATTCCTGCAGCAGGACGGATTCCTCAACAAGGAGCTTGTCCCTGTGAAAGAATTGGATCCAGCCCACCTGCCCCTGAATCAGAACTGGTCCTGGGACCGCATTCTGCGCTCGGTGTACATTAAGCAGGCTGACGTGCTGCAAGGATTGTTCTTCCTTGGCGACCAGTACGACTTGGCTACGAAAAAACGCAACTTCGACTTCTATGAACCGTTCACGGTGCATGAGTCCTCTCTCTCGCCTTGCGTACACTCCATTCTCGCGTGCGAGCTTGGGTACCAGGAGAAGGCGTACGAGATGTACCTTCGTACAGCTCGCCTGGATCTGGACAACTACAACAACGATACCGAGGACGGCTGTCATACAACCAGTATGGCGGGAACCTGGATGTCCGTTGTGCATGGCTTCGGCGGCTTGCGCGTGAAGGACGGCGTATTGCATTTGAATCCATTCATTCCAGGTCACTGGTCTTCCTTCTCCTTCAAGGTGATGTTCCGCGGTTCCCGCCTGAAGGTCAACGTCAAAGGCAAGGAAACCATCATCGTCAACGAAACGGATACGCCGGCTGTCCTGAACGTGAATGGTAAGGAGTACAGCATCGACGGATTTGGAGAGGTCCAAGCCGCAAGATAACAGGCATACGTCTAATAAAAACTACCGAGTTATATAAAAACAAGAGCCCTGGAGAACATTCCAGGGCTCTTGTTTTTACAGAAAACGGGCTCCTTCAGGCAGCATTGCTCCTTCTTAAAGGGCCCGTTTTCATCCACGCCAAGCATCTATATTGTCTGAACTCAGCCAAAGGCTGTGACAATCAGATGCAAAGCTCCGCATCCCGATGGCGGGGGAAATACCGATTATGTATGCTATGAATAAATGAGTTGAGAATGAGGATCACGCGGAGGCCGTTCAGATGGCTTCCCAAACAAATACCCCTGCGAGAGCTCAATCCCGATATCTCGGCAAAAATGAAACTCCTCCCGTCTCTCAATGCCTTCAGCCAGCACCATGGCCCCAAAATCATGAGCCTTGTTCGTGATCATTTTGAGCTGCTCCTGCTGCGCGGGGTTACGATCGCAATGGTCGATCAGACTCCGGTCGATCTTTACATAATCCGGCTTAAGCTTAATCATCTGCTCCAATGTAGAATAACCTGCACCGACGTCATCCATGGCTACCGAGATTCCATGACTGCGATACACCTCGAAAATCGATTGCAAATGCTCGACATCATCAATCTTCTCGGTTTCCACAACCTCAAATACGAAATCCCTCGGATCCAGATGGAGCCTGTCTATGGTATGAAAGGTGTGGCTTAGACACATCTGCGCATCATATATAGAGGATGGCAGGAAGTTCACGAATCGCTTCACGCCGATAGGAAGCCACTCGGCACTGGTCTCAATGGCACTGGTTCGTGCCGCCCGGTCCAGGAATGCATGCAATCCGGTTTTACGGGCTGTCTCAAACAGCTCATACGGCTGGAACCTGACTCCCCACTCTACCGGACGAAGGAGAAATTCGTAGGCAACGATCTGCTCGGATGAATCCACGATGGGCTGCATAAAGCTCGTAAACTGCTTATGTAAAATGATACTTACCATATCGTAATGCTCCATCTGCAGTTCGAACTTCTGCATAGGGGTCCACGAATGCCGGATTTGCGGAGCTTCTCCACCGGTAACACAGAAGGACAGCTCTTGACGAATCTTCAGCGGAAGGGGCTGCAGACACTTCATCATGGAGATCAGGTCCGCACGTACCTTGTAGTTTACAGCACAACCCTCATTGTTCTCTTGTACCGCGTAGCCGTTCACTGCCAGCAACTGAATAAGCTCTCCACTTGCAGGCTTCATATGAATGGTCCCCTGGTCCTCAATCGGTTCAAAGGTGCTGCAATTGTCGCAAATCATGTTCGTCCTCCTTGGCAAGCTAGCTCTCACTATGCTTCTTATCGGCATTTTGAATATGATTTCTTTGCATTTTATGGATTTTATATCGAAGTTATGACCTATTTTAAGAGAAATGCGCAAGATTCGTACAATGATTACACCAAATTCTACAAAAATCGACTTATATTGCTTTTAACAACGTATTGTCAATACGATGGTCATGCTTGATCTACTCAACCTTTTGATCCAAAAGCTGCAGCAGCATCGTCCGCTCCACATCAAAATGCCAAGGGGCGTTCCGTTCCTTCGCCGCATACATCGCGGCATCGGCGCGGCCAATCAGCTCCTGATCATTTCTGGCATGATCCGGATAAACTGCAATGCCGATACTCGGCGTGGTTCGGACTTCATGCCCTTCCAATTCATACGGCTCGCTAAGCAACGTCCAAATCTCCTCCGCCATCCAGATCAGCTCCTGATCCTCACCAGCCGGATGGATCATAACGGTGAATTCGTCTCCTCCTAAACGAGAAACCAAAACTCCCTTGGATTCAAGAGATTGAAGCCGATCTGCAACCTTTCGTATCAACAAATCGCCGGTACGGTGGCCGTATCGGTCATTGACTCGTTTGAAACGATTCATATCCATATACAATAAGCCTACACGGGAACCTGCGCGGTCCGCCTCCTTCAGCGAGCTCGCCAGCCTTGCATTAAAATAACGGCGATTATACAGCCCCGTCAGATCATCACGATGTGCCAGGGCTTCACTCTGCATCAGACTCTCATGCAGTCGGTCAAACAAGCGATCGTTCTCGAACTGGATTAAAATCTGCCTGAACAGAATCAGGATCACGCACAGGGAAAGGCCGGTAAACAGTCCAGTCCACCCTCCAAACCGCTGCGCCATAAGGGCAAACATCCCGCCAAGCACGCTGTAGGGAAGCAGGTACCTTACGATCAGGCTTCCGACTGAACGCGGCTCCCGCTCGCCAACGGATGGTTTACGGGAATTAGGAGCGGACTGCGCACCTGCGAAACTAATGATTAATACCGATATCGTATAGAGTGGATACAGATAGGAACGAACCTCGATACCCATCAGATCAACGAGATAGATGTACAGGACATCTCCGGCAATATAAGCGCTTCCGCCAAGACATAACAGAATGGCCGCCCTTTTCCCTAACAGTCCGGTATTAAAATACAATACCAGCGTAAAAAAAATAAGTACTATTGCGCACAGGGGATACAGCATGTCCACCCAAAGGTTTCCCCATACTGCCTCATGGGCCAGCCCCTGAAGCTCAGGCTTGATGAAATATTCCCACCCTACTGTCATGACGGCTATGCCAACAATCACGATATCCAGCATAAACCGGAGTCCCCGAAACGATCCTTGAACATGCCGGAATAAATAAATGAGAGAACTTGCGAACAAAATGAGTTCAAGTCCCCAGAATAAGTGGGTTAGGATCGGAGAGAAAGCGCTCTCTTTTCCAAACCAAACATAACAAGCGTGAATGATTCGTGCCGCTGCATCCCCCATTAATCCGAGACTCACAATAAGCCAAAATCTGCGAAGATGAACCTCATAACGCCGACTAATCCGCATTAAATAAACGGAGGCGGCTGCAGGAGGAATAATGACTAGAACACGCTGAAGCGATAAAGCCTCAGGCATCCACAGAGCAATCATGATCTGAATGAATGCATATATCATGGCGAGTCGAATCCACAGATGATCTGCTGGAGTTGGACTCATAAGCATTCCTCCTCGGCCAAAAGGTAAGCTGGATCACTTTCATATGTTAGGTCTTTTGAATTAATCTTTCTATTTCTCATGATACTTTTTACCCACTCAAAAGTAAAGATGAGGAAATGAAAGAAAAATCATCTTTATCAGCCCCTGCATGAACACAACTCCCACTTGACGTATAGGGATTATGTGATAACATTTCAGTCATATCTCATATAGATCGGAAAGGGTGTTGAACCATGTCACAGAAACGCTTAGATCATGTCGGTATTGTTGTCCGGGACCTAGAAGCTACAATCGCCTTCTATACATCCGTAGTCGGACTAGAACTAAAGAATCGCCTGACCCATACGAATGGCGTCATCCAGCTGGCGTTCCTCGGGTTTAACGGCAGCAACGAGACGGAAGTCGAGCTTATTCAGGGATACAGCGACACGCTGCCAGCGGAGGGCACCGTTCATCATTTCGCCGTCAGCACGGATAACATTGAAGAGGAATATGCCCGGGTTCAAGGACTTGACGTTCCTCACTTGGACGAGGAAATCGTGACGCTCCCGAATGGTTTCCGTTATTTCTTCGTACATGGTCCCGAAGGGGAATGGATTGAGTTCTTCCAGCGCTAACCTCCACGTAGCAGCCTTTTTCAAATACTTTATCTCGTGAAAGGTTCATAGGATCAATTAATGTTTCCCATTGCATAAGTATTCTAAGCAAAGACCTGCCCCGTTCGTACCTCTTCGAACTAGACAGGTCTGGTGTGTTAGGACTATAATAGCGGATGTAATGATCGAAACTTCATAAATACCGGGGGAGCTGGGATATGGCCGGCTGAGAGTGTATCCGATATGATACTGACCCTTACACCTGATCTGGGTAATGCCAGCGTAGGAAGCCCATGTTTGCGGCAGCTATTTATTTGCCGTGGTATACACTTACGCCGTCATGCGTCCTGATATCATCAGGGCGTTTTTTGTGTGGAGTTGCGAGGTAATAGAAAGAGAACTTAAAGGAGAGAAGAAACGATGAAGAAGGGAAGATGGATTCCGCTGCTTCTCGCTTGCGTCCTGCTTATGGTCGCGTCCGGATGCGGTACAAGCGAACAGAACAAGAAGACAGGTGCCGAAGGCGAAGGCAGTCAGACTTCCGGGAAACTCCGTGACGTGCAGCTGATGCTCGATTGGTCCGCCAATACGAATCACACCGGCCTGTATGCAGCGAAGGAGCTTGGGTATTATGAGGAAGAAGGGCTTAATGTCCAGATCGTCCAGCCGGGAGCAGGCGGAACGGATACGCTGGTCGCATCCGGAAAAGTGCCGTTTGGCATCAGTTATCAGGAAGGCGTAACACTGGCCAGAACCCAAGGATTGCCGCTCGTTTCCATTGCAGCGATCATTCAGCATAATACGTCCGGCTTTGCCGCCCCCAAGGACAAAGGCATCGTGAAGGCAGGCGATTTTGAAGGAAAATCCTATGGCGGCTGGGGCTCACCTGTGGAGGAAGCCGTCATGAAATCCATCATGGAGATCGATGGCGCCGATGTCAGCAAGGTGAATATGGTCAATATGGGCGATGCCGATTATTTTACGGCCGTCAAACGCGACATTGATTTTGCCTGGATCTTCTATGCTTGGACGGGGATTGAAGCCGAGCTTCGCAATGAACCGCTTGACATGATTTATGTGAAGGACTACTCCGAGCAGCTTGATTATTACACACCGGTAATCGTGACGAACGAGAAGCTGATCCAGGAGGACCCTGAGCTTATCAAAGCGTTCATGCGGGCGACTTCAAAAGGATACGACTATGCGATTCAACATCCTGAAGATGCGGCAGCTCTGCTTACGAAGGCGGTTCCTGACTTGGATGCCGAACTGGTTCTCGCCAGCCAGAAATGGCTGAGCCCCCGTTATCAGGATGATGCATCCCGCTGGGGCGAGCAGAAAGCCGAAGTATGGTCAGGATATGCCGACTGGATGTTTGAGCGCAAGCTGCTGGAGAAGGAACTTGATGCGGACCGCGCATTCACCAATGATTTTTTACCGGAGCAGCCATAAGGTTATTTCTATTTAAAAAGAAGAGAGACGGCATTTACGGCAGGCTGCCCCTCTCTCTTCCATTACAATATAGCTTGCACGAAAGGATGAGTTTACATGGCGAATACACTTTTGAGCATTCAAGTGATACCGAGAACGCCAAACGGGGCCGACAGCATCCCTTATGTAGATGAAGCGATTAAGGTCATTCAGGAATCAGGCGTGAAATACGAGGTTCATGCACTCGAAACGACCATGGAAGGTGAGCTCGCCGAGCTGCTCAAAATCGTGGAGCGCATGCATGAAGCGCTGGTGAATGCGGGAAGTCTCAGCATCATATCCCAAGTCAAAATCGCCCATCACCCCAGCGGCATCAGCATGGATAAGCTGACTGAGAAATACCGTCCATGAGAAGCTGGTGGAGTTCGGTTTGGCCGCCCGTTGTGGCGGTCCTCTTCTTTTTGGTGGTATGGCAGGCCGCAGTATCCATATTCGACATTGAACCTTTTATTCTGCCTGCGCCGACGGCCATCGGGCATGAGGCCGTTACCGGAGCTTCCGGTCTCTTCCAGCATACAGCGGCTACCCTGCAATTAACCCTGGTCGGATTTATGATCGGTACGGCGATCGGTCTAGTCATCTCGCTGGCACTGCACATGGTGCCTTTTCTCAAAACCGCTCTTTATCCGCTTCTTATTCTTAGCCAGAATGTGCCGACAATCGCCCTAGCCCCGCTTCTCATGATTTGGTTCGGCTTCGGCATGCTGCCCAAGGTTATCGTGATTACGCTGGTCTGCTTCTTCCCCGTCGCTGTTGCGGCCCTGGACGGACTGACCCGTACTGACCGAACCATGATGAATTACATGCAGATGGCGGGGGCTACCTCATGGCAAATTTTCAGCAAGCTGGAGCTGCCACATGCCCTTCCCTCCATCTTCTCCGGGATTCGAATTGCGGCTACCTATTCGGTCATGGGTGCGGTTATCGGGGAATGGATCGGCTCGGACCGGGGAATCGGCTACTACATGATGCTGCAAAAATCCGGCTACCGCACGGATCGGGTGTTTGTTGCCATCCTGGTCATCGTCCTGCTCAGCCTGCTGATGGTGCTGCTGATCACTTTGCTGGAGAAGCGGCTCATCCGCTGGAATCGAAAAGGTTGAGTCCCCGTGAATAGATGTTTCGAATCTTATATGATAGGAGGCCATTTGTCGATATGACACATCAAGTACCCCTGACGGTCCAGGACGGAGCTGACCCGTCGGCTGCGCCGGTCTCAACCTCACCTGCCCTCGAGGTTCGCAGCCTTCGAAAAACCTTCCGCGACCGGCGCAGCGAAGTGCATGTGCTGGATGGCCTTTCGCTTCAAGTACAGCCCGGGGAATTCGTCTCCTTGATCGGTCCTTCAGGCAGCGGAAAGAGCACCCTCTTCCATATCATTGGGGGGTTAACAGCTCCGGATGCGGGCTCTGTCCTCATGGATGGTAAGGACGTGACCGGGGAAAAAGGCCGCATCGCCTATATGCCTCAACAGCCGGCCCTGTTCCCTTGGCGTACGGTGGAGGACAATGTGCTCCTTCCCGAAGAGCTGCGAGGCACCTCGAAAGCCACTGCCAGGGAACATGCCCGCAGCTGGATGGAACGTGCCGGACTCAGCGGCTTCGAAAAGGCATATCCGCACACCCTCTCTGGAGGAATGCAGCAGCGGGCAGCTTTTCTGCGCGCACTGATGAGTCCGCAGGAAGTTATGTGCCTGGACGAACCGTTCAGTGCATTGGATGCGTTAACGCGCAGTGATATGCAGCGCTGGCTGCTCGATATCTGGGAGGATACGCGCCGTTCGGTGCTGATGATTACCCACCATATCGAGGAGGCGCTGCTCCTCTCGGACAGCATCTATATCCTGTCAGCACGGCCCGGAACCATCTTGAAACGGGTAGAAGTCCCTTTCTCCCGTCCGCGTCCCGAAAACATCCTGATGGATCCGTCCTTCATCGCATTAAAAACCGAAATTTCCGCCATCATGCGGGAAGAACAGCACAAGCGCTGACCGATGAAGGCCAGCGCAATACATACATCCATGATGGGCAAAGCGCTTCGTGGAAGCTTACAAGCGAGGTGATGTAACGATGAAATCATTCATGCAGAGTGAAGCGAATTCCCCCCTGATCGACACTCATATTCATCTAGACAGTTATGCGTTATCCGATCAACAAGCGATTCTCGCGGATATCCGCCATCATGAGGTTCAATCCGTCATCTCTGTCTCCATGCATCTGGTTTCCTGCAAGCGAAACCTGGAGCTGGCCCGGCAGTACGGACCGATGGTGCGGCCGGCTTTCGGTTATCATCCGGAGCAGCCCCTCCCTTCCTCTGACGAAACCGAAGAGCTGCTGGATTGGATGGCAGAGCATGCCGATGAGATGGTTGCCGTAGGAGAGGTGGGTCTCCCCTATTACGCCAGGCTGGAGGCTGAATCGGAAGGCCGACCCTGGGATAACCGCCCTTACGCCTATCTGTTGGAGCAATTTATAGCTTTTGCTAAGAAGCATCATAAACCGGTGAATCTGCACGCTGTATATGAAGATGCGGATATCGCATGTGATTTGCTCGAAAAATACGGCATCACTCGTGCCCATTTTCATTGGTCTAAGGGCTCCCGTGACACCTTACATCGGATGGAAAATAATGGATACTATATTTCCTTTACGCCCGACATCCTCTATGAGGAAGAAATTCGTGCTATGGCAAGTAGGTATCCGGATCATCTCGTCATGACCGAAACCGATGGACCTTGGCCGTTCGAAGGTCCATTCACCGGACAAATGACCCATCCTCGGTTGACGGCTTCTGTGGCTTCGGCATGGGCTGAGCTTAAGGGGCTGTCCATACTTGAAGCCCGCAGGATTTTATATGAGAACGCCGCGAGACTTTACCGTCTATAAAAAAGAATCTTCATGCAGTTCAAGTCGGTTGCTTAGGCAATCGGCTTGTTCTCTTTAAGAAGAAATCGGTTATATTGATTAATCAACTCATCAAGCACGATCGATTGTCTGAGGACTTTAGGATGATTAAAATCACGATACCGCTGCTTCATCTTATGAAGCTTATGCCGTTCTTGCTCGATACTAAACTTTATGCCTTCCTTCGTTTCCATGACTTTATATCCTCCCCTCATGTAATATTTTATGCTTTAATGTAAAATTATAGGATGTTCAATATTAGACATCAGAAATATGACATGGAGGGGCTTATTTCTGTTATTCACGCCAAAAAACCACAATGCCAACCGCAGCATTGTGGTTCTTTGGTTCCATTATTTAACGTACTTAATTAACGTACTTATTTAACATATTTCTCCTGATATGCCTTTGACATCTCGTCTGTAATTTCCTTCATCTTCGGATCACTCTTGATTGTTTCGATCAGTTTATCGTACGATTCAACCGGTTCTTTGCCCGTGATGACCATGACCCGCATATCATCCACTTTCTTGGAAAGCTCGGGGTAGTATTTATTGTAGGCTTCCGAATACAGCTCTCCCGAAGGGTTCGGAACCTTGACCGTCTTACGCTCTGTGACGATCTCTACGTTCCGCTCATATACTTCATCCGGCATCCCTACCGCGCTGATAGCCATATCGTCGCTGACGAGGTGAATCATATTGTTCAAGTTGCCGTCACCCGTCTTATCAACGGCAGCCTGCGGCGTAGCAACCTTCTTCCCGTTCTCCACATTGTAATGGACACCTTCGATTCCGTAGGTCAACATTTCATTGCCTTCCTGACTATAACCATAGTCGAAAAACTCGAGGATTTTCTTCACTTTCGCCTCCGGCACTTTCTTCGGAATCAGGTATACTCCATAATAAGGCGATCCTGAAGGCGTATACTTCACCCCGTTTGCATTCTCCAAGTAAGCAAGCGGCATGAGATCCGCCTTGGGATCAACGCCCTTCACGGCTTCGCCGGTCACCCAGGCATGGTTCATGGACATGCCCCCTACCCCTGCCTTGGCGCTTCGCATCGTATCCATTACCTGCGAGAACTTCATGATAGCGAAGTCTTTGGGGAACAAGCCCTCATCATATGCCTTTTTGATCCACAACATGGCCTCCCTAGACTCGTCCGACGTCATAATCGGAGTCAGGGTATTATCGGGTTGAAGCTTCCAAGACCCTTGCGTTTCATTAAATATATTATAAATATAGGCGAGAGCCCCCGGATTTGCGGCATATGGAATCTCATCGGCCTGTCCATTACCATTCGGGTCCTTTTCCTTAAACGCCTTTAACACGTTATGGAACTCATCCAGCGTTTTGGGCGTTTCCAGCTGAAGGGCATCCAGCCAGTCCTTGCGGATCATCGGGAACACTCCGCCGCCATAGCTAGGATAATAACGAGGAATGACGATGTTCTTGCCATCCACCTTGGTGATTTCCCACATTTCCTTCAATTCTTCGCGGTTCAAATTCGGATAGTCTTTAAGGAACGGTGTCAGGTCCCAGAAAACCCCCTGCTTCAGCATTTTCTGCAGCTGCGGGTTCTGCAGCGTCTCCACGAAAGTAACCTCTGGAAGATCGCCGGATGCAAGCATGACATTGATCTTCTCTTCGGCCGTGGACGGCGACAGCCACGTAATATTCAGCTTGGTATTGGTGCGTTTCTCGAGCTCTTTCCATAGTGCATTGGTGTTGTCTATGAATTCGGTGGCATAATTCAGGGTCTGTATCGTAATGCTTGTAGGTTCACTGCTGTCTGTTCCGCCTCCGTTGTCGCTCGGTGCACTTCCGTCACGGCTGCCGCATGCGCTAAGCAAGAGCGAGCTTGCCAAGAGCAGCACCCCCGACATTTTCAAAAGCGCCTTGCCCGGCTTGGTTTCCATTCTTTTCATCATTAGACCTCCCTTATAATGATACCTCTCTCCTGACTGATCATGATGTCGGATAAACCGTATATCGATTCATTCCTTGACAGAGCCTACCATCGCTCCTTTGGCGAAGTGCTTCTGCAGGAATGGATACACTAACATGATCGGCACGGTTGCAATAACGACCGCCGCCATCTTCAACGTTTCCGTTGGAACGGGACGATTCACTTGGAAGGCGAATCCGCCGCCGCTCCCGGATCCCATCGTCGTTGGATCCACAAGCATATTTTGCAGCAATACTTGCAGCGGCCACATCTTCTGGTCGTTAATAAACATCAGTGCGTTGAAATACGTATTCCAATAACCGACCGCAAAGAACAATCCGAAAGCGACCAGCGCCGGCAGCGACAATGGCAGAATAATTCTCCAGAATACGCCGATATCATTCGAACCATCAATCATCGCAGCTTCCTCCAGACTTTCCGGAATGCTGTCGAAGAATCCCTTCATGAGCAGCACATACCATGCGCTGGTCAAGCTGGGCAGGATAAGCGACCAGATGCTGTCAATGAGTCCCACATTACGAACCACCAAATACAGCGGCACCAATCCCGGCGTAAAGAGAAAGGTAATTAGGATCATAATCATGATCGCCTTGCGAAACCGCAGGCGTTTGCGGGACACCGCATAAGCCAAGCCCCCGGTAACAAGCAGACTGAGCAGCGTGCCGACCGTAGCCAGGAACACGCTCACGGAAATCGAGGTGACAAACAATCCGTTGGAGAGTAAATGCTTATAAGCATCCAGCGTCCAAACCCGCGGCCATAATATCAGGCTGCGTTGATAATACTCCACCGGATCGGTAAACGACAAAATAACGGTATAATAAATCGGAAATATCGTTGCCAAACCGATGATCAGCAGCAGTCCGTTATTCACAAGACCGAACAGCCTGGTTTTCCATCCTTTCTCATGCATGCTTTACTCCTCCTTGTCTTCACCCATCCTTTAGTACAAGCTTTCTTGACCGTAACGCCTCGCCAACCGGTTGGCCGTAACCACCAGAATGACGCCGACAATCGATTTGAACAGTCCGATAGCCGTACTGTAACTGAACTCTCCCTGCCGAATCCCCACCCGGTATACATAGGTATCGAACACTTCAGCTACATTGGTAACAGGTGCATTCATCATCAGATATATCTGTTCGAACCCCGTATCCAGAATCGTTCCCAGACGGAGGATCAACAGAATCAGGATCACGTTGCGCATCGCGGGCAGGGTAATATGCCACATCCGTCTCATACGGCCCGCGCCGTCCATGACGGCTGCTTCATATAACTGCGGGTCCACTCCGGCGATGGCCGCGAGAAAGATGATGGTTCCCCACCCGACTTCCTTCCAGATGGATTGTCCCGTCAGCATCCCCCAGAAGTAGTTGGGGTTGGAGAGAATATCGATCGTCTCCCAATCCATCGAGATGAGCCACTTATTAAACAAGCCCTCCGATTGCGAGAACATGAGGTACGTAAGGCCATAGATCAATACCCAGGATAAAAAATGGGGGATATACACCAGGGATTGAATGGTCCTCTTATAGAAGGAATTTCGCACTTCATTCAGCATCAAAGCTAAAATGATCGGTGCCGGGAAAAAGAAAATCAAGCTCAGAAAGCTGATCGCCAGCGTATTGCGCAGCAGCATCCAGAAATCATCGTTGGAGAAGAACCGAGTGAAATGCTCGAATCCTACCCAAGGGCTTCCGAGCACTCCAAAGTATGGAGAATACTCCTGGAAGGCAATCACGAGATTCGTAATCGGAATATATTTGAAAATGATAAAAAAGATCAGACCCGGCAAGGCCAGCACGTACAAATACTTGTCGCGTACAACATCCGACCAAATCCTCCCCCACTTCGTTTTGGATTTCACGGAAATGGGGGGGCTCCCGCTTCCTTTTGCCGACTGAACGGTTTCTTGTGCTTTCATCGATACTCCCTCACTTTCAGCCTTGTCATCTCGTTCAACATACCGTTCACGGAATGTAGTCCTAATGTAAACGTTTGCAGGATTACCTGCAATTCGACTTTTTTCCGCCGGCTCCAATCCCCCTCCCATTCGATGCACGGCACAGGGAAAGCTTGGTCTCTACGGCATTGTGGAACCTTTCGTTTCCTTGTATTGCACTTTTTTTCCACGGTAAATGAACGTCCGATTCGGTTAATCGGTAACGTTGACTCGAACTCGATTAGGAAGATATGATCTTTTCAACTCATCCACTCATTCGCTATGATAGTATGTAATCATTTTACCGGCTCGCTTCGATCAAGCCTTTGATTTGTCTATGCCAACAGGGGGTTAAAGTAATGAGGCAACAGAATCATGAATCCGTTTTCAAAGGTGTTATGTATTGGAGAAGCATCGCGCTTGCCGTTTTGTTAACATGCCTCCCCATCTCGGCCATAACGGCCGTTTACCTTTATGTGGGCAACCAGCATATGATTAACCAATATCAGCAGCGGAACGAAGAAGCCCTGGTTGACGCTGCGAGACAAGTAGACGAGCAATTCACACAGTTAGTCCACTACGCCCTCAATATGGTGGTGAAGCCCCATTTCAAGCCTTCGTTGTCTGATATGGACTTTGTATCGAATATCGAGGAGACGAATGAGCTGTTCAATACACTGAACCTGGTGGAGAATGCCGATCCGCTGGTAGATCAGGTCTATCTCTACATCAAAAAGCAAAATAAAATCATGGAGCCTGATCTCGGCCTGAGAACGCTGGACCAGGAACAGGATGCGTTAAACTTTAACAGGCTCATGGAAGGAGATACGGACATGTTTTGGGTCCATGACCTGGAGCGGCCTTTTAACAAGGATAAATCCTCTCACGCGCTCGTCATGCGACTTCCCTTCAACGGTCATACGCCCTACGGCGCGATTGTCATCTATATTGATCCGTCGAAGCTGCACGTCATTCGCAATAGCGAGAATCTCTCGTTCCTGCTGGACGACCATGGCCACGTCATCGGAGAGTCGGGCATGAGCCGCAGCATGCCGAAGGCGATGAGCGCGATTCAGGAACAGCTGAGGCTACCGGAGAATGCCCGGAGTGCGAATCATCTGCGGTTGAAGGTTCCGGTCGACCAGGATGTGTTGCTGGTGAATACCGTTCAATTCGAAAAAATGCAGCAAAGTTGGACCTATGTTTCCGGCACGCCGCAATCGAAAATCATTGCTCCAACGAAGCCGTATACTCATATCATCCTGATTTGCTTTGCTTTTGCGCTTGCGGCATCACTGGCTGTAAGCTGGTTTGCCTCTAAGAGCATGTATCGTCCTATCAGCAAGATGCTGAATATGATTGGTGGCGATCAGGCCAAACCGAGCTCGAGATACAATGAGCTTGATTATATTGAACACGAGTGGAAGCAGTACCGGTTCTCGCACGATACGCTTCAGAGCCAATGGAATCGGTCCTTGCCCGCGATCAGGGAGGCTTATATCAATCAATTCTTGAGCGGACAAGCCGCCCACCTGACGGAGTCCGAATATGTGCTCAAGCTGCAAGAGATGGATCTTGACATTACCCATAAACAGTTCTCGGCCATCGTGCTTCAGCAGCACACTCACGGGGAGGATCGGACGCCTCTGACAGAAAACGATCAGCATCTTCTCACGTATGCCGCTCTGAACGTGATCCAGGAGCTGGCAGAGGACATAAGCGCATATATGCATCCCATTAACTTCTTCGACGGCTCCTTCGGCGTCATCTTGATCGTTCCGGCTTCCCATAAAGCCGATGAACAATCGCGTTTGATGAAGGAGTTGTGCGATCAGATCATGCGGGCGTTGCGAGATACGCTCCGCATGTCGGCAACCATCGTATTAGGCGGGCCAAGCTCAACCTGGACCGATGTTCCCCATATTCTCGAACAGGCCAAGCGGGCGCTGCATTACCGGTCCTTCGACGCAGGCAGTCAGCTGCTGGAAGCGGAAACCGTGCTTTCCCAGAAAAACGACTGGATCGATTTTCCGCTGGAATTGGAGCAGGATTTCATTCATACCTTGAATCTTGGGCTTCAGGGGGATGCGCTGCGTTCCCTAAGCCGCTTCGTAACGGCGCTTCAGGCCGGGGGAGGCTCGGAGTGGCATGTCCACCATGGCCTCATGCGATTAATCACAAGCGTTCACCGGTCTATGCTGCAGGCTGGCTTAAATCCATATCAGGTGTACAATTTCTCCAATCTGCAGGAAGAGCTGTCCCTGCTTCGGGATCCGAAGGCCTGCGTGACCTGGTTTCAGAAAGAAATTATCGAACCCTACCTCGATCAGTTAACAAAGAACTTCAACAGCTCCATGAAATCGCTGGTCGAAAACGTGCTGGAGCAAATCGAGCAAAACGGGATGCAGGATTTGTCCCTGGATGCCATGGCCATGGAAGCCGGCGTCAGTGTATCCCAGCTGAGCAAAGCGTTTAAGCAGATGACGGGCACGAATTATATAGACTATCTGACAACCGTGCGCATGAACCGCTGCAAAGAATTGCTGCTGACCACCGATCTTCGCATTCATGAGATTGCGGAGGCCGCCGGATATCAGCCTCCCTACTTCAATCGTATGTTCAAGAAGCTTGAAGGAATTACGCCCGGACAATACCGTCAGCAGGGCATCGGCAAATAAATCGGTATGTCATCCTGATCAGCAACCTCCATATAAAAGGAGACCGCTGAAAAAAAGGGCTGTCCCTTGGTCCGTATTTCATGACCTTTTGGGAGAGCCCCTTTTTTATGTGTTATGACTTACGTTCAAGCGTCGTACATGGCGGCACGATTAGCGCCGACGAGTCATCCAAGCATGCTCCGAACCACGCATCGTGCGACAGGGAGCAGTGCGCACGATGCACAAAATAGTTGCACATGTTTGCGGACTCAGCGGACCTTATTTTGACCAAAAGCACCATTTCTCGATTGGTCGCGGACAAGAGATCCGTTATTCACCGAATAAGGCTCTCATGTTTCGGATTATACGCTACTTAACGGAACGTGTGTCCGAAAGATCCTGCAAAAATGAGCCCATAGCGCAAATAACGGATCTGAGGTCCGATACTGCTACGGCCGTGCTGCAACTCGTTCCAGCTTGCGGCTTGGAAGCTACGGTTAAACTTGCGGTGCACTGCTCGCCTCCTACTCCACCAACCCCACGTCAGCCAGGCTTGGTTCCGTGGTCGGCTGGCGTGGGATGGGGTCCGAGGTCGGTCGGGCTTGGTTCCGAACTAGGCTTGGGTTCATGCCAGGCCTAGTTTCGGGGCCGGCCTAGTTTCGAGGCAAGCTTAGTTCCTAGAGCCGAGCCCTCCGGAGTATTCCCCACGAGAGCAGCCGTACCAACTCTCTCTATTGATTTACGAGAGCGCTGTACCCCGCTTTCTCTATTCATGTCTAACGCCCCATGAACCCCTTCCCCTTCAGGAAGTCCTTCATGTGCAGCCTTACTGGCTCTGCCAGGCGTTTAGCCATAAGCGCCGACCACGGCGTGTTGTTTTTGCCATGGGTACGCAGAGACAAGTATTCGGAAGAGGTTTGATCGTAGTTCTTCACTTCTTCTATAGTCGCACGATTGTAGCTGTCGTGGTGCAGAACAGCCTCCACCGGAAGCCGAGGACGAAGCCCCGGCTCCTGATCCGGGTAACCCAGGCACATGCCAAATACCGGATAGACCAGCTCCGGCAGTTCCAAAGCCTCGGAGAACTCAGCAATGGAGTTGCGGACCCCGCCTATATACACGATGCCAAGACCAAGTGATTCCGCGGCGATCGCGGCATTCTGCGCAGCCAAAGCGGCATCCACCGTCGCCACGATGAAATTCTCGGTCGAATCCTCATACGTCTCTTGATCAACCACGTGCGCCTCTGCGCTTTTTTTCAAACGATACAGATCCGCGCACCACACCAGAAATACCGGGCATTCCACAATATACGCCTGATTTCCCGCTAAAGCGGCCAACCGCTGCTTCTTCTCTCGAGAGGTAACGGCAATCACGCTGTATGCCTGGACATTGCTTGAGGTTGATGCCATCTGACCTGCTGCCACAACGGCCTTAAGCTGCTCCTCTGACACGGGCCGATCCGAATATTTACGAATCGATCGATGGTTCATCAGAAGCGATATGGTATCATTCATCGGGGTATCCACTCCTTAGACTGAAAGCATTGTTCCATCTATTATGAAACTTCGGCTTGGGCAGTGCAAGTTCACGCGATAGGTGACACCGCGCAAAAAAGCCGGCTTGCTGTCGATCGCCTACAGCAGCCGGCTCCTATTTTAGCCAAAGCTCATGGCCTTGGATTATTCCAGGGAATGTATCGTTATGACACGATATCGTAGCCTTGCTCTTCAATCGCTTCTTTTAATGCTTCAAGGCTGACCTTGTTTTCGTCGTATTCGATAGCCACTGTATTGGATGCAAGATCGACTTTACCGGAAGCTCCCGCATTCTTCAGTGCGCCTTCCACCGAGTTCACGCAATGGTTGCAAGACATGCCTTCCACTGTCAATGTCACTTGTTTCATGCTGTCGTCCTCCTGTCATATAATGTTGTACCATTCAACCTTACTATACCCCCATAAGTATGTAAAGCTCAAGAATTTGCTTCTTTCTGCAACAGAAACACGAAAAAAGTAGGAAGATTTATCCTTTTAATCTGTTATAATGTACATAATTCATTAGATTCATACAGGAAGGGACAAGCTTTTTATCAAACTTCCTAAATTTCTTCATAAAATTTGATTTTTGTTGCAGGAATTACCAATTCGCTGTCGAACTATCTTAATAACAGAGATAATGAACTATGAAAGTAGGAATTCTATCATGGTATTTGACGGCATTATACTCGGGTTAATTGTCGGGCTGATACGCGGCGGACTCCGTCATGGACTGCAGCAATTCAGTAAGATTCGTCTGAAGGGCGGCTTAATCTTCCCCATACTCCTGATTGTGCAGCTGCTCATATTCCGCTTTCAAGTGAACTCTGATTGGTTGGCAGCTGCAAGCGGCTACGTCTTTATGTTCATCTACGTTGCCGGCATGATCTTTCTCTGGATGAACCGGGATCAGAAAGGTTTTGGCAGCATCTTGGCAGGTGTCTTTCTGAATTTCCTTGTCATGGCAGTGAATGGTGGCAGAATGCCCGTTTCCATGAGCGCAGCCTCCGTGCTGGATCCCATTTATGTGGACATGCTAATGGATGCCACAGCTACTACCAAGCACTATCTAATGGACGCCTCTACCCGCCTGTCTCTTCTTGGTGACATCATTCCATTATCTCCACCTTATCCAAGAACGCAGGTAATCAGTATCGGAGATATTATCATGAATATCGGTATATTCTTCTACATTGTCCATCTTATGACTTCCGGGAAGAATACCAATGTTCAAACCTTAATACGCAAATCCGATACGACTGAACATGCTGAACCGCAGAATTAATCATACATCATACCACCTGGAAAGGAGGGAGAACTATGAAGAAAACTGATAAAATCAAGTATTCCCGTATCGTGTTGAATGCGATCATCGTTGCTTCCGTTGTTGTCGCTCTGACTTCCGGATACAGATTGGGATAACATAAACACCTAAAAAAAACAGGCTGGAATGCTCAGCCTGTTTTTTTACATCTTTTTCGTTGTTTTGCGACGCAATATATCTTAAAATGTGGAGAATACACCATGCTTTTTAATTGAGGAGAAACCGTTATGTCCATATTCAAGCGTCCTAAGATTTCCAGGGAACTTCCGGGACAGCTGTACTTTGTGTTCATTTCACTTATGGGCTGTATAACCTTTCTACTAGTACATCAAGGAGAATTTTTATACTACTCTCCTTCACAGTGGGTATGGGTTTACGCAATGTTAGGCGCCGCCCTAATATTAAATTACTTCACCTTCCAGCTGCCGCCCGAGGGTAATTTGCAATCTATGGATTCTTCCGTTTATTTAGCTTGCATATTTATATATGGCGCCCCTTTTGCTCTATCGGTCATCCTATTTAATACTCTAGCAACAGCACTCTATGACAGAAAGATCCCTTTTTGGAAGCATTTCGTTAATTTCTCCATATACACACTCATGATTGTTGGTTCCTCGTTTGTTTTTAAGGCAGCAGGAGGACACTCGGGTCCCATCATCAATGATCATTTTGGGGCTTACCTTGGCGCCCTGCTCGTCTATTTCATTATTAACGTTTTTCTGCTTGGATTTTATTATTACTTGTTATACCGGGGATCTTTATACGACATTCTGAAGTCCTTCATTAAGGACACCCTGCTCGTTTATTTGAGTACGCTCATACTGTCGCTGGTCCTCTCCGTTCTTATCGTACATAACGGCGTATTCGGCCTCACCTTATTCATTGGCCTGAGTGTGATGCTCTCTTATTCCTTTAAACAACTGTTCACGATGTATAACGAAGTACAGGAAAAAGCAATCAAGGATCAACGGACGAGCCTGTATAATCACAGTTATTTTGAAAGTTTACTGGAGGACGAGATCAAGAAAGCCAAGGCCAATGAGACGCCATTGTCGCTGGCCATGATCGATATCGATGATTTCAAGAAATACAACGATCAATTCGGTCACCTGAAAGGGGATATGCTGCTCGGATTTCTCGGCAATTACCTCAAGGTGGAATCCGAAACGGCTGAAGTGGTGGCCTCTCGTTTCGGCGGTGAGGAATTCACGATTCTAATGCCGGGCTACGATGACAATAAAGCACGTTCCTTCATTAACAGGCTCCGCAAAAAATTGAACGATACCTATTTTGACGGCGTTGAGATATTCCCATCCGGGTGTCTCTCCTTCTCTGCCGGCGTTGCGTCCTATCGGATTGACATCCATGACAAGTCACAGCTCGTCGAGCTTGCCGATCAGGCGCTGTACTATGCCAAGAAGCAGGGCAAGAATAATGTGCACGTATACGGGAGCGGCGCCGAAAAAGAATCCGAGATCGACTTCGCGGAGGACGTCCGCGATATCGAGCAGCAGCTGAAGCTGTTCTTGTATAAAGATGTGGATACGTTCAAACACTCCAAACGGGTATTCCGCTGTGCCATGGACATCAGCGAAGTGCTCGGGCTTGATAGTGTGGAACGACGCAATTTCGTACTCGGTGCACTCATTCACGATATCGGCAAGCTTGAGATTCCTTGGGGGATCTTGAACAAACGGGACAAGCTCACGGCCGGTGAATGGGAAACCGTCAAACGGCATGTCAGTTGGGGTAAGCGCATCGCGGAAACGAACGAGAAGTTCAAGGAACTGGTTCCTTACATTGAATTACACCATGAAAGATATGATGGCGGGGGATATCCGCACGGCTTCAAGGGCAGCCAAATCCCCAAACTGTGCCGGATGCTGACCATTATCGATTCCTTTGACGCGATGACAACGGAACGACCTTACCAGAAAACGAAAACCTTCGAGGAGGGAATTGAGGAATTGCTCCGCTGCTCAGGCACGCAATTCGATCCGGAGCTTGTTGAGCTGTTTATCCGTTATTTAAGACTCAAAGCAGAAGCGCAGCAGCAGCCTGCAGCCGGTTCGGAGACGTCTTAATGAGACCGATGCCCCTCCTATTATCATCTCTTCATGTTTGATACTTCCCCAAATAAGGTATAAAGGTAGTATCACAACGATAAATGAGGTGAGAAACGGTGACTGACAAGAAAAAGGATCTCCCGCTTCACAACGGTCCCGGCAACATGGATCACCCTGAACAATACCCGACGGAACAAGAAAGCCTGTTCGATAAACATGAGAGCGAACAGCATGTGGACCCGATTCCGATGGAAGACGCCAGACTGGAGCGCCAGGAAGAGAAGCAGCGGGACGGGACGTCAAAGAAGCGTTCATCCAGTAATGATAAGTATCACAGCGGCTTTTAAAAGTGGGACTGACCTTGTCACTGCAGCGTAACTTGAACTTATCGGCTCCGTTTTGGCGGAGCCTTTTTATTTCACCGTTTTTTCTTTAATATAGAAGAGGATGAATGCGGATTTAAACCTAGAGATTATATAAAGAGTGGAGTGGACCCTTTGTTTTCCATATGGACGTTAAACCGTGTGCAGCGAAGGTTGCTGTTGATACTGATTGCAGCGGTTCTGGTTATGTCATGTCTGCTGGTTCTTACCGGTCTTCATGAACGTTCCCCGAGCATAAGCAGCGTGATCGAAGAACGATATATCCAAAGTGCGGCCATGATCAGCCACCCCGGTGGAGACCTGGAAGACCATGCTTCCAGCGTCATGCCCGGTGTGCCGCTTATGATTGCCGGACTTACCGCCTTATTCGGAAGCATGGATGCCGCCCTGATTGCCTACCAGCTCCTCCAATGCGTCTTCCATGCATTTTCCGTATACTTGGTTTTCGTACTGTCTCGCTACATGTTTAATACGCGAATCGCTTTTCTGTCATGCATGATCTACGCGCTGTTCTGGCCGGCCTACGGCGCAGTCCGGCTGATCCTGCCGGATACGACCATGCAGACCTTAATGCTTCTTCTGGTCTGCGCCGTCATCGGAGCGCTTGAATTGAAGCAGGCTGGCTGGTACGCAGCTGCCGGCGCGCTTACAGCGCTTATGGCTTGTTACAACCTTCAAGCGCTGCTGTATCCTGTATTGTTCATTGCCTTTTGGATCAAGTACCGCAGTCCGGTCAAAATCGTAACCGGCGGGCTCCTGCTTATTAGCGCAGGTTATTTGCTCATCTTATCTCCATGGTGGCTGAACATCCCGCTTTTCAATCGTTTGATGTATATGTCCGGTCCGTGGAACCTTGCCTCGCTGTGGCTGGAATCGAGGTACATCGAAGGCAACCCTTTGGTCCATCTCTTCCGGAGCATCTATGCCGGCCGCACCTCCAAATATGCGGCAGCGATCGGAAACGAGGAGGCCAGAAAGGTCGTGCAATCCGCATTGGATGCCGTCCGTCTCCTCATGCTGTTTGCCGGGACTGCTGGCGTCATCTGGTCGGTTTGGAAATACCATCTGAAACGGCAGCTCCCGGTGCTGCTGACGCTGCTGTATTTTATTGCCGCCGAATGGCTGGTTCCGAGCCTGGACGGCACCGGATTTCCTTATTCGGTCTTCCTGCTCCTCTACGCGGCATTTCTCGCGGACAAAGCGATTATCTATGCGCATAAGACCCGCCTGCTTCGTAAGTAAGTTTCAACGGAAGCCTGTCGCTCCATCATCATGTAACTTTTGCGCCTGAAAGCACTTATTATCTTGTGCCTTCAGGCGTTTTTTTCGCGTTATTCTAGAACCTTTCAGGCTGATGAAACGTCTATATTATATCTTCATTTTCATATATCCCTGTCAAGAGAGGTGTCAGGAATGAAAATAAACCGTAAATATATCGCCATTCTCAGTATCGCTGTGGCCAGCGTTCTGACGGTAAGCATCATACTTTTCTTCACGGATGCTTCGAATCGCTCGGGCCAGCATCATCGTTTGAACGACAACATGAACGGACAGGCGCTGGTTCAAGTCGGCTCCACCTACATCACGCATACCCATTTAACTGCCTATAAGAATAGCCTCGCGCATAGCACCGCGCCCCTCCCTGATGAGGCTACGCTCCTTAAAGAAATGGCAACGAAAGAATTGATGCTTCAATTGGCCTACGAACAAGGCGTTGCGGCGAGTCTGGAGGATGGTATTCAAAGGGCCAAGGAGCTTCGGAAGACGCTCGAAACCCAGCCGCGGCAGGTGCAAGAACAGCACTTGCGCATACTGGATACGATGGGCATTAGCGAAGATCAATACTGGGAAGACTACTCCCCGCCGGAATATCGGGATATGCTATCGATCGAGCGATTAGTGAATAAACTGACGACGGATATCAAGTCTACCCAGCCTGACGTCATAACCAGCACGCAGCAGCTGAAGGATAAATTGCTAAACACTGCATTGAATGAACAGCGAATTATCGTGTTGGATCCGGATATTCAATTGAGGTAACGCTGCATCGTATATAATGAGGTGCGACAGCCAGCAATACAACTCCCTTACAGTCCCTACATCACCTTATATACGTTTGGAGCCCGCTCATCTGGCGGGCTTTTGCTTTTTGTGACTAAGGTGTTACATCGCAGCTTCATTTCTTTATTGCCGAAAGTGTAACTTTTTGCTCTGGTTAAACGTGTGTTTACTTAGAGGGGAGGACATGAAACTGAACAGTCTTGAATCGGTTTATCAATATTACGTAAAGGATGTTTATCGTTACTTGTACTCCCTCTCATCTGATCACCATGCGGCCGAAGACCTGGTACAGGAAACCTTTTACCGCGCTTACCTGTTTCTTGAGAATTGGAAGGATGAACGAATCAAGCCATGGTTATTTCGGGTCGCCCATAACGCTTATGTCGATTATCAGCGCAAGGCCAGCCGCAGCATCGTGAAGGACGCTGTTTTTTTCGATCAGCTGATCGACCGCCATACCCCGGAGAACATCCTGCTCCAGCAAGAAGCCCAAAGAGAAATTGGGCAAATGTTAACCGATATTCCGGAAAAGCAGCGGCAAGCGGTGCTTCTGGTGGATTTTCATCAATTCACATACCAGGAGGCGGCGGATATTATGGGTATCACCTTATCCCATATCAAGATTACGTTATTTCGGGCCAGGCAGCGGCTGCGGGAAATGAAACGAAAGGATGGGTCGTTATGAGCGAAGAATTCAAACAACGGCTGAAGGATTATGCAGACGGCAAACTGAGTGACGAGGAAAAAAGCGAAATCGAACGGGAAATGGAGAAGCTGGAGGAATACCAGGCTTACGTGAACGAGATGTTGGTTAACGAGCGTTCGAGCGATGTCATCCCCTCGCATGCCAATAACGATCCAACCAGCCTCTCGCCAAAAAAAGAAAAGCGAATCGTGCGCAGGGGCAAATGGAAAGCCCGAATCTCGAATGCGCTGACAGTGATATCGGCAATTCTGGCTATTACGATCCTTAGCTCAATTGGTACAGCGTTATTCTACGGTGCTGGCGACCCGAGCCGAAACGATAAATACCGGGATGCCATCGCCTCCGCTATCTCGATCTCCCAACCTAACATCGAGGTTCCACTAAGCAGTCAGGGCAAAGTCTTCTTTATGCAGGAGGTGTACGGGGATATAGACAAGAAAGTGGGGAAAGAACGAGTGACCGTCGGCAAATATACCGTGAACTTCCTGTTCGGGCTGCCGTCCGTCAACATGGACTGGAACGAACGCAGTAGTCCATCACGGGTTTTCTACCGACCCGACAGCCCAGCGAAGGCGTCTTCAGTCGACCAAGACGGAGCTCCCCAGGAACAGTCAAAAGAACAGAAGACCAGACCCTCCTCCACCAAGAGCGGTGACTGGTCAAGGCTTGAAAAGCTCCCCGAAGGTACCGTGGCCGAGGCTTATGTATCGTTTAACCGCTTTTTCTCGACCGACGAGTTGCTGAAGCAGTTTGAGAACCGAAACATGGAGCCTGTCTGGTTTGCTGTGGATACCGGGCCGAATGACCGTTTCGGCGATCATGATGGAATCATCACCGATCCTGTCGGCTTCCCGTCTTATCCCGTCTGGCACCATGACGATTTGACGGTAACCTCCTATCAGGAAGAAAAACGCGGCTGGTTCGGCAAAATCGTGTCCAGCGGCGGACATTACCCTTCCATAGACACCTACGGGGACGGGGAACTGCGGAATGAACACTTCATCAAATCGCTGCGTCTTCTGCAGCAGTACGAGCTCATTGCGAATCGGGTGGCTCCGTTCATAGACGTGGACGCTTCCTTAGCTTATGTGGAACAAAACGGCGTTCGCCTCTATGGCGCTGTCATAACCGGGCCCGTCAAGGAACTGCTGACCCTGCGCGAGGTACCCTGGGTGCATGACCTGCGAGTCGGGGAAGTGCGGTTGTGGAACTGGACCGAGTGATGATCTTTTAGCGAAATTCGTTTGCTTCTACAAGCGTGCTGACTTTGAATAAGGGTGCCCAGCCATCCAAGCATACCCCGGATTACACACCGTGCCACTTGGAGTATTACACACGATGTACAATATCACATAGGGGCAACAAATCTCCCGGACTTCCTACATTCGAGTCCGGGATTTTGTTATTCATATAAATGATTCAGGTCATGAATGATCCGCGCCGCTAGCGCCTGCCTCATGTGACCATGGCTCCATTTGCCGCTTCCTCTCCCGCTCCTCCCGTATTTGACGATCTCGCTCCATCGCCTCAGCAATATAGTCTCGCGGCTTCAGCTTGCCGTTGATGTTCAGCAAAATGCCAATCATGATGAGCTGCAGAATCGCAATAACAACCAGCATGAGATTCCTCCTCGAACATGGTCTCTTCCTTAGAACATTCATTAAATAATATAACGCTCCTCCCGGATGTGAAGTTGGTTCATATCAGCGATTGTGCTGCCAGATGCTTTCCAGATATATTTAGTGAGACGGTCTATATACGAATAAAGGATCTCAAGTAGGATTTAGAATTGAAGGGAGAAGTTATGTTCATAAATCGTATATATCAATCAAGAGAAAGCCTTGTTCGAAAATTCAAAATTATTGATGCTGATGCCGAAGCCAGCTTTAATTTGAACAACGAAGTTTTATATATAACTATAAAATCGCATACAAATGATGAACTATTGCTACATTTCAGAGATTTTAAAAGAAAAGAGGATGCCCCACCGATTTCTTTAGCGAGCGAATCCTTTTATTTGTTTTTGGATAAGGTTAGAACATCAAGCAATGGAGAGAAGTATATGCAACCTATTTTGGATTTATTGGATTCTATTCTTGCGCTTATTATTTTTGTTCCAGAGATTAGATACAACGAGATAGACCAGAACACGCTAAATATAGTTACCAAGGAGTTTCTTCCGGAACTAACTTATGAAATCGATAGAATAGAGTATAGGTTACTACATTCAACAAGTAACTTAGTGTAGTTGTAATATGGACTATCCAAAACTATTAAATGAAATGGGGTAACGTGATCAGTCTATCAAGCACCCGCCTCACGTCTCTTATCCATATCCTGCGCTTTGCCAGACTTCCGAGAATCCGGTAAACTGGTAGGACGATAATCGAAATACGAAATGATTGGTGAAATTCATGACATCCATACCCTTCTATAAACGCCCGTACGGCGGTGAGCGTCAGGATATTCCGTTTGCCAAGCTGGCTTCCTTCGAGAACAGCCAGGACCTGATCCGCGATGACGCCCCGGATGCGGCTTTTTTTCGCGGCTTGGAATCACAAGGGCTGCTGCTGAACCGCGCCCAAATCCAAGCTGTACGACATACGCAAGGACCGCTGCTTACGCTTGCAGGTGCCGGCTCCGGGAAGACCTCCGTGCTGGTCAGCCGGACAGGCTACCTCATTGCGGCCAAGAAGATCGATCCGTCTTCCATCCTGCTTGTCACCTTCTCATCCAAAGCGGCAGCCGAGATGAAGGAACGCATCATGGCGCTTCCCGGGTTACGGGCTAGCGAAACCGCCAAAGTAACGGCAAGAACCTTCCATTCCTTCTTCCTATACTTGCTGCGAACCCGCGGCTACAGGCAGGAAATCCTGAGCAACTCCAGGCATCAGCAATTTATTATGAAGCGCATCCTGCGAGAAATGGGCTTGCAGGACAGCTACGAAGCCGAGACACTGCTATCGCTCTGGTCTGCCCATCGAATGAGTATGACCGGACTTGACGAGCTGCCTGTCAAAACACCTGCGGAAGTCGAGCAAAGGCAAATTTTCGCCCGTTATGAGGCATGGAAGGAAGACAACGGCCAGATGGATTTCGATGATATTCTGGTTTTGTCCTACCGTCTGCTGTCGCAGGATCCCGGATTGCTGGCTTCCCTTCAAAGGCGGTACCGTTATGTGATGGTCGACGAGTTTCAAGATAC
The DNA here is from genome assembly GCF_025142895.1 of Paenibacillus sp. p3-SID867. Classification (NCBI taxonomy): domain Bacteria; kingdom Bacillati; phylum Bacillota; class Bacilli; order Caryophanales; family Paenibacillaceae; genus Paenibacillus; species Paenibacillus sp. p3-SID867. The sequence continues at coordinate 72,326 of NZ_JAMBDM010000005.1, forward strand.
CGGGCTGCTGCCCTATGAGCTGCTGAAGAAGATGGTCGCCCCGCATCGCAACCTGATGGTTGTCGGTGACGATGACCAGACCATATACGGCTTCAATGGCGCACGTAACGAATTCATTCTGGAATTCGACCAGACGTTTCCCGGGGCCAAGGTGGTGACGCTGGATATCAACTATCGATCCCTCTCGTCGATCGTCGGGCTGGGAAATGAAATTATCCGTGTCAATGAACGCCGCCGTCCCAAGCAGCTGCGCTCTACCCGCAAGAGCAGCAGCGTACCGCTGTATCTTCGTCCAGGCGATCCCGACCAAGAAGCGGAGCTGCTGCTGACCCATATTACCGAACAGGTCCGGGAGCACGGAAAACAGTACCGCGATCATGCGATTCTATACCGAACCGCGAACAACAGCCGGGCGATCTTCGAGCAGCTCGTAATCCGGGAAATTCCGTTCATACATTACGAGAATGGAGATCTGTTCTACGAGCAGTGGATCGTCAAACCGCTCATGGACCATCTGCGGCTGTCGCTGGACCGGCGCAATTTCACGGCGATGGAGGGCATGCTTCATACGCTGTACATCAACCGGGACAAAGGGATGGCGTTCATCCGGCAGCAGGATGCTCCGCGTCCCAAGAAGGGGCCTCTATCGCATCTTCTATCCTTTCCCGGCCTGAAGGACTTCCAGATCGAGAATATTAGGGATCGCACTAAGCTCATTAAGAGTCTGAAGGCGATGGAGCCCCTTCAAGCCGTACAGGAAATGAGGCGGCAATTCTACGACAAATTTCTGGAGGCAGACGAACGTCAGGAGATCACCCTCCATAAGGAATTCATACAGGAAGGACTGGATGAATTGGAGGCCTCGGCGAAGCGTTTTGGCGATATCGCTGAGTTCGTTGAATTTGTCGATCGGCTGATCGTCATTCATAAGGAAATGGCCGCCATGAAACGGGACGAGCAGGCCGATGCCGTCCGCTTAATGACGATCCATAAATCCAAAGGGCTGGAGTTTCCCTCGGTATGCCTGATCGGGGCGAGCGAGGGCATTCTGCCGCATACGTCCGCTTTAGACGCCGAGCGCAGGGACGACCAGCGTCCGCTGTCGGACAAGGAGGATAAGGCGCTGGATGCACTGGAAGAGGAGCGCAGATTAGCTTATGTCGCTATCACCAGGGCACGGGATGAATTGATTGTCAGTTCGCCAGGCTTTTACCGGGGACGAAAAGCGGAGGTCTCCCGCTTCTTCCGCGATGTGTTCGTCACGGACGAGCAGAGCAAACAAGGCAACCGTATACCAAACAAGGTCGGCGGGTCAACGACCCGTACATCCTTTAGCGCTAAACGCACGATACGCATAGAGACTTCAACCTCATCCTCAACCAAGCGCTCTTCCCTGTCCTCTTCTGCTGGGCGGGCAACGGTGAGCACAACCAGTCAGAGGAGCCAACGTATCGGTTCAGATTCTGGCTCCGCTCCGATCTCACAGCATCAGGCTGCATCCGCCGGGACAGAGATCGTCGACGTGTGGTTATGCACCAGCGCCAATTGCAAAGGCTGGCAGCGGGTCAACGCAAGAATCCCTGCAGGCACACGGAATCGGGAGAGCAAGGCCTGTCCTTTATGCCAGTCGCCCATGAAACAGGGGCGCAAAGAGGTTCCGGTGCACATTAGGCGTTAAGGAGCTAGTTACTGGAATTACCGCAAACAATGACATCGTTCCTTTTGCTGCCATCATTCATCCATACGCTTGTAAGCCGCTATCCCATATACAAAAAGGACTGACCCCTATCGTTCTTCAGCGAACGTATCGGGCGGTCCTTTTTTTTCTCCATTGTTTTAATTTCCCGATTTTACATATAAATATGGAAGCGTATACAGAATGCGTTACAATGGACTTAAGAAATCATCTTATCTCATGCTTTGATACATACCGAGGAGGAATGCCGTCATGATTAAAGGAATTGCCCATCTGGCGTTTGATGTAGCCGATATGGAGAAGTCCCTGCATTTTTACTGCGATGTGCTAGGTTTCACCCGTGCTTTCGATATCCCTAACGACCAGGGCGAGCCGTGGATCGAGTACATTAAGGTATGCGAGGGACAATTTATCGAGTTGTTTTACGGCGGGCAAAATAAACCGGGGCATGTAAATCGGCCCGTCGGATTCTCCCATCTCTGCCTTGAGGTGGAAGACATCGAGCACATCGCGGAGCATCTCCGCAATCAGGGCGTGAAGCTGGACGTCCAGCCGGTTCAAGGAAAAGACTTCAACTGGCAGTGCTGGGCGAGGGACCCGGACGGCAACCGGATCGAATTCATGCAGCTGGATCCCAAATCGCCGCAAATGAACTGTTAGGTCCTAACTGGCACAGCTGCCAGCGCGTCTTAACGCGAAGGTATTCCGGCAACTGTCTCCTTACTATCGCAAGGTCATCCCGTAAATCAGGGTTGGCCTTGTTTTTTCTTGTGCAGAATGTAGAGAAAGGCCGTGCCATTAAACATCTTGCCAACATCTGTTAATCCGGCTACAATATAACCACCGAATTATTCAAATTTGAATAATATGTACATAGTTGAATATGGAAAAGGAGTATCCTTAACATGAATGCACAACAAAGCAACATCAAATTGGTCGTGGCCGGTCTGCTGCTCGGCATCTTCATGGCCGCCATCGATAATACGATTGTAGCCACTGCCTTATCGACGATTATCCGCGATCTTCAGGGCTTCGACCAAGTCGTCTGGGTAACCTCGATTTACATGGTTGCCGTTATGGCCGGCACGCCGATCTTCGGTAAGTTATCCGATATGTATGGACGGAAGCGGTTCTTTATATTCGGGTTGGTTGTCTTTCTGATCGGTTCCGCCCTTTGCGGAATGGCGAACAACATGACAGAGCTTATTATTTACCGGGCGATTCAAGGAATCGGCGGCGGTGCTCTTATGCCGATTGCGTTTACCATCGTGTTCGACCTGTTCCCGCCGGAGAAGCGCGGAAAAATGACGGGTTTGCTCGGTGCCGTATTCGGCACCTCCAGCATTATGGGACCGCTGCTGGGCGCTTTTATTACCGACAGCATCGGCTGGGAATGGATATTTTATGTCAACGTCCCGATCGGTATCGTATCCTTTATCTTCATCATGACTTCCTACAAGGAGTCCCGTTCTCATGCCAAACAAAAGATTGACTGGACGGGGGCCGCAACGCTTGTAGGCGCGATCATCTGCCTGATGTTCGGTCTGGAACTGGGCGGGCAAACCTATGCATGGGATTCACCGCAAATTCTGGGCTTGTTCGGGGGATTCATTGCTCTGTTTATTGTGTTTCTATTGGCAGAGACCCGGGCAGCTGAACCCATTATTTCGTTTCAAATGTTCCGTAAACGCCTGTTTGCTTCCAGCAATATCGTTGCCTTGTTCTATGGAGCAACCTTTATCGTGGCAACCATCTACATCCCGATCTTTGTTAGCGGAGTGTACGGTGGATCTGCAACCAATTCGGGCCTCATTCTGATGCCGATGATGCTCGGCAGCGTAGTCGGCAGCCAAGGCGGTGGTATGCTGACGACCCGGACTTCGTTTAGAAACATTATGATTCTGTCCGTCCTGTGCTTTATTGCAGGCATTTTCTGCCTGAGCACGATAAGCCCGGATACGCCGCGCTACCTGTTGACGGTCTTCATGATCCTGACCGGCTTTGGCGTCGGATTCTCGTTCTCCACGCTCAGCATGGCCTCCATCCATAACTTTGATGCCAGACAGCGCGGCGCGGCCACATCAACGAACTCCTTCCTTCGCTCCTTCGGCATGACGGTGGGGATTACGATCTTCGGGATTATCCAGCGCAACGGCCTCAACAGCCGACTCGCGGAAGCCGGAGGAAACGCGCCGGCCGGTGCCGAGTTAAATGCAGATGCTGTGCTTTCACCTGAATTGATGGGCCAACTCCCGCCGAACGTACGTGAACAGATCACGGCTTCCTTGGCGGATTCCATTTCGAATACGTTCTTGTGGGCGCTTGTGCCTGCGGTGCTGGCTCTCGTGTTCGTGCTGATGATGGGCAACGAACGAGTGACCGTACCTGCCAAGGCCAAGGGAGCCTGATGGCATGTCGATGAAGCTGGCCATCCTGGGCTTGCTGCTGGAAGGAGACCATCATCCGTACGAGATCCGGATCAAAATGAAGGATCGCGGCATGGATCAATATACGAAGCTCCAGATGGGCTCTCTTTATTACGCGGTAGACCGGCTTGCCGAGGACGGATACATCGAGGCAGTGGAAACCATACAGAGCGATAGCCGCCCGGACAAAACCATCTATCGGATCACGGATGCCGGACGCAAGCTTTTTGAGCAGCTGCTGCTCAAGAAATTCAGGGACATCGAGCCCGTACACCACCCGCTCTATATTGCCCTACCCTTCTCGCGACACGCGGATCCGGCCGTTCTGGCCCCGATCTTGCAGTCCCGTATCCGGGAGGCAGAGCATCGGGTGAACCAGGCATATCAATTATACGTGGAACACCAGCATATCGTACCGCGCAGCACCCAGCACTTGATGATCGGGATGTACGAACATGCCAAGACCGACCTGAACTGGTTAAAAAGATTGAACGAAGACCTAGTGCAGGGAAAACTCGGCATGATCGGCGAACCGTTGTTTCCGGAGGATGGACCCGAAGAAGAACAGTAACTGTAAGAGGCCTCTCCATTCTATTAATTGACGCAAAAAGAGCGAGCACTTCCCTCATTCCGGGTTGGGCTCGCTCTTTTTATATAAATGCAAAATTTAGAACAGGAATTCATCCGGATTGGAGCCAAAACGTTTGTTTTGGTTCAAGCCGTCAATGGCTGCCATATCCTCCGCCGAAAGCTCGAAATCGAAGATGTCGGCATTTTCGCGGATGCGATGCTCCTTCACCGATTTCGGAATGACGATGACGCCGTTCTGAATATCCCAGCGCAGTATGACTTGCGCCGTGGTTTTTCCGTATTTCTCCGCAATCTGCGCGAGGACCGGTTGATCCAGATTGCCCTGCATCAACGGACTCCACGCCTCCAGGACGATCTGGTTCTCGCGTGCAAATCCCAGCAGCTCCTTCTGGGAGAGCAGCGGATGCAATTCGACTTGGTTCACAACCGGTACAACACCTGTGTCCTCGATGATATGCTGCAGGTGGCGGATCTGGAAGTTGCTGACGCCGATGGAACGAACAAGTCCTTCTTTTTGCAAGTGAATCAATGCCTTCCACGTGTCGAGGTATTTATCTTTTCCCGGCCAGTGCACGAGATACAAATCAACAATATCCAGCCCGAGCTTCTTGCGGCTCGTCTCAAAAGCTTGCAGCGTCTTCTCATACCCCTGGTCATCGTTCCACACTTTGGTGGTGATGAACAGCTCGTCCCGCGAAACTCCGGATTCGCGAATGGCTTGCCCTACGCCCTCTTCATTGCCGTAGATGGCAGCAGTATCAATGCTGCGGTACCCTGCAGCGATTGCTGATTTTACGGACTGAATAACCTCTTCGCCTTCTTTGGTCTTCCATACGCCAAGACCCAGCCACGGCATTTTTACGCCATCATTCAAAGTAGGTCCATCGGTAAAAGTTTGATTGGCCATTCTGAAATCCCTCCTATTATGTAATGCAGCGGTTGTAAAGCCGCTTTCTCCAGTATATCAAAACCCCAGTATCCCGCTCAACGTTAACACCACTTGCCAGGGCTGCCTTCATTTTTTTAACTACATTTAACCGGGGTTTAAACTTCGTCCGTTACAATGGTTATATCTGATACAACATTAGCAGCTTAAACAGGAGGATTCACAAACCTATGGAAACCGTTACGCTCATCGTTGCGATCACCGCACTCGCGCTCATACTCATTCTATACATCGGTAATTTAATCAATAACGGACTCACCGCCGCCTTCAACTTGAACATCCGTGCCAAAAAGTACGCTGTGGTGCTGTTAATCATTTACGCGGTGTCCATCAGCGGCTTTGTCCTTCTCACCCAGTGGTGATCCATCTCATATAGAAAAAGGGCCTCTCGGAGGTATGCCACCTCCGGGTTCGGCCCTTCATTCCTATCACTCTTATGCAAAAGACTGCGCTGCGAGACTAGTACTTGCGGCTAAAAATACCGAAGCTCAGCAGTCCGCATGACGCCAAGAACAGATACGGCCCCGCCGCCGCCCCTCTTATCGTCTCTCCAAAAAAATCTACGGTCTTGGATGACACGTACATCATTGTCAAAAAAATAGCGACCAGCGCAAAGGCGTATGCTATGATCTTGTTCATCTTCTTCTCGCGAACCACTTTCAAAAATGGATAGATGAAACATACGATGAAAAACACGCCGCCCTGCAAGAAACCATTCTCTGCAGCCACGCCGATATCCAGCCATTTAAAAAAGAAAGAAGCTATCGCTAAACAGGTGGCTATAAAAATCAACTTACTCCCCAGATCCCACTGCTTGAACCGAAATTTCATCCACGTACACTCCCCTAGTGTCAATCGCCCGGGTGCCGTAACACCCTTTAGGCAAACTTAGGGTTCATTATACCGGATTTTTGCGGCGGAGGGTAGATCAACTACAGGTCTGCAGCACTATTGAGCCATACCGTTTTGTTCGCTGCCGGTTGACGTTTCCCCTGCTTAGGTTCCATATCCGGATATCCGATGTACAGGAAACCCAGCATTTTATCTTCAGGCTTCAATCCGAACGCTTGGTTCATCAGCGTATGGAAACACGGCTCGCCAGTTCTCCACACGGCACCCAGACCAAGCTCATGAATTTGCAGGAGCATATTTTGAATGGCGGCAAATACCGCTCCGTACTCTTCAAGTTCAATCACCTTGGGATCCGTGGACGGTTCAACCGCCACACCGATGACAACCGGAGCCCGGTATGCCTTCGTACGTCCCGACTCGCGTGCTGCATTTACAGCCTCTTCACTCGTATCATCGCCGCCTGCCGCCTGAATGTCACCAAGCGCGTTGCCGAGCACATCACGGCCCTCTCCTTGCATGACAAAAAATTTCCATGGCTCCGTGAGCTTGTGGTTCGGCGCCCAGGTTCCTGCTTCTACGATTTGTTCAATCCATTCCTGCGGTACGGCATCAGGCTTGACCTTGCCAAGGCTGCGGCGCGTTCGGATCGCTTCACTTACGTTCATTCTGATTTCCTCCTGAGCTATATATAGTTGGTTTTATTTTACATACTCCTAATTGAGAGTCTGTCTCAATTATAACAAAAAGCGCACCGTATCGCTTCTAAATTGACCAGTTGAAAATTAATGGGCTGTTTTCAGTTCTACAACCTCCGTATTACACCCTATAATTATTGTAATTCCCCCTCTATTTTACTAGCATTTGGTACGAAACGTTCGCATTTCCCCTCTCATTTTCTTCTAGATTTCCATGCCATTATCTGGGATAATGATGTTTAACTCATACAAGAAGATTAGGAGGATGATTCATGACTGATAAGCGACTCATAACGCCAGAGGATTTGTACCGGATGCACTGGGTGAATGACCCTGTCGTATCTCCAGCTAGCGGAGCCATAGCTTATGTACATAAATCCGTCAGCGAAAAGTTCGACGGTTACCGTTCCCATATCCGGTTGCTTCCTGCAGAAGGAGACCAGGATGTTCCCTTCACGTCCGGCGAAGCGGATGCCGCACCCGCTTGGTCCCCGGACGGGTCGGAGCTTGCTTTCTTGCGCAAAAAGGGCGATAAGCCACAGGTATGGATCATGCCTGCCAACGGAGGGGAAGCAAGACCGGTTACCAACTTGAAGCACGGAGTCAGCGCCTTTAAATGGTCACCGGACAGCACACGCCTGCTTGTTAGAAGCGAGGTGGACGCGGGGGAGTCTACTGAAAGCGAAGAGTCAGACAAAGACGGTAAAAACAAGCTGCCTGAGGAAAAAATAATTAATCGCATTAAATATAAAGCCGATGGCGCCGGATTGTGGAATGAACGTCGACATCATCTATATCTAGTGAACCCGGCAACGGAAGAATGCAAGCAAATCACAGAAGGAGATTTTGATATACATGCCTTCGCCTGGTCACCGGACGGTACCCGTATCGCATACAGCAGCAGCCTTGCCACGGAGCAATTCCCGGATCCGGATCTTCGTTTGACGGGCGATGTATTCGTCATGGACCTCGCCAGCGGATCCGTAACCGAATTGACGGATGGAACTCTCTCGATCGGCTCCATTGCGTTCACCCCGGACGGTCAGTATATGCTCATGCTTGCCAGCGATCTCAGCTGCGGTTTCGCTACGCTGACCAAAATCCACCTGGTCCCGCTCTCGGGCGGAGAATCCCGCGTGCTCTTCACGGACATGGATATTCAGCTGGGGCACGCCGCGGTCAGCGACATGAGAGCCGGAGCCGGAACACCTCCGCTGTTCAGTAAGGACGGTCAATCCGTGTACATCCAGCTCAGCCAGGATGGCGGCGTCCATATTGGACGATTTGCCCTGGACGGTTCATCCTACGAGCTGGTGGTATCGGGTGAACGCGAAGTGTACCAATTCGCTCTGACACCGGAAGAGAACGTAGTGTTTGCTGCGGCCGACCCGCTGCAGCCCGGTGATCTGTTCAGCTTCTCTATCGCTAAGAACGAGGAGAAACGTCTGACGAACTGCAACGAGGAGCTGTGGAGCGAGCTTACGTTAAGCACGCCGGAGTCCTTTACGTTTCGGACGTCGGACGGCTGGCCGATTCAAGGGTGGATCATGAAGCCTGCCGGCTTCACGGAAGGCACGAAAGTTCCAGCTGTGCTTGAAATTCACGGCGGTCCGCAAGCCATGTACGGGCATACGTTCATGCATGAGTTCCAGCTGCTGGCTGCAGCCGGTTATGCGGTATTCTACACCAACCCTCGGGGTGGCCACGGATACGGTCAAGTACACGTTAATACCGTTAGAGGGGATTACGGCGGACGGGATTACCAGGATCTGATGGAAGCTGTAAATTATGTTCTGGATACCTACACGTATGTCGATGCCTCCCGTCTTGGCGTAACCGGCGGCAGCTACGGCGGCTTCATGACCAACTGGATCATCGGTCATACCGACCGGTTCCAGGCAGCGGTAACCCAGCGCTCGATATCGAACTGGATCTCCTTCTACGGCGTCAGCGATATCGGCTACACCTTTACGCAGGATCAGATCTGGGGCAATCCATGGGACGATCTGGAGAAGCTGTGGAAACATTCCCCGCTCGCTTACGTGAAGGACATCCATACGCCGCTTCTCATCCTTCACGGAGAACAGGATCTCCGCTGCCCGATCGAACAGGGAGAACAGCTGTTTATTGCCTTGAAGCGACTTGGCCGGGAAGCTCAGTTCATCCGTTTCCCTGGTGCCGATCACAACTTGTCCCGAAGCGGCCACCCGCATCTGCGGGTGAAACGCTTAAGTCATATTATCCGCTGGTTTGTGGAGCATATCGAAAAATAAAATAAATCAAAAAACCATCCCCGTGTCAACTTGCTCTATGAGCAGCTTACATGGGGATGGCTTTTTGATTAGACGAAATATACACCGTCAAAAAAAGACCGCCAGGCAACCCTGGCGGCAATATATATTGGTGGAAGGAATTACATGGTTCAGTAGGAATAATGAGCAGCTAAAAAATGACTGAGTCTGAGATTACACTTCAGGTGTTCCGTAGGTCGCGAACCAACCCTTAATGGTATTGAAATCATCCGTAAAGGACAGGGAGAGCAGCAGCAGTACGCGCGCTTGTTGAGGACTCAGATTGTCGCCTGAAATGATGCCCTCACCTCCGCCGTATACGCTGCCGGAGCCTGTACGGGTCGTTGTTACGAAAACCACCCCCTTCTCGATGGCTTCCTTGCGAGCCGCGCTCATCTCTCTCGAGATGCCGCCTGCACCGGTGCCGGAAGTGACGATGCCTTTAGCTCCGTCTGCCACAAAGCCTTTAATCGCACCACCGCCGGCTTCCTGATAAGAGATTGCAATTTCAACCTTCGCCAGGTCCTCTTTTGTGATTCTGCTCAGATCAAATACCGGTTTGCCTTCACCTTCCGCCTTCATCGCACGGAGGGGGGCACGGTATATCCGAATATTCTCATCATCGATATATCCGACTGCGCCCAGCATTGGCGTCTCAAACGTGTCGGTTCGGTAATCATTGGTCTTGGTTACGCCGCGCGCAAGATGAATCGTATCATTCAGCATTAGCACCGTGCCGAAGGATTCCGTGCGGCCGCTTCCAGCCAGTTTGATGGCATTGTACAGATTCGCCTGCGCATCGGAACCGATCACCGTCCAAGGCCGCATGGAGCCGGTAATGACTACAGGCTTGTCGCTTTGTACCGTCAGATCAAGGAAGTACGCAATCTCTTCCATCGTATCCGTCCCCGTCGTTACAACGACACTGTCATAGACCTTAAGCGCATGGTCCACCGTCAGGGACAAATCATACAGATCCGCCATGGTATACGCGCTTGATCCCGAATTGCCGAACTGGAGCGTGCTGATATCCGCAATCTTGTCCGTATTGGGAAGCTCACCGACCATGTCCTCAATCTTCAACGTACCCGCCCGGTAGGATTGAAAGCTGGTGGCATCCGTCGATTGCCCTGCTAAAGTCCCTCCGGTAGCAATGACCAGCACGTTCGGCCTTGTCGATTGTTTGGAAGCTTCCGATAGAGGAGGTACCGTCGTATTCCTTCCCGGCGTTGCAGGGGTCTGTACGGGCGCAGACGTACTAACCGTTCCTTTCACTTCCGTCACCGAAGCAGCATGTGCCGCATTGGTTGCAACAGGTGATAAAGAAATAACAAAAGCGGTGAATGCAGCGGTACTCCAGACCGCTAAAGGACGTTTTGACTTTGGTTTCATCATGGCACTCTCCCTTTATGTTATAATATATAACATATAAATATGTATTCGTTAGAGTTATTCTATTTAATGTTATTTAATATAACAAACCGAACATATTATAGGAAAAGCGTTTACAATTGAAGAAATACAGAAATATAACTGCATTATTAGCCTTTTTTAACGAATTAAAAATAATATAATCTAGTAATAGGAAGTGTTATTATATTTAATAGACTTCACTAATGTTACATAATATTACACAAAACTATATACTTAGCGTTTCTAACCCAATCTTTAAATCTTTGAACATAAAAAAGGATAGCCCCTCATCATGCGATTGGGCTATCCCTGTATACGTCTGTTGTGTTATCGATCGAGTAGGAGTCCGCTATCGAGCGTCCTCATTAAATGCAATAAACTGAAAATCCTATTCGATGTCAGACTCAGCATGGGTATTCGTCGTAATGTGGAATTCCTTCATCATGTTATGGAAGCGTGCGCCGAAGCCTTCGGAGGCCTCCAGGAAATACTGCTGCTTCACAACAAAGCTGCCGCCCTGCCCGTTATCGAACACATAATATCGTATCACCGGGTCATCCCACTCTTTACCGCCGGTTCCACCAACGGCACGCACTTCCCAGCCTTGAATCGGTTCATCCACGGGATTCGATTCAACCTTCGGATATTCTTGCAGCTCCGTCTGGATCCGCTCCGCTGTCGTCTTGGGATCGACGCCCTCCTGCGAAATTTCCATGAACACTTCCGGATAGCGGTCATCCGTCGGCTTCTCCTTCAATTCAATGCGGTCCACGCCCGATTCATGAATCATTTTAAACCGGCTCTCATCAATATAAATCACGTAATCGGCACCCTCATGCAGCTGATCCACGCTGGTTTCCGGCGCGCCTTCAAGCTCCTGCTCGACCGTTTTCTGGGGAGCAAACCATTCCTTCACATGATCAAGGAACGCCTGAACCGGTGCCGTCTGAAAGCTGACGGTCAGTACGATGGCTGCCGCAGCGGCGGTTGCCGCAATCCATCCGGCAGTTCTGCGTCCCGAACGGCGGCGCCCTTTCGATTCCCGCGGCGCGAAGGGAGTCTCCGATTCCGCAGGCCGCCGGTCTTGCTCGCTATGAATCCGCTCCTTAATCGCCAACCAAATCTCGTCTTTATGTCGCATCGCGTCATCCGTACCCTTTTTCAGTCCGTCTGTAATCTCTTGATCCCATGGATCACGTCCCATGCTGATTCCCTCCCCTATTCTGCAGCATCCATTCCTTCAACTTCTTTCGAGCTTTGAACAATCTGGACTTCACCGTGTTGACGTTCAGCTCCATCATGTCCGCGATATCCTTCTCGGCAACATCATTCAAATATTTCAAGATAACGGGAATCCGGTGCTGGTCATCCAGCCGCTGCACCATCTCATATACCTCGCCATGCCGGTCAAAATCGTAGGTGTCGGTTTTCGAGGGAAGATCCCTCTCCTCCGATATCTCGGAAGGCACCACTCTCGCATGTTTCTTCAAATACCGATTGCATTCGTTATAGAGAATCCGGTTGAACCACGGGTCAAAGGGTTTGCTTCCATCATAGGCACCGAGGTTACGGTATACCCGGATGAACGTTTCCTGGACCACGTCGGCAGCGCTTGCCGGACTTCCGGTTACCGCAGTAGCCGTTCGAATCGCCCGATCCGCGTATAACCGGTAAAGTTCTTCGAACAATTCGTCACTGTATTCCGTCTTTAGTCGTTGTATAAGGTCGTGTACCAAACCGCGCTTTCCTCCTTTCACTTGGCCAATCACTTACAATACCCCGTCATGCGGTTAAAAAGTTTTCGAATGCATTATTTTTTAGTATGGCAAAAAAAGGATACCCCGATGCCCCACGGCCGAAGTATCCTTTTTCATATCATAACCCATCATTACGCTTGCGCCGGCACCGGCTCCATTGACGTCCCCTGATGATTCACCGGCTCGACTCGCTCTGCCTTCCGCAGGTGTTTTTGCCCGCGCCAGCGGAAGAAGGACAGCACCCCCCGCAAATACTCGTCGGCAATCATGCAGGAGTATATGCCGATAAGCCCCCACCCCATGTGAATGCCGAGTACATAAGAGAGCACGGTGGCGACCAGCCACATCGAGCCCAGGGAAATGTACATCGTAAACCTCGTGTCTCCGACGGCATTAAGCGAGTTGCCGAGCGCCATGTTGAGCATTTTGCCAGGCTGAAGAATCAGATTCATGCCCAGGAGCGATGCTCCGATCGCAATGATTGTCTTATCGTCCGTAAACAGCCCCAGCAGCTGCTTCCCAAACACATACAGAAGGAAGGCATTGACGACAACGTAAACAGCCCCGATGCCCAGGGCGCGGTACGCGCTCCGATAAGCCTCCTTGATCCGGCCCGCGCCGAACAGATGCGCGATCTGAATCTGGGCAGCCATCGCGATCGATGAGCCCAGCAAGAAACAGAAGGATTCCAGGGTATTCATATACGTACGTGCTGCCAGCTCGGCAGCGCCCAGCGTTGCAATGAAGGAATAGATGATCAGCTGCGTGAACACCCAGCAGGACATATTGATGCCGAGCGGCCATCCGATCCTCAGAATTTCACCGAACAGCGGACGGTTGAACACGCGGAATTCCTTCCATTTGATCCGGTATTCAAATGAACGAAGGAATATATACAGCAGTAAGAGCACAGCGAGCAGCCGGCTGACCACCGTCGAGATCGCAACGCCGGTAAGTCCCCACTGCGGGAACCCGAAAGCGCCGAAAATAAACCCATAGTTCATAATAACGTGAATGATATTCATTCCGATCGCTACATACATCGGCGCACGCGTGTTGCCGGTATTCCGGATGACGGTGCTCATCGTAGCCATCATGGCAATCAGCACCATCCCGCCGCCGACAATGGAAATATACGTTCCGGCTAGCGGAAGCAGATGCTCCGGCAGCTGGAGGATCGAAGCGATAGCCTCCGGCATCGCAAACAATATCACGCTGCACACCAATCCGATGATCGTGGTGGCACTCACCGCCATGATGCCGATCGTTCGAGCGTCTCCCGTTCGATGCGAACCGATCTTCTGGGCAATGAGAATGCCGGCACCGCTGGCAACCGTCATGAACAGCGTCGTCATCGCCTGAAACAGCTGATTGGAGAAGCCAACCACAGCCACCGCATCGTCGGAAATCCGGCTGACCATCAATGTATCCACCGCTCCCAGCAAAAACTGCAGGAACAGCTCGATAAATATGGGCCATGCGAGAACCCATAATGTAAATTTGTTTGTGTTTTTATCCAACATTCCAACCTCCACCCATGATGTAAGGGTTAAACACAATTCATGATGAAACGGTCTTTAACCTTCTCAAATTATAGATGGTATACTGGAGTTATAATATCATTTTCCGAACGAAAACTATCAAAATTCAAACCTCGCGAATCACGAAAGGGCTTTCTTATGACGATCCTGAATTTTACCGTTCCGCCGCTGCCGGAATACATCAATAGCGGGCTTACCCGCGCTCCTGTTCACAGCGGACATCCTAACCGCAAAAACATTGGCATCTTTGACCTGCTCGTGGTCATGAAGGGGCAGCTCCATGTCACGGAGAACGGCATTCCTTATGAAATCAAACCCGGCATGTTCCTCATCCTGCGTCCCGATACGCATCATTTCGGCACGAAGGGATGCACGGAGGAGACCGATTATTACTGGCTTCATTTCCAAACCTCCGGGAATTGGCATGCGGACGAGGCCTGCCAAGCGCCCAGAAGAGAAGAGGCTCCGGAGTTAAAGGCGATGACGCCGAACTATTTTTCCGTCAACATCCCCCAATTCGGCACCCTGCCTCAACCGGAAAAGGCTCTGGAGCTTCTGGCTACCATGTCTTCGCTGGTTCAGTACGGTCACCAGGCTAAATTTCTGTGGCGGCAGCAGGTGGTGTTCCAAGAGCTCATCGAGCAGCTGGCCGCCGCATTGGATACACCGGTGTCCTCTCCTTCCTCCGCTTGCGCCGAGCGGGCCGCAGCCTATCTGCGGAAGCATTATCGGGAAGAGTTCAAGGTGCAGGAGCTGGGCGACCGCATCAACTTCCACCCTGTCTATATTGCACGCTGCATGCAGAAGGAATTCGGCTGCTCGCCAGTTGAATATTTGCAGCGCTATCGGATCGAGCAGGCCAAAATGCTCCTCATGCAGACGGACTTCAGCATCAGCCGGGTCGCGGAGGAAGTCGGTTTCAATCATGCAGCATACTTTACCTCCTGCTTCACGAAGCAGGAAGGGATCTCGCCGCGTAAATACAGGCAGCGATTCTTCATGAATTAATTCATTTTTACGCAAAATCCAAGAAAGCGGCTTGCAACCTGGGCGGGAAGCCTTTATAATGAGAATTAACCACATGATAATGATTATCATTACCGGACAAGTGAGAATGTGTTGAGAATGTATTTATACTCAGGTTTACACGCTTTTCGCTTGTAGAGTTTATATATAAAGGAGAGCCGATTGACTTATGAAAACGACTTCCCGCCGCTGTTCTCTGCAAATGGATGATTATCTGGACCTGCTGAACCTCGCGATCCAGCTTGGAGACGTGAAATGGCAGAAAGAAATCACCCGCAAAATGGAAATGACGCTGTCCACATTAGAGACCGCAGCTCAATAAATAATATCATAGGGATTACATAATCCTGCATATAAGAAGACACCCGATCGCGAATTCCAGGCATGTCCCTGGAAAGCCGACCCGGTGTCTTTTTTTCGGTGAGCAAAATAAACGACCCAGTCAATAGGACTGGATCGTGCCGAATCTTTAGCTGTCTCGAATTCGGCGCCACATATCGGTGCTATCCAGACTCCGATTCCAGAAATTCTCGATATACCTCCCCATTCGTCCATTCAAATGCCGTAAGCTGACAAACGATTCGTTGTATGATAATATGTGACTATACTGTCACGTTTATAACACATAACCATTTAGTCACATGTAAATAGCCATTTGGATTTTCTTAGCATGCTGTTAAGAAGGAGATGTCACGATTGGAAAATGAAATTTTTAAAGCACTGGCGGATCCCAGCCGACGCACACTCTTGGATCTGCTGTATACATCAGATGGGCAAAGTTTAAGCGAACTTTGTGTTCCCCTGGAGATGACCCGATTCGGTGTCATGAAACATCTTCATATACTGGAGGAAGCCGGCCTTATCACAACGAGAAAGGTCGGCAGGGAGAAGCTGCATTATCTGAACTCCGTACCGATCCGTCAAATATACGACCGGTGGGTCAGCAAATACGCTGAGCCCTGGGCCATGGAATTGTCATCCCTTAAAAATGAATTGGAGCGTGAACCGAATATGGAACAAAAACCTCGACATGTAAACCAAATTGCCATTAAAGCAGCACCCGAGCAAGTATGGCGCGCCATTACCGATCCGGCCAAAACATCAAAGTTCTGGTACAACTGCTCTATCCAATCCAACTGGGAAATCGGCTCTCCTTTCGAACTTAAGAACCCCCAAGGCAAGGTTCAAGCAGAAGGGACCATTCTAAACATAAACCCTCCGCATAAGCTGGTTCTGAGTTGGAGGATGTTAATAAACGAAGATACGGCCGGCGAGAGTCTCTCACGCATTACGTGGGAAATTGATCCCCATGCGGAGCTTAGCGGTGTAACCCTTGTAACGGTTATCCATGATGAGTTTGATGAGGCCAAACATACGGCGAACACACTCAAGTTAGGCTTGCCGATCGTACTGTCGGGATTGAAAACCTTACTAGAAACAGGTTCAACGCTTACTAGTGAATAATAGTGTCAACCGGGAAAACGGGATCGGATGTAAAATCCCCCCGTTCATATAAGAGGGGAGAACCCTGCCGCTTGCGGCCAAGGTTCTCCCCTCTTATATGACAATCGGATTCAGTTGTCTCCTCCTCACCGCATTTGCATTACCTACTCCTGCTGCAGTCCCGGACCTGTTTGTACCTTGATCCGGTATTCATGCGGCGAGATCCCTTCCAGCTCCTTGAAGACACGCGAGAATTGCTTGGTGTTCTCGAAGCCAACCGCTTTGCCTATGTCCGCAAGCTTTATGGCACCGTCCTGAAGCAGTTCCTTGGCCTTCGTAATCCGCAGCTTCTTAAGATATACCACAAAGTTCTCCCCCGTATGGGCCTTAAACGCTTCACTGAAATAAGAATAATTCAAAGACACATAATTGCTGACCATCGCCATGTTCAACGGCCTGTGGTAATTCTCCTCCATGTAACTTACCGCTGCCTTAATCTCCGAATGCTCACTGTGGGCGGAACGAATCCCTTTAACATATTCATTCACGTGCAGCAGCAGATGCTCCAAATTTCTGAAATAGGTGTGAAAATGACGGTAATTGTCCATTGTCCCCACCTTTCGGTACAGCTTCAACACTTCCACCATGGATTCCCCGTACACGCGGAACACCTCATCCAGCACCTGCTCATTAATCCGCTTGCTGACATGTTCCAAATAATCGATGGCCACATGCGGCATATCCTCGATATGAAAAATATCCAGCAGCAGCGCCTTGATCTCCCGCTCCCGCTCCGTGCCGAGCATGTTGCCCAGCTTCCGGATACTCTCTTCCGGCACCGGATATGTGCGCAGCTCTCCCTGAATATCATCATGGCTCATCAGCTTGACGTTGGGATGAATGAACGTATAGCTCAGCGCGGTCAGCGCCTGAATGTAACAGCTCCGGATGTCTTCGACCCGGAAGCCTTCCCGGCTAATGCCCACAAAGAGCCCGTCCATCTCCCGCTCGGCAAACTGCCGTGCCAGCTCCTCGAATTGTCCGTCCGGACTGCCGATGAGCACGACCCTCCCCTTGCTGTCCAGAAAACAAGCGTTGATCCGCCCTTCCACTGAAGCCCTCATGTTATCAATCAATTGCTTCAGCTCATCCTTGTTCATGGCATTGCCGTCTTCGTACTTGTATTTCATCACCGCTACCCGGAATGGCTTCACAAACGAATCAAACCCGATTTCGTTCGCGGCAGCTCCCATATCCAGCCCTTGAGGCAGCTCCAGCAGCTCCTTCAGCCGATGGGTCTGCAACTGCTGAAGATATACCTCGCTGGCGGCAACCCGGTTGTGCACTTCCGCTTGCCGGATCAAAACTTCTTCTGTCTTTCGGAGGGCAGCGAACAGTTCATCCCGTCGAATCGGCTTAAGCAGATACTCCTTTACCTGATAGCGGATCGCCGCCTTGGCATATTCAAAATCGTCATATCCGCTCAGAATCAGAACGACGGGTTTAACCCCCAATGTTCCTTCCAGTTCAGCAAGTGCCTCAATCAGGCGTATCCCGTCCATGACCGGCATCCGGATGTCTGTAATGACGATATCGGCCGGCACTTCGCGGTAAGAATCCAGCGCTTCCTGCCCCTGGGCAGCCAGGCGGATCTCGTACTGATCCGGGAATTCCCGCTCAATCATCGTTTTCAGTCCATACCGGATATTCTTCTCATCATCCACGATCATCAGACTTCTCATGTCCACTGCCTCCTCCTGTTAACAGAACCTTAGGGAAGGTCATGGTCACCTGCGTGAACTTCCCCTCTTCGCTCTTCACTTCGATTCCATATTCATTCCCGTAGAACAACTGGATTCGCTGGTGCACATTCCGAAGTCCGATTCCTCCAGCCTGCACGCCGCCCCGCCCGTAATCTACGGAAGGGAGTTCCTCGTTGTCCGCCATTCGAAGAATCTCGCCCAGCCTGCCCAGTCGATAAGGCTCCATCCCGATGCCGTTATCGGTAACGTTAATCGTGATCCGATCCTCTTCCCATGCAATGGCATCGATCTTGATCCGCTTCTCCTGATCCGGGAACTCGGGCCAGGCATGCTTAACGGCGTTTTCCACGATGGGCTGCAGCGACATTTTTAATACCTCGAGCTCCATGAATTCGGACGGAATATTGAGTTCAAGCCGGATCGGCTCGTCAAACCGGATATTCATGACATCAATGTAATTGCGGATATGGCGAATTTCATCCTTCAATTTAACGTACTCCCCCGACCACTTGAAGTTGTAGCGCATCATCCCGCCAAGTGAGGTCAACGCATCCGAAATCGTCCGCTGCCCCTCGATTTCGGCCAGCATCTTAATATTTTCAAGCGTATTGTACAGGAAATGAGAGTCAATCTGGCTGTGCAGCGTTCGCAGCTCCGCTTCCTTGGTCACCGCTTGCTTGCGTACGCCCTGGGCAATCAGTTCATTGATGGTGCGGATCAATTTGTTAAAATGATGCGCCAGTTCACCAACCTCGCCGCCTCCCTGAATCGTAATGGCTGCGGTAACTTCTCCCTTGCGGACTCTCTTCATCGTCTCCGTTAAACGGCGCAGGCTCTTCAGAATAATGGAATTTAGGTAATACGTAATGATCGACAGCAGAAAAATCAATACAATGTTCGCCGCTATAATCTGCCCCTGGGCCTTGGATACGTTATTCAGCGCCCCTTCCAGGGAAACGACATTCAGCACATGGGCATGAAGCCGCTCCATCGGGGTAGCAATCAGCAGGAACGACGATCCGTCCAGGCTAAACCTGGCATGTATGGTCTTCTCGGAGTCGCCCGCCTCCTGCTTCAGCTTAGCGAACTGAAGCTCCACCTCGCCTCGGAGTCCCTCGTGACTGTTCATGAATGATTGGCTTCGGTCCATGAACAACTGCCCTTCCTGATCGACGATAACCATCTGCGAGCTGTTATCCACGATACCGGCAAAGGTCTTCGGAGCAAAGTACTTGAGCAGCATATCCACCTGGATTACGCTGCTGTAATCCCCGCTATGGACTTGGCGAATCAAGGACACCTTCGGCAGCTCCTCGGACACGTCGGCAGCGTAGCGCTGCAGAATATCGGGATCGCGGTGGTTGAATAACCACATCTCCCCGCCGTCCAACTCCTTGACTTTGGGGAACCACGGCTCGCTTGCGATCCGTTTCTCCTGAAAAATAATTGGCCACATTTCCGTCACGTTTGCGTTGTTTGTGTATAACCGAAGGTGAGTAATATTCGGATTGTTGGTTTGGATCCGCTGGATGTCCTTGAAGGGCCCCCGAGCCAAATCGATCAGCCACGCCACCTCGGGTTCTTCATTGATCCGAAGATAATCCTTGATCCCGTCGTCCGAAATCGCCAGCTGTGCGGCCATTTCAATCGCCTCAATCTGATTCAGCATGTTCATCTTCTCAATTTCCAACAGGAACGAGTTCTGGTTGAGCGCATCGCTGATGTAGGTATCCCGAATCTGCTTAAAAAAATAATTAGACACGATAATGCTCGGAACCAGCAAAATCAAGATATAGGCAGCAACCAAACGACTCTGCATCGACCTGCGGCCAAACCAATAAGTAAACGATTGAATAAGCGATCTTATTCGTGTCATCATGACTGTCACATCCCGTTTTCTATGAATGACCGCAGCCGAGCCCAGTATGAAAAGGCGCCATCAGCCGATCGGATACCCTCCTATATTAGCTCGTGATGCGACAAAAGGCACCCTATTTCGACAATATCGATAATAGGGTACCTTAAGTCCTTATTCTGTTCATCCGCCTGAGCGGATCATCCTTACTTCAGGAATTCCTCAAGCTTCTTGACGTTCTCTTCGTATTCTTTCTGTCTGAATTCCTGAACTTTCGCGAAACCGAGGGATTCACGCTTCGCTTGGTAATCGTTCCAAATTTGATCGAACTCGGCATCCGTTTTAGCAAAGATCAGCTTCGGCAGGATTTTACCCCACTCGTTCATTACCTTGTCGTTAATGATGCCTTCCTCGGAGCTTGCATCCGGATCCAACTGATCGAATTGCGAGAAGCTCTGGGTCTTGCCGCGAGTCCAGTCTTCCATCTGCTTAAACGGCTCGACGGCAGCAGGCATCCAAGGCTGCGTAACGTTGTTATCCATCATCATCCAGAAGGTATGGGATGCTCCATACTTCTTATCGAATGCCCCGCGGTCGCTGTTCAGCAGCTCCGCTACCTCGGGCAGGAATTGATCTTTGCCGTCAATCGTGTCCCATGTCACGCCTTTTTCGCCGAGGTAAGTATCACGCTGGCCTTCTTCGGAGATCAGGTAATCCAGGAAGCGAATGGCGCGCGCTTTGTCTTTTACGTTTTTGGAGATGAGGGTTACCGTCCAGCCGGAGATCGAAGGACCCGACAAGGTCGGCTGATCCAGGTTGGAGTTAGCCGGTCCGTCCACTGCAATGTAGACCGAGTTCGGATCGTTTGCATACAATGCGTTCTGCTGGTTCGCCATATCGCTGCGTTGGTACAGCATCGCGAAATAGCGGCCCTGTGCGATTTTTTCTTCCATCTGCGGACGTTTATCCACGAAAATATCCTTGGACATCAAACCTTTTTCATTCGCCATACGGAACGTCTTCAACCATCTTACATATTCCGGATCGGTGCTGCGGTCGTACAGCTTTCCGTCTTTATCCTGCGGAATGGCAAGGAAGTTCTGCAGGTAGCCCTCGAGGGAGCTGTTTCCTTTTTCATGGAAATCATGCAATCCGAACGGAATGAGCGGCTGTCCGTTCACGTCCGGGAACATTTTCTTGGCGTCCTCAAGCGCTTTCAGGAAACCTTCCGGAGTGCGCATATCCGGGCTTCCGAGCGCCTCATACATGTCTTTGCGGACCAAGAACGTTTGGTTGGAGGTAATGTTATCGCCAAACTTCTCATAGTCCTTCGGTGAAGAGGAGGCATTCGGATAACCGTAAATATTGCCGTCATCCTTGGTGTACCACGACACCTTCGCAGGGTCGGTTACTTTATAGAAATACGGATCGTATTGGTCGGCCAATTCGTTCAGCGGCAGAACGAGGTCGCCTTCGATCATTTTTTTGACAGCGTCTTCATACCATCCCAGCGTAATAAAATCAGGCAGTGTGCCGGAAGCAATCATCGTATTCATCTTCTCGACTTCGTTCCCAGCCGGTACGATGAAGTTGACGTTAACCCCCGTCTTCTTCGTTACGTATTGCGACGTAATGTCCTCGCCCCATTTGTTCGGGAACCAGGCGAAGTTGATGTACCAATCAAACGTAATCGGGGAGGTATCGACTTCCCATCCCGGCTGATCCTGAGTCAATTTTACTTCTTCTGCCGGTTTGTCTTCCTCTTTTTCCGACGCGCTATTATCACCGCCGGACGAGCATGCTGTTGTAAAGGCCATGACCAGCGCGAACATCAACAACAGAAGGCTCTTTGGCTTAAGCATCTTGCTCATGTGTTTACCCCTTTTCTTATTTAAAAATATGATTATATAGAACTCCCGCCGGATTAGGCAAGAGAAGCTACCAGTAAAATATCCCCTCCCCCTGGTGTCCCCGGGAGAGGAAAGCTGCGTTATCAGAGACCGAGAATTACCCTTTAATGGAGCCGATCATCATCCCTTTGACGAAATATCGCTGCAGGAACGGATAGACGAATACGATCGGCGCTGTCGTCACGACCATGGTCGCCATTTTGATCGATTGGGAAGTGACCGTCTTGGACACGCCGCCCGGCACCTGGGCCATCATCTGATTCGAGCTGGATTGAGCGACGACTTTATACAGATACGTCTGGATCGGCTGGAGGTCCGTGTTGTTGATGTAGATGACACCAGTGAAATAATCGTTCCATTGGAATACCCCGTGAAACAATGCAATTGTCGCGATGACCGGCATGGATACAGGCAGCACAACCCGGAGGAAGATGGACCAGTCATTAGCCCCGTCAATTTTAGCCGCCTCCTCAAGTCCGTCCGGAATTTCCCGGAAGAAGGTCATGAAGATGATAAGATCGAAGAAACTGAACATAAACGGAATAATGTATACCAGGAAGCTGTCGAGCATATTCAAATCCTTGATCAACAGATAGGTCGGAATCAGTCCGCCGCCGAAAAACATCGTCACCGTTCCGAGCAGAATATAGAATTTGCCGCCGATCAGTCCCTTCCGTGAGAATGCATAGGCGACCATCGCGGTGAAGAGGACGTGGATGAACACGCCGATCACGGTTTTGGCTACGGTAATGCCCATCGCCGTCATGATGCCGGAGCTCTGGAACACCGCGCTGAAATTCTCGAGGCTGAACATCCGCGGCCACCAGTAGATTCCTCCGCGCATGGCGTCCTGCCCGTCATTGAAGGCATTTACCAGCACGTACCAGATCGGGTAGATCGTCAGAAAGCATACGATCAGCATGCCGAAATTATTGAATATATCGAAGAAGGCTTCGCCTTTGGTTCTGCGTTTAAACATGGATTATTCGTCTCCCTTCTGGCTGGTCTCGCTAGAATAGTGATGTGTCGTTCAGTTTTTTGGTCACCTTGTTCGCGATCAACAGCAGGATAATCGCAATGACGGACTTGAACAATGAAACGGCTTGCGCGTAGGAGTAACGTCCGTTCTGCATCCCGGTGTGGTACACGAAAATATCGATGACGTTGCTCGCGCTTTCGTTCAGCGAGTTCCGGAGCACCAAAATCTGATCGAAGTTGGAGTTCAGCACACCACCAATTGCAAGAATGAAGAGGATGGAAATGGTCGATTTGATACTGGGAAGGGTGATGTACCACATCTTCTGAAACCGACCTGCGCCATCAATCGTCGACGCCTCGTACATTTCAGGCGAAATGCTGGCAATGGCCGCCAGATAGATAATCGCGGACCACCCAAGCTCCTTCCATATATCCGAGGTGATAATGATTCCCCAGAAATATTTCGGTTCGGCCAGATACGTGATCGGCTCATCGATCATATGCAGAGCCATCAAAATATTGTTGATAATCCCGATATCCGCCAGCCAGGTCATCAGAATGCCGCCCAGAATGACCCATGACAAGAAGTGAGGCAGATAAGAGATCGTCTGAATAGTCCTCTTGTATCGAACAGACCGGATTTCGTTCAGAAAGAGTGCAAAAATAATCGGGAGCGGAAATCCGATAAACAGCTTCAGCAAGCTGATCCCGAGCGTGTTCCGCATAACGTTCGTAAAGTCCTCGTCTGAGAAGAACTCCTTAAAGTGCGCCAGCCCTACCCATGGCGCTTCGCCGATGGACTTCACGATATTGAATTCCTTAAATGCAATGATGACACCGTACATCGGTATGTAGTTAAAGATGATCATCCACGCAACGCCGAGCAGCGCCATAATTTGAAGATGTCGTTGGCCGTAGAGCTTTCTGAGCCATCTCTTTCTGTCAAGCTTCTTCTGTACAGAAGGCTCCATTGAGGGACCGACACCGGTTTCGGAAACGTCGGCATGAAGTTGATTTTGCATGGTTATGACCTCCAGGTTGATCCTATCATTTTGAAAACCTTTACATTCTTTATGTTTATATTGTAGATCGTCCTTTCTCTGCACGAAAGGTTTCAGATTTCGTTTCAAGGGGCTCATTTTTCGGGTACACTTCGCCATTCACGAAAAAACGCAACCCAAAAACGAAATATTGCGCCCTCTACTCTTCCAGACACAAAAAAAAAGGCACGGACAGCAGCCTCCACAGCTGCCATTCATGCCTTTCCTCTTGCTCTAACGATCTTTCGCCACAAGCGATCCATCGGATCGCTTGTGGCGGCGTTATCGTTTTTCGTCACGTATATCAAACGGTTTCCCAGTTATTCCCCTTTGTCTTCCTCACGTTGTTCCTGTTTGCTTTCGTGTTCCTGTTGGTATTTCTCACGCATCAGCTTCTGCATGATGAATTTCTCCTGATCGTTCAAGCCGCCTTGGTTATCCTGGATGATCATGTTGTCAATGTTCCTCTTCAGTACCTCGGTTTGCGTGTTCAATACATTTCACTCCTTTGAATTTTGCGTCCCTTATCCGTAAAATCATTCTGAATCAGAATGAAAGGGTACACGTATTACTAACCATTCTCCTTCCAATGAAACAGAAATAGACGGATTTACCATAAAATCCGAAGGTAGCTTCAAGAAGAATTTGTGTTTGCCCAGCGCTTTCTCTAGGTATTAGCTGCTATTTGCGCTCGATCTGAATCCCCTTAGCCAGAGATTTCTGTTGTTTATT
This sequence comes from Paenibacillus sp. p3-SID867, assembly GCF_025142895.1. Taxonomy (NCBI): domain Bacteria; kingdom Bacillati; phylum Bacillota; class Bacilli; order Caryophanales; family Paenibacillaceae; genus Paenibacillus; species Paenibacillus sp. p3-SID867. The sequence continues at coordinate 97,281 of NZ_JAMBDM010000005.1, forward strand.
GGTATTAACTAGCTGCGGCAGGCTTCTCGTTTCCTTGACCATAGGGGATTGACACAAATGGCATACCGGTTCCGTGTCGAACGCAAAATCGTCCCGCATCCACCCTTTGCAGTCTTCCTTAGTGCATGCCCAAACTTCCGTTATTTCTTCAGGAATACTCTCCATCGAGTTTTTACGCGAATACATGAACGCTCCTCCTTATTCTCGTCTTAGAAAATAGAAACGCCGTATAAAAGAAAACTGCCCTTAATGTCGCACATTAAGGGCAGTCTTCAATTGTAATTACAATTTAACAACGTTCTCAGCTTGTGGTCCACGGTTTCCTTCAACAATGTTGAATTCAACGCGTTGGCCTTCGTCAAGCGTTTTGAAGCCGTCGCCTTGGATCGCGCTGAAGTGAACGAATACATCGTTACCGCCTTCAACTTCGATGAAACCAAAGCCCTTTTCAGCATTAAACCATTTAACAGTTCCTGTTTGCATGGGGGAATCCTCCTTGATATATATTTACATGACCTTTTTTCTTCGCAGACGGAATAAAAAAATTCACATATTGCACAAGGTTACCAGAAATGACAACCCTCTACAATATGTGAATTCAGGTCGATTTCGATATTCATATCTTAACACATTTGACTGGCGATAGCAAATACCAATGCAAAAGATTCTGCGGAAAAATTAAAGTTATTTTATTCGGCATCATTCCGATTAAGCACGAGCAAGCATATACAACTCCCGGCATATGGCGGGAGCTGTACCCAGAGTAGCGTTTTAACGCGTAAACGTTTACTTTCGCAATTCCTCCAGCGTTTCCTTCCAGCGCTGCAGGACTCCTTCCGGGTCGTGCAGCTGAAACTTCACGGCCGATATAATATCTGCATACTTCGCGATATCTTCGCGAACAGCCACTACCTGGGCATCAAAACGCTGCAGCGGATGCCGGGCATCCGGCAGATCGGGAAGCGCTTGAAGGCGCAGCCGAACATAATGGGCCGCTCCATCATGAATTGCCACCAATGTGCCCTGTCCGGTGCGAAGAAGATTGCCAGTCGTAACCGTTCCCTGCCATAATGCAAGTCGAAGCCGGTTCCTGTCTAAGGCCAGCACCTCCCCCACGCTGAGCATGGCCGTATTCGGCCATCCATCTTCAGTTACGCTCAATAGCATCATCGCTTCATACTGTTTCAACTCCAGATCCGAGCCATCCAGCCATTGGCACAACCCTTCTGATATTGCAGCCTGTTCCGTCACAGCGCCATCTCCCCTTCACCATATCACTTTAACGAGCTTCGATAAATTCCAGCCAATCCAGCTCGATGCGGCCTTTATTCACCATAAACACCAGATCCACGGGGCCTTCCTCAATCGGCATAGCCGCAGCCACCCTATGGATGTCCCACTGTCCATCGCCAGAGTCAGACAAGGAGATAAGCTCAGGCTCCCGGTCCCCGATCTGGAGCATAATATCCACCGTTCCCTCGGGAATCAGGGCCCGAATGTCCAGATGAAAGATGCCTGCACCAGCGCAAAGCGCATCATAAGCAAGCCAATCGCCCTCCCGGAGCTGTACGCATACTAGGTTGTCCTCCGCCCACGGTTTGCCGCCTTCCGGAGCGTAGCTTGGTTTCTCTGCCTTGCCCGTCATCATTCGCATCGGAACGCCGTCCGAAATCCGGAAGCCGATATCCTGGCTGGCCTTTGCCATAATATGATAAGAAAGGCCCTCGCCCCGATATCCGTAAAACTCCGCCGGAATCTGAATGGGCAGCCGGCGAAGCAGCGACCGTGATATGTTCGGGTAAGCATCGCAAGCTGCCAGCGGAAGATGATCCAGGAATTCGCCCAGAATCGCTTCAGCTTCAGCGGAAGAGGGCCTCTCTCCACCTTCCAGGTATTCCGTCAGCTTCTCCCAGCCTTTCGGCATGCGAATCGAGAAAGGTGAGTTTTGAGTGTTCATCTTCTTCCAGGTCCAGAAGTTCCAGGATATGTTATGGTCCTCAAACATTCGGAATGCGCCCGTATACCACTGCGGGTTAATCTCGCCGCCTTCACCCATGAAGATCGGCACATTCCATTCTTCGCGAAAATCCAGATACTTCTGAATGCTCTCCGTATCGGGATTATTCCAGTACTTATGGAACTGCAGCATCAAATTATCGTCAAACTTGTCGTCAAAAATACTCCAGTCCGTTGACCAATGGACGCCTTCCAAAATGATCATATGGCGCTTGTCCACTTCGCGTATAGCCGCGGTGATTTCCTTATATAGCGGCATCACCCGGTCATTGTACTCGCTGAACCAGTCGGGCAGCGGTTCGTTAAGCAGGTCGTAACCGGCCACGATCCACTCATCTTTATAGCGTTCCGCCAACAAGCGCCACAGTGCCACGGTTCGCTCCGCGTTCCGTCGATCCGTGAACAGCTCCGGCAAATCCCGCTCGGAATCGTCGATATTGGCGCCGGTCTGTCCGCCTGGCGCGCCATGCAAATCCAGAATAACATACAGCGAATACGTCCTGCACCAATCGATCACCTGATCAATGAGCCTCAGATGACCTTCATGATATACAAAAGGCGGGTGCTGCCCTTCCTCCATAATGAACCTCGCGTTGATCGGTACTCGAATGGAATTGAAGCCTTCCGAAGCGATCTGCCGGATATCGGCTTCGGTGATATAACGCTCGTAATAGGTCTCCCAGAACGCAGCCGCCTTCTCCTCGCCGATCAGATCCCTGACCATGCCTTCGATGCGCCGCGGACGGTCTCCCTGCTCCGGCATTTTCCACATGTATCCTTCCGGCAGCAGCCAGCTGCCAAGTCCGACTCCCTGCAGCAGAATTTCCTGCCCGTCCCCATTCACCACGCGTTTGCCGCCCGCCTTAACAAAACCGCTTACCAAAGGATTTCTGCTATCATTCATATTGGCATTCCCTCGCTTCCATGTCTGTAATGAATGTAATTGACCTGTTCCATATCAACGGCGACATTCGTTCTACAGGCCAAACATCAGTCAAAATATAACATGTCATGCTGGGCAATAAGCTCCATTCCGAAAATCAGGGAATCATTCTGAAATATCGGCCATCGGCCAAAAGAAAAAGGCGCTATCCTCTGTTCGAGGATTGCACCTTTCCACTTATCAAACTTACGATGAAACTTCCGTAACCGGCTGAGCGGGAACAGGTTGACTTGGTGATCTTCCCTTCCGCAAGCCGCCCGGCAGTTTACCGAAAAAGATCCAGGTCCAGCTCCCGAGACGACTCATACTGTACACCACTATATACGAGACAGCCAGCGCGCTGATAAGACCGCCAGCATACCACGCCAGCAGCAGCCAGGAGTTCTCCGTCTGCGGAGGAAAGTCCCGGTAGAGGAGCAGCACCAGCGGATGTACCAGATACACACCGAAGGAATACACGCCGAGCCGCCTGAACCCGTTCAACCACCACGCCCTCTTATTTCCGAAATGAAGAGCAACCTGAAGCATGACCAGTGCGGTTGTCAACGTATGCACATTCCAGAAGGCATCGTAGAGCAGCGGATGATACTCCGTCCCCAGCAGCCGCTGATTGTATCGAAGGCCGATATGCACCAGCGCGGCGCCCAGCCATATTGCCCAAAGGGCGATCCAGCCCAGCTTCCGCAGCGCCGGTCTTGCGGCAAACTGCGTTGAAGTTAGCCAATCCTTGACCCGGTCATAATAAATGCCGATCCACGCCCCAAGAAAATAATACGACAGAAACGACAGCGACCAGCTGTTCCGGTTCGTTACGTCCCACCAGGCATCATTCCCGATATAGAACAACCACTGCAATACAATGCCGACCAGCACGCAGACCGCCGCGAAGCCGCGGAATCGCTTCAGCAGCATCAGCACGAGCGGAAACAGCAGATAGAACTGGATGTTAATGAAGATGAAATATAAGTGCGTGTAAGATTTCCCCGTTGCCAGCTTGGGCCAGAAACTCTCCAGCATTGCCGCCAGATTCGGCTCGCCTCCGCGATGATACCAGGCCACCGTAAAGAATAACACTGAGAACAGCAGGTACGGCACCAGGATATACATCAGCCGGTTTTTGAAGAACCGCGCAAGGTCACGGCCCTTGAACGGACGGTGATAATAGTTATAGAACAGCACGAAGCTGCTCAGGAATATGAAGGTTGTCGTTCCAACCTTCGAGAATATGTTCAGGAAGTTATACAAGCCAAAAAAATCGTCCCCGCGCATCTGAACTGTGGCGAACGACGTCGCATGCACCATCAGCACGCCCATCATCGCAAAGCCCCGAACCAGGTCGATTTCGGTTATTTTTGCACGTTTATCCATGTTGCCTCCTTCATATGAATACGCCCCCTATTATATCTCACTCCCCACCGCTTGGATACTAAATTTTCCTAAAAGTGGCATGGAACAAGCTCCCTTTGCCATACCAGTGTAAAAAGGGCCTGGCACCAAGACAGGACACAAGCTTACATGATGCAAGCGTCCAATTCGAAGTGAATAGGAGGGGATTTCTACTGATTGAATTTAGCCGCGTCAACAAATTTTTCGGAACCTTCCATGTTCTGAAAGAAATCGACCTGACCATTTCCCAGGGGGAAGTCGTTGTCATCGTTGGACCTTCCGGCTCAGGTAAAAGCACGCTGCTGCGGTGCATCAATCGGCTCGAAAGCATTACGGATGGCGAGCTTGTCGTGAATGGCGTCAAGCTGCATGACAAGAAGATCGACATTAATACGTTCAGGCGAAATATCGGGATGGTCTTCCAGCATTTCAACCTGTACCCGCACAAAAAGGTGATCGACAATATCATTCTCGCGCCCATGAAGGTGCTGGGGATGTCCAAAGCGGAGGCAACGGAAAAAGCAATGACGTATCTGCAGCGAGTCGGAATTGCGGACAAAGCGGACAGCTATCCCTCTCAGCTCTCGGGCGGCCAGCAGCAGCGTGTTGCGATTGCCCGCGGATTGACCATGAACCCGAAGATTATGCTGTTTGATGAACCGACGTCCGCACTCGACCCGGAGATGATCGGCGAAGTGCTGGATGTCATGCGTTCACTCGCCCACCAAGGCATGACCATGGCCGTGGTTACCCATGAGATGGGCTTCGCCCGCGAAGCCGCGGATCGAATCGTCTTTATGGACGAAGGCCGGATTATCGAGGATGCGCCCGCCTCCGATTTTTTCAATCAGCCGCGGGAAGAAAGAGCACGGGCGTTCCTGAGCCGTCTGCTGCATCACTAACCCGGACTTGGTGCGTAGGGGCGGAAAGAAATTGCCGCTTGGCTCTTTAGGAGCTTGCTTATTAAGAGAATTCATATCTTTAAGGGGGATCTGGTGTATGAAGAAAAGATTGACGAGGACCTTCAGGTGGAGCGCGGCCCTGCTAGCTTTAGTGATCATGCTGGTCGCATCCGGATGCGGGGGCTCCGGCAATACGGACACCCTCGAGGCGATCAAGAAACGGGGCAAGCTTGTAGCCGGGGTGAAATATGATACGAAGCTGTTTGGACTACAGGACCCTGCCACCGGCAATGTGGAGGGCTTTGATATCGACATCGCCAAAGCGCTGGCCAAAAAAATTCTCGGTGACGAAACCAAGGTCGAGCTCAAGGAAGTTACCTCCAAAACCCGGATCGACATGCTGAAGAACGGGGACATTGACATCATTATCGCCACGATGACTATCACGGAGGAGCGCAAGGAGCAGGTGGACTTCAGCGATGTGTATTTTGAAGCCGGCCAATCGCTGCTCGTAAAGAAGGGAAGCCCGATCACGGGTCTGGAAAGCCTGAACAAGGATACGAAGGTGCTTACCGTAAAGGGCTCTACCTCTGCTCAAAACATCCGCGAGAAAGCGCCCGAAGCGGTCATTCTCGAATTCGAGAACTATCAGGACGCCTTCACCGCCCTCAAAGCGGGACAGGGCGATGCCCTGACCACCGACAATTCCATCCTCCTCGGCATGCAGCAGCAGGACCCGAGCTTTGAGCTGGTCGGCGGCAACTTTACGGATGAACCCTACGGCATGGCCATCAAAAAAGGGAATCCGGAGTTCGTGAAAACCGTCAACGAGCTGTTGAAGGAGCTGAAGGATAGCGGCGAATACGACAAACTGTATGAGCAATGGATGGGCGTAAAACCGGAATAACCGCAAGCATGTAATGGTCGGCCGGGCTTAAGTTGTCATGGCTCCAATCAGGTTCCTCCCTATTATCGGGCGGAACAGCCTGGCTACTTTTGACCGGCTAAACGACCATCATCCCCCATTGGAGGTGAGGCATTTTGACCTTGTGGGATTTTAACATTCTGGTCCAGCACTGGGATCAATTCATGGCTGGCCTGGGCCAGACCATTCTCGCCAGCCTGCTTGGGCTGATCGGCAGCCTGGTGCTGGGCACCTTGATCGCCATTCTGCGGATTGCCCCATTCCGCATATTGAAAGCCATCGGCGCCATCTATGTTGAGTTTATCCGCAACATTCCGCTGCTGGTGGTTGTCTTTTTCTTTTTCCTGGGCCTGCCCTCTCTCGGCATACCGGTGGACCCGTTTACTTCGGGTACGCTTGGGCTAATGGTGTATACGGCTGCCTTCATTGCCGAAGCCATTCGGGCGGGGATCCAGGCGGTACCTTCCGGACAGTCGGAGGCGGCTCGCTCCTCCGGGCTGAGTTATATCCAGAATATGCGCTACATCGTTCTTCCACAGGCGATCAAAATCGTATTGCCGGCCATCGGCAACCAATTGATCAATCTGGTCAAAAACTCCTCGGTCCTCGGCGTTATCGCCGGACTGGACCTGATGTATTATGCCGATCTGATTAACCTGAGCACCTTTAAAGGCATTCCCGTCTATACGTTTGTGGCCCTGTTCTACCTGCTCCTGACCATACCGCTCAGCCTGGCCGTCCATTACATGGAGCGGCGCTTTGCGAGAAGCAATTGACGTTAAACGCAAGTTTGCCTAATAAACAGGAGGTGGCATGAGATGGATTTTATCGGTGCGTACTCCTGGCCGAATCTGCGATATCTCCTTCAAGGCTTTTGGATCACGGTGCAGGTTGCCGGCTTATCCATTGTATTCAGCTTCATCATTGGAACCGTGCTCGGGACCGTGAGATATACGAAAACACCCTTCCTGTCGAAGACAACGGCCATATTCGTGGATATAATCCGCAATCTGCCGCTCTTGCTGATCATTTTCTTCATCGGCATGGTTCTGCCCCAGACCGGGATTCGAATCCCCACCTTCTGGGCGGCCGTCGTCGGCTTGAGCATCTTTGAAGGAGCCATGATCGCCGAAATTGTCCGCAGCGGTCTCGTATCGGTGGATAAAGGCCAGATTGAAGCGGCCCGGGCCTCAGGTCTCTCATATATGCAGACACTGCGGCACGTGATTCTCCCGCTGGCGCTGCGCCGAATGTCCCCGCCCATGGTGAGCCAGTTCATCTCGCTCATTAAAGACACATCGCTCGCCGTGATCATTTCACTGCCTGAGCTGATGCGCAATGTGCAGATTCTTAGCGGTTCCAGCTATGACTATGTTATACCCGCCCTTGTTTTTGCGTCCTTGCTGTACTTCACGCTGAATTATCTTCTGTCCGTCATCGCCAAACGACTGGAAGCAAGACAGATCTAATCTGGCCTGCAGTTCCTGCTTCTATCCTGAACTACTAACCATCATCGTGAAAAATGCAATCGACCTGCGATACGCGCGCCCTGGTTCAACCCTGCTCCGCAGCCATTTTGGCTTGCGGGGTATTCGCGCTTCTGGCAAAAAATAAGAATTCGATACTTAACCCCCTCGGAGCCATTGTGCATCGATTTTTTTGTCTAATACATAATCATCCTGAAAGGAGACTGCGAAAAAAATACAACCATTCTCCTTGCCATACGTATAAAATGTATAAGAACTGCGTTTAGACGACAGGAGGATGAGAAATGATCAAAAGATTATTGTTGATTTCACTTGTTCTGGGAGTTCTCTCCGGCTGTTCCTTGGTGGACAGCGTGAACAATTCGTTGGATTATACGAAAGAAGCCACTACTTTTATTAATGAAACCTCCCAATTTGCCGAATCCATTCCGGAGCTTGCCCAGCAGGCCGCCACGAATACAGATGCCAAGGAAACGCTGACCCAAGAGCTCGAGGCGATGAAAACCCGGATTTCGGAGTTTAATGGCATTGATGCCCCTGCCTTTGCGCAGTCCATCCATGAACAGCTGGTCGGCTTAAACGACACGCTGCTGACCGACATCAACGGCTATATGGATCAAATCCAGAACGGAGTGACCGACTTCCAGAATTCCAACATCGTTCAAACCATCACTAAAATTAACGAAACGATGGATATGCTCCAAAATCTTCAGCCGTAATTTGCCAAGGTCATGACGATAACATAGAAGCCCTGCTCTGATGAGCGGGGATTCTATGTTTACTAAGGTTTATGTATGTATTCATTTTTCATCTAAAAAAGGATTCCAGATTGGCAGTAAGCGTCTGCTTAACCACATATCGAATTCCGTCTTCGCCAGGCGCCATAATCCAGTATGTCCCTTGGTATCCTGCTTCATCCTTCGGGTCCCAAGCCACAATGAATTGCCATGCGTCGCCAAAGCTTTTATTATATTCTTCTCTATAACTCCCAGCCAAATTCTCCTGCGGAACCGATTCGATTGAAATATGCTGCACGCTTTCAAAAGCTCTCATCCATTCCGTAAATTCCACCATGTCCCGGGCGTACTGACCCGAAAAATATCCCTCGTCTCCACCCGACATCGCATAAAAGGTTTCCGCATCCTCCGCCTGTGCTGCCTGATACAGCAAGGAAACGGTCTGCACCGGATTCCATACAGGCTGCTTCGCTTTTGCTGCGAGAAATGTCCTGTCTTCCGCCGTATGCCGGATCTCTATCGCGATAAGCTCTTCCATTGTCGCCTCTCTTCCAAGCTCATAAGCCCCGGGGTAGATCGTGGATTGCTCCACCACTTTAAGCCCATCAGGGAACGCTGTCACAAACCATAGGTTATGATCGCCCTGACTAAGCTCCTCCAGCACAACCTCGGCCTGGCTGCCGTACGTAAGTGATAGCAGCTGGCGACTTTCCCGATCCAGCCCCTCCTTATCAAAAAGCTTGAATCGTTCCGGTCTCACCTCACGTTTGCCGGCCTCTTCGAACAGCACCTTCAGCATGGCGGGGGACATACGGACACTCGCAATGTCAGCATGACGGAAATACGATGCAGAATCGTTAGCCTGAAGCGCCTCATACATGTTGAGAACCGCTTCAATCGGATCATGGTTGGACTCCCCCGCTGGCGGCTCTACTTCTTGCTTAACCTGGTGATGGCTTTGCTCTTCCGAATGGAATGCCGTACGCAAACTCTCCCTAGCTGGCGGCGGCATTTCCGATGCATTCCCGGCTTCTCCTGCGCTCGGCGTGGCGGAGGTCGATCTATTTTGCTGTACGGATACGGATCCCGGTACCTCCTTCGTGCATGCCACCATTAACATCATCGTCATGACAGCCATAATTAGGATCTGTCCGGATCGCAGATATGGCCTCTTCCTCGTCTTCATTTCGTTCACCTCCATATATAACGAATACAATCGTATGTAGGATTGGCGCTGCACCGATCTCTTTATATTCATCATCGTCATAACAGAGGGGAATGTTTATCATTGTAGATGAAAAAAAAAAAGCTCCTGCCAGATCTAAAGACCTGCAGCGGGAGCTCCTTCTCATATTATGCATCATTTAAAATTGATTATAGCTTACAAATTCCAATACCGGCTTGCGATAGCCCCGGGGACGTGGCTTTCTTGCGTCCTCCTTGCCAATCGCGATCAGCATGGCGGGCACATAAGCGTCCGGAATGTTCAGTTTCTTCTGCAGAATCTCGGGATCAAAACCGATCATCGGGCAGGTATCCCACCCCTTGTCCTTAGCCACCATCATCATTAACATCGCGGATAGGCTGGCATTGCGGATGGCTTCATCCCTCATGAAGGATTCTCCGCCCGCTTCATAAAAGTTCGTGACGGATTCAACCGTCATGTCATATTCAAGCTTGTCGATCACGCCCAAATTCAGAAAGCCCTCGTTCATTCTTCCAATATCCTTGTAGGCCTGCTTATTCCCCAGGACCACGATGACGGCCGACGCGGTGAGTATCTTATGCTGCTTGTTGGCGGCTTCGTAAACTGTGTGCTTGATATCGGGATCCTTAACCACCACATAGTGCGTGTGCTGTAAATTAAAAGCAGAAGGAGCATATTTAACCTCATTAAAGATATCGTTCAAATCCTGATCCGGGATTTCAATCCCTTCCATAAACAGATTAGCCGATCTCCGGCTCTTAATTAATCTTGTCAGATCACTCATATCCGCACGCCCCCATCATGATTAGTTAAAGATTACCGCATCCAGCGAATATGCGCCTGCACTCGTGAGTGCCAATGCAACTGCGACTGCGATCAACAGCAGATTATACTCATATCCATTCGCTGTAGACCAATACCCGTTCCGGCCATGCACCTTCACAATTGCGCTCAGCATCGTCAGCGTGATCAGCGCTGCGCCAAGCACCGTGAGAAATCCGACAGCAAACAACAGCCCGCCAACCAGCTCCATCAGACCTGACAACACCGCAATTGCAACACCAGGTTTAATGCCAACCGATTCCATCCAGCCACCGGTCCCTTTCGGCCCATAACCGCCAAACCATCCAAACAGCTTCTGCGCGCCGTGCGCCATGAACGACAAACCAACCACCAAACGAAGTAACAACAATCCAATATCTATAGCCATTTTACTCGCCTCCATTGTATTTTTCATTTTCATAATTTATAGAAATCCACCGACACCGTTCATCGATATCTTAACTTAAAGATATATACATATAGAATGATTAACCTGCTTTATCTTCACTAACGTTTAAACACTTTAAGCTTACCCCTTTCAATCAACTAACTTTTATATAGTCACTTAACTTAATATTAAGATATATGAATTGCATCCTCCTGTCAACCATTATTTTAAAGCTACGCACGCCAAAAAATATCCCTTCCAATCCCTTGCAGAGATACTTCGTTATGACCATGATCGGAATGGCAAGATGCAGAATGTTTCACTTCATCAAAGAGGTTCTCCATGCCAAAAAAAGCCTTTAGGGGCACCTGCTCACGTTCAGGGAACAACGGTATCGGAACAAAAAAAGGACCCAATGTCCAATGGACATTGGAATCCCCTTCATATGGATCTCATGGTAACCCTCTACAACAACGGATAAATTTCCGTCCAAACAGCATCCATGATGTCCTGCATTCGGTCTTCCTGGCTGTTCACCGCGATGACCGCGTCTTTACGAGGTAGAATTATACATAGCTGGCCGGATGCCCCGTCAGCACGATAGGCATCATGGGTGCACATCCAAAACTGACAGCCATACCCCTGAGCCCAGTCTGGACTGCCCTTCGTATCAATCTGTTTGCCGGTCACAAATCGGATCCATGATTCAGGTACGATCTGTTTCCCCTCCCACAGTCCATACTGCAGAAGAAGTTGGCCAAAGATGCTGAGTTCCTCATTGCTGATGGATAAGCCTGCACATCCCAGCGTAACACCCAGCGGGGATGACTCCCACTTAATATTTTCTATACCCAGGGGCTTAAACAAGCGGGGAGTCAGATAGTCCCTAACCGTTTCGCCTGTAGCTGCCTGAAGCATAGCCGAGATCATAAACGTATCGCCACTGCTGTATGTAAAAATGTCACCAGGCTTCCGGTCAAGCGGCAGAGACATATAGTACTTAGCCCAATCCTTCTCCTTCAAGGATGCTCTTTCATCTGCCCATAACGGCGGCGAATCATGTCCCGAGGACATTCGAAGCAGATTATATAGTGTAATGTTTCCGGGATCCAAAGACGGCTCAAGGTTGCCATTTACCGAGGTGTTATTATTAAAAAATTCACCCAGACGGCTGCCCAGAGTCAGTTTACCTTCCTCAATCGCCAGGCCAACGGCCATACAGGTAAAGGATTTGCTGATGGAATGTTGAACACGCCGCTTGTCCTCCGTTAAATCGAACTTTCCCCACAGCTGGCCGCTTTGACGTACCCGGGTTGAGTGCACCTGCAATCCTCTGTCTGCAATGTAATCAATAAAGCCGGATAATCGATTAGACATGGACTTACCTCCTATCCGATAGTCATTTTAACTGCAGCCTATAGGTCGCAGTCCTGAAAAGGTCTTCAGCTTTATTTATTCATATATCCAATTCCAGAATAACATGTTTCAACTTCGATAGAAACGTTTCAACAGTTTATAACCCCTTTAGCTAAATATGTTCTAATGAAATATATATATAGCTCAATGCATTGGAAGCGTTTTCCTCGCTCATATTCCACCTAATACGGGAGGTAAAATAGAAAAACAGGCCCACTCGACATAATTTGACACAGAAAACCATTTTTTCGAAATACTATATTGACAGAAGATATGGAGTGGAATTATGATGTTATCGAAACGATTCGATTAATCGCTTTCATAAAACTAAATATAACGTTTTATCTTCTTCAGTTACTGAACTGACAGGAATCTTCAGCAGTCTCGGTTTTTATATCGAAATAATCGGTCAATAGATACCTGAGCCACCTTACCTAAATCACACGATAATGAAAGGGGTTACATATGGCGCATATCACGATAGAGACCGGGTCGCCTACCTTATGCATGACGACAAGCATCCATGTCGTATCACCCGTTGACTCAGGCAAGCCGCCGGAAAACACGCTCTACCTTCTTCATGGAGCAGGCGATAACGCAAGCACTTGGCAACGCCTGACTACCGTTGAGCTATACGCACACAAATACAACTGCACAGTCATCATGCCGGAGGCAAACCGAAGCTATTATACTGATATGACGTATGGGCTTAACTATTTTTATTACATTACCAAGGAGCTTCCGGAGTTCTGCAGCCGGCTGTTTCAATTGAATACGGACCCGTCCCGAACCTTTGTCGCCGGTTTGTCCATGGGCGGATACGGAGCGCTTAAATGCGCGTTCACTTATCCGGGCCGATACGCAAAGGCCGTTTCGTTATCCGGTGTAACCGATATTCGGCAGCGAATCCATGATATGGACATGCCTCCCGGTATGCTCAAGGAAATGCAGGCCGTATTCGGTCCGGAGCTGGAAATCCAGCCTAGCCAGGATCTCTACGCATTGGCAAGACAACGACTGGAAGAGACCGGCAAGCTCCCTCCCATCCTCTGCTGCTGCGGAACCGAGGATCCCTTTATCGGAATGAACAGGGAATTCGCAGCATATATGCGGCAAACCGGATCCGACTTTCGCTATGTAGAAGGACCAGGAGCACATGAATGGCGGTTCTGGGAAGAGCACCTAGAGACAGCCTTTGATTTTCTTTTTAACGACAAGACCCAAGAAGAGTGAGGAGATGCCACTTGAAACCTGCAGCCTTAGGGCCTGACAAAAAACCGACCGAACGTTCGAAGTTTAATAAACTTCTGTCCGAAATTAAAAAACACCGAATGATCTATACCCTGCTTCTTCCCGGACTGATATGGCTGTTGTTATTTGCTTACCTGCCGATGGGCGGCCTGTCCCTTGCATTTAAGGATTATAAAGCCAACATGGGTATCTGGGGTAGCCCGTGGGTCGGTTTCGAGAATTTTAAATACGTGTTCCGGGACCCGACCTTTATCGACGCCGTATGGCGCACACTTTACATCAATATCATCAAGCTTGCCATCACCTTTCCGGTCCCGATTATACTTGCACTCATGCTCAATGAGCTTCGGATGGGACGAATGAAAAAAGCATTCCAGACGGTGCTTACGTTCCCACACTTCCTGTCATGGATTATCGTATCCGGGATTGTCATCAACGTTCTGTCTTATGACGGGCTTGTGAACAGCACCCTGGCGCTGCTGGGACTGCCGACCATTAACTTCCTGGGGTCCGAAGGCACGTTCATTCCGATGATACTGATGACGGATATCTGGAAGTCCGCCGGCTGGGGTGCCATCGTCTATCTGGCTGCCATCTCCGGTATTGACCAGGATCAGTACGAATCGGCTCAGATCGACGGAGCCACAAGAATGCAGCAGATGTTCCGAATTACGCTGCCCAACATTATGCCGACGGTTACGATTATGTTCATCCTGTCGGTGGGCGGACTGATGTCCTCCGGATTTGACCAAATCTTCAACTTGGCCAACGCCGCAACCAAGAACGTATCGGAAGTACTCGACGTTTACATCTACCGGATTACCTTCCAGTCGTCAACGGACTTCTCGTTCTCCACAGCGGTCAGCTTGTTCAGATCGCTCGTCAACATGATTCTCCTCCTGCTTGCGGACAGGGTTGCTAAAAAAATGGGCGGAGACGGTTTATTCCGTTAAGAAAGGAGTGGAAAAGGAATGAGCACGATAGCTTCACAACCGAAAGCGCGGAAAACGCGCAAAAACAAGAAAAGAATGACGCCGCTTGACTACATTCTGTTCACCGTTCTGTTGGTACTTGCCTTGCTGATTTTGATACCGTTCTGGAACGTCATCATGATCTCGTTCGCTACGCCTAAGGAATACGCGGACAACCCGCTTATGATGCTGCCCATGAACCCCACGCTCGAAAATTACAAGGCATTGTTCGCTGACGGAAGCATCCTGACCGGTTACTGGAACACCTTCAAACTTCTGATTGTGGGATTGCCGCTCAGTTTGTTTTTAACCGTGACGATGGCGTACGCACTCAGCCGTAATAAATTTCCCGGCAAAAAGCTGATCTTTATGCTGGTGTTGTTCACCATGATATTCAACGGCGGTATCGTACCGCTCTATCTCATCATGAAATCACTGCATTTAACCGGAACACTCTGGTCCGTTATCCTGGCTGGCAGCTTCAGTGCCTTTAATATGATCCTGATGATGAACTATTTCCAGGGCCTGCCGGAGTCCCTTATGGAATCCGCACGGCTTGACGGTGCCGGGGAATGGAAAATCCTGTTCTCGGTCGTTCTTCCGCTGGCCGCTCCGATCATAGCCACCATCACGCTGTTTTACGGCGTTGCTTACTGGAACAGCTGGTATGACGCGATGATCTTCCTCCGAAAGGCCGACCAGCTTCCGCTGCAGAACGTGCTCCGGACCATCATCGTGGAATCGCAGACCAATGCATCCAATGCTGCCAGCGTGGATTCCGTAGGAAAGGCCAATTTCTCGACAGGTATGAAAATGGCGGCCGTATTCGTCACCATGGTGCCGATTATGTGCTTCTTCCCGGTGCTTCAGAAACATTTTGCCAAAGGGGTATTAACAGGGGCTATCAAGACCTGATTGATGCATAGATTTTTTTCAACAAAAATCTGATTATTCATGGGGGTAAAACATGAAAACGAACAAAAAGCTGTCGGCAAAATCCATTCTTACCATGCTGCTCTGTCTGAGCATGATCATGGTGACGGCGTGCTCGAGCAAGGAATCTTCTGGCGGCAACGAGAAAGACGAGAATGGCAATTACAAAGAAAAGCTGAAGATTTCAGTAGCCAGCACCGTTACGCTCAAAGACGGCGCGATGGACAACGAGTTCCACAAGTTCTGGATGGACAAGTACAACATCGAGTGGGATTACAACTTTATCGAATGGGATTCCTGGGGCGAGAAGCTTAGACTCTGGATCAACTCTGGCGATTTGCCCGATGTAGCTACCTGGAACTATGTTCACGGCGATGCTATGAATTACATTGATCAAGGCCTTCTGTACAAATTCCCAGATGACTGGAAGGAACGCTGGCCAAACGTGGCGGCGGCTTACAAACTGACAGGTCTCGGCGATAAGCTGGAAGAGCTGACCGGCGGAACGTATCTTTTGCCTAGACCCGTTTATTACGAGAACAAGCCTGCAGACCCGCTCACCAACCAGATTGGTGTTATTGCAATCCGCAGTGACTGGGCGAAAGCAGTCAACTTTGAAATCAAGGACGTTTATACAACAAGTGAAATTATGGAGTACGCACGTCTGGTTAAAGAAAAAGACCCGGGCAAAGTCGGATCCAAGCTTGTTCCGATTTCCTACAACGCCGACGATGTCCTGACCAACATCATGATGCCAAACAGCGAGCACTCCCGTGTCGAGTCCGCTTTCTATAAAGGCGAAGACGGCAAATACCACTGGGGTCCTGCCGATCCTGAGACGCTTACCGGTTTGAAGCTGATGCAGAAAGCCTACAAGGAAGGCCTTCTCAATCCTGAATACTACACATGGAAAAACAGCGAAGGCAGCAACAACTTCCGGGTTAACGGCACGGCTGCTGTTATGAGTCTCGGCGGTTTGGCCTCCTACCGTAACGATGTGGATAAAGACATGAAAAAGAACCTGAACCTGAACAGCGATGAAGTTGTTCACACCGCTATCGTACTTGGTGATGACGGGAAATACCGTAACCTGGAGCAGGTTAACTTCTGGTCGGCACTGATCTTCTCGCCAGACATCAGCGAAGCCAAATTTGAACGCATCATGGACCTTCTGGAGTATTCCACAACTACAGAAGGACAAATGACGCTGAACATGGGCTTCGAGGGAAAAGACTGGAAGTACGGAGATACCAAAGAGCTGATCAGTCTGCTTCCTGAAGGAACCTCGCTGGAAGATAAATACCCTGGCCGTTTTGAAGGTCTCTACCTGCTGGGCGACGACTTCAGCATGATTAACCCGGCAATCAAGCAGGAATACCGCGATACGGCAATCAAGCATTACCAGAACAAAGCGAAGCTGGGCAAGGAAGGCGGAAAGCTGGCCCTGTATGAATGGGATGTTCAGCTCTATGATTCCAAAGCCAAAAATCAGGCAACTTTCGCTTATGCAGACGAGTACACCAACCTGATCCTCCAAGAAGGAGACTTGGAAGCGAACTGGAAAAAATGGGTTGAAAGCAAGCAGTCTCTTGTACAACCTGTATTGGATGAACTTAACAACCTAAAGAAGTAAAACAAACAGCTTCATAGAGTTGGCCTGAGGCATTCGCCAGCGGTACAAGTCATTGAACCCGGTGTGCAGGATTTAAGATGCAGCCGGGTTCTTCACTTCTGCCGTCCTTCATTCTTCTGAATGAGGAGCTTGCACAACTGAGCACGATCCTATGTTGTACAGGCTCCTGAGAAAGGAGAAGGATATATCCGTTCGTCCGTCTTCAGCCAATCTGTTCTCTTATATATAAAAAAGTGGAGGGAATTACATGGACCAGAAGCAAATTATCGACCTTCTAACGAAGATGACGCTCGAAGAGAAAATATCTCAATTGCTGCAGCTTACCGCAAATCTTCATGAAGGCACAGAAGATCAAAGTCAAATTACAGGCCCTATGGAGGAAATGGGAATTACCGGAGAGATGGTCCGGGCCAGCGGCTCGGTACTCGGCCTTTCAGGGGCAGCTTCGATCATAGCATTACAGCAGGACTATATGAAAAGAAGCCGTCTCGGGATACCGCTCTTGTTCATGGCGGATGTAGTCCACGGCTTTAAGACCATCTTCCCCATCCCGCTTGCGATCGGCTGTTCCTGGGATCTTGAACTAGCCGAGAAAAGCGCGGAGATCGCCGCCCGGGAATCCGCCGTCTCCGGCATTCATGTCACGTTCGCGCCGATGGTTGACCTGGTACGCGATCCGCGCTGGGGAAGAGTCATGGAAACGACAGGTGAAGATCCGTATCTGAACAGCTTGTTCGCCAGAGCTTTCGTGCGCGGATATCAGGGAAGCGAGCTTGCAGAGGATAACGAACGCCTCGCTGCTTGCGTCAAGCACTTTGCTGCATACGGCGCCGCGGAGGGCGGCCGTGATTATAACACAGTGGACATGTCAGAGAGACAACTGCGCGAGTATTACCTTCCAGCTTATAAAGCCGCTCTGGATGAAGGCTGTGAGATGGTGATGGCCTCCTTCAATACCGTTGACGGTATACCGGCTTCCGGCAATGAAAAGCTGATGCGCGGTATTTTGCGGGACGAATGGGGCTTTGAGGGCATTCTCATCTCCGACTGGGCTTCCATCCGGGAAATGATTGCTCACGGGGCCGCAGAGGATGACTGTGAAGCAGCCTACCGGGCCATGCGCGCAGGCGTCGACATTGAAATGATGACCCCCTGTTATGTCCAGCATCTGCCGCAGCTGATCGAGAGCGGGCGAATCGACGAATCGTTGATTGATGAAGCAGTTCTTCGTATTCTCCAGTTGAAAAATAAGCTTGGGTTGTTTGAGAATCCGTTCCGCGGCGCAGATCCGGAACGTGAGCGCGAGGTGCTTTTCTGCGATGAGCATCGGCGTGCCGCCTACGATCTCGCTGTCAAATCCAGCGTTCTTCTCAAGAATAACGGCGTTCTTCCGCTGCAGCCCGATTCCAGCATTGCCTTGATCGGTCCGTTTGCGGACCATGAAGACATCCTCGGATGGTGGTCCTGTGTCGGCGCCAAGGAGGATGCGGTTCAGCTCGGAACTGCCATGCGGGAGCGCGTGAGCGGCAACCTTACTACGGCGTCCGGATGCGGCTTTGATACGATGACTGCAGAGCAGCTGGAAAAAGCATTGGAAGCTGCCCGCGAAGCAGATGTCATCGTTCTCGCCCTGGGTGAGGAGTCCGCTATGAGCGGTGAAGGCGGCTCTCGCACAGATATCACCCTGCCAGAGGTGCAGCTCGAGCTGGTTAAGCACCTGAAGAAGCTGGGCAAGCCGATTGCCGCTGTCATCTTTAACGGCCGCCCGCTGGATCTGCACGGTGTTTTCGACGAAGCGGATGCCGTGCTTGAGGCCTGGTTCCCGGGCAGCGAAGGCGGGGCCGCCATTGCTGATCTATTAATCGGACGTGCCAATCCATCCGGAAGACTTACGATGTCATTCCCGCATTCAGCCGGACAGATTCCCGTCTATTACAACGCCTTTAATACAGGCCGTCCGATGGATCCATCCAAAACCGGCGAACGCTATGTATCCAAATATATAGACAATCCTAACGAGCCCCTGCTGCCATTCGGATACGGTCTATCTTATACCTGCTTTGAATATGGTGGGCTTCACATCTCCGGCAGTGAAATGACGGCAGAACAGCACCTAACCGCAAGCGTTGAGGTAACCAATACGGGTACAAGAACGGGTATCGAAACCGTTCAGCTGTATATTCGGGATATAACGGGCGAAGTCGTTCGACCGCTGCGGGAGCTAAAGGGATTCCAACGGCTGGAGCTTCAGCCGGGTGAAACCAAAATGGTCGAGTTTTCCATCAGCGAGGACATGCTCCGGTACCACCACAGCGATCTCCGCTTTACAAGTGATCCCGGGAGCTTCCAATTGTTTATCGGCCCTAACAGCCGGGATACGCTCCAAGCTGCCTTTAAGCTTATATAACCTGTTCCTTTACTTTCATATTTCAAACTACAGCATAGCTGCCTTGGCAGTAGCCGCCCGGATCGAGCGGTTATTGCCGGGATAGGAGGAGTGATCTACCCTATGACAACCATTACACAAGAACAGATAAACATTCACGCGGGTAACCACCGCTTTACCTTTTGGCAAAGCGGTGATTTATATCAAGCCGTAAGCGGCAGAACAATGATCAACCAACTGGTTGCAAGTCCACTGGACGGTTCGATGAACAATATATATTTGCGGATTCACAGTGAGTCCGGCATCACCTCTTATCCGCTGCTCGGCATCCATTCCCGCAGCAAGGTTAGTACGGCGGATGGAGCTATCGTTTGGGAAGGCACTGCTGAATCCGTTGAATATAAGGTTTCTTTCCTTCTTCATCCAAACGGGATCTGGTTCTGGGACGTCCAGACTCGCGGACAAGGGACCGTCATCGACATGATTTATGGGCAGGATATCGGCATTGCCGATGCCGGAGCGGTACGCAGCAACGAATCTTATCTTTCCCAATATATCGACCACCGCGTCTTCGAGAACAGGGAGCTGGGTTATGTGGTATGCTCCCGTCAGAACCAGCCGCAGGCCGGAGCCTTCCCTTATCTTCAGCAGGGATCCCTCACGGGCGCCTCAAGCTTTTCCACGGACGGCTTTCAGTTCTTCGGCCTGCCGTACAAAGCGACCAATACGCCGGTCTGCCTGAGCCAGGAACAGTTAGCCTCTGAGGTTTATCAATATGAATTTGCGTATATCGGACTCCAGTCCGAACAAAAGACGCTGGACGGAGAGGAACGCTTTGTATTTTACGGCCTCTTTAAAGGGGATCATCCTGCGGCTGTAGAAGAGCTTGAATATTTGGAAGAGGTTAAACAAGCTTGGCATACCTATGAAAACAGAGCACAAGCTATAAGCCTGAACCCCCTCCCTCCCGTTCGACTCAAACCGTCCATTGGAAAGCCGCTTGAAACACTCGAGTTGTCGGAAGAGGAAATAAACGTGCGTTTTCCGCAGAATGCAAGACACCAAGAGGAGCGAAAAGACGGCAGTCTGCTGGCTTTCTTTACAGACACTTATGAGCATATTGTCATGAAGCACAAGGAAATGCTTGCAGAACGACCGCATGGGCACATTCTTCTGAGCGGAGACAACCTGAAGCTTGGCGCCAAAGTCATGGCGACCACCTCCTTCATGTACGGCATCTTCAACTCTCATGTCGTCGTTGGCAACACCAACATGAATAAAATGATGAGCAATGCACGCAGCGCACTTAATGTACCAAAAACAGCGGGACAGCGGATTTATGTGGAGAAGGACGGAACGTATCGGCTGCTGACCATGCCGTCCATGTTCGAAATGGGCTTCAATTATGTCCGTTGGTACTATAAAACTGAGGATGACATGCTGATCATCACGAACTACACGCTGCTGGATGCACCCGAGGTGCGCCTGCATGTCCAATCGGAAAGCGGAATTCCGTACAATTACCTGGTTACCAATCATGTGACCATGAACGTGAATGAATACGAAACACCGGTACGCATGACGGAGGAAGCCGGAGTGCTTACGTTCCACGGCGATACGAATCCGGTATCCGCCGGGGCTTACCCGGAACTGAAATATCGCCTATGGATCGATGGTGCAAAGGTAACCGTTGGAGATGAAACCGTTATGGCCGACGGCATAACACCGGGCTCTTCCTCCCTCGTCACCCTCCGCCTGGACGGCTCAAGCGATTGGACGCTTACGATGCAGGGCCTTCTGGAAGGTGAGCGTATCGCCAACCTGCCGCGCAGCGCTTCAGAAGAAATTATTCGTTACCGAGAGTTCTACCGCCGTGTCATGAATGGCTTTCATCTCTCGCGTTCTGAAGACGGCAGCGACGAGCTGTTCAAGGTGAACGCACTTGCCTGGTGGTATACCCATAACATGTTCGTCCACTATTCCTCCCCCCATGGTTTGGAGCAGTACGGCGGTGCGGCTTGGGGAACACGGGACGTCTGCCAGGGACCTGTCGAGTATTTTATGGCCACGCAGAAATATGAACAAGTAAGGGATATTCTCAAAATGGTATACTGTCATCAATACGAAGATGACGGAAACTGGCCGCAGTGGTTTATGTTCGACCGCTATTTCGCCATACAGCAGGAAGAAAGCCACGGGGATATCATTGTGTGGCCGCTGAAAGTACTGAGCGATTATTTAACAGTGACACAGGACTTTAGTATTTTGGAGGAGAAGGTGCCTTATACCCTTAAGCACTCCTTCCAGTTTACAGAGAATAAGGCATCTATTCTGGAGCATGCCAAAAAAGAAATTGACTATATACGCAGCCACTTCCTGCATGATACGCATCTCTCCTCCTACGGGGATGGGGATTGGGACGACACCCTTCAGCCCGCTAACGCGCAGCTGAAGCAGTTCATGGTCAGCAGCTGGACCGTAGCCCTCACGTATCAGACGATGAGGCAGCTTTCTTCGGCTCTGCAATCGTTTGATCAGGAGCTGGCGGACGCATTATCTGAAATCGCATCGAACATCGGGCAGGATTTCAAGCGGTACATGCTGAACAATGATGTTATCCCTGGATTCCTCTATCTGGAGGATCCCGACCGCCCTAAATTGATGCTGCATCCGGAAGACCAGGATACCGGCATCCAGTACCGGCTGCTTCCAATGACACGCAGCATGATTGCCGAGCTGCTTGAGCCGGAGCAAGCCCGTGCCCATTACGAGCTCATTCAGAGCACCCTGCTGTTCCCTGACGGCGTACGCCTGATGAACCGCCCGGCCTCCTATGAAGGCGGCGTAAGCACGCATTTCAAACGGGCGGAGCAGGCCGCAAACTTCGGGCGTGAGGTGGGCCTGCAGTACGTACATGCCCACATTCGCTACATTGAGGCCATGGCTAAGCTTGGACATGGAGAGGATGTATGGAAAGGACTTGAAACGATCAATCCTGTCGGGATTCAGGAGGTCGTGCCGAATGCGGCGATCCGCCAAAGCAATGCTTATTTCAGCAGCTCTGACGGCAAGTTCAATACCCGTTACGAGGCCCAAGAGCATTTCGAGGATCTGCGCAGCGGAAAAGTGGAGGTTAAAGGCGGCTGGCGTATTTATTCCAGCGGACCGGGAATCTACATGAATCAGCTGATCTCCAATGCCCTCGGCATCCGTCAGGACCGCGGAGACCTCATATTGGATCCGGTCATGCCTGCCAGCATGGATGGCCTCCATTTCGATTATGAGTTCGCCGGAGCCCCGGTAACTTTTGTCTACCACGTTACAGGTAATTCCGTCAGCCGCATCGTGATGAACGGCAGCGAGCTGGCGGCAGAGCGAATGGCCAATCCTTACCGTAAAGGCGGCCTGCGGGTTTCAAGACAGCATTTTGAAGAGATGATCCAGGAACATAACAGGGTTGAGATTTTCATGTAATCTGCATGCGAATCCCGCCCAAACGACATAGCGCCATGACTATAGCACCCAAGAATAAGTTCCCAGTAGGGATTGGTTTACGAGCGGAGGAGCGAGGAAATTGGTAAGTATAAAGGATATCGCAAAAAAAGCCGGTGTTTCGATATCGACCGTATCTTATGCCCTTAACGGCAGCAGCAAAGTAACGGATGAGACGAGCTCTCGTATTTTGGCCATTGCCCAGGAGCTGAACTATACGCCGAATGCGGCGGCCAGAACGCTAAAAAAGCGAGAGTCCAAAATTATAGGCGTCTTTCTGACCGATTTCAAAGGAGATGTGTACGGAGATCTTCTAGACGGGATGAAGGAAGTAGCCAACGCTCAAGGATATGATCTGATTGTATGCAGCGGCAAGCAGTCCCACCGGATGCTTCCCGAACGAATGATTGACGGTGCCATTATTCTGGATCAGGCCTTCGAAAGCGAGGAGCTGCTAGAATATGCGGACCGTAATCACAAAATAGTCGTTCTGGACCGAGAGCTCGATCATAAAAACATTAACCAGGTGCTCCTGGACAATAAAGCAGGCGCCACGTTGGCCATGGAATATTTGATCGAACGCAAGCATCAAAAGATTTATATCGTTACCGGTCCGCCCGGATCCTTCGACTCCATGCAGCGGATGAAGGCCATTAAACAGGCACAAGACCGGGTAGATAACATCGAGTGGGTCGAAATCGAGGGAGATTTCAAAAAAAGCGGCGGTGAAAAAGCGGCTAAACGAATCATTGAGGAGTATAAGCATCCGGTAGCCGTGTTCTGCCTAAATGATGAAATGGCGATCGGACTTTACAACCAGATAACCGAAACTTCTTCTCTGATGATTGGCGAGCAGATTCATCTGATCGGCTTTGATAATATCGAGCTGACCCGCTATATGCAGCCGCGCTTGGCAACGATCGATTACTCCAAACGCAAGTGGGGGGCCCTCGCAGCCGAACAACTGATCAAGCTGATCGCCGGGGAAACCGTTGAGAATGAACGCATCTACGTCACCTTGGTCGAAGGCGAATCGGTCGGATACGCGGTAAAATAATTCAACAGTATTGATATAAACGCCTCAAAGACGGCCCTTTTAGAAGGGCCGTCTTTGTTTTACAACAGGATTCATATATCACGCATTATTTTATACTGCGCCCTATATTTTGGGCTCATCCCATCCCTTTTCTTTATTTATGAACGGTCAGAGCAAGGGATATCCTCAGGTCAGCTGCTAAGTCATTCCGCCAGCTTCTTGATTTCACTGTCGGTTAGCGCCACATTGTAAATCCGCACCTCATCCAAGCTCCCGTTAAAATAAGGGTCGGCCGCAAACCGGCTTTTACCTAAATAAGCTTCCGTTGCCAGCAGTTCATTTGGATTTAGCTTCATATGATCACCGGATGCTACGACTTGACCGTTCACGTACAGCTTACCGGCATCCCCTTGCAGCGTGACCGCAACATGCGTCCATTCATTGCTCGGCAGTGGCGTCTTTGCCAAGAGACTCTGATCTCCCATGCTGCCATGCAGCGTGAATTGAAGAACGCCCGAATGCTGGGATGGTGTCAGAAACATATGCCTGGCAAGTCCGTTCCCCACGTCCAGCACTCTCTGCCACGGTGCTCCACCCTTCCAATATACCCAAGCAGCAAAGGTAAAGTCCTCTGTATCCGCAACCCGGTTCGGCAGTTCAATATAGCCGTCCGAGCCGCCAAAGTCCATTCCGCCTCCCTGCCGGCTCTTCTCATTCCACTTAACTCCTCCAAGGACCTTGCCATGAAATCCATTATCCGAGTTGTCTATTACCGAGCCGCCCTCATTCTCACTGAATGGGTAATTCAGCAGCAGCGGCCCTGCTGACTGCTGCAACACGGTCACGTCAAAGGTCTTGGAAGTCTTCGCTTTGCCTTTCGTAATCTGAGCGGTTAGCGTAACCTTCGCGTCCCCGGCCCCAGCAGCAGGACGTTGGACCTTCCCTTCCGCTGATACGACCTGGGAATGAGAGGAACTCCAGCGAATAACCGCACCGCCGGAAGCCTCTGACGGCAGATCAAGATCGTAGAAAACCCCGCTCACATCCCCGAGGGACAAGTCCTTCTGCACGGCATCCACGATTTCCTTGTCGCTTCGATCAAGCTGACGTGCGCCCCACACAGCGGTGCCATCGGCCGAGAGAGCCGTAAAGGTCATCGCCTTCCGCTTCCCTTCCGGGTCCCACTGCTGAGTCAGTACGCCTTTATAACTCTTTCCATCCAGAGTAAGCAGCACATCCCGCTTGCCGCTGATCTTCCATGTCCCGGATGCTCCGCCTGTCACTTTACCGTTCTTATGAAGCTCAATCGGCATCGATTCTTTAATAACGGACGAAATATCTTTCCCGTGTTGAATCAGCTTGTAGTCTCCGGCTGCATCATTCGGCGTAATTTTCTTGGCTTCGTTGGCTTCCTCACCCGCATAGCGATATGGAGCCGCTACCGGCCAGCCGTCCTGGTTCATATACAATTCATGCACCCGGATTTCATGCTCTTCCCCCCGCTGCGGAAAGCGGCTGTGAAAGATAAGGAATGTTCTTCCGCTCTGTTCATCATAATAGACGGAATTATGGCCCGGCGATACGGCCCCGGTGCCGATCCCCGTTCCCGGATCGCCGATCAAGCGCTTGAACAAGTAGTTCCCCATCAGTTTCACGCCATACGGCTCAATCGATCGGTCATCAAAGATCGGAAGGGAAGGATCGGCCTTCACCTCTCTCATATCGTTGCCCTCCGCATCGAAGAAAGGACCGTCCGGATTTTTGGAACGGACAACCCGCATATTGTAGCCCCCAACCGCATCCAATCCCCCGTACGACAGATACAGGTAGTAATAGTCCGTGGTCGGGTTGTAGAGCATGTACGGCCCTTCAATCCGGCTGTGATTGCCGCCGAGCAACTTCTTGCCGTATCCCTGCCCAGGCAGCGGTTTTCCGGTCTTCGGATCCAGCTCCATTATAAAAATCCCGCCGGAATAGGAGCCGTATACCATCCACAGCTTGCCGTTCTTATCAAAGAACACATCCGGATCCACCACATTCGGGTGCTTCGTTGCATCATAGACGGTTCCATCCTCACTGATCTCGCCCCACATGCCGGATTTCAGAATAATGCCGGTGTCCTTATACGGGCCTTCGATCTGATCAGCTACCGCGACGCCCATAGCCGAGCGGGGGGAATCCCCTTTGCAAGCATTGTAGTACATATAGAATTTGTCGTCGGCAAGCTGAATCACATCGGCTGCCCACAAGGTATCGCTCTGCGCCCATTCCAGCGTTTCTTTCAATTCCTCCCTCACGTTCGGAATCAGCGGGTTGCCATTCGAGACCCCCGACGCCACCATGTCCCAGCTCATCAGATCCTTCGATTTGGCGGCGGCCAGATGAGAACCGAACACATAGTATGTATCCCCTGTCTTGATGACGGACGGATCATGGACGGATGCCTCTCGGAATATAGGCGCTTTCTCCCCCTTTTTCACCTGCGCCTCCTGCGCGTATACCTCAGGACCGCTCACTGCAGGACCTTGGCCTGAAGCGCCTAAACCTCCCACCATTAAAACTGCGGCTATCCCTGTCGCAGCCGTCTTACTCAGCATGCTCTTGTGCATATGATTCTCCCTTCGTTCCCGATTTGTTTTTTGTAAACCCTTTCATAAATGTAAAACCAAGATGTTTAGTTTCGTAAATTCGTTGCTGTTTAGTTTAGATTAATATAAAATGTTTTATATTTGATAAGATATTAACACTGCTCGGCATGAAATATCAATGCAAATTCTTATTATTTATTGCTACAAATCAATTATTAGTAGGAAAGACCTAACAAAACCCTGATCCAATGCGGATCAGGGTTTTGTTTTACGTTTATATAAAATTAAAGGGCGTTATGCGTTAATATGTCCACCAGTTACCTGACATGACGATCATCGAGAACAGTTTGATGCTTTCCTCATAATATCCCTCGGCGGATGCATTCGCCGTGTAACTCCATACCGAATTCAGCCAGCTCTGGTGGCTGGACGAAGTCATCGCACTTACGCCAAAAGGAGCATAGAACGCCCCGCTGTTATAAGTCACCAGCGCGGTGCCGTTCAGGTTGTACCCTGCCTTGATGTTGGCGGGATTGCTGCTTGTGGCTGATTTAATGAACGTGTTCATCTTGTTCAATTGATTCAGCGCGCGGGTATCGCCCGTCATCAGATAGTCGGTCGTAATCCGCCAAGGGGTCCGGGACGAATTATAATAATACTTCCCGTCATTTGCCCCCTCCAGGAATCCCGCTTCTGCAGGCTGATAATTGCTGCCCGACATGACTACGAAATCCGGAAGCAAGCCGGTATTGGAGCTGTAGCCGTTATAGATGGAGTTGATGATGGTATAGGTTTTGTTAATGACGTTATCCCAACGGGCATCGCCGGTAGCCGCACGGAACGCCTTCATATGGTTCAGCATGAAATCCGATGGCCGCGTGGCGGTGTCGAAGATGCCGCTTGTTGCCCAATCGCCTAAGCGCAACGTCCACTGCGACTGATTAACGTCATTGCTCATGATGGCATTGATCATATCCTTTGCTGCCTGCAGGTAATTGATCGCCCCGCTGCTCCCCCACTGCTTGTCCGCAAGCAGGAGTGCGTAGGCAATGTCCATATCGCCGTCCGTTGCCGAATTGGCCCCCCCTATATTCTGAAAGCTGCTGTTCTGCTTCCAAGCCATCAGATACGGATTGTTATTACTCGGATGCGCTTTATAGTAGCGATAAAGTCCGTCGAAATACGACTGGGCATTACTATCGTATCCCGCCATCAGAACGGTGAAGAGCATCCCGTAGCCGTGAGCCTCGGACACCGTCTCGCCCGCCGAATTGTATTTTACGTAATATTGCCCTGTCGCTGCAGGCTTCAGGAAAGACCCTTTCCAGCTGTTCCATTTGCTCTTGACCGCATTGTCCATGGCTGACTGCGTCACATTGTTCGGTTTAATCGAACCGCTCGTATACGACGTATGCTGGGGAAACGGCTTGTTGGCCGCCAGAGACAATCCGGCTGGCAAGATCAGTAGAACAGCGCAGAACAACACAGCAGACTTACGGATGATCGAATTTCGGAATACTTTCATCACGCTTCGCTCCTTTGTTTTTCGAATTGGAAAGTCATTACCACTACAGCCTGGTAAATCGGTTTCGAATCAATCACCACCCTTCCAATAATCGATGGAAACGAGGAACGCTGCTTATATATAAATACCAAGAAGATTAGATATGTAACTGCCTCCATGTAACAAAAAATATTATTCATATCTACTACTAGTATAATATAATTGTATATTATTGTAAATTAACAGTTTGACGGATTTGATTCCGACGCAAGCAAAAAGCTGCCTTTCTGCAGCGCATCACTGCTCGGAAAGACAGCTATCATGTTTCCGCTTCTCATTCCTGTGCCGGGAATCCCATTCCCGGCATTCAAGCGTTGTCCGCGTAGTTAAATATCGTCCCCAGCGTCGTTGATCCGGGGCCATACCGCTCATAAGCCTTGTCCGCTTCATCCACGGGGACCACATGCGAGATCAGCGGTTTAACCGATATTCTCCCTTCTGCCAACAGACGAATATACTCGGCGATGTTGCGGCCTTCCGTCCAGCGTACAAAGCCGATCGGGTAATCCGTATTGTTGAGTTCATAGCTTGCGTCGTATCGGCCCGGACCGCCTGCTCGCGATATGAGCACCTGCGCCTCCTTGCCAAACATCCGGTCCCGGGCGTAAGTCATGGACAAATCGCCGACAATGACGACTTTTCCCTTATCCCGAATCCATGACATCGAAGAGTTGATGAGTTCCTCCCCGGGACCGCTTGCGCACAGAATGACGCTGTCGGCTCCATGTCCGCCCGTCATAACCTGAATCTGCTCCTCAAGCTGCTCCCGGTTATCATAAGCATAGGCAATATGCTGCTTCATCCCCTGCACCCGCTCCGGATTCAGGTCAAATCCAGCAACCGGGCAAGCCGCCGCGTGCGCAATCTGGGCAATGATCTGCCCCAGGATGCCAAGTCCGACCACCACGGCCGATTCGCCAAAGCGCAGATCCGCCACCCGCAGGGCATGGATCGCAATCGCTCCCAGTCCCGCAAAAGCCGCTTCCTGCGGATCCACGCCATCCGGAACCATCGCTGTTAGGTTGGAAGGCACCGTAAGCCACTGGGCATGACGCACGTAAGGGGCTCCGTAACAGGCCACCCGTTGACCAACGGTTAGCCCTTGCACGCCTTCTCCCATGCCTTCGACAATTCCAACAGCGCTGTAACCCATAATGACTTTTTGATCCGATGCTCTTCGTATAAAAATCATCTCTGTGCCCGGGCTGACCGCCGAGTATTCGGTACGAATCCGCACATGGCCTGCCGGCAATTCAGCCGGCTTCTCGATTTGATCAACGATCACTTTTCCATGAATCGTGGCAACAGCCTTCAATATGAACCCTCCTGCTCCACCTCTTATTTTCCTGATGCTTTCCGATATTCGCTGGGCGATACGCCGCTATACTTCTTAAACGTTGTCGTAAATGTGGAAGAGTTCGAATACCCCGTTTTCTCTCCGATTTCGGCAATGCTGAGATCCGTGTTCCGGAGATATTCACGGGCGTGCGATAATCGGACCTTGTTCAAATACTCCACATAATTGACGCCGAATGTCTTCTTGAAATAATTCGAAAAATATTTCGAGCTGGTATCCAGCACTTCAGCCATATGGTCCAAATACAGATTCTCCATATAATGAAGCTCGATATATTGAGAGATGAAGGCGGGATTCAGCTTGCTCCGCGGATCATGGTTCCGCGTATTGGCCACCACGCGCATCACTTCCATCAGCGCCTTCTGAATCTCTTCATAGGTGTAGGCTTGATCGACCTTGCGGATGAAATCACTCTCCAGCTGAAACAGCTCATTGCGATCAACGGACGGCGAATCCGCCTGCTTCATGACAAGAAAGAACATACTCTTCGCAATGTGCACCAGCTGATGATGATGGATGTGAAGGTCCGCATTCTGCTGAACAATGTCACTCACGATCTGGAGTCCTTCGTCCACCTTGCCGCTCAGCATGCAGTTGCTCAGCTTCTCAATCTTTTGAAGCGGATAATAAATATCCGGGACGTAGCGGATTTGCTCCGTATCGACCATATCCGTGTCCGCATTCACATTCCGGTATAACCGGCCATCCTTAATGTTCCGGTATGCCTCGCAGCAGTTGCTGATCTTGGACTCATATGTCCGGCTAACGCAGCCCCACACCGTGAACATATCCGTATACTCCTGGTTGCACAGGCGGATATAGTCTTCGAATTTCCGCACCAGCTGCCTGCGGTCCGACGGCTGATCCAAACCGATAAGCGCAAGGAATCTCAGCTCGTCCACATGATAAACCACCACATGTTCGTAGCGTTCCTGCAGGCTGCTTCGAATCTGGGCCGTCAACTCCTCCAGGACAAAATCCGCCTGGGCCGCTCCCTTGCCGGCAGGCTGCAAATACACGGCCGCCATCATGAAATGCCGGCACTGGAAAAAATGCGTGTAATGCTTCTGCATCTGCATTTCCTGCTCGCGCGAATGGTGATGGCCATCCAGCGTTTGCAGAAACACGCCGCGGCGAATATCCTCATCCACCAGGTCCATCTGCTTCTTCAGGGATTCATTCTCCCGCTGGACCTTGATGATGCCGCTCTGGATTTTTACAAAATCATTCCCTTTCAGAGAACTGCCTCCGAGCAGCTGCACAATGTTCTTCACAGGCCGGTACAGATAGATACTGAGCAGCACCGACAAGATAACGTTTAACGCAATCGCGCCGTACATAATCCACGTATTGGCATTCGTGACGGAATCGATATTTTTAAACTTGTACGGCAATTTATTGATATATATAAAACCGTTATAGTCCGATTTGTAGAAATTGTACTCAAAATCGTCGTGCGTGAGGGAAGCTTCCTGCGACGGGTTAAAGTATACGTCGTTCAGAATACCTACCAAATCCAGATCCTTCTCGGTGCTCAAGATGACGTTCCGGTTCGCATCCAGCACAATAAGCGAGGCGCCGGGAATCATCGAGTTCAAATCGATCCCTTTCAGCAGCCGGTTCACGTTGATCAGGACCATGAGGTTTTTGTTCGACATCCTGACCTTGTTGCCGTCCACGGCTATCATCAAATTACGGCCATATCCGCTGCTCTGATCCGCATAAACCTCTGCCGGAAAGATGGTAAGCTCGTGCTCCGATCGGGTAAACGTCTTCCAGAACATCGAGTTGAACTTCTGGGACTTGTACCGCCTGTCAAACAAGGCGTCGAGATTGCTGGTTCCGCGCGTCGTAATGGCCAAATCATGATTGTCGAACGAGATGACCACATCCTCCACGATGTCCACGTTGGACACAATGCTGGAGACGCTGTCCTGCAAGGAAATGACTTTCTCCATGTCCAGCATGCCGTTCTCCATCAGCATCCGGTCAGAAGGAAGCGCATGGATATTAAAAATCAGGTTGTTTACGGAGGAGAAACTGGTATCAAACGACTGAATGATATTTCTGATCACCATCCGGTTGTTCTCGCTCACCTTGTCGTAAATTCCGGTAATGGAATTCTTGTACACAATGTAATTGAATATGAACATGATGCCGACGACCAGTTGCAGAGCGAAGAAAATCTGGAGCAAACCTCTGTTGGCGATCAATCGATTCATACGGATTCACCTCTCTTGGATGTCATCCCTTCATATTCAACATGAAAGCCCTCGTCACCTTCCCGTTATCCCTTCTCGGAACCAAGCATGACCCCTTTGGCAAAATACTTCTGGGCAAACGGATAGATCAGCAGCACCGGAATCATCGACAGCACGATGGTTGCATTCTTCATGGCTTGCGGAGCAAGCGCCGACGCATCCACCAGACTCGGGTTGCTGCCGTTCTCGCTGAAGATCAGCATATCCCTGAGCACGACCTGGAGCGGATACATATTCGCATCGTTCAGATAAATCAGCGGGATAAAGAAGCTGTTCCAATGGCCCATGAAGTAAAACAATCCGATTGAAGCCAGCGCCGGTTTGGACAGCGGAAGCACGATCTGGAACAGAATACGGTACTCGGAAGCGCCGTCAACAACGGCTGCCTCGCGCAGAGATTCCGACATGTTCTCGTAGAAGCTTTTGAGGATTAACAGTTCAAAGGTCCAAATCGCATTCGGAAGCACGAGCGCCCATACGCTGTCCAGCAGGCCAAGCTCCGATACGATCAGGTAGTTCGGAATGATCCCCGGATTCAGGAACATCGTCATGATGATTGCCAGCAGAAAGAACTTGCGCCCGAAAAAGTTTTTGCGCGCGAGCGGATAAGCCGCTACGGCCGTAAGCAGCAGATTAATCACCGTACCGAGGGCGGTATAAAAAATCGTGTTCAGGTAGGCGCGCGGCACCCGATCATCATTCAGCACCTGGGCATAGGCGTCCAGATTAAATCCCTTGGGAAACAAGGTGATATTCCCTTGCACCACTTCGGAAGTCGCACTGAGGGAAACGGCGGTGATATACACGACAGGGTACACGGTAATAATGGCAAGGCATGTCAGAATCAGCGTATTGATGATGCCAAACAACGAGATATTCCGAAGGCTGAAGCGTTTGTTGTTTACCATAATCCGCTACCTCCCAGCCGCTTGCTGAAGTAGTTGGAGGACAGCAGCAATATCATGGCAACCACGGCTTCGAACAAGCCCACGGCTGCGCCATAGCTATAGTTGCTCTCCAGAAGACCTTTCCGGTAGACATAGGTCGAGAATACGTCCGCTACCTCGTAGGTCATCGGATTATAAAGCAGCAGTACCTTCTCGTATCCGATCCGGAGCATCGATCCCGTCTTCAAGACAAACATGATAATAATCGTTGGAAGAATGGCGGGAATCGTAATTCTGAAGATCATGTGACGTCTTTTGGCACCATCCACCTTGGCCGCTTCGTAAAGCGACGGGCTGATCCCTGCGATTGCAGCCATATAGATAATGGCCTCATAACCGACGGTTGCCCAGATATCCGAGGAAACATAGATGGTTCTAAACCAGCTCGGTTCTATGAGAAAGTATGTCTTCTCAAAACCTAGCGCGGCGATAAGCTGGTTAATGATCCCCTGATTGGGCGACAGGAAGTCGATGATCATGCTGCTGATAATGACGACCGACAGGAATGAAGGCAGATAGCTGAGTGTTTGCACCGACTTTTTGAACCATTTCACTCTGACCTCGTTTAAGAGAATCGCCAGAATGATGGGAAAAGGAAACCCGAAAATCAGATTGTATACGCCGAGAAGCAGCGTATTCTTGAACAACAGCCAGAAATCCGGACTGTTGAAAAATTTCTCAAAATGCTTGAGCCCGACCCAGTCACTCTCCAGGATGCCGGTGAATACGCTGTAGTCCTTGAAGGCAATGATTAAGCCGTACAGGGGCCCGTATCGGAAAATAATATAAAACAACAGGCACGGGATAAACAAAATCAACAGCTGTCTGTCCCGCTTCATATGCTGAAAGGCCGAAACCATTCTTCTTCCAAGCCCGCCGCGGGGATTGGCGAGATTCGTCTCTGTCCCTGCACTTGACATGGTGTTCCCTCCTTAAGATGATGAGCAGCACCCGAGCGTGGTACCCGGATGCCGCCATCACTCCTATTTCTTCTGCAGATTAATTCGTGGCTTCATCCAATCTCTTCTGGGCTGCGTTGAAAATATCGACGAGCTGCTTGGCTCCCTGCTTCTCAGCCTGAACCTGCCATTGCTGCCACTCGGCATCGCCGTAGTTTTTGTTCAGAATGTATTTTGCGTTAAATTCATCCGCTAATTTCTTCAGGGAGGTTTGGACTTCCGCAATCGTTGCAGTTTCGTCATCCGTAAAGTTCACAACCGGATCCAGCGGCTCGAATTTATTGCCGTTCAGCAGCTTATCCTGAGCCTCCTGCTCCTTCTCCGTGTAGTTGAAGTACACGCTGCGCTTATCGGAATTGACATACAGACCTTGCAGCCACAGACCATAACGGTCCTCCAGCACGCTGATATCCACCAGCGGCACGTCGGTCAGCTCCGGATAGACGGCTTTATCACCTTCCATCTTGAACGTCTCACCTTCCACGCCCATCGTTACCAGCGTTGCGCCTGACGGGCTCGTCAGGTAGTCGAGCAGCTTCAGGGCAGCTTCCTTGTTGTCGTTGTTTGCTACCGCGATGCTGAAGCCGTTCGTGATGCTCTCGATCGTCTTGCCGTTGCCGGTCGGTCCAACCGGATTTCCGTATCTCAGATTATAATTCGGGTTTTGATCCTTCACCTGGTTGTAGAACAGGTCCAAACGTCCGATCCAGTCATAGGTCACAAAAGATTTATTGCCTGACGTCATTTTCGCCGTCCAGGAATCGTCGGTGTCCGTCATGAATTCCGGATCCAGAAGTCCCTCGTTGTACAGCTTCTTCATGAAGTCGAGCATTTCTTTGTGCTCTGGCTGTATCGTAGCGTATTTCCACACCTTGGCCGTCTCGTCGTAATACGTCGGATAGTTGGCTCCGCCGATGCCCCAGCCGAAGGCCCAGTCGCGGAAAATGTGCTCCTTCGTCTTGGAGGCGTAAGGATAGGAGTCCGGATAAGCTTCTTTCAATTTTTTGAGAGCCTGGTAAAACTCATCGGTATTCGTCCATTCCTTGATGCCCAGCTCATCGAAAATATCTTTGCGGTACAGGAAGCCGTGGTTGACGTCACGGTTAATGTTCGCAACCGGCCAAGTATAGATGTTTCCGGATTCGTCTCCGAAGGACGGAATGACCCATGGGTTCTCGTCCACATACATTTTTTTGAAGTTCGGCAGCATGTCGAGATATTCGTTAATGGCAACAACCGCTTTCTGTTTGCCGATCTTCTTCAGCTCCGGAGGCGTCAGCCCATGGATAATGTCCGGAAGCTTGCCGGATGCAACGGTTACTTTCAGTTTGTCTTGAAACGTAGCCGAGGAATAAGCCTGGAAATTCACTTTGATTCCGGTTCGCTTCTCGATTTCCTTGGCAAGCAAGGAATCGTTCAGGTTGGTTTTCTCGCTAACGACCATCCAGTTGATCGTTGTCGGTTTATCGACCAATGGAAGCGCGAGGCCGCCTGTATCTCCATATTGATCGGGATCTGCCGGTGCCGTTGGAGGTGCTGTGTCTCCGTCCGCTTCGGGAGCTGCCTCTTTATCTCCTCCGCTGCATGCGGCCAGGATCGAAATGATTAATGTAAATACGAGTGCCATGCGAAACCACTTATTTGTCATGTTCGTTCCTCCTCTTAATCCATCATTTTGAATGCGGCTGACTGAATCTGTGCGATCGCTACTCTACCCCCGTCATTTCCACTCATCTGTGTATGTTTGCTTACTTATCCAGTCTGCGCTGCTGATGCAAGTCGCTTCCTACCACTCCTCCTTGTTGGCGAAGATTCCCAGCTGAGCGCAGGGAATATTCTAAAATCATTCGGGCAGCCGATGCCGATCCCCGGTACGGATTTTTCTACCCATCCACATCATAAAAACGCTTCCACGATTCGTAAAGAAGCGTATTTCTGCGAGATGGTGTTTTTTCTCGATCAAGCGAATAAAAGGCCAAAAACCCGCATGATATCAGGCTTTTTGGGCAGGTGGAAAATGCTAAAGCGGTAGAAATAGATAAAAAAATAGAGGGATTTCATCACGAAATCCCTCACGGAAGATGTTAAATTTCTTCTCTTCGCCATCGTATATTCATGAAGCAGAACGCCTTGGGCGATCTATCAAACGGGCGTGAATTCAATCACTCGTTTCGTCTTTCTTCGCTTTGGCACCCTTCTCCCGCAATTTTTTGCCTTCCTTGCCGTATAGATCCTTCAGGATTTTCTTGCCGGTCGGCGTCTGCGCAAGTCCGCCCTTCGCTGTCTCCCTGTGCTTGGACGGCATGGCCGTGCCAACCTCCAGCATCACGTCGATCACTTCGTCGGATGGAATGACACTGCGCACGCCGGCAAGCGCCATATCCGATGCCGCCAGCGCCGTCACGGCGCCGAAGCCGTTTCGCACGATGCAAGGAATCTCGACAAGCCCGCCCACCGGGTCGCAGATAAGTCCCAAGGAATTCTTGAGCGCAAGCCCGACGGCGTGAACGGCCTGCTCCGGCGTGCCGCCCCGCAGCTCCGTCAAAGCGCCTGCCGCCATACCGATAGCTGAACCGACTTCAGCTTGGCAGCCGCCCTCCGCACCGGAAATAAACGAGTTGTTGGCAATGACGTAGCCGATCGCGCCTGCGCTGAACAGCCCCATCACCAAATGCTCGTCTTCCCAGCCGAAGCGTTCCTGCGTGCTGACGAACACCCCGGGAATAATGCCGCATGAGCCCGCCGTCGGCGTCGCCACGATGCGCCCCATGGAGGCATTCACCTCGGACACGGACAGGGCGTAGGCCAGTGCCGTGCAAGCGTCGGTACCAAGCGCGGGTACCCCGCTGCTCATATATTGATGGACGCGCACGGCATCGCCGCCGGTCAGGCCGCTTTTGGAAGGAACGGGTTCATGGATTCCCCGGTGCACCGCTTCCTTCATGATACCGTAATAATCGGCCATTTGTTTAAATGTCTCTTCCTTACTCTTGCCGGTTTCCTTTATCTGCTCATTCAGCATCAGCTGGCCGATCGTAACCTGGTCCTCCCGGCAGCATACGATGATTTGCTCCAGCGTAGAAAACTTCATGACTGCGCCTCCTCTACTGTCAAATCCGCAACGACGACGCGATGCACGCTCGGCAGCCCTTCGATATGCTTCATCAACTCAGCCGGGACCGCTTCATCCGACTCCACCACCGTCATGGCATCGCCGCCTCTTCCCTTGCGGTCCACGTCCATATAGGCAATGTTGACGCCGCCGGCCTCCAGGAGCCGGGTGATATGCGCGACCATGCCCGGCGTATCATCATGAAAGACCAGCAGCACCGGGTAATTCATCGTAAACTTGACGTCGAAACCGTTCACGCGCAGCATTTCAACACTGCCTCCGCCAATGGAAGCGCCTGCAATGACATCGGTATGATCGCCGTCCGTTAGCCTCAGCTCCACGGTATTCGGGTGAAAGGCCACATTCTGCGCCGTTTTGAAATTAAGTTCGATGCCTGCCGCCTCCGCAAGCTCGATCGAATTCCGGATACGCATATCATCCGTGGCAAAATCGAGCAATCCGCCTACGACAGCCAGATCGGTGCCGTGGCCGCGGTAGGTTTCAGCAAAAGAACCGTAGAACACAATTTCCGCTTGATCGGGGAATGCTCCAAATATGCGCCGCGCAGCCCTTCCGATCCGCACGGCCCCAGCGGTATGAGAGCTCGACGGCCCCACCATACTGGGCCCAATAATAGAAAAAACATCTTTAAACCGCATACGCGATTCCCCACTTTCAACTATTCTGCCCTCATTGTATCAGTCCGCCAGCCAACTTTCCAAGTGCTCTTGAATAAAATCGTCATCGTTCAAATGAGGATAATCGCGGTAGACTCTATCAATCTCTTCGGATTGTCCGGGAGACAGCGTTTCATGCGGATTCAGGCACCATGTGCCTTGCAGCAGCCCCTGCCTGCGGAGCACCTCATGGATGCCCGGAATACAGCCTGCAAACTGATGTGCGGGATCAAAAAAGGCTGCATTGGAGTCGGTAATCTCCACATTGCGTGTGAGCCACTCCTTCGCGAATCGCTCCTGTGTGCGCGCCTCCTTGATTTCTTCCAGCAGCTCTACCGCTTTCTTGGTCCAGACCGCCCAATGACCGAGCAGACCGCCCACGATAGGCTTGGTGACCATCGTCCCGTCCACCTGGAATTGATACGTCGTCAGCAAATCGTTGACGATGTTATCATCATTCCCCGTATAGAGCGCAATGTCATCTCTGCGGCTCGAATAGCAGACGGCTCGAACGACGTCAATCGTCTGATAGCGGTTGAAGGGAGCCATCTTGATTGCCATGATATTCGGAATTTCGGCGAAGGCGCGCCAAAAGTCGAAGGAAAAGATATTGCCGCCAACCGACGGCTGGAGGTAGAACCCGATTACCGGCATCCTCTGCGCAATCTTCTCCGTGCGCCTTAGAATGTCTTCTTCACTCCATCCGTTTAAACCGCCCATGCTGAGGAGGACGGCGTCATAGCCGAGCTTGCGGGCGATCTCCGTTTCCTCTACAGCCTGCTCCGTCGGGCCGCAGACACCGGCCACCATCATGAACGGCCGATTGAGCTCCGCCTTTCGAACCTCTTCTGCCGCAAGTCGCAGCACGGGTTCATACAAGTCGATGCCCTTGTCGCGGATCTCGAATTGGGTTGAATGAACGCCGACGGCAACACCGCCCGCACCGGATGCCGCATAATAGCGCGTTAATGCCCGCTGGCGTCGTTCGTCCAGCTTCCGGTTCTCATCCAAAGCAAGCGGGTGAGCCGGTATAACAAGCCCTTCATGCAGGGCTTTAAGCTTCTCGGGGGCTAAACGTTGAGTTGCAGGAACCTGTCCGCTCATTAGAATTTCCCCTTTCTCTCTTGGAAGTGAGTCGGCTTATTCCAGCTCTCGCCGCCCGATTGCACCCATGCTGCGGTCCAGTCCAGCATCTGCAGCAGAGTCACCTTCGGATAACCGAACAGCTGGTGGGATTTCGCAGCATTGTTCAGGAGCGCGGTCTCGGATTCCGTACCCGTAAAGGTCACTTCCTTGCCCATCCGTGCCGCCAATTCCTGTGCCGCCCAGCGGATCGACATCGTCTCCGGTCCGGTAATGTTGATAGTTTCCGGAGGAGAGCTGCAGTGCAGGAGCGAACGGAGCGCCATCTCGTTGGCATCTCCTTGCCATATGATATTCGCATGCCCCATCGCCAGGTGAATCGGCCGGTCCTCGTGGATCGATCTGGCCAGCTCATGCAGAACGCCGTACCGCATGTCGATGGCATAATTCAGGCGGTAAATCGCCATCGGCGTACCATTCTGGTGGGAGAAATATTCAAAGACGCGCTCTCTGCCGAGACAGGACTGCGCATACTCTCCGACCGGCTCCGGCGCTACCGATTCGTTGACTCCGCCGCTGCCCACCGGAGAGAACGGGTACACATTTCCTGATGAAAATACGACCATTCTGGATTGCTTAAATTTCTCGGCCACCCGGCCCGGCAAGTACGAGTTCATCGCCCAAGTAAAATATTCACGGCCGGTCGTGCCGAATTTATTGCCCGCCATGTAGATCACGTTCGGAGCCTCGGGCAGCTGCTGCAATTCCCCATCGTTCAGCAGGTCGCACGAAATCGTCTGAACGCCCGCCTCCTCCAGCTCACGTCTAGCCTCCTGGTTCGAGAACCGCGATACGCCGATGATCCGTTTGCCTCCACCGCCTTCCCGGACGGCGTTGGCCGCCAGCCTTGCAAGGCTGGGACCCATTTTCCCGCCGACGCCCAGCACAAGAATATCCCCCTCCAAAGATGCCAGATCGGCAACAAGCTGTGCTGAAGGCTCCGCCAGCTTCGCTTCTAATTCTGCAACGGTTAACATGAACAATCTCCTCCTCCGATTGATGATTCTTCTTCATCATACGGCCCCAATTAATATAAAGACAAATCTTTAAATCGTCTTTAAATAGGTAGACAGATCGTGTTTAGAGGAAGTTTTTCTTGCGAGATAAAGATGCTAAGCCTCGGATGTTTATATTTTCTTATCTCTTAAAAAAAAGCTCCCTGGTCTCAGGGAGCAAACGAAACGTTCAGCACGATGTGTCGAAGCACGAGGAAGGCAATGATAAAGGAGGCTGCCAGCCCCAGCATCGTGAAGATGACAATTTTCTCAACGCGGGTAAATTTGACCTTCGTTTTATTCATCACGATCACCTCGTCCTCCATTATAATACATATCTGATATCCCATTCCAGAAATGTGATTCTGAAGATTTGCCTTGCCCTTCCTCTGGATTTTATGATCGTTCTTTTGACGTATTCGAATCTGCTCCTGCCGTTACTCGTCTTTCAATCGTTTTTCCTCGTCCTTGTCGCCTTCCGGATGCCCTTGCTCAGATGTCGGTCCGTTATTGAGCAGCTTTCGTATTCGGGCTGCCTCTTCCCGTTTCCGCTGCCCCGATCTTCGCACCAGCCATAGGATGAGCAGAACGAAGGCCGCGATGACCAATAAGGGAAGCGAGCCGGAAAGGATAACGATAATCCATTGGATGATGATGGTGATCACATCGATGCTGCCCTGAAAAGCTTGGGAAACCCGCTGTCCGAGCGGCGCTTGAATGGTGGACGCTTTGGGATCATCCTTTTTTTCGGGCGACTCGTAAAGCCTGATTTCTACCGTGGAGTAAGACACGTTTTGGTCAATGTAACGCATCCGGCCTTTCATCTGCTCGATTTCGGATTGAATGCGCTCCAGCTCGTTGGCAAAAGCGACAAGGTCGGTCGTTTTGGTCGCTTTTTTCATGAAGGCGACGTACTGCTCCTCCATGATTTGCTTGGCCTTGAGCCTGGATTCCAAATCGATGTATTCCTCAGTCACGTCCTGCCCTTCGATGCTTCGCTGCAGGCTTTCATGCGCAATGTTCTCCAAACGGTCTATAAAGGAGGAGAAACCGTTCGCAGGAACTTTCACAATAAACGTGCCGCCTTTTTCGCTGCTGGACTGGGTTTCGCTGAAATTAACAATATAACCGCCGGAAAGCGTCACTGTGTTCCGGACTTCCGACTGCGCTTTTCCATAGTCCTGAATCTCCATTACGATATTCGCTTTGTACATCAGCTTTTGGTTAAGGCCGCTTGACAAATCCTGTGGGTTAAACCCTGCGCCGGAACTCTGGGCAAGCGATGGCATATTCGGAAGCTCAGCATCCGCCGATGCCGGCTCCTCGGCGCTGTTCTTGCTCTTATCCGCCGTTTCGCTTTCGGCTTTCGCCGCACCTCCATCTGTTTTGTTTGAGGCTTGATCCGTCGATGTTACTTGCTTTTCGACGGGCGCGGCACCTCCGGCGCTTTTGTCTTGAGAACCCGATGAGCAGCCGCTGACTAGCAATACGATAAGCATCAAAGCAGCAATCCATGAACCCCGCTTTCCCATACTTCAACCCCCTGTAGACAAATATATTCCATTTTATCTACTAACGGTTCCATCATCTGGAAGGTTGCAGACGCGCTAAAAAAACTCTCCAAGCGGGACCATACCGGAAAGGCGCCTCCTCCGTCGCATAACGGAAGAGGCGCCAGTGTTCCCAAAGTTATTTCACAACGCTACTCCAAAAACGTGAATCTGAATATCTGCCTTGGCCTTCCCCTCGGCACCTTCTCGATTCCGGCTATCTCAACCAAGTCGTTGTCGGTCCACAATTGGAGCAGCCGATGTGCACTGCGGACGGTAATGTCCAGCAGATGAGCGAGCTCATGGACCTTGTATTCATATTTACCCGAACGGGCACGCTGGTTCAGCAGCTTGCT
Source organism: Paenibacillus sp. p3-SID867 (assembly GCF_025142895.1). Taxonomy (NCBI): domain Bacteria; kingdom Bacillati; phylum Bacillota; class Bacilli; order Caryophanales; family Paenibacillaceae; genus Paenibacillus; species Paenibacillus sp. p3-SID867. Next base: position 138,721 of record NZ_JAMBDM010000005.1, read on the forward strand.
CAAGTAGGCGCTCGTCATCCCTGCGTCCTCTGCCCGCTTGATCAGCCCTGCATCCGTAAAGGACAGCACCTCCTGCACAGGGTCGGACATCTCCAGCGGTCCGATCAGCGTGCCATCCTCACGCACGATAAAGCAGGCGTTGCCGCCCACCTCCTTGGATTTCCGCATCGCGATTCGCGCATTGGTTCCCGCCGTGCTGGCCGACTGGCCAAAGCCCATGCCGATGCTGAGCGAAATACCGTAGGTTTTATTTACGTCTTTAGCCAAGGGGATCGTTTTATAACCGCCGGTTTCCCGTTCAAAGATGCCGCGTGTCGTGAAGAACAAATACTCGTCCCCGCCCAGATGGGTCAGATAGCCGTCCAGCGATTCCACATAATCGAGCACCATCCGGTGAATGTCCAGCTTCAGCTTCTGCACCTCATGCTCATTATTCCGTCTTAACGCCTGAGTTCCAAAATCATCTATATTAATCATCCCGACCACGATCTGGCCTTCCCTGCTGCGGCGGGATGCCGTAGACAGCAAAGCCCGCTCCAGCGATACCACGATATCCTGATCGGAAGGCAGCAGCCACTCATTAGGGACCCCGAGCCTCGTCAGCTCATGGGCCACCGCTTCCACACCCGTGAACGCAACGGAGCACGCGCCAGATTCATATTGTAGACGGTGAAAAGCAATCAGGTTCTCCTTCGGGGCATAAGCCGGTCCATCGTAAATGGCGGCCTGTACGGCCGGGATACCCAGATCCCTTATCGTCCGGACCACCATCGTCTCGGTTAAAGTATCCACCGATATGCCGCCAGCCAGTCTTCCCCGCTGCCCGGCATGGAACAACGCTTTATATAAACCCGCGTCCGTGACGGGGACATAATGGACAGGGATCGAGAACTGTCCGAGCTCTTTCACCTTGCGCTGGGTCAGCGGATCCGAGAGGAACAACACCTCAACCTCGCCTCCGATCCGCTCAGCCAGTGCCGGCGCTTCGCCATCATCCTGAAAAACAAGCGGTACGGGGTCAAAGGAAGGAAAGGTTTCAATGACCTTCATAATTTTATCAACGATCGTCTGGGTTCCGATAATACCGATACGAATTTGCTGGACAGAGAGTTGCCTCCGCTCCGTCATGTTTCATTCACTCCCATCTTTCCCATTGCCGGGAAGCCGCTTATCGGCAAACCGGCATGGATACCTAAATCATACCCGCTATCGGAAATTTGGCAAGTGAAAGAACCAAAAGCGAATCAACTCCCACTTTTGGTTCTCAACCGATTCGTCATTTCATTCCAGTTCTAATTACTGCCATTTCTCCGGCACTTTCGACTGATGTCCGTTCTTGATTTCAGAGAAGAGACTAGCAGCGGAACTGGTCTCCGATTGAGGTGTGGCAGGGACAGGTACAATCTGGCTAATGAGCGCCATAAGCTGGTTAATATCCTCTTTTGTAGCCGGTTGCTTATGGCTCTTCAAAGTGTATCCCAGATTTCCGCTGACCTCCAGCGTAGCCCACTCCACGTCCGAAATATCGGCGATTCCCGTCTGTCTGAGCCTCATCTCCAGCTTATCCACCGTGAGTCTCAGCTTGTCGAGGTTGGCCTCATGAAGTTTGCCGTGTTCAATGACCACCACCGATTTACCGGAGATTAACGTCTCCAGCCCGTCAGCCTTATACTCGATGTACTCCATAATAACCATTGAGAGAATGAGGACGGTAGCAACCCCGATCGTAACCCAATAGCCCTGACCGCTTAGAGGCTGTACGAGCAATGAACCAATCCCGATCATAATGACAACCTGCGTAATGGTCATCTGTGAGATGGACTTCCTGCCGCCGATCCGAAATAGGATGGTTCCGGCAACAATAATTCCCACCGCCTTCAAAATCATGATCCAGCTCACCCTTGGACCTCCCTTCCTTTTTAGGTATAGAGTTTCCCTTATTGGTACAATCTATCCATCTGCTGGTACACACCGTAAATAGGTTATAACCCCCCGCAAAAAAAGAGCCATTACGGCTCTTTAATCGACTTTCTTCCCTGGGCATATAACGATTCCATGCATCATGCGTACGGTACAGTCCAGCCGGATGCTTGGATGCTGTCGGCCATATGCGATTATTCACCATGTGGCTACCAGCCTAAATCCAGGGTTTTCCCCGTCTCCGCATAGGTCTTAAGAATGCTCATGGTCATCCACCAGCCGTCCGCTGCCTTGGCACGGGACGGGTGATTTGGCGTGTATTGATCATTGACGAGCGTCAGCTTGGTACAGTTCCCTACCGGCTCGAGAGTGAATGTAATCCGAGACTCCAGCTCCTCATGATTGGCATAATACGACGGCCCCGGATGCTCGGACAGACTCAGTGTCTTCTGCGGCTCATAAGCCAGAACCTTCCCATAGACATGAACCGTCTCCTCCCCGTCATTCCCCGGACCCACATAAGCATAAGGCTCCCCGACTTCAAATGAAGATCTCAGTTCGCTCCCGAAAAAGGTGGCCCGCGTACCCTCCGGCGAAATTAAGACATCCCATACCTTCTCCGGCGAAGCACCGATATAGAACTCATATTGCAACGGCTCCATGCAGCTTCCTCCTACCCTCTATAAAATGCGCAGGAAGACCGACTTGTCCTCCTGTGATATGATGATGTTATCAAGCAGCTGTGATCCAAGTATTGTAAAAATGCGACAGGCTGCAACCTATGGAATCACTTCAAATCATTTCAAGCACAAGTCCCGTATGAGGCCAGTGATCAGTGGTCTATCGATCCAGCCTGTTACGGATAATTGGAGGTGTTTATATCCATGATTCAGCATCCTCATCAGTCCAGCCTTGGCATTTTGAACATGAAAAGGGCCGGAGAGAAGTTCCAGCTCCTGCGAGTTCCCCCATCCAGCGACCTTTCCTATTTCATCAAGCATTACTGGATCATTCATTGGGATTTAACCGGCCAGGAGCCTCATCTGCAGGATGTTGTTCCTAATCCTTGCGTAAACTTGGTCGTTCAGCCTCATCGAACCGCTTTTTACGGCGTATCCAGCACCAGGCATTCCCACCGTCTGGAGGGGAGGGGCCAAGTATTCGGAATCAAGTTCAGACCCGGCGGATTCTATCCGTTCGTGAACACATCCATGGACCGTCTGACGGATTCCTCCATAGGGACCATGGAGATTCTCCGAGTCGACCCCCATGCGCTGGAACAGCAGCTATTGACCGCAGAAGAACCGGAGCAAAAAGTCAGGTACATGGAGGAGCTTATCCGCCGTGTTCTCCCCGAAGAAGACGAACAAATCGAACGGATTCATACCATCATCGATCACATTCATCACAACCGGGACATCATCCGGGTCGAGCAGGTTAGCGAATGGTTCCAGATGAGCCCGAGATCACTTCAGCGCCTGTTCAAGCAGTACGTCGGGGTAAGCCCTAAGTGGGTGATCCGCCTGTACCGGCTGCAAAATGCCGCCGAAATGCTTGAAGGCCTTGATCAACAGGATGTACTGCAATTGGCCATGGACATGGGCTATTACGACCAGTCGCATTTTATCCGGGATTTTAAAGCGGTGATCGGTAAAACGCCGGAAGTTTATATGAAGGAACGATAACCTGAAGGAGGTTAATGCATGTATACGATACAGGCGATCGGAATGGTCCATAACGAAAGAAAGGCGATTCAGGATGATTACTGGGGGGATGTCATCTCGGAGATCAAGCTGGGCGAAGCGTGGGATGAAAGCTCCCTGGATGGGATTGAAACGTTCAGCCACCTTGAAATCATCTATGTATTCCATCTCGTCCAGGACGACAGCATCCAGTACGCGGCGAGACATCCGCGAAATAATCCGAGCTTTCCCAAGGTCGGTATCTTCGCCCAGCGGGGCAAGAACCGGCCCAACAAGCTAGGAGCCACCATGGTGGAGTTGGTAAGCAGAGAGGGCAGGTCCGTTTTCGTAAAAGGGCTGGATGCCATAGACGGGACTCCCGTCGTTGATATCAAACCTGTCATGGAGGAGTTTTTGCCGAAGACGCAGACCAAGCAGCCCGAATGGGCTACGGACATTATGTCCCGTTACTGGGAATAAGGATGAAGTACTCTATCCTATAACAAACAGCACTGGCATGCCCTGTCCCTGAGTTCTAAGGACTGGCTTGGCCAGCGCTGTTTCTATGGAATCCATATCGATTAAGCTTACTCCTCGTGCATGACGAACTGAGCGATGTTCTTACTGTGGTCTCCGACACGTTCCAAGTTGCTCAGAATATCGAGATAGACCGCTCCAGAGTTCCCTGTGCACAGATTCTGGTTCAACCGCTGGATATGACTCTTGCGGAACCTAACTTCCATCTCGTCTAATTGCCGCTCATAGTCCAGCACCTCTTGAGCCGCGGCCACGTCATTATGCTCTAACGCAGTCAGCGCCCGTTCCACTGCCTTATCAGCCAGGGATAACATTTCCTTCAACTCACGCCCGGCTTCCTCTGAGAACTCAACCTTTTTATTGATGCTGAATTCGGAGAGCTCCACGATATTTTCCGCGTGATCGCCGATACGCTCAATATCGTTCACCAGTTGGAACCAACCGGAGGCTTTTTCGGACTCCCCTTCGGGCAATCCGTTCTGCTGCTGGATTTTCACCATATAATCCGTAATCTTCCGATTCAATTCGTTGATAAGCTCTTCCTTCTGCAGGGCGAGTTCCCCTACCCGAGATTCCTTGGTAAAAAAGAAGGTAGATGCATCATTGAGTGTCTCGCGAGCATATTGCCCCATACGCAATATTTCATGCTGGGCTTGTCCAAAAGCAACCGCCGGCGTTGCCAGTAAACGCTCATCCAGATAGATCGCCTTGAATTCAATTTCCTGCAATTTGCCCGGAATGATCTTGGTTACGAACCATGCCAGCGCCGGAATTAGAGGCAGGAAGATCAGGGCATTGGTCGTATTGAAGATGCCGTGAGCGTACGCGATTTGCATACGGATATTAACGCCTTCACCCAGCCACGCCACCAGAGAATGCACGGGAATCAGCAGAATCATGAAGATAATGGCACCGATGACGTTAAAGATGACGTGCACCAAGGCTGTTCGCTTTGCGGCGACTGTTGCGCCAATCGAAGCAAGCACTGCCGTAATGGTGGTCCCGATGTTATCGCCAAACAGGATCGGTAGCGATCCTTGCAGGCTGATCATGCCTTCGTCTGCAATCGTCTGCAATATACCAATGGTCGCGCTTGAGCTTTGCACAATCACCGTGAACAAAGTACCAACAATAAGAGCCAGGATCGGTTGGTCCTTTAGCTGGATCATAAAATCCGTGAAGGCAGGAAGCTGACTAAGCGGCTTCACCCCACTGCCCATAGTCGACAACCCCAGGAACAGGGTACCAAAGCCAAAAATCACTTGGCCAATATATTGGAATCTTTTCTTGTTAAAGAAAAATAAAAAGAACGCTCCTACCGCAATAATGGGCAGTGCATATTCTTCAATTTTGATCCCCACGATAAATGCAGTCATGGTTGTGCCAATGTTGGCGCCCATAATAACGCCTATGGCTTGTCGAAGTGTCATCAGTCCCGCATTGACCAGTCCGATCGCCATCACGGTCGTTCCTGATGAGGATTGAATCAGAATCGTGACACCGACACCGACCAGCACGCCCAGCACCGGGTTGGACGTGTATTTCTCCAGCAACCCGCGCATTTTGTCTCCTGCTGACTTCTGCAGTCCGTCCGACATATACTTGATGCCGAACAGAAAAATGCCCAAGCCGCCTACAAACTTAAATAGGATATCCTGCCAATCCAAGAAAAAAATCCTCCTTTAGATGTCAACCTCGTAGTGTGGATATAAAAACCCTCTAATAATTTAGCATAATATCACAACAAGTTACACCTATCTAAGTATCGACATATTACGAGATCGGCAGACTTATTTCGACCGATGTCCCTCGCTCTTCCTCGCTCCGGATGACAATCCGGCCATTATGGCTCTCCATGATCCGGTGGACGATCATAATGCCAAGGCCATTGCCGTCCGGCTTGGTCGTATGAAATGGCTCCCCAATCCGCTGAAGCACATCGTCCGTCATGCCGGAGCCGTTATCCGTAAAGATCACGCGTTGATATCCTTCCTGCACATCCAGATGAATGTGAATGTTCCCGCCATGCGGCAAGGCTTCCATCGCATTCTTCAGAATATTAAGAAAAACTTGCTTAATCTGGTTCCGGTCGCATAGAATCGTAGCATTCTGCCCGATGTTTCGGGTCATCTCGATCCCGCTAAGCTCCGCCTGGATCGCAAACAAGTGGAGCACCTCATCCAGAATTTGGCCGCAGTCCTCAAGCTTAAAGACCGCAGCCTGGGGCTTGCCCAAAATCATAAATTCCCCTACCATCAGATTGGCCCGTTCCAGTTCGGACATGATCAGGTCATAGTGCCGAAGACAGCCCTCCTTATTCGCCAACTGGAGCATTCCCTTCACCGTGGTGAGCGGGTTACGCACTTCATGGGCGATGCTTACGGCAACCTGACCGGCAAACACCAGCTTTTCCGTATTCCGAAGCACTTCCTCCGTACGCTTCAACTCCGTAATATCACGAAGAAAACCTACCACCCGCATGAGCTGTCCCTCACGGTCGTAAGCAGGCTGAACATCCAGTATATAGTGATTCATGTTTCCGGATATCTCAAGCGAAAGCTCTTCTCCGATGCAGATTTGCTGCCTGTGTATCACACGCTCATAGTACTCACCAATCGGTTTAATACCAAACACCGAGCGACCCACATATTGGGTTCGTCTCCTATCACTGCCGCCGTCCGGGCACAGCAGGCTTAAGCTGGTTTCGTTCATCTCCAGAATCTGACCCTTTGCATCGGTAATGATCACGCCATAATGATTTGTTCCGAGAAGCACCTGATTCAAGGTTTGCAGCTGCGTGTTCTGTTTGCGGGTAACCATCTCCCGTTCCAGGGAATCGGCCATCGTGCACAACAAAGCATGCAAATGCGGGTGAACAAACTCCCTGTTCGTCATTAGAGAGATCGTTCCTAGGATCGCCTTCCCATCCTCGCCGTAAAAGGGAGCCGAATAACATGCCATACGGTGAAGAATGTGATGAAAATGGTCCTCTCCTATCAACGTAAACGGCCGTTCGTACCGGAGACACAGATCAATTGAGCTTGGACCGTCTTCTTGGGAATAGCCGTTGCCCTCGGTGATACCCAAATACCGGGCTGTTTCTATGATGGTCGGGTCCCCTTCCATATCAAGAATGAATCCCTCGTTATCCGTAATCGTAATCACGACAGGGTTCCCTGATCCGGAAGAAAGGAACTTATTCACGAAAACCTGTATCACTTCGATGTATTCTTTATATTTTGCACGTCTTGCGGCCAATACTTCGTCATTCAATCGATTCGTATGTGTTGGAACCAGCTCCGGGTTCATCCCCTTGTCTATACACTGCTGCTTCGTTTGCCGAATGATCTCCTGATCGGTTATTTCAACACATCGATTATCCAAAACCACATACCCCTTTTTATCATACTGCCACATTAATGTAACCTAACGTTTATTCTATCACTTTTATCGGCAAATGGAGCCTGCCAGTAATACTTAATGCGAATGTAAACATGGCAGCTTTCATCTTAACATTTATCAAGGTATACGGGATGAGCAGATATTTGGAAACATACTCTTATATTCTCCTCCTGTTGATGTAACAAATTTACAGCAAGATCCGTTTAGGATGTAAAGGAGATGAGAATCCATGTTCAAACCCAATATGGCTTACTTGTTCCTCATGGCCGTTCTATTTCTTGTAACAGCCTGTTCCAGCAATCAAGCTGAAGCCCCGGCCCCATCATCTGATCCTCCGACAACTGCAGTGACGGACTACAACAGTACGGCGGAAAACGTATTTTCATTATATGAAGGAGAAGACATGAGTACCGAGGATTAGGTCACGAACATGCTTGCTCAATTGGAAGGCATGGACTGGACAGAATACAACCGCCTGAGCAATGGCAAAACATTGGAGACTCTTGAGCTGCTGTATACTCACCGGTCCCATATCAAACCCGAACATTACAGGAGCCTGTTTCTGGCAACCACCAATCTGGACGGTGCCTCTGCCGAGCAATATGCTGCCATCGCAGGGAGAATGGTTTACCAGGGACACGGAGGGCGTAGTTCGAGCACTCGCTGATTTGAGTGACAACGATATTAGGCAAAGCGTCATATCCAGTATTGCTTACCATCTTGGTTATCAGAATGTTGCACAGGTGAAAGAAGAGCTCGAGCAATGGCAAATGAACAAGGAGCTGGATGATCCCGAGAAGAACATCATCGCCTCTCTTATAGCCGCACTCAACAATCCATAACACCCATCACACCCTTGCACTGCGGGTCATTTGTTGCAAATAGCTAACACGGTTTCATAAGCCTTTATCTACAACATCTGTCAGAGATAATTGACAGCACCAAAAAAGAGCCGATCCAAGATGACATCTTGGTCGGCTCTTCGTATCGATCAAACGAGGGTACACCTTATTGGTTCAGCAGGAACTCTTCTCCGGCAATACCTGGGGATGTCATATGATAAGGGTCCAGAATGACCTGGATCTGTTCCTCTGTCAAAAGACCCTGCTCCAGAATAATCTCCCTGATGCTTTGGCCTGTCTTCTGCGCTTCCTTCACGAGTCTGGAGGCTACGTCATAACCCAGATGCGGGTTCAATGCCGTAATAATGCCGTAGCTGTTATCCACGAAGTACTTGCAGCGTTCCTTATTCGCCGTAAGATCGACCATCAGATTCTTGTAGAACACATCCATGCCGTTCTTCAGGATTTTGAGGGAATGCATCAAGTTGTTCGCTGCGACAGGAACCATGACGTTAAGCTCGAATTGCCCGGCTTCGCATGCCAAACTGATCGTATGGTCATTGCCGATAACCTGGAACGACACCTGGTTCATGACCTCGGCCATCACCGGATTGACCTTGCCCGGCATAATCGACGAACCCGGTTGTCTTGCAGGTACGTTCAATTCGTTCAAGCCCGCTCTCGGGCCGGAAGCCATCAAGCGGATATCGTTGCACATTTTCGAGAAGTTCACGGCACACACTTTGAGCGCAGCCGACAATTCCATATACGCATCGGTATTTTGGGTGGCATCGACCAAATCTTCAGCTTGCTTCAAGGAGAAGCCTGTCTGCTCAATTAAATGCTGGACGACACTGTGCATATAGTCCGGTGTTGCATTAAGCCCCGTACCCACCGCGGTCGCCCCCATATTAACGACTAACAAGCCTTGCGCGGCCCGCTCGATCCGGTTGATGTCACGAGTCAGAACATTGGCATAAGCCCCGAACTCTTGTCCGAGTCGAATCGGTACCGCATCCTGCAGATGCGTGCGCCCCATCTTGATGACATCATCAAATTCCTTGGCCTTCTCCTGAATGCCGGCAACCAAGGTCCGGAACACCTCAAGCAAATCCTGTGTCAGACGGTAAGACGCGATTCGGATCGCCGTCGGAATGGCATCGTTCGTGGACTGCGACATATTAACATGATTATTAGGATTGCAGTAGAAATACTCGGCCTTCTGTTTCCCCAAAATCTCCAGCGCTCGGTTCGCTAATACCTCATTCATATTCATATTGATCGAAGTGCCTGCTCCGCCCTGAATGGAATCGACAATGAATTCGGAACGGAGATTGCCCGCGATGATCTCGTCTGCCGCCTCTATTATGGCACTGCCTATCTTTTTCGGCAGCAGGCCAAGCTCCATGTTCGCCAGGGCTGCGGCTTTCTTAACTTCGCCCAGTGCAGATATCAATTCTGCATGGATGGGTACCCCGCTGATCGGAAAATTCTCTACCGCCCTAACCGTATTAATTCCGTAATAGGCTTCCACAGGAAGCTGTTTTTCCCCCAGAAAATCTTTTTCAATTCGATACTGCATATCCATGGACAACATCACCATCGCCTTTTGATTATTTTGTATCATGCTTGTCACCTGTTATCATCCAGCTTGCCCGGATATATACAGAATTCTGCCTTCCCACTTGAAATCCTCTATAGCTTACGCGTTTTGTTAGAGAATATTGAATAATATGTGCGAATGCGCAAAAAAAAGAGGCCTTACCTAAGTATAATTACCCAGAAAAGCCCCCCCTTACCCCATCGTGATGATTCTGTCTGTAGCCCATGATGGGGACACACCTGAACTAGAAGACGGCGGTCTTCCTATGCGGAGGGAAACCTACCGAGATGACGGCCCCTCCCTCCGTTCGATTCCCTGCCGTGATCAGACCTCCGCAGCGCTCCACAATGGCCCGAGCAATGGCCAGACCCAGACCGGACTCCCCATTCTTGCCCTTCACAAACCGGTGGAACAAATACGGCAGCAGTTCCTCGGATATGCCTTCGCCATCATCGGAAACGGTGAGGAATACCCGGCTATTTTGGATTCCGGCTTGAATGTATATATGCTTGCTCGCGTGCCTTGCTCCATTCGAAACGATGTTCAGCAGCGCTTGCAGCAGCTTATCCCGGTCAGCATACACCATTAACGATTCGTTATCGCCATAGGAAAGATGCACGAACAGTCCTTTTTTCACCAAGACCGGATTGACTCTTTCGATCGCTTCCTCCACCAGCTCCTTCAAATTGACCGCTGTTGCCTTAAAGATATCATCCTCGCTGTCCAGCTTCGCGAGCAGCGTCATCTCGGTCACGATATTGGTCATGCGGCTGCTCTCACTCATAATGATATCCAGCCCTTTGCGGATCTCCTCCCCTTCGAATACCCCGTCCCGAATTCCCTCCGCATACCCGGAGATGGACATAAGCGGCGACTTCAGCTCGTGGGATGCGTTCTGGAAGAATTGCTTCTGCACATGATTGTACCGCTCCAGCTCACCCGCCATTTCGTACACGGACTCTGCAACTACGCCGATCTCTCCGCTTGCCGACACCCGCTGAACTTCGGAGAACTGACGCTCTTTCACCTTCTTCAATTCCTCCCGCAGCAGCATGAGCGGCTTAATCAATCTCTTGGTGATGAACAAGCTTAAGATAACCATGATTACGCCTCCCACAGCAAATACGAGCATCAAACGCCCCATCAGCGCCTGCTCAATGGCCTTAATCTTGCTGATCGGAGTGATCAGTGTCATCGTCCCTTGAGGAACCGCCGTCACCTCGGTGAGGAATTGACCACTCCCCGCTGCGGATGAGTATGAAGCCACAAAGTCCGGACGAATCGCCTGACTTACCATGGATTGTGCGGAGGGAGTTACCGGACTCGAGCTGACCACATTCCCTTCGTTATCCTGGATGATTACGCCTACCTCCATAACCTGTGCCGAGGTCAAGCCGCTAACAGCCAAAGGCGCACTCTCGATAGGAATGCTCTGGGCGGCGGCAGTTTCGAGTTTAGCCGTCAGCTCAGCCCCTATGGTCTGCATGTCCTTTCTCTGCGTCCCGATAAAATGGTCCATCAGCACATAATGAATCACAACCGCCGTCACGGAAAGTACGAGTATTAACGACAAGGCAAACGCAAGATTGATCTGATGCACCAGCTTCATATCGATGATTCCTCCCCATCCACTCTCATTCGGTAACCATGCCCCCAGATGGCCTCGATCGGCAGCTGCTCCACCTTCTTGCGAAGCCGTTTAATGAGATGATCGACCGCACGGTCGCTTCCAAAATAGTCTTCGCCCCATACGGAGGTTAGCAGCTCATCCCTTGTAAACGCACGGTTCGGATGCTCGGCAAACACTTTCAGCATCTCGAATTCTTTGTTGGTCATATCCACTTCTTCCCCATCCCAGAACACGCGCCGCTCCTCGAGCATTAACTGAAGGCGTCCGTTGCTGAGCTCCGGAGAAGCCGCCGCAAGCCGCGGAACACGCTCCTCATGATGGAATTTGTACCATCGGTTCAGCTGTCGCTTGATTCGGGCAACCAACTCGCGGGGACTGAAGGGCTTGACCATGTAGTCATCGCTTCCCAGCTCAAGCCCCAGTATTTTATCCACTTCGCTATCCTTGGCAGAGATCATGATGATCGGGACCTCGGCCTCTGCACGGATCCGTCGGCACAATTCGAAGCCGTCCATGCCGGGCAGCATAATATCCAGCACCCACATATCCGGCGGATTCGTTCTCCACATCTCCCAGCCCTCCTCTGCCGTGCCAAGGCCAACCGTCTTGTAGCCCTCCTTGCGCAAATAAGCTTCCACCAAATTTCGTATATGCTGATCATCGTCAACCACGGCGATGAGATAATTTTGGTTCATATATATAGACCTCCGGGCTTCATCTCCTCTCAGTATACCAAGCTGTAGGAAGATGAAGGGGATTGCCATTATTTTTCCACAAATACACCAATGTTCTGCCAATGCTGACTCGTACACTGGGTACTGTAAGACAAACCAACCCCACAAGGAGTGTTAATCGATGAAACACAAACTGTTTGGCAAGCTCGCCCTGTCCGCCGCCCTGCTTGGAACCGCAGCCGTCCCCGTACATGCATCAGGAGCTGACACAAGTGATGTACCAAAACAACCAGGCAATAGCGCACCTATACAAGCCGCCACTACCATCTCCATTCTGCCGAACCCGCTGGAATTGGCAGAGAGATATGCACCGGAAACGGTACAGGATTGGAAAGAAACACTTGAGAAGTACGGCAAGCTTGCCGGAGCCGAGGGAACCTTCTTCTTCTCGGAGGCTGCAACTGTCGATGGAGACAACGGTGATGCACAGCCGGTTACGGGAGATGGCGAATTCGGAATTACAATTGCCGTAGAGGCTACTCCGGCTGTTGATATCAACGAGTCCCCGGGCAGCGGGGATATCAAGGAATTCAAAGCGATCCAGATCAAGGAGTTTACTCCACTAGAAGGTACGGCAATAGAAGTAGCCGAAGCTGTTAAAACCGATGCTGGCATAGTGAAACACGACGTGATCCATAGCGAGGCAGCAGGTATGGAGGCAGTGAAGCTCAGCGATGCAGCAAATTTGGAAGGAGTAAAAATCAGCGATGAAGATCTGGCTTTCATCCATGCCCGAATCGACCTCTTCAAAGCCGTAGGTTCCAAGGACTCGGATGCCATTAAAGAAGCATTGGCGAAGCTGCTGGACCAATACAAGGAACAGATCGCTAAGCTGGAAGCTGAGGCGAAGTAAACTTATACGTCAGCAGCAGCTAGCATCGGTTGGCGAAAGCCAATCGTACTTAACAGAAAAACAAGCCCAGCCGGTGCCGCGGCAGGGCTTGTTTTGGCATAGACTTACGTTTTTTTGGCCATTGCCTTCATCAGCTTCATGGCCGAGCGCACGCGCGGCTTCTTTAAATGCTCCTCTACATAACGGTAATCCGTCAGAATTACCTTGGCATCCCGCAGTCCGTAAGCAAAATCGTCATCGAACAGCAGCCCCGGTACTCCCACACCCGCTTCTCCCAATGCGGGATATTCGCCAGCATCCATTCATCTTCCGCTCCGGGATGGACGTAGGTTTCACTGACCCCTTCAGGGAGTCTGTACAGCTTATCAATCAGCGATTGCTTGAAGCTTTCGTAGGTCTCTCCCTCAACAACGGGAAACGGATGAGAGAGCAAATAATCCGGGATCGGCACGCCAAACGTGTCAGCAAGGCCTGAAGCGAGCGCGACCGGACGCTCGATATTCGGCAGCGAGCTGAGCAGCGGATCCTCCGGGTAGATATAGCGGAATAGTCGCGCGGGGAGGCGCCAACGCGAAGTCTTCCACAGCATCTGCGGAATGAGGCTTCGCCCCGTTTCCATCCCGTACAGGCTGCCCATGTGATTATCCACATGGCTGATGCGGATGCCTGCCTTGCTCGCCAGCCTATACTGCGCCTCCAACTCTTTTAGCACGGCACCCGTCTCTGCCCCTCGTTCAAACTCCTGAACGGTCCGGTATTGATGGCCGCTGGCATCATGAAGGGAGGAATGCCCTGTTAAGCTGCTCCATCGCAGAGCCTCAAATTCGCTCGTCATGGTGAGGTGCAGCCCCACATTCGGTTGGCGTCGGCGTGCCGCCCAGGAGGCCGCCTCTTCAAAGCCGGGAGCCACGGTCATAATGGTTGCCGAAGAGACTTTGTTCTCCTCCAGCAGATGCCGGATCGCCTCATTCATGGCCTTGCTCTGCCCGAAATCGTCACAGTTGATGATCAGTCTTCGCTCCATGGTCGTGCCCGCCTCCTATGGTTTTTGAGAATTCGATTTTGGTGGCAAACGATAACAGGAAGGAAATCGCCAGCAAACACAATGGAACGACACTAATCAAATACCTGAAGGTCGATTCCGGATCGCTCCCCGGATTGTCACCGCTTTCATACCCGAATATCATGCCTACCACAAAAAATGCCAGGGCAGAGATCAATCCGCTGGAACGCGTAATAAATCCGCTGACAGCCGTATAGATCCCCTCTCTGCGCAGCCCCGTCCGCTCCGCATCTTCGTCGATAATGTTGCCGCTAACCATGGCCGGCGTTACCAGAAATCCCGCAAGACCGAATCCTACGCCAATGCCTGCCAGAATCCCGCTGATCAGATCATAGCCAAACCACAGAGGGATAACGGATAACCCATATACCCCTAGCGACAAACGCCATGCCTTAACGCCGTCCATCCGGCGGATCATCCAGTACCAGACGAATACCAGCGGAATGACCGATACAAACACGGCTGCCAGCAGAATAGATACTTGATTATCCGGGATATTGAGCACATATTTTGCGTAAAAAGGGATCGTCGAGCTTATTAGTCCATTTACCGTCTGAGCGAATGAATTGGAGATGTTAAACACCCAGAACTTCTTGTTGCGCAAGGTTTCGCGGAATGCTTGGACGAGCTTGAGCGGCTCGCTGGCGCTGTACGCCTCCTGCTCCCGCACGCTCATCATGCAGAGGAACATAAATACGCCGAACAGCAACGCGTACAGAATCGCCATACTCGAAAAACCCATGGCGTCATAAATAATCGGGGTCAGCGCGGTACCGATCAGTAACGCCACAACCTGGTAGCCCTGCTGGATGGCCGAGGCTTTCGCCCGGATGCGGTCTCCGCGGAACAGCTCAGGGAACAGCGCTCCGTAATTGACCCATAATACGGTCGCTACCGCTTCATACAGGATAAGGGCAACTAAGAACCACATGAACAGTCCGTTCTCAGACAATCCTTCCGGCGGCGAGAACACCAGCACGAAGGTCAGCATAAACAGCGGAATGGCGCCGAATACCCACGGCCTGCGCCGCCCCAGCCGGGTCTTCGTACGGTCGGACCAATACCCCATCAGCGGATTGTTAACCGCATCCCAGATCAGGAATACAGTTCGTGCCAGGGATGCCAGCCCTATGCCAAGACCCAATGTATCCACGTAGAAAAAGATGTAAAAGGAGCTGAACGCCTGGCTCGGAACCATCATGGCAAACATGCCAAGCGAATATGAATACGGCGAATTCACCCAACTGCGCTTCATCCGTTTCCCTCCATCCGTCATGGACGATTTTGTTGTACAGTATTCTGCGCATGGCACGAATATACCTGCTCCTGCCGGAGTTAGAGGGATTTCCATTATTGAGCTACGCCAAGCCATACTGCGACTTCTACGATGGCGTGACATTCCGAAGGGGTCAATGCCATTATGCCATGGAATCCCTTAAATCCCCATTCCCCCGCTTTACATTAACGACTAAGAAGCCTGGCGTTATCCGCCAGGCTTCTTAATTTACATTTCTTATTGAAGAACGATTTTGATTGCATTGCCGATCGGCGGCAGGCTCTTGGTGAGCATCGGGCTGTAGTAACCGATAATCTCTGCATCATCAGCCAAATCGCTTGCTTTCAAGGTTTTTCCGTCTTTATTCACGACAACCGTCTCAGGCGTCAAATTCAGGACGACTTCATTCGGCGATTGTTCCGTTAACCCTTTACCCTTAATCGTTACGCGCAGATTGCCGCCATCCGCATTGATGTCTGTGATGGCACCGGCTGTAGCGAGCTGCTGCGTCTCTTCCTTGTCCGACTTCACGCTGATTTCATAAGCATAGGTCTGCGGAGGCAGGCTCATGGTCATCGCCAGGCTGTGAACGGCTTCAATCTTCTTCCCCTTCGCAAGATCCTTAAGCTCGATCTTCTTGCCTTCTTCATCGCGGATAACAGTGTTCTGATCCACGTTCAGAAGGATTCCTTCCGTTCCCGTTCCGTTTATGTGAATGGCTTGGCGATCTTCGTTATTGATAATTTCGGTGATTTTGCCAGTGACGGTTTCCTTCTTCACTTCTTCTTCGGACGAAATGCTCACTTTCGTGCCATCGGCCGAGACGTTAGCATGGAGTACTTCGCTGAAGAAGTTAGCCGGAACATAGAGCGTGCCCTTCACATTCGCCGGCGCAGCGCCGAGAGACTTATACATTTTGTTAACCGCATACTGGTCTTTGCCCGTTTGCACGAGAGTCCAGATCGGGGATCCCGGTTTAGTCAGCTCCGCAGATCGGTCCTGTTGATTCCAACCCAGTTCAAATCCGAGCGCCTCGGATACACTCCGCAGCGGAATCATGACCTGCTTCGCATCGGCGTTCATATAACCGGTACCAGCCACTTCCTTACCGTTAACCAGAACACCATAATCCATTACAGCCGAAATTACGACCGGTTTCTGTTCCTGGCTGCCTCCAGTCAGGGGTGCTGCAGAAGCCGCTGCGCCACCGGAGACAGCGATGGCCGCAACCATCAGTGTCGCTGCTTGCTTCTTCCATTGTTTGTTCATGCTCATCATCCTTTCTAGGTGCCTTAAATTATCATGTACTACTATACTGACGGGCGTATTTGCCAAATGTTGCAATGAATTGATAAGTGAATGTGGAAGATAGCACGCAAAAAGGCCGTTCCGGGTTAGACTTATCAAGTCTTCCGAAACGGCCTCTATTATCTGACTTAGCGATGGATAAACAGTGGGTCAACAAAGCTTCTGCAGTATTCCTCCGCTATCTGCTCCGCGCTGTATCCCATATCACGCATGTATAGAATGATATCCGCGCGCGGCAGAGATGCGAGCATCACAGAGGTAAACTGAGGGTCAAGCGGCATCAGTACTCCCTGCTCCGCCGCACGCTCCAGCAGGCGCTTGATCTGAAACCGCAAAAACGTGAAGGGCGGGTTCTCACACATAATGTTCTTGGTGTCCTCCAGCCGGTCAGAGGTCAGCATTACCCTTAGCCACTCCAAGTCTTCATTGAAATGCAGAATGACCTTGGTCATCACCGTTCGCAGCCGATGAGCCACCGGTTCACCTTCGCTGCTCTGAAGGTAAACCTCCAGCCCCTCCATAAACCGATCGATCTTGGCTTCCATCAGCGTAAAGCAAATCTTGCTCTTGCTGGGGTAACGGCGGTACAAGGTGCCTTGCCCGATCCCGGCCGTTTTTGCCACTTGATGCAT
Source organism: Paenibacillus sp. p3-SID867 (assembly GCF_025142895.1). Taxonomy (NCBI): domain Bacteria; kingdom Bacillati; phylum Bacillota; class Bacilli; order Caryophanales; family Paenibacillaceae; genus Paenibacillus; species Paenibacillus sp. p3-SID867. The sequence goes on from NZ_JAMBDM010000005.1 coordinate 156,203, forward strand.
GGAGACGTCCTCGACTCCGTATTTATTAAATAAAGCCTGAGCCGTATCCAAAATCTTTTGACCCAACTCGTCATACTCTTTCGGCAATGCACGCATCCCTTTCTAATTTGAACACACGGGAACCTTATGCAGCAGACTGTTCTTCTTCAACGGGTGAAGTTGTGCGTTTAACAAATAACCCCAGTACTAAGGCGATGATTGCAAGAACAAGTCCGATTACGAAAGCATTATGAAGACCGGCAACCATGCTCTCTACCGGATTGAGATCCCCGGTTGTTTCAACGTAATTTTTAGCACCCGCTGTCATGATGCTGATAAAGAGCGCCATACCTACGGCTCCTGCTACCTGCTGCAGTGTATTCATGATGGCTGTTCCATGCGGATACAGCAAGCGCGGCAGCTGATTCAAGGCTGTAGTCTGGGCCGGCATCATAACCATCGAAATCCCTATCATCATCATAACATGAAGGAAGATAACATAACCACCGGTCCATGAAGCGTCGATGCGCGAGAACAGGAAAATAGCGATACTCAAGAGAGCAAGACCAGGGATAATCAGAACCCTCGGTCCGAATTTATCGAACAGCTTCCCTGTAATCGGCGCCATCAATCCGTTGATGATACCACCAGGCATCATGACCAGGCCTGCCGCAAGCGCAGTTAAGCCCAGTGCGTTCTGCAGGAACAATGGCAGCATGATCATCGTGGAGAACATGCTCATCATCAGTACCAGCATCAGTACGGTCACGAGTGAGAACATTGGAAATCTGAATGTACGCAGATCCAGCATCGGTTCCTTCATCTTCAGTTGGCGCCATACAAAGAACAGCAAGCTGATGGCCCCTGCCGCAATGCACCATATCACCTTGGGATCAGACCAGGTGCCTTCTCCGGCGCTGCTGAATCCATATACGATACCCCCGAAACCGATGGTAGACAGAATAATCGAAATATAATCGACCTTCGGCTTGGTCAGTACGGATACGTTTTTCAGGAAAACCGCAGCAAATATGATGGAGAACGCAGCCAATGGAATGACCAGATAGAACAACCAGCGCCAGTTCAGCGCGTCCACGATCAAGCCCGAAAGCGTCGGTCCGATCGCCGGGGCCGTCATGATGACAAGACCGATCATGCCCATGGCGGCTCCGCGATTCTGAGGCGGATAAATACTAAGTATGGTGTTCATCAGAACCGGCAGCATGAGCCCCGTTCCGACCGCTTGCAGGATACGCCCTACCAGCAGCACCCCGAATGCCGGTGAGAAGCCGCAAATAATCGTACCTATAAGAAATAGCGTCATGGCGCCTATAAACATCTGTCTTGTCGTGAACCACAGCTGCAGCAGCGCCGTGACCGGCACCAGAATACCGACAACCAGCATATAGGATGTTGAAAGCCACTGAACCGTCGACTCTCCAATACCAAACTGCTCCATCAAGCTTGGGAAAGCGATGTTCAGCAGTGTTTCATTCAAGATGGAAACGAACGCGCCGATAATCAGTGCGGCAACAATCGGCCCTCTTTTTATTTTACTTAAATCAATCTTGGCCGAACTTGGCCCCACTCCCATATCCAAGACCTTATCCTCCCTTATCTCTGTATACGGACAATTGTCCGGTAATGCGTTTTTTATTCTAACGGACAATTGTCCGCAGGTCAACTGAAAATTTTCATTAAATTTTCAAATTCGGCAATCCGAATGAAGTCCGCCGCATTGTCCGCTAGTATAAGCAGCAGACACGCGCAGGATATCAGATATTTAGCCCATTAATTAAAAATAGGACCTGCCCCCGCTCCACAACCAAGGACAGATCCTTTGATACGTACACCTGCCGACTCCAGGGACCGTCAACGGGCGTTTCCCCTAACCTTATAAATGCAAGCGGCGCTTTGTACATGTCATCCCAGCAAGCGCATCAGTTGGAGCGTTACGCGTTCAGCGCAATCTTCTCCTTGTATACTCTGGCCCAGCCCTCCAGATTGTTCGTAACGATCAAGAGCTCAGGGTATTGGGCAAGAGATGCCAGTATATCCTCATCGTCCGGCGTCCAGACAATGAGCTGGATACCCCGCTTGCGCGCCTCCTCCATAAAGGAAGGAGTCACGTACACATATTTGACGGACACATAACGAGCCCCGATCTTCTCCAGATATGGGAACACCGATGGCGTAGCTCCATATATCACAAGGCCCAGCTCAATGTCAGGATCCAGGGAGCGTGCCCGTTCAATGGAATAATGATCGAAGGAGGTGAGGAACACCTGCTTCTCCATGCCCGTATCCTTAATCACGTCAATGACCTTCTGTTCCAGGCCGGGGTAGGTATCCCCCATCTGCTTCAGCTCAATGTCAACGATCATCCGATCCTTGGCAAAACGCAGTGCTTCCTCCAGCGTGGGAATCACTTCTCCTGAACCTGCATCCAGCTTGCGTATTTCCTCCAGCGTGAAGGCATTGATTGCCCCCGTTCCGTTGGTCGTTCGGTTTACCGTCGCATCATGAATTACAACGGGCACGCCGTCCTTCGTCAGTTGGACATCCAGCTCCAAGTGCGAGAAGCCAAGCTCCAATGCTTTCTGAAAGCCCAGCATCGTGTTCTCCGGGTATTTCAGCGGATACCCTCTATGAGCCAATCCACGTACTTCCATGTGCAATTCCTCCATATCTAGTCGATTGATGGCCTCGATCACGTCAGTATCTTACGGTAACGGACTGACTTACGTAATCGGGGTGCTATTTGAAGCTCTATAGGACTGTTCGCCATGAACTTTCCGATCCCTGCTGTCTGCAGCAGATCATAACCTTCGGGAGAATGCAGAGAGACGGCATAGCGGTGTATCCATGCCCACCGTTTCCATGCCGTCTTGAATACCGCATCATTCGGTTATGATGTTATTTAAACGTCGAATTCGCCATCGCGGCCACAATATGCTTCTGCATGACCGTAAAGACCAGCACGATCGGGATAATCGCCATGACGCTGGACGCCATAATGACATTGAAGAACATCGCTTCATTTCCGGCGATAGAATCCCGCAGCATCGCAATACCGACCGTAAGCACGCGCATGTCGTTGTTGTTGGTCATGATCAGCGGCCAGAAATATGAATTCCAGGACGAAATGAAGATCAGCACGCCCATGGTGACGATCGTTGGCATCGCCATCGGAAACAACAGCTTGTACAGAATGGAGAAGCGACCGGCTCCATCCACGCGTGCCGCTTCCAGCACGTCATTGTTAATCGATTTGAACGCCTGCCTGAGCAGGAATATCGCATAAGCGGACGCACCGTGAGGTACGATGAGCGCCCAGAAGGTGTTCAGCCAATCGAGCTTGGACATCATGACGTACACGGGAACGAAAATCACCTGCTCCGGAACGATCAACGCGGCAAGCACCAACAGAAACAGCGCGTCCCGTCCCCAGAACTTCCCCTTCGCGAATGCATAAGCAGCCATGAGCGCCACGTTCAGCTGCAGAATAATGGTGCCGACCGCCATGAGCAGGGTATTGCCGAAGAACCGGGCGTAAGGGATAACTCGGAAGGCTTCGGCAAAGTTCTCCCAGGCAAAGGTTTCCGGCCAGAATGTAGGAACGGCCATCCGCATCTCGGACTGCGTCTTGAGCGCGCTGATCAGCAGCCAGTACACCGGAAAGAACATGACGAGGGTCACGATCACGGCTCCGATCACGCGGAGCGTCATCATGGCTTTCCGGTTCTTGGCGGATCCAGCCATATAATTATCCTTCATAGTGCACCTTCTTCCTGCTGACCACCCATTGGACCAATGTTAACAGCAATATGATTCCAAACAGAATCATGACAAGCGCCGAGGCTCTTCCTGTTTTGAATTCATCAAAGGCCATCGTATAAATCCAGTACACAATCGCATTCGTTGCCTTGAGCGGACCGCCGCCCGTCATGACGTCGATCGACTGGAACACCTGCATGGAGGAGATAAAGCTGGTGATGACCAAAAACAGGGTCATAGGCGACAAGAGCGGCAGCGTAATGTTGCGGAACTGCCGCAGCTTGCTGGCTCCATCAATCGAAGCTGCCTCATAATACTCGGCCGGAATCCCGCGCATGCCTGCAATAAAGAGGATCATCGCAAAGCCGACGCCCTTCCAGACCGAAACGGCAACCAGCGCCGGCAATGCCGTCGAAGGATTGGTCAGCCATTCGACCGGCTCCATGCCGAACCAGGAAACAATGGAATTCAATAGCCCGTATTGTCCATTGTAAATCCATGTAAATACCATGGCCGCGACAACCATCGAGATGTAATAGGGCATAAAAATGACGCCGCGCATGAATCCGAACAACCGTGACGACGACACGTTGAGCAGCAACGCCAGCAGCAGTCCGATGACAAGCGTAAATACAACGTCCATCACGGTATACAAGAACGTGACCTTCAAGGAGTGATAGAAATCCGAGTTCGACAGCAAGCGCGTATAGTTATCAACACCTACGAACTTCTTTACCGGCCGTGTCATGTTCCAGTTCGTAAAGCTAATGTACACGGAATAGCCCAGGGGATAATACAAAAACACGCCCATGAATAACAACGCCGGAACCGCGAACGAAAAGTCCTTCCACTTCTCGATCAACGTATGAGACATCCGTTTAGAGACCGAAGCGGTCGCCCGATTGGACGCCGCCTTTGTCACTTGTTTATTGGTCTCCATAGGCATCACTCATAGTCAGCCAGAATATCGTTGATCTTCTTGGCTGCATCCTGCATAAGTGGTGTCGGATCTTTTTTGTTCAGCACCATTTCCCCTACGACTTCTTTGTAAACTTCGCTGAATTCAGGGTAAGCCGGGTGCTGCAGGCGCGGCGTTACTTCGTCGAAATGCTCGTATACCGCTCTGTATTGCGGCCATCTTTCGAAATATTGATTGCCTTCCTCAGACTCGATTGCGGATTTTCTTGTCGGCAGGTATCCAACGGATTCGGCCCACTTAATGTTTTGCTCCGCCGAAGTCATGAACTCGATAAATTTCCAAGCCGCTTCTTTCTCCAGATCCTCGGCACCGTCCATCATGACGATCCCCGCGCCGCCAATGTTGGAGGTCCGCACTTTATCGCCAGGGATAAAGGATACGCCAACCTCAAAGTCCGCATTCTCGCGGTACATCTTGAGCAAAGCCGATGAATGCTGAACCATGGCGATCTCGCCGCCCAGGAACATTTGGCGCATATTATCGGAAGCACCCTTCCCGAAGCCCATATGCATGTGGCCTTCATTTTGCCATTTGTAGAAGTTCTGAAGATAACGAAGCGACTCTTCATTCTCAACGGCCGAAGCACTCAGGTCCTCGGTCAGGATTTGTCCGCCGCCGTTAATGTTCCACGGATCGTAATACCACGTATCCCAGCCTGGAACGGAGAAGGCATAACGCGTCGTTTTGTCGCCTTCTTTTTTCGTTACCTTCGCATTAAAGTCATCGATCTCATCCCACTTCTGCGGCGGCTCTACACCCAGCTCGTCCAGCATCGTTTTGTTGTATACAAACACACTGGTACTAACGATCAGAGGAAATCCATATTGCTTGCCATTAAATGCATATGCATTCAGCATCCCTTTGGCGAAATCGTCCATCTTCACTTCATCGCGCTTGATCCATGGGCCCAAATCAGAGAACACACCGCTGTCCGCAAAGTTAGGCAAGGACGCGACCTCAACATTCGTTACAGCCGGCACGTCATTCGCAGCCACTGCAGCCGATAGTTTTTTGTGAAGATCAGGATAGCCGCCCTGGAACACCGGCTCTACCGTAATATGCGGGTACTTCTTCTGGAATTCTGCGATCATGTAGTTCAAGCCTTCCAGTTGAGCATCCGCGTGGGCATGCCAGTACTGGATTTTGACAGGCGTTGTATCATTCTTCATATCCATCGAAGCGGCTTCCACATCGTCGAGCGAAACCTCTGCTCCGGCGCTTTCACTTCCACCGCCGCCTCCGCAAGCCGTGGTAATAACCATAAATATGGTCAGTAACATTAACAACCATGATTTCTTTTTCATAGATGATCAATTGTCCCCTTTCGAATCTACTCATCATTCATCTTCATCACTGCTGTCTATCCACTTCAACCCGTCTACCCCTTAAAAAGCGCACAAAAATAGAGACGTCAAAAAGAGCGCAACCTAAGAGCCACCACCTCCTATAAAAGCTAAAGTAGCTGCTACTCGGGTTATCTCATCGTCTCCACCCCTAGCAAATATGTAATTATAGTTAATCCATCACCGTACAGGGAACCTTACGTCCAAAAACGCGTATCTCCTGTAGATACGAGGTCTGCACCGTTTGCCAGCGCCTCATCGATATCTTCCTCGCTTCGTAAAAAACCTCCCACAATAAGCGGACAGTGAATTTCCTTCTTCAGGTCGCGGATTACGCGGGGCATGAGTCCCGGCATTAATTCCACCTCATCCGGACGGGCTTGTCCGATCATTTTCACTGCGGTTCTTAAAGCTGTCGTATCAATGGCAAACACTCGCTGTATCGAGCTAATGCCCGCTTGGCGCGAAGCCAATACCGTATTCGTCTTCGTCGTAATGATCCCATCGATCTTGTACGAATCGGCCAAATACTGCACAGCCGAATTATCCCGGCCAATGCCGCTTACCATCTCCAGATGAACAAACACTTTTTTGCCTGAGGAGTGAAGTCGATTCACGATATCCCTGAGTTTCAAGATATCGCCTGTCATCAGGTTCACCCGTTCCACCGTGCTGTTCACAGCCGCATCGATCTGTTCCAGCTTGGTAATCGAAGCGATTACGGGAAGACGCCCTGTCCTTTGTTCTGCCATGAGTGCGTGTCCCCCTTTTACCGAACACTCTTATGGTAAGGCGATAGGATCATGAGAGTATTAACGATATGTAAAATCTGTGTTAACGGCACTCATCAAGGCTTCGATACATCATGTATGCGCTTACCATTCAGTTAACAGATTCTGCTATGTCCCCTGGTTTGGTGGATTCCCCCCTAGACTTAGGATCATTCGGTTCAGCGAAGATCAGGATAGCGCTTTCAGAATAGCTTGCAAAGCTATTTAATATCTATCATAGAGGAATGATTTAGCCGTAGTCTATAGCGAAATTTGTATTATTTTGTCGAATTTAAAAGAATATCAATTCAATGTAACAAATATCATGGCAAAACCCCCGATTCTATGATTGCGCAACAGCTCAAAGAGCCTGCGCTCACCATCTTGCAGATTTCATGTTAAATTACTGCCCTTACTTGTTCTCAAGCTGCAATCGTCCATCCTTTTGGCACAACTGCACAGCTGGGGTCATTGGAAAACGGAATATGCTGCAGGCCGTCTTGAAAAAGCTAGGCCTGCAGCTTGCAGTGTGATTAAACCTCATACGGTATTCAGTTACTTCAGATAAAACCTCCGCCGACCTCTCTCGAAGCGTGTAATGACGGAAATCGGTATGAGAAAAGAAGTCAAAGACTCGTCGAAAAACGCGCTGTGCTCGGCGCCTCGAATGCTTATAAAACCAAGGGCCTTATTTGCTGAGGAGATGCACAATCATCTTAAGGGTTTCTGCCCTTGATGCCGTTCTGTCCGGACGGAAGGTATCGTCGCTATAACCGTTCACGAAGCCTAATTGGACCGCCTTCAGAATCGGCTCTCTGGACCAGTCCCGTATCTCGTTCGCATCCTTAAAAGAAAGTACATCCTCGTATCCAGCCAGCGGGCCATGCACATACTCGTAAGCACGGATTATCATCGCAGCCAGTTCCGCACGGCTAATGGGACCTTGTGGATCAAAGATGCCGTCATTCCGTCCGCTGACGATGCCGGAAGAATAAGCCGCTGCCACATCGGCGGAATACCACCTATCCCCGCGAACGTCCCTGAATTGAGGAGAGACCAGGGCGGGCTCCAGTTGAAGGGATCGAACAAGTGTGGAGGTCACCTCTGCACGACTGATTGGGCGCTCGGGCGCGATGGTCGTATCCGAGGTTCCCTTCACCAAGGAAGCCGTCGCCGCCCCCTCAATATAAGGCCCTGCCCAGTGATCCTCCGGCACATCCGTGAACGTCATCTCGTATTCCAGCGCTTCATAAACAGCCTTCGCAATCTCTTGCACCACAGGATTTCCGATAGCCTGAGCTTCATCAAAACTGCTGGTCGTCGTGACCTCGGTCAGTACCGAAATCGCGATTTCCCTGCCGGGCAGTAGAAAATATCCGGCATCATGAGTCACATTGGCATTCTCCCCGGTTTTATGGGCAATCGGCGCATCGGGCAGGGCCGCACCGAACTTGGTGTCCACCTCCTGGGCTTTCATCCAGTCGATGATCTGATCACGAGAGTTATCCGACAAGAATTCGCCTGAATGAATGTTGGCAAGCAGATGGACCAAATCCTCCGCATTAATATAGTTGTCCTGCTCCGGCGTAGGGGCAGCTGCGAACATTTTGCGCCCCAGATGCATGACATCAAGGCCGAGTTCATCCATCAGAGCCTGGACCTTATTCAATCCAACCACGTCAATCAGTACGTTCGTAGCCGTATTATCCGACTGGGTGATCATCAGCCTTGCCAATCGTTCGATGGTTACATCCTGCGGAAATGTTTCCTTTTGCAAGGAGCCTGTTCCGCCAACTACATCTTCCTGCTCAACTTTCACCTTCTGTTCCAAGGTTAACCTGCCGGCATCCACTTCCTTCATCAAAGCCGATACAAGCGCCATCTTGATGGTGCTCGCAGGCATATAGGATTGGCGAGATCCCAGGAGCAGCTCCCGGTCGTCAGGCTTACCGCTTAGATCCTTCAAGCCTACGGATACCCTAATTCCCTTTTCTTCGGCTTCTTGAATGATGGGATTTACGACTAACGACAAGGCCGGCCATGCGTCCGCCGATACGGATTCAGCCGGCGTATCCAGCAAGAAGTTATACACCGCCTTGGCCGCGCGCTGCACAACCGGGTTGCCCAGTTCCTGGGCTTTGCCCGCATCCTCCGGCTTGGTGACTTTGGTTAATACCGTGACGGCAACCTCGCGTCCGGGTACGAGAAAATATCCGATGTCATGGCTCACATCGCCCAGTTCCCCCGTTTTGTGGGCAATCGGCTTGCCGGGCAGCGCTGCGCCGAATTTGGTCTTCACTTCCTGCGCCTTCATCCAGGCCAGGATCTGATCCCGCGATTGGGCGGATACGATCTCACCAGCATAGATTCTCTCCAGGAGCGTCAGCAACTCCTCCCCGTTGACATAATTATCAGCAGCAGGGGATTTTGCGGGCGTCATCATTTTCCGGCCCAGCTGCATGGTTTCAAATCCCTGTTCATCTATTAAAGTATTAATACGCTCGAACCCAAGGAGATCAATCAGGGCATTGGTTGCCGTATTATCGGATTGCGTAATCATCAGCCCCGCTAAACGCTCGATCGTGATCTCCTGAGGGAACTTTCCATCCTTGAGCGAACCGGCTCCGCCTACAACCTGCTCCGGTTTAACCTGGACGGTTTGCTCCAGCGCGTATTTCCCTGCTTCAATATCCTGCATCAGTGCTGTTACGATGGCCATTTTGATGGTGCTGGCCGCATAGTAAACATTCGATGATCCCGCCTGAATCTTCCCTCCGCCATATGTACCGCTAAGATCCTGGACTCCGACGTACAGCTCGATTCCGTCTTCCGCTGCGGCTTTCACAATGGGCTGGAGAACGGATTCCAACCGGCTCAGGTTGCCGCTTTGTCCCCCGGCTGCCCAAGCTCGGGGGACTTGCCCCAAGGAGACAAACCAAGTCGTCGTTATTAGGATAATGGCAAGCGTGCTTTTGAAAAAAACTCCGGTTAATCTGGACATGCCGAATCACTCCTCATCGACTTAAATGTTAACTATATTAACACAAAAAAACATTATATTGAGGATTATTATATATTAATGTAAATAATATTAACACTACTTAAATATATTTAATGAAATTATATTAATAATTTCGATTTTGAGTCAGATATAATAACATATAAATCTATAAACAAACAAAACCCGAATTCCGGAAAACAGAATTCGGGTCGGGAAAGATAGAGCGCTTATGGCTATTCGAATAACGGAACCTTCGGATCCTTCCCGTTACAGTGAACCAGCATCGCATGCAGTTGTCCTCGATGGTGATACAGATGGGCGACGATTTCAAGCAGCCATTCATACCTTGAATAGGTGACGCCCCAGTAGGAAGTCGTCTCTTGATGGAGCTCTTCTTCCGTCATGTCTCTGAATGCCTGCTCCAAATGTGAATAGCTGCTTAACAATTCGGCCTGTATATCCTTCAGGTTAATTAACGACACGCCCTCATAATAAGCGTCCATCTCCTCTTGCGTGGCCCCGCCCGATATGTAAAAATCAGCCCGGCAGATCACTGCAATATGCTTGAGCAGCTCTCCAACGGAATGCTTGTCTTCTGTCGGTTGAACGAGCAAATCCGATTCATCCAGCCTGTCGATAATCGCAACAACAGAGATGACAGCCACCTCGATTTGATGCAATGCATATGTACAATAGGAATTCATAGGTTCTCTCCAATCTGGTATGTATAAAACACGAATAGGTTCAAACTCGCTTCATCATTATAGAACATACGTTCCTGATATTTCAACAAAAAACAACCTGATCTTAAAAGCTAAGAGACAGGTTGTTACGCCATACATCGTATGACCGATCAGCCAACGAGATGAAATCCGGTTGCATTCTCAAGAACTGACGCCGCAACCGGTTTTTTCTCCAGACTTAAGTGCAGCATTGTCTGATTGAATTTCTTCATGGGTGTTGTCGCTCTATTCTCGTTGCTAGATATAATCGTCCTTTATCGCGCCGTCCCGCTGATCCGGAATTTTCTCGGCGTCATCCCCGTAAAATTCTTGAATAATTGCGTATAATAACTCTGGCTGCAGAACTTGAACGTAAACGCGATTTCCGATATCGACTGATTCGTGTTGGCCAGCAAATGCTTGGACTCCTCAATCTTCCGCCGATTAATAAAGGTTGTAATGGGTACACCCGTCTCCCGCTTAAAACGGTCGGATAAGTAGCTCGGGTGGACTTTCAAATACTCCGCAACCCTCTGCAGGGACAGCTCCTCGAAAATATGCTCCCGGATGTAATAGATCGCCAGGTTCACAATGTGAGAGTACGACACGTCTTCCTTCTCGGAGCGAATCATCGACACAAACTGCACCAGCATCTCATATTCAAAATGAACCAGCCGCTCCACATCGGTCATTTTCTCAATCTCAAGGATCATGGTATCACTTAAATGAAAGGCAATCTCAGGGTCTACGCCGCCTTTGATGATCGCCCGGGTAAATAAGGTACAGGACGCAATCAGGGCATTCTTCTTCGACCGAAGCGGATACGTCGCCAGCACAGCCGCTTCCAGCTCGTTAATCTTACGAAGCATATCCATGGCTCTATTCTCATCGCCGAAGCGGATCGCTTCCAGCAGTTCGTGCTCATAATCAAACGGGGGATGGATAAAATTCTCGCGCAAATAATGCATACGGGAGGACAGATAAAACGGACGGTTTCCCGAGCGTGAAGGCCCTTTCATTATTTCCACACCACCTAAAAATATTGATAAAAACCTTGATATTTTAGTATAACATAACCCCGATTGGCTCTAAAATTCAAGCATAACCTTGCTAGGAAGGAAGTGTAGAACATGACCTGGAATATATCAAATCCTGATTTGTCGCAGCAAGCCCTGCTGAATATGGAAAGTATTTTTGCACTTGGAAACGGTTACTTGGGTGTGCGCGGCAATTTCGAAGAAGGCTACGGAGAGAGCATGCCCACCATCCGCGGTACCTATCTGAACGCTTTCCACGACGTGATTGAAATCCCTTACGGCGAGAAGCTCTTCGCCTTTCCTGATACACAGCAAAAACTCGTTAACAATATTGATGCCCAAACGGTCCTGATCTATCTAGGCGACGAAAAAGAACCTTTCCGCCTCGATCATGGAACGATCACTGCCCAGGAACGCCGCTTGCATATGGACAAGGGGTATTCGGAGCGAATCGTACAGTGGAAATCGCCCGAAGGCAAAGAGATCAAGCTGACCTTCCGCCGTCTGGTGTCCTTCGCGCACCGGGAGCTGTTCGCCATCAACGTACGGATTGAGCCGGTCAATTTCAACGGCCAGGTTCGCATACTTTCCACCGTGAACGGCAAGGTGAAGAACTACACCAATGCCAACGATCCCCGGGTAGGCGCAGGGCATGCGGAACGGATGACCGTCATCGATGCAGGCGTGAAGGGCAGCGATGCCTATGTCGTTGATGAGACGATGTCGTCCAAGCTGCGTGCCGCTTGCGTGACCCGTCACCGCTTGAATGACGATGCGGACATTAGGCTCGAAGCCGGAACCGGAGAGGTTACCTTCACGGCTGTCCTTCCATTGACCGGACCGATCCAATTTACGAAATACAATCTGTATACCGACAGTCTTCGTCACGGGCAAGACATGATCGAGCGCGGCATTCAGCTGCAGGAGGAGTTGAAGGATACTACGTTCGAGGACTTGCTTGCCGAGCAGACCGAGTATCTGAACACCTACTGGAAATCGGCCGATGTGGTGATTCAGAACGATGACCAACTGCAAGAAGGTATCCGTTTCAATCTATTCCAGCTGCTGCAATCCGCCGGTCGGGACAAGCACAGCAACATTTCCGCCAAAGGACTGAGCGGCGAAGGGTATGAAGGCCATTATTTCTGGGACACGGAGATTTACATGTTCCCTGTATTTCTAATGACGCAGCCGGACATTGCGCGCCAGCTGCTGCTGTATCGCTATTCCACGCTGGAGCAGGCGAGAGACAGAGCCCGGGAAATGGGGCACCGGCAAGGCGCCCTGTTCCCGTGGCGCACGATCTCGGGAACGGAATGCTCCTCCTTCTTCCCTTCGGGAACGGCGCAATACCATATCAGCGCGGATATCGCCTACAGCTATATTCAGTATTATCTCGCCGAGCAGGACCGGGATTTTCTCTTGTCCTACGGGGCCGAGGTGCTGATCGAAACCGCCCGCCTTTGGGCCGACATCGGGCACTATTATAACGGGGCCTTCCATATTGATGAGGTTACGGGGCCGGATGAATATACCTGCTGCGTGAATAACAACTATTACACCAACGTCATGGCAAAGCATAACCTGAAGTGGGCTGCCAAGAGCTGCTCCATTCTGGAATCTTACGATCCTCAAGGCTTCAAAGCTCTCTGTGACCGCCTCCGGGTAACCGAAGAGGAAATATCAGTTTGGGCAAAAGCCGCAGATGCCATGCTGCTGCCGTACGACGAGGCACTCGGCATTAACCCGCAGGACGATACGTTCCTCCGCAAAGCGGTATGGGATTTCGACAACACGCCAGAGGACAAATATCCGCTGCTGCTGAACTACCATCCGCTCACCATTTACCGTTACCAAGTGTGCAAACAGGCGGATACGGTGCTCGCCCACTTCCTGCTGGAAGACGAGCAAAGCTTGGAAACGATTCAGCGTTCGTACGACTACTATGAAGGCATCACGACGCATGATTCGTCGCTGTCCTCCTGCATCTTCAGCATCATGGCCTCGAAGATCGGGAATATGGACAAGGCGTATGAGTATTTCATCGAGACGGCACGCCTCGACCTGGACAATACGCACGGCAACACGAAGGACGGCCTGCACATGGCCAACATGGGCGGCACTTGGATGTCCATCGTCTACGGCTTTGCCGGCATGCGCCTGAAGGAAAGCGGACTCTCCCTCTCCCCGGCCATTCCGAAGGACTGGGAGAAGTATGCGTTCCGCCTGAACTTCCGCGGCCGCCTCATCGGCGTATCCATCGAGAATGACGGCGTCACCTTGGAGATCGTCGAAGGCGAATCCATCGAGATCAAGCTGTACAACGAGGTCGTAACGCTTGAAGCCGGGAAACCTGTGAAACATGCGCTGCAGAGCAAATAACGATGTTTAGGCATTAGGTGCTTGCCCTCCCTACGCGCAGGGCAACGCCGCCCGGTTTACGAGGAATACGATCGATCGACACATTTCCCGACAAGTTTTCTACGAAAACAGACTGCGATAAACCGTCATTTTTCTTGCGATATCCGGAAGGTCCCTGTTTCGGGTTTATACTTTCCGATATCTCAAAAAGGAGCTATAAGATATGAACGAAACACGCAAGCTGAAGGCTGTCATCTTTGACTTGGACGGTGTCATTACCGATACCGCGGAGTATCATTATCAGGCATGGAAAGCCACCGCAACCGAGCTGGGCATTCCCTTCACGAGAGAATTCAACGAGAATCTCAAAGGGGTATCCCGCATGGATTCCCTGAAGCTCCTGTTAAGCCAGGCGGAGACGCCTGTAAACTATTCCGATGAAGAGCTGGTACAGCTGGCCGACCGCAAAAACAAGCTGTACGTCGAGCTGATCGAAACGATCACACCAGCTGACCTGCTGCCCGGCATTACGGAGTTTGTGGGAGACATCCGGTCGACCGGCCTGAAGACCGGCATCGCGTCCTCCAGCAAGAACGCCATTGCCGTTTTGACCCGGCTTGGCGTCATGGATCAATTCGACGTGATTGTCGACGTAACCAAGCTGAAGAACAACAAGCCGGACCCGGAGATCTTCCTCACCGCTGCTGCAGAGCTTGGCGTAGAGCCTGCCGATTGCATCGGCGTGGAGGATGCCGCATCCGGTGTTGACGCCATCAAGGGCGCCGGCATGTTCGCCGTCGCTATCGGCAACGCCGCGCATTTCCCGCATGCGGATGTCGTGCTGCCCAACACGGCGGAGCTAAATTTCCGTGAGCTGGCGCAGAAATTCGAAGGTTGATAAAGAAATTGTAAGGGCGCTCCTAAGGGATTGCCCTTTTTCGTATGTCCTCCCATTTTTTGCAACCACCCGAGATCTTCGATAGACTGTAGTTGGTAGTGAGTACAGTAACTGAGTGCAGTAACTTTCCGGTATGTAAGCATGAGCATCATATCGAGAATACGATAAAGGGGACTTTTCATGGAACAGGCTGTCTTGGATCAAGGGGCCGAACGATTCGGCCGAGGTTCTTATTCGCTGAAGTTGCTTGGGGGATTCGATCAGAATGTATTTGAATACAACGGCGAAGACGGACGCCGCTTCATTATTAAATTTTTGGACGCGTCCAAATACCGCAAAGCCTCGATCATTCGCGAGCTGACGTGGATGGCCTATCTAGCCGAGCAGGGTCTGAACATGGCGGTGTCCATTCGATCTGCACAAGATCTTCTTATTGAAGAGGTAATCCACGATTCCAAGCGATACCATGTCATTGCCTTTACGAAGGCTCCCGGCGGCCCGTTAACGGATGTAACATCGGATTTTGCGATAATCAAGCAGTGGGGACGCGGGATGGGCCGTATGCATAAGCTCGGCAAAAAAGACACCACCGCTTCGTCACTCGTGCACCGTATGGCGTTTCCCCAATGGAATGATCATGTGATTTTTACCGATGCGTTCCCGGAGGCTGCAGGTGAAAGAGTCCATACGCAGTGGAAGCAGTATCTTAAGGAATTGGAGTCCCTCCCGCAGGATGAGGAAGGCTACGGCATCGTCCACAATGACCTCCACCATCACAACTTTCACGTACATAACGGGGAGATTATCTTTTTTGATTTTGGGGATGTCTCGTACCATTGGTTCGCCTACGATATCGCCATCGCTATCTATCATGCGGTTCAGACGGTTCCGGAAAACCGGAAAGCCGAGTTTGCGGCCCGATTCTTCGATTCGTTTTTATCCGGCTACCTTCAAGAGAATACGCTGAGTGAAGATTGGATCGAGCGAATTCCATTTTTCATCGACTTCCGCAATATCTACTCCTTTGTCTATTTCTCCAAATTCGTAAATTGGAATGGGATGGATGAACGCTCCAGGAAGTATCTGTTGGCGATGAAAGCGGATATTGAGGAAGGCAAATCCGTTGTAAAGCTGTCTATTTAATAAGAGAAGGAAGATTGCTCTGCCATGAAACCAAGATCCAAACCTCTCCGCAGACTCTTATATATGGGCCTGGGGTTGCTCCTTTCATCCATCCTTCTATACCTGCTGTTCCTTCGCCCCACGCCCATCAAGGTGGGTGGATTTACATCCTTTACGGATGAAAATACCATGATCTTTGAAGTGATCAATAAAGGATTCGCCGATGTGGAGCTGCTGGACGTGCGGGTGAATAATGGCATAAAGCCTGCCAAGGCCGAGCTGGGCGTCAGTTATTCCCTTCATCTGGTCGGCGGCGGAGGCCTTGATGAAGATCCCGATATCGAATTCGTCGATATTGGGGAGGTGCCGTTAAAGCCCGAGCTCTTGCCGGACGGGAAGAGAGCCGCGCTCAATCAAGGTTCGCGCATTCCGCTTAATTACGGCGTCCGTCTTTATAACGATGAGCCCATCACCCAAATTGAAGTGAAATATAGGTATTGGGGGATCACTTTTACGAGAGAGATGCCGATGGGGCGATATTTCAATAAGCCTTAATACTCAAAAATATGTTTGCTTTTGGAAGTAAATAAGTAAACCAAAGCCTCTATCCGTGTCGGATAGAGGCTAATATGATAACGACTCCTCAAATTAAGATGACACAACTCAATTATTCAAAAAATCCCGCAGTGCAGCCTCCATATCAGGCTCCCCATCCTCTTCGAGCCATGAATCCTGAAGAACAAGATAACGGCAGGCGCTGCTCTGCAAATAGCTGTAGATGATTTGTGCAGCGTCGATATCTTCCCGGGTAACCTCGGCAGCATCGCATTCCGTATCCCTCGTGAAATAGCTGAGCATCAAGGCTTTGACCCTCCGCCTCAACGATTCAATTTCCACTGTTGCAGCCACAGAGCATCGCTCGCTGTGCAGCACAACGTTCCTCTTAATCAGGAATAACTTGATCGTATCTTCGTCTAGATACTCGTAGACAATGATGCTGTGATTCTCTTCGGCGAACTCGATCACATCCCGTTTACTTAAGAGCAGGTTCACCGCCTCCATGCCGTCCCTGTATTTTGCAGCCTGTTCAAAATCGAAACGCGCTGCGGCGCCCCGCATGTTTCGCTCCATCTCATCATATAAACGTCGGTCGTCCCCTTGAAGCAGAGCAATGAATCGATCCATGATTTCATCAAATTGCCGCGCGGTTTCGCCGCCAAGACACTTGCCAAGACAGAGGTCGATCGAATAATTCAAGCAGGGAGTATTTATCGAAGAAGCGGCAGGTGTATGACTGCAGGCGATTTTGCAGCATTCCTTAATCTTTTGCACTGCATGTTCAAGACTATGTCTGCTGGCTGTATAGGGGCCGAAAAAACGAGACCGGTCCTGACCGCCTTCATCCAGCGTATCTGTAATTTCCAGCCATCGCCCATCTCGCTTTTGCCGCAATACGATATAACTATAACCTAACGGATTTTTCATCTTGCGGTTATACATCGGCTTTAAGTCCTGAATAAGCCTGCATTCCAGCATAAACGCCTCAAACTCCGTGTCGGTGACGATATGCTCCAGGTCTTTGACATGCTGAACCAGCCTCTTCACTTTGGGGGAGTGCGATTTATTGTTGTAAAAATACGATTGTACTCTCTTCTTGAGACTTTTGGATTTGCCAACATAAATGACCGTTCCCCGCGAATCTCTCATGAGATATACGCCCGGCGACAGCGGCAACTCTTGTATTTTTGTTTTCATTTTGGCTGTCGATCCTCTCAACCAATCTATTAAACATGGCGTTTTTCGTTCACTTCCAAGATACCATATGCACACCAAAAAGCACCACAGTCACGGGCTGATCCAACTCGATGAACGTGGTGCCTCTATTAGGGACTAGGGCTACAGCCTCTATTACCCCCTTCTCGCATAGGGTTGTTTAGTTGTCATACTCCCGCACCCGACCGGCGGCCCCAAAATAACAGACTCTCGAATAGGCGCGACGGCACGCGCTGCGAAGATAGGATAAATGACCAACTCAGATGCCTCCGTACGTCTTCACCACCTGCTCCGCATACTTCTTCACACGTTCGGCCACAAAGGACGGCTCCACGATGTACAAATCCGGTCCATAGCCGAGCAGCATGCCGTACAGCCAATGATTGTCCGGATAGGTGACCCGAACCAGCAGCGTTCCGTCCTCTTGGATCTGCACATGCTGAAGTCCGAACGCCTCCTCCACCTGCACCCGAACCCGTGGCCGGAAGCGCAGCACAAGATCCACGCCGGGGCCTGTTTCCTGGTTGCCCCATCTGGCGTCCAATTGGGCTAATGTGACACCCCGATCCATGAATGTCTCAATGTGAATACGCAGCTCACTCATGCGAGAGATGCGGAAGGTCCGGTAATCTTCCCGAAGCCTGCAGTATGCATACAGATACCAGGCATAGCCTTTCCAGGCCAGACCAATCGGCTCCACGATGCGGTGCTCGGCATCGCCCGCCGTATTCGTATACAGAAACGTGGTGACCGTCCGGTTTCTGGCTGCTTGGCGGAGCGTGGTGAGGATAGACTTGTCCGATATTCCCCCGCCATGCCACAGATTGGTATCGAAGAGCAGCGTATCTCCGGTCTCCTCCATCTGATACTGGTCGGCCCGTTTAACCAGCGCCTTGATTTTGGTCAGCAGCGTTTCCATCTCCTGATCATCCAGGGAAGATTGCACACCCTTGAGCGCTACCAATATAGACTGCAAATCCTCAAATGTGACAAGCTGTCTCTCAATACGGAACTGCTCCATAATCTCATAGCCGCCGTCCGCTCCGGTATAGGACACGATGGGAATGCCGGCACCGTTAATGGTCTCCATATCGCGATATATGGTACGCAGCGAAACCTCGAATTTCTCAGCCAGCATGGTGGCACTCACCCTCCGCTGACTAAGCAGCATCATGGTGATCGCAAGCAAGCGCTCAATCTTCATCCGGATTTGACCTCCATTCATGTGATTTGGCAGAGCATCTATTGCTCTCCGTTAAACGCAGTCCTTATTGTAAAAGCAGTGATGGCCATATGTTCCCTAAGGCGTTATCAATTGCAATGCGGGTCACGTCAATCCCTTCCAGCGAAAGTCTAATTTAACAATACGTCGGCATAAGATGGAAGTCGATCTATTTCTTTTAAGGCACTCCGGAAACCTTGACATAATGCTGTCAGGAACACCCCCATATAATAAAAACATAAGCCAACACAATAAGAGGAGGAAATAAATCATGACAAATCAAACGACATCCGGCCGCAATTTGAACACGGAGGCGGAGATCCGCCCGTTCCGCATCGACATCCCGCAGGCAGAGCTCGACAACCTGAACACCCGGCTGGATCTGACCCGCTGGCCGGACCAGCTTCCGGGCTCCGGCTGGAATTACGGCGCTCCGCTTGAATTCGTCAAACCTGTGGCAGACTACTGGAGAACCTCTTATGACTGGCGCAAAGCGGAAGAAGAGCTGAACGCTCACCCGCAGTATTCCACCATCATCGACGGTGCCCATATCCACTTCTTCCATATCCCTTCTGCCGAACCGGAGGCCATGCCGCTCCTGCTGATTCACGGCTGGCCGGGATCTCCCGTAGAGTTTCTGGATCTGATTGGACCGCTGACAGACCCAACCTCCTACGGCGGAGATGCTCGGGATGCATTCCATCTGGTGATCCCGTCCATCCCCGGCTTTGGTCTCTCCGGTCCGACAACCGAGGCAGGCTGGACTTCCGGCCGCACGGCTAAAGCCTTTGGCGAGTTGATGAGCCGCCTTGGTTATGAACGTTATGGCGTTCAGGGCGGCGATATGGGGGCTATTATTGCACCGGAACTAGGGCGTATTGCTGCGACACAGGTGTCAGGGGTACATGTAAATGCGGCTACGATGGGTTTTGTTCCGTTTGGTCCGGTTGATGATTCAGTTGCTGCATCATTTACGGAAGCGGAAAAGATCCGGCTTGCACGCCTCGGGCAATTTATGAGCGAACGCTTCGGGTTTAATTCCATTCAGTCCTCCCGCCCTCAGACTCTGGCATACGGTCTGACCGATTCGCCGGTTGGGCTGCTTGCATGGACATCCGAATTGTTCTATGGCTTCGGGGACTATCCGGAAGCAGTGGACCGTGATCGGTTCCTAACCAATCTGATGCTGTACTGGCTGACGGGAACGGCTAATTCCTCGGCCCGCATGTATTACGAGAATTCGCATGACCCTGCGGCATGGGCGCCCAAAGATCCGTCCCCAGTACCTGTTGGCGTCGCTGTATTCCAACAGTCCGATGTCGCGATCAAACATATCGGAGAGCAGAACAACAACATTGTGCGCTGGAACGAGTACGACAGGGGAACCCATTTCCCGGGAATCGATGCGCCGGATTTGTTGATTTCAGATGTGAGACAATTTTTCCGGAGCCTGCGACCATAACCTATGATGCATAACATTCTGTGCCAGTCTTCGCCTGATACCGTAAGGAGCTATAGATAAAGAGAACATCCTCCAATGATACGTAAAACAGCCTGAACAGAACCGAGCTCCTCTCGCTCCCGTTCAGGCTGTTCGATATTCCATCATCTTTTCATATCAACCAACTGCACAAGATCCGAGGTTACGGTATACGTATAGGTTGACCGCATCTGCGGCCCTTCCCCATGTTCCGGTTCGCAATCTTGCGCGATTATAACCGTGAAGCCATTTTCGTTCTCCATAGTTTCGACAACATGGTTAATCGTTTCCAAGCTCGCCCCGCACGTTGGTACTCTGTCCATAACCTTATCAAGCGTAGCATCGCTGTCCATACGCTGTTCTGAGGCACACCCTGATATTAGAACGACAACCATGAGTATCACGCACATCATACGCATAGCATCAACTCCCTCTATGTCATAGACGTAAATTCCCTCCATTATGTTCTATAGGTCAAATCGCCCTCGCTCCTTATACTGCTTCCTGTATGTCCTCGGCGACAACTGAACCGTCCGCTTGAACATCTTCCCGAAATGGGAGAAGTTGCTGAAGCCCGCTCGCCAAGCGATATCCGTGATGGAATCATCGCTCTCCCGCAGGAGACGCTGCGCTTCCTTAACCCGAAGCAGGTTCAGATAATCGCTAAAGGTAAACCCCGTCGTCTGCTTGAACAGCCGGCTGAGATAGTGCGGGCTGATTCGGAACGCCTCCGCTACCTCGGGCAGCGTTAAAGCCTTCTGATAATTATCGTTAAGATACCGGACCACCGCCTGGGTCTTCGGATGAAGAACCGGCTCCGTATCGGCTGAACGAACCGCACCCAAATGCTGGCTGCGGTAGGCGAAGAGCAGCAATTCGACCGTTCGGTGCCGCAGCAGCCAGCTGCTTCCCGCCTGGAGATGGATCATCTCATTCACCATTTCACCGACCATTCGCTCCACCGTTTCACTCGCTGGCGAAGGCAGCCTTAGAATCGGAACATCCCAGCCGAACGGCTCCTTCAGCCCTTCGGCCAGCTCAGGCGGTACGGCCAGATCCGCGAACAATTCCGGGCTTATATAGAGGACAAGGCGATCATGATCGGGCCTCCCGCTGTCCAGTGTCTTATGAACGGCATCCCGGTCCACGAAGACAAGATCACCGGCCCGAACCCTGTAGGAGCGATCCTTGATGAAGTAGATTCGCTCGCCCGATAACAGGTAGTACAGCTCATAATGATCGTGGAGATGATCGACCGTCATTGAGAAATAGCCAATGCGGCGGTCATACTCCATGTTCAAATATCCGGTGGGATCGTGGTAATCTGCTCGAAACGGCTTGGTCATGCGGCTGCCCCCTTTCCTAGGATTATAGCAAAATATGCGGCATTTGAAAGCGATTACGCATGAAATGCGGCGAAAGCAGTGCTCCCTTGTTATAGGCTAGAGCTATATTCAAGGAGGCGATAGAGATGAGTGACAAGAAACGTTATGTATTGGTCGGTACCGGCGGCCGCGCCGAATTCTTTTATGGCGCACTGGCGCAGAATTTCCGCGACAAATCCGAGCTTGCTGCCTTTTGCGATATCAACCAAACCCGCATGAATTACGCGAATCAGCTGCTGCGGGAAAAATACAAATACACCGAGGTGCCTACCTACCCCGCAGACCAATTCGACCGGATGATCGAGAACGAGAAGCCCGACTTCGTCATCGTGACCAGCATCGACCGGACCCATCACAAATACATTATTCGCGCGATGGAGCTTGGATGTGACGTCGTAACCGAGAAGCCGATGACCATCGATGAGGAGAAATGCCAGGCTATCCTGGATGCCGCTAAGCGGACCGGGCAAAACATCAGGGTCACCTTTAACTACCGTTACGCCCCCCACCATACC
This sequence comes from Paenibacillus sp. p3-SID867, assembly GCF_025142895.1. Lineage (NCBI taxonomy): Bacteria > Bacillati > Bacillota > Bacilli > Caryophanales > Paenibacillaceae > Paenibacillus > Paenibacillus sp. p3-SID867. Next base: position 178,567 of record NZ_JAMBDM010000005.1, read on the forward strand.
AAGGTCCGGGAATTGATCATGAATGACACCATCGGCCAGGTGACCTCGGTTCACTTCGAATGGCTGCTGAATACCCGCCACGGCGCAGACTACTTCCGGCGCTGGCACCGGGACAAGCGGAACAGCGGCGGATTGCTCGTCCATAAATCCACCCATCACTTCGACCTGGTCAACTTCTGGATCGGTTCCCATCCTGAAACCGTTTTCGCATTTGGAGATCTCATGTATTATGGTAGAGAGAATGCCGAAGCGCGGGGCGTTACGCAATTCTACAATCGCGCAACCGGGAACCCCATTGCCAAAGAGGACCCGTTCGCGCTCCATCTGGATTCGGATGCGCATCTCAAAGCCATGTACCTGGATGCCGAGCCGGAGGATGGCTACCAGCGGGATCAAAGCGTATTCGGGGACGGCATCAACATTGAGGATACAATGGGCGTCCTCGTGCGGTATCAGAACAAGGCCATTTTAACGTATTCGCTGGTCGCCTATCAGCCGTGGGAAGGCTATCGCATCGCCATCAACGGCACCAAAGGCCGGATCGAGATGAACATCGTTGAACAATCCTACGTCAATTCACTGGGCGACAAAAGCCAAGAAGGCGCGTTAATCGGGAAAACGCTGCGGGTGCTTCCGATGTTCGATGCCCCGTACGAGGTTCACGTCGAGGAGCAAAAAGGCGGACATGGCGGAGGCGACCCTGTGCTGCTGAATGATCTGTTCGGGGAACCGGTGGAAGATCCGTATGCCCGTGCGGCCAACCATATCGATGGGGCGAGATCCATACTGACAGGAATTGCAGCCAACCGCGCCATCGCCACCGGCATGCCTGTACGAATCGACAATCTGGTTCGTTTCTAAGCCGTACACGGCTGCTTCAAGCAATTTTCCCTTCAAAGGCTGCGTATTTGCGCAGCCTTTTTTCACATGTCGCAGACCGCCTAGAAATCCGCTTTTCGTAAAGGAGGAAATGGATGTTCTTCTCATTAAAGAGCCGTTTGATCGCCTTTATCGTCGCACTCTTCGTCCTCTCTTTCGGCACGCTCTCCTTCCTGCTGTTTACGGAATCGCGCACCGTGATCCGCTCCTACATCGAATCCTCTGCCCTTGAGAAGATGGAGGAATACGGCTCCTACGTCGATATGGTCCAGATGCAGATTTATGATGTCGCTTCCCTCGTGTTCAACAGCGACACGGCCAAGAACTGGGATAACGCCATCAGTGACCCGCTGCTGCCCGAAGGGGAGAAAATGCTGGCCAATCTTGCCATGAGCCGATTTCTGACCCAGGCGACTAACAGCTACACCAGTATCTCCGATGTGTCCATCTACCGGCGCAGCGGACTTCGGATCGGCGGCGAGAACCAAGTCGAAAGCGACCCGGCCTTTTTGCGGGAATCGTGGTACACGAACTTCTTCGCGTCCGGAGACCGCTGGCTGCCAGCGCATACGGACCAGCATGAACGTGTCCGGGATCACGGCAATCCCGTCGTCAGCCTGCTGATGCCCATCGGGACCTTCCATCATGCCACGGCGCAGAACGTGATGAAGGTTAACGTCAGCGAGTCTTATTTTCTGGAGCCGCTCACCCGGATCCATCTGGCCAAGAACAGCACGATTTTTCTGTTGAACGAGCAAGGAAGCCCGATTCTATCCCAGCAGGCGCATGAACTTGGCACCGAAGCCCTATCGGAGATCGATCGCATTCGAAACGGCCCGCTGAAATCGGGCGTTGTCTATCTGACCAACGATGAAGGGCAGCGGGACATTCTGGTTTACAAGAAGCTGGGGCGCACCGGCTGGATGCTGGCTGGACTAGCGCCGGAAAAGGAGCTGTACTCCTCTCTTCACAAGCTTCAGAGCACGATTCTGGTGGTTACGGTCGTTCTGATCCTGGCCTCCCTGTTTGCCGCCGCATGGCTCTCCTATGGCGTCACCAAGCCTTTAACGCGTCTGGTGCTGGCGATGAGGCAGGTGCAGCGCGGAGCATTCGACCAGGCCGAGTCCGTGCTGCCTCCCGACAAAAACGTAAAGAGCGAGGTCAGTTACGTCATCTCCACCTTCCGCTATATGGTCAGCCGCCTGCGGCAGCATATCCAGAACGAATTCGAGCTGAAGCTGCTCCGCCAGCAAGCCGAATATAAAGCGCTGCTCATGCAGATCAATCCCCACTTCATGTTTAACACCCTGGAGCTGGTGAGCAGTCTTGCCATGCAGCGCCGAACGGACGACACCGTGCAGGTGATCGAGGACCTGGGCAAAATGATGCGCTTCTCCATGAATACCAGTGACGACCGGGTCCTCTTAGCCGAAGAACTGGCTTATGTCCGCCACTATATCTCCATTCTGCAAACCCGCTTCGGGCATAAACTCGACATCTCCATCCACGAGGAAGGCCGGCTGGATTCACTGGTGATGATCAAGTTCATTCTGCAGCCGCTGATCGAGAATGCGGTCAAGTACAGCTTTCAGCATCAAACCACGGCACAGGTGGACATCCGGATCAGCAGGCAGGGCAATCGCCTGCACCTCCACGTCGCGGATAACGGTCCAGGCATGCCCTCCGAGATCATCCGCAAACTCCAGGATCCCGCGGCGGCCTCTCAATTAGAGCCGATCCTCCGAAGCGAGAGCTGGCACATTGGACTCGGCAACGTGATTGCACGCTGCCGCTTGCATTACGGCGACTTATTTGCCGTTCATATTCGGAACGGGAGCGAAGTCGGCACATGCATCGAACTGATTCTACCGGTACAGGAGGAATATCATGTACAACGTATTGATCGCAGATGACGAGATCGAGGTTCGTGAAGGACTAAAGCTGAAAGTCGACTGGGAAAGTATGGGCTTTGCCATTTCGGGGGAGGCCGGGAACGGCCTGGAAGCTGAAGAGCTCTTGAAATCCCATTCGTATGACCTGCTCATTACCGACATGAACATGCCCGTCATGGACGGCGTCCAGCTGCTCGATGTTTGCCGGAGCCACAATCCGACCATCCAGATCATCATCATTACAGGATACGAGGATTTTCAATACGCCAGAGCGGGCGTCCGCAGCCAGGCCATGGACTACTTGCTGAAGCCCGTAGCCCGGGGCGACCTGAAATCCGCCTTAAGCAAAATCAAACAGGAATTGGATAAGAACCGCAAGGTACGGGATGATGCGGCAATGATGCAGTGGCGGCTATCCCAGTATTACAAAGAAATGAAGGAGCGCTTCCTGCTGGATCTCGTGCGCGGCAATCGTCTGCCCCCCGCCTCCCTGCCGGAACGGATTCGACTGTTCCACCTGGAGGACTGGCAGGACGGGTGCGTTTGCTTCATCACCGCGGGCATGAGGGAATCCGGCATGCAGAAAGCACCCGAAGGCCGCGCGCCCGAATATCTCCGCCTTCCGTTTCAAATGGTCTGCCATGAAATCGCCGAGTCTTATCCGGGCGGCGTTCAAGTGTTTCATGATACAGCTCATCCCGGCATCATGCATTTCATTGCGCTTGACGGCATTCAGCATGAATTCGCGGATAAACTCGCCGCGCAGGCATCATCGTATTTAACCGTGGAGGTGCAGGTGGGACTCGGGCTGCCCGTATCGGGACTTGAGCGATGGAAAGAGGGTTATATCCACTCCCTCCTGGCCTGGAATCTGGCAGGACGCCAGAACGGACCGGATCAGGCACCCGTAACCGACCAAAGTCCGCTGCTGCCGGAGGAAACAAGCCGCGCGCTTCATCGCTGCCTGATCCGGGGCGAATTGGAATCCTTCCGCAGCATCATCCGGAGGGAACTGGGCGAGGCATTCCGGCTATCGCCTTCCCGCTTGGTACGGAGCCTTTTTCAAATTACGCTGATTATGGAATCGGCCGCCGTCGACAACATACGGCATTCACAGGGAGGGGGGCCTCTATGGATTTCACCCGAATGGGTTTTATGGCTGGAGACCCCGGAGCAGGCGGAACGCCTGCTGATGCAGTGGGCGCAGGATTTTGTGGACCACCACCTGGAATCCGGAGACAAAGACGCTACCCTGATTGAATCCGCCAAGCGGTATATCAAGGAAAATTACATGCAGGAATTATCGCTGACCTCGCTGGCCGAGCAGTATAACTACCACCCTACCTACTTCTCGGAGATGTTCAAGGAAGGGGCTGGAGTCTCGTTCATCCAGTACGTTACGGAAGTTCGGATGAAACACGCCGTACGCCTGCTGCAGGAGACCCGATTGACGGTATGGGACATAGCCGAGCTGACGGGCTTCTCTTCTCCCGGCTATTTCAGCTCCAAATTCAAAAAAATGTTCAATCAGAGCCCTTCCGAGTTCCGACTGTCGCAATCCGAAAAAATCGAACGCGATGATCCGAAGAAATGAGATTCCGCCCTTTCTCCTCCCCCGGTATGATGAGTTTACCAGGCGCACCGACATCCCGATTGTAAGCGGCTTCAAGCCGTCAGGTAACCGCCCATGCTCATCCATCCTGAAGGGAGGTACATTATGAGAAAGCTGTCCAGGCCCTTATACGGCCAGCAGAATAAGACAGCCTACTTGTTTCTTCTGCCTTGGCTCATCGGTTTCTTCTGTCTGACGCTGGGGCCGATGATTGCATCGCTGTACTTATCCATGACCAAATTCAACCTGCTCTCATCGCCGACTTGGACGGGACTCAGCAACTATGTCCAGATTTTTACCGAGGACGATACGTTTCAAAGATCCTTGTGGCTAACGTTCTACTATGTGTTCTTATCCGTGCCGCTGAGACTTGCGTTCGCGCTGCTGGTCGCCTTGGCCTTGAACAAGGGCATCCGCGGACTCGGCATTTACCGGACCGTGTACTATATCCCTTCCTTGTTGGGAGGCAGCGTTGCCATTGCCATCGTCTGGCGCCAAATCTTTGACGGTAGCGGTCTGGTCAACCAGTTCCTCGGCTGGTTCGGCATCTCGGGCCCCTCGTGGATCGCCCACCCCGACTATGTGGTGTATACGATCATCACGCTGTCCGTCTGGCAGTTCGGATCGGCCATGGTCATCTTCCTTGCCGGTCTGAAACAGATTCCGACTGATTTATATGAAGCATCCGGCGTAGACGGTGCCGGAAAGATTCGTCAGTTCTTCGGCATCACGCTGCCCATGCTGTCACCCGTTATCTTTTTCAATCTGATCATGAGCATGATCAATTCGTTCCAAGCCTTCACGCCGGCCTATGTCATCGGAGACGGGCGGGGAGGGCCGCTCGACGCCACGATGTTCTACACCTTGTACCTGTATCTGAAAGGCTTCTCGTTCTTCGATATGGGTTATGCCTCGGCGCTGGCATGGATCATGCTGGTCATCATCGGCGTGTTCACCGGAATCGTTTTTCTCACATCAAAATTCTGGGTCTTCTACGGGGATAACCAGGAAGGGAGGTAATAGACATGCCGCTTAAGCGACAACTCGTCCAAGCCGGGAGGCATGCCGCCATTATCCTCCTCGGCCTGCTCATGCTGTATCCGGTGCTGTGGCTCGTCTTCAGCTCGTTTAAACCGAATCATCTTATCTTTACCAACAGCAGCCTCATTCCGACGGCCTTCACACTGGATCATTACGTGAACGGCTGGAGCGGGCTCCAGGGCATTTCCTTCGGGCGGTTCTTCGGCAACTCCGTGCTGATCTCGGTCATGAGCGTCATCGGGAACATCGTCTCCTGTTCCCTGGCAGCCTACGCCTTCTCGCGATTGAAGTTCAAATTCAAAGGCTTGTGGTTCAGCATCATGCTGGTGACGATTATGCTGCCTTACCACGTAACGCTCGTGCCTCAATACATTCTGTATAACGAGCTTCATTGGATCAATACGTATTTTCCGCTCATCCTGCCCAAATGGCTGGCGCATGACTCCTTCTTCATTCTGCTGATGGTTCAGTTCATCCGCGGCATTCCGCGGGAGCTGGACGAGAGCGCGACCATCGACGGCTGCGGACAATCGCAGATCTTCTTCCGCATCGTGGTGCCGCTTCTCGTCCCTGCGCTGATTACGACGGCCATCTTCACCTTCATCTGGAGCTGGGACGACTTCTTCAGCCAGATGATCTATTTAAGCAAGATTGATTTGTTTACTGTACAGCTGGGGATCCGATCCCTGTTCGATCCTTCGGGGCAATCGGATTGGGGGGCCCTGCTCGCCATGTCCACGCTGTCGCTGCTGCCTGTGACGATCATCTTTCTGGTGTTTCAACGCTATTTTCTCGAAGGCATTGCCACGACCGGCCTGAAGTAGTCTCAGAAGCTCTGTCGTGCGAAGGCGTGCTGCAAATGAACCAATTATGATTAGACTGGGGGATTATCCATGTTGAAGAAATGTTTCGTTGGAATATTGGCTTCGCTCCTGTTATTTGTCACCGCTTGTTCCGGAACGGATCACACTGGAGAAGGCGGGAGTACGGACGCAGGGGCCGAGCCGAGCGGCCAGGTCGAGCTGCGCATGATGTGGTGGGGCGACCAGAAACGGGCCGATATTACGAACGAAGCCCTGAAGGTGTTCCAGAGCAAGCATCCGAACATCAAAATCGTCGGCGAATTCTCGCCTTCCTCCGGATATTTCGATAAGCTGAACACCCAGCTCGCTTCCGGCACCGCACCGGATATCTTCTTCCTGGGCGGAAACGTGGTGGACTACGCCAAAAAAGATGTGCTGCTAAACCTGGATCCGTATGTCGGCAGCGAACTGAAGCTGGACGGCATGGATGCCACTATGGTGGAATACGGACGTCTGGATGGGAAGCTGCAGCATATTTCGGCCGGCGCTAACGCCCGGGGAATCGTCATCAACAAGGCTCTGTTCGAAAAGGCTGGCATTCCTCTGCCGGAGCAGGATTGGGATTGGGAGGAATATGCCGCCATCAGCAAAGAATTGTCCGACAAGCTTGGCGACGGCGTATACGGCACTTATAATTTTACCGTCGACGGAATGGATATCTTTCTGAAGCAGCGCGGAAAACAGCTGTATGACATGGAGAACGGAAAGCTTGGTTTTAACCAGGAAGACATTCAGGAATGGTTCGAGTATTGGGAGCAGGCATCGAAAGTCGGAGGTGTCGTTACGCCTGAACTTCAGGTGTCCAACCCGCACGATGATACCAGCAAATCCTTGTTGATTACGGGCAAAGCGGCCATGAGCCTCCTCCCTTCCAATCAGCTGGCCGCATTCCAGAGCCTGACGAAAGATCCGCTCATCCTCCACCCGGTACCTAGAGGCCCGAAGGGAACGGGCGTAGTATTCGAGTCCAGCCAAGGACTATCCGGATATGCCAACACCAAGCATCCGAAGGAGGTCGCCACGCTCATGGACTTCTGGATCAATGATCCCGAAGCGGCCAAAATCCTCGGTAACGACCGCGGCGTGCCGGTAACGGAAGCCAACCGCAACCTTCTCCAGGAGGAAGCAGGCCCCGTGGAAGAGATTGTATACAATTACACGAGTCTCGTATCAGAAGCCACGAAAACTGAGCCTTTTGACGTAAGTTATAATCCGCCGGGATTCGCCGAGTTCTCCAAGCTGGCCCAGACGACGACCCAGGAGATCGGTTTCGGCCGGAAAAACGTCGAGCAGGCCGTTGCGGACTTCTATAACGGCACCGTGCGCATATTTGAATCGAATCAATAACAAGCTTTCAAGGAGGCGGACATGACAGAAGTTATGCTGGACCGGCTGCGCCGGATTTCGATACCGGATCAGGTGCACCCGGGTAAGCCGGAAGACCGGAAGCTGCTGCAGGAGTGGCAGACGACTGGCGTCCGATTCGCGGCATCGGGCGGACAGCTCGAAGCAACCTATTATAACGCGCTGGAGAAGCTGTTGGCCTGCATCATGCCGATGAACGGCACCGATCCGATTCTGCAGGAGGGCGGTATCTATCTTGGCTGCTGGCTGGAGAGCACCGGCACCATCAACGCGGAACTGCTATCGCGACTGATCCCTTCGGTCTCGGAAACCACGTACCTCTCCTTTGCGGATCAGCAAAGGGAGGATGGGCTGCTCCCTTATAAACTGACGGAGAGCGGCCCTTCATTCCGCCAGATCCAGCTCGTCACGCCGCTGGCGCGCTGCGTCTGGAACCACTATGAGCTTCATGGAAGGGACCTCTCCTTCCTGAAGACCATGTACCAAGCCATGTCGCGTTACGACGATTGGATCGCGCGTTACCGCAGCACCCGGGGGACCGGCTGCGTGGAGGCTTTCAGCACCTTTGATACCGGGCATGATCTGTCGCCCAGGTTCTGGCATGTTCCGGACACGCCCTATAGGAACGATGCTGCCGCCTCCCACCCGGACTCCCCGGTACTGCCCTTCCTGGCACCGGACTTGACGGCCAATATCTACTGCCAGCGCATGTATTTAGCCCGCATAGCCGAAGAGCTCGGTGAATCCGGAGCCGATTGGAGGGTCAAAGCCGAAGCCAGCCTGAACAGCCTCTTCCGATATTGTTATGACGAGGAGGATCAATTCTTCTACGACCGGGATCGGAACGACGAACTGGTCCGGGTCCAATCCGACGTGCTGCTGCGCGTGATGGCCTGCGAGGTGGGCGACCGCGAGCTGTTTGACAACATGCTGCGTCGCTATTTGCTGAATACCCGCAAATTCTTCGCCAAATATCCGTTTACGTCCATCGCAATGGACGATCCGCGGTTCGATCCGTCCTCCTCTTACAACAGCTGGGGCGGGCCGTCCAATTTCCTGAGCTTGGTCCGGGCGCCGCATGCCTTTGAACATCACCACCGCTATGTCGAGCTGACCTGGGTGCTGCAGCCCATTCTGTCCGCCTTGTCCAAGGCGAAGCGCTTCCCGCAAACCTTGAGCCCTTGGACCGGTGAAGAGGGCTTTACCGAGGTGTATTCCCCTTCCATTCTGTGCCTGCTGGATTACGTGGAACGGCTCTGCGGCATCATGCCGATCGGATCAGATCGGTTATGGTTTACCGGTCTTCTACCCGTCGACATGGATCATGGCGAAGAAGTCGCCGGCAACACGGCCTATAGCCGAACCGTGAACGGACTGCACTACGAATTGGTGAATACCCCGGACAACGTTACTGTATACCGGGAAGGCCGCGTTCATATTCAAGGCCCCGCCGGGATTCGGCTGGTCACGGACCGCAGTGGACAATTGGAGGGCGTGATCGGCATGAGCGTGCGTACCATTGAAGGCGAGCTCCGCTATCAAAGCACATCCATTCCGATCCGGATCAAAGGCAATGAGATGCAGCTGTATTCAGACGGAGATTTAAAGACGGAGAGGGATATCGGCATCATCTATCCTGCCTATCGTTAATTGAAGGAGGTGAACGCTTAAGCGTGAAAACTCAAGACATTCAGCTTCGGGACCCCTACGTACTGCCTGACCCGGCACAACGAATATACTACATGTACGGCAGCACCGACAAAAATATTTGGAAGGAAGGGACCGGCTTCGATGTCTATATCAGCCGTGATCTCGACGATTGGGAAGGCCCTTACACGGTCTTTCGCAAACCGGACGGTTTCTTTGCGGACGTGAACTTCTGGGCACCCGAAGTCTACTACTACCATGGGCGTTACATCATGTTTGCCACCTTCCGCCGAAAAGATAACGATCGGCTGGGCACTGCGGTGCTGTCGGCTGAGCAGCCGACGGGGCCCTTCTCCCTCCATAGCGAAGGGCCCGTGACCCCAGCCGACTGGAGTTCCCTGGACGGCACGCTCTATATCGACGAAACGGATCAGCCGTGGATGGTGTTCTGCCATGAATGGCAGCAGGTCGGGGACGGCGAGATCTGCGCCATGCGCCTGAGTCCCGATCTCATGGAAGCAGCCTCGGAGCCCGTGACACTGTTCCGTGCCTCCGAAGCCGCTTGGGCCACGCCTTTCCACTCGCTCCGCTTTCCCGGATCGGGCAACTACGTGACGGACGGACCGTTTCTGTTTCGGACAACGTCAGGGAGTCTGCTCCTATTATGGGCCAGCTTTGTGGATGGCCGATACGCGCTCGGCGTGGCCAAGTCGACAACCGGCAAGCTGACGGGTCCCTGGCTTCAAGAGCCAGAACCCTTATACGCCAGCGACGGCGGGCACGGCATGGTGTTCCGTACCTGGAACGGGCAGCTGATGCTGACCGTGCATACCCCCAACCGCACGCCGGATGAACGGCCGATCTTCATCCCCGTCACAGAGGATGGAGACAGCATCAAGATGGATGGGATGTATCGGACAACACGTATGCCTAAGTAAATTCTCTATACGCGAAAAGGCCGCTCTCCATGAACATGGCAGAGCGGCTCTTTTTATATGCTTAACTTCCCGAAGCTATGCGTTACTGTCCCGTAGAAACAAAAGGAGACCGTACGCATACGGCCTCCCTCTACTCTCATTTATTACAGCTTCACGATTTTACCGGTCTCTTGGGATTCGAATGCACCCAGGATCACGTTCAAGGAACGCAGTCCTTCCTCACCGGAAATGCTAGGCGGCGTGTTCGTGAGAATGGATTCAACGAAAGCGTCGATGACGCCGCTCGGAACCTGCTTCTCATTGGTTGCCATGGCGCCAACCTTGTAGGTCTCCACCGTACCGTCGGTCAGCTCCACAACCACCTCGTCGCCGTTAACGGTACCGATCTTCATGGCACCCTTCTCGCACCATAACACTGTTCCGTTATCGCCGGATCTGTAATGCGTCCAGCTTGCCATCAGCGTGCCCACGGCCCCGCTCTTCATGCGAACGATGCAAGTCGCGTTGTCGTCCACATCGGTTCCTTCTTTATGGACCGTACCGATGAAACCTGCCACTTCCACGATTTCATCGTTCAGCAAATAACGGATAAAGTCGGATTTGTGCACGCCGAGATCGCCCATGGCGCCCATAATCGCTTCTTCTTTGCGGAAGAACCAGCTGTCGCGTCCATCCAGGCTCCAGCTCTCCGGACCGCCGTGGCCGAAGGAAGTACGGAAGGTAAGCACTTTACCGAGCTTGCCGGAATCCAGAATTTCCTTCGCTTTTACGTGCGGAGGCATGAGGCGCTGATTGTGGCCTACCATCAGGTACACCCCGTTCTTGCGGGCGGCCTCGATCATTTGCTCTCCTTCTTCAGCCGTCGTAGCCATCGGCTTCTCCACCAGCACATGAAGGCCGGCATTCGCAGCCACGATGCTCATCGGAGCATGCAGATAGTTCGGCGTACATACGCTAACGGCGTCCAGCTTCTCGTTCTTCAACAGTTCTTGGTAGTCTGCGTAGGCTTTACCGCCATACTGGGCTGCCATCTCTTCGGCGCGTTCTTTTACCGGATCGGCAAAAGCAACCAGCTCCACGTTAGCATTGTTCGCATATTCAGGAATATGTCTGCGCTGGGCGATCGCGCCGCAGCCAAACACTGCCACTTTAATTTTACTCATCGAAAGTCTCCTTTGTGCTCATAAATTAAAATTGGTTCAGGTAGTTCTGCTTCAGCCAGTTCATGCTGTTCTCCACGCTTTGCAGCGGCGGATTCTGACATACGTCCTGCTCGACGATCAGCCATTCCGTACCTGCATCGGATGCAGCCTGAATGACGCCCGGCAGGTTAACCGAGCCTTGGCTCAGCTCCAGCGTTTTCATGTTGCCTTCCGCATCCTTGCTGAAATCTTTCAGGTGAAGCAGCGGAAGACGTCCTGCGTATTTCGGAATATAGGCAAGCGGATCTTGTCCGGCGAATTGTACCCAGCATACGTCCATCTCCACTTGCACGGCTTCCGGCGTCGTTGCGGAATACATTGCATCAAAGACGAACTGGCCATCAACCTCGGCTTCGAACTCGAATGCATGGTTATGGTATCCAAAGATCAGTCCCTGCTTGCGGGCTTCAGCCCCTACTTCCTCCAAGAAGGAGAAGAGGTTCTTCCAATCCTCGGCATCTTTACGATCTTCTTCGGCCACATATGGACACATCATATATTTAGCGCCAATGGTTTTCAGGTAATCAATTTCCTTCTGCAGGTCTGCGCGAAGCAGATGCAGGCCCACGTGACTGCCGATCGCTTTCAGGCCAAGCTCTTGAAGAAGCGTTTTCATTTCCTCGGCCGGAATGTCTCCATAACCTGCGAATTCCACGCCTTCATAACCCAATTCAGCGACTTTGCGGAGCGTACCGCGGAAATCCTGTGCCGTTTCATCGCGCAGCGTATACAATTGCAAACCAATGTTCATTCTTCTCATTATAGCGCACCTCGATTCCAAAAATGAGTTACTGCTCTATCTGCTACTATCATACATGCAAATAGGCTAAAATGAACATAAACAATATTGCTGCAACATGAACTATCTGCTTATATTTTTACTGGGGGTTGTTACCATTATGGAAGCAAGGCTGCTCATCTGCGACTATTCCTATCACTTTCAGCAATTCAGCAACAGCCATCGGGGCGGCTTGACAACCTATCTGTTCCGACTCCAAACCGAAGGCTCCTGCGAAATCTACTGCAACGGCATCGAGCACCACGTGCAGGCAGGCGACCTGCTGCTGTTGAAGCCCGGCGATGAATACGAGCTGCGGGTGAAGGAAGACGGTGAGGATGGCCGGGTATCCAGCGGGGATTATTTTATATTCTGCGACGGCTCCTGGATTGATGACTGGTGGAACCGTATCCCCCGCCCTGTCGTCAGTCACGTGGGGCTCGACGATTATTTGCTGGGTTTGTGGAGACAAATGCTGCTGGAGAAGCGGCGCGGCCTTGAAGGGGAAATCGGGGAACTGACCGACTACCTGCTGCGCAGTCTCTGCCTCTGCCTGGACCGCGCCATTACCGAGATCAAGCCGACCGATCGCCTTGCCTTCACTGCCCTGCGGCTGAAGCGATTCGTGGAGGAGCATGCCACCCTTACCTTTAAGCTGGAAGAGGCCGCTTCCCATGTCGGGCTCAGCTTATCCCGGGCGGTTAAGCTGTTTAAGGAGTATTACGGAAAAACCATGATCCAATACGCCCTCGAGATCAGGCTGAACGCAGCCGTCGAGCGCATCAAATACAGCACGATGACATTGGAAGAAATCGCGGAAACCTGCGGCTTCGCCAGCTACTCCTACTTTCACCGGGTATTCCGTGCCAACTATGGCGTATCCCCGGTCAAATTCCGGGAAACGGCAACGGTGCCGGCAAGGCCGGGGCAGGAGAAGAGCCCACGCTAAATTTTTTCCTTCTATATAATGGGGTAGCAAAAAGCAGCCCCGGCTCATCCTTTAAGGCAGGAGCTAGGCTGCTTTGCACATTAGTAACTCGATACGTTCTAGACTGCTTATTCAGGCCACATTCATAACATCGCGGCACCGGCGGCGGTAAAAACAAGTGCGAAATAAACGCCGACCCCTATCAGGTGATTGCGATTCCACTCCCGCGGCTTGATCTCCACAATGTACGGGAGCAGCCACAGAAAGCTGGCAACAAACCATGCAGCGGAGGCCAATCCGATAAACAGCAGCTTCTTTCCTTGCTCGTATTGGAAGACAAGGTCCATCCCGTTAATACGGATCAAAGAGCCGCTGGTCAAGGTACAGGCATAGGCCAAGACCATGAATACGGCCGCAACCAAGAGCGTGCCGATGGCTTTGAGCCCGTCCGAAGTCAGGAAATTCGGCCGTTCTCCCCTTCTTTCCAGAAAAACCGATCAAAAAGAATACAAACATAGGCCAAAATAGCCACCCCCGCCCCGGAGGCGACAATGCCGCCCGAAACGGCTGCCGCCAAAGCTAGAATCGAAACCATCATCTGGTCTTTCCCTCTCTTTCGTACCTGCGGAACCGTACTGTGTGTGGTTGATATTGAAATCGTGCGGGGAGCTAAGATTCCATAGGTAACGGCACTATGACCGTGCAGAACGTATCGATCTAATTACTCACATCCGTCGTATCATCCATCCGGGCAGCCCGCATCGGTGAGAACACGAACCAAATTCCGACTACAGCCAGTCCGGTGATAACAACGCCTAATGCTGTGCGAAATCCAAATACATCAGCGATGAAGCCACCCAGAGGCGCTCCAATAACGATCATACTGCGGTTGATAGACCTCATGGTGGCATTCATACGCCCATGCAAGTGTGCGGGTGTGATCGTCTGCCGGTAACCCATCTCAATCGGACCCTCAATACCTAATGCTAAACCATAAAACAGTTGCCCAAATCCGATCATGAGGAAGGTCTGAATCGACAGATCACCGTTGTCAGTGGGTGGTGCCAGAGCCATGGACAGGACCGCCGGTGCATACAAAAGTCTGGCAAACGTGATGCTGCGTCCAATTCCAAATCGCTTGCTGACCCGGGTTGATAACGTCGTGCCTATAACAGCGCCAAACCCTGCTGATGTCATGACCAGTCCCAGGGTTGACGCATGAAACCCTAATTCGGTGAGAGCGTAAGTTACCAGCACCGTACCCAGCATACTGTTAAATAGAAACCACGCATGGGTATTGAGTGCCAGCGTGCTGAGAAATGGATGCCGGTAGACCCAGCGCAATCCTTCCTTTATCAATTCAAGTATGCGTTCATTCGAGGCCTTTTCCGGTATGGGCTGATGTTTAATGAAAGCCATGACCAGCCCTGAAAATAGATACGAAGCTGCGTTAACCAAGATTGCAAACGGAGCCGTAACGATGGAGATTAATAAACCAGCAGCTGCGGGGCCGCTGGTTTCCGCAACGGCTGCGCTTTGCTCCAACCGTGCATAAGCGGGCAATAACAACCTTCTCGGCACGAGTTGGGGCACAATAGATTGAGATGCAGCATCATTGAATAACGACATCGCCCCGAAGAGTATCATGATGATCATCAGAATGCCCACATTGATTTCATCGAACAATGCCAGTAGGCAAATCGCTACGAGCAAGATTCCCCGCCCCAGATCGGTCAGTACCAGGATGTTCCGACGACTGACGCGATCAATAATCACTCCAGCCACCAATCCCAGCAGCACATAAGGCAGCCACCTCGAGGAGTTGATCCAGCCCACATCAACGGTACTGCCTTCCAGATTAACCACCACCAGTACTTGGAGAGCAAGTGTGGTAATATACGTGCCAAAATATGAAATGGTGGAAGCTAACCAGAAAAATACGTAACTCTTATTCTTGGTGAGATTCATCTCTAACCTCCAACTGAGCGCCGTATTTTTCGGGTTAATTGTATATTGGAGTCACTGCTGAATGAAGTCCCGAGCGCTATAACTAGTTAAATTGTAGCATATCCGCAACAGATAGAGACGTGCTCATACCAATTCATTCCACGATCAAACCATCCGTCGACTTATCGACAGAATGAATACGTATGTTTCTTAACGTTCTACTCAAGGGAAATCGTCATGGCGCTGCCTTTAAAAATATTAAATCCGAGTTCCTGAAGAACCTTCACGGCATCTTCAACAGGCAATTTAGGGAGATGAAACTCATGATCGATGACCTCTCGCAGCTCGCTGAGATCGGATAAAATGCGCTTTTCTACCTTCCCGTTTGCATACCGGATACTCAGTACATTGTCGACCAGAGACAGCGAGCGCTGCTGATCCAGTTGCCACAGCTGACAGCGTAATGAAGAGGTAAAGAGATCATTCGGTTGAAAATAGCTTGCAATGGCCGGCTGGAAATCATCGAATTGATACGTTACCCGCGTGTCGAATGACCAAACCAATTCTGTAATCAGCCGACCATCCACATACCGATAGTACGTATATGTTCCCGGTTCATCCCCTGGGCGCAATCTGACTTCAATCCCGGCATATTGGGAAACTTGCTCGGGATCGCTCTCCAAACGTACGGGTTCGAAAAAAGGGGCGGAGTTTCCGCAATCCACGTACACTTCTTCTTGCTCACCCGGGATCCGCACCAGTAACCCAACATGTCCCCCGCCCAGCAGCGTATATCGGGTTTCGAAACCAAGCTGGTTCAAGAGCTGATGAAGACTGCTGTTAATCATATAACAAGTGCCTCCCGCATTCAGCTGCCACAGCTGATCTACGAATCTCTTCTCATCCTGCTCCAATCTTCCTTTTTGATGATATTCTTGATACTGCAGCAACGTGGTAATGTTCTCGAACGGTACACGCTGATGATGTGCGGTGCAAATTTCGGTTAAATATTCCAATGAAGCCTCCCTTATCGGGACTTGAATATATTGCAAATAGTTGTTTGCCCACTGAGGCAGTTGTCCGTGATTCTGCACAATGTTCACGCTCCCTTTTCCTCTGATGTAAGGTATGCTATTTATTTTAAACATTCTGCATATCATTACGTCATACCAATGACTGCACGATCTATACAGAAAAGGTCTTACCTATAGGTAAGACCTTTTCTACGACCAAAGTCTACAATTCATGTATGGTTGCATTGCTCATCGATTTCTCATGATGCAGCAGCCACTGCTTGCGCGACAATCCTCCGCCGTATCCGCCCAATTCGCCGCTCGTATTGATCACTCGGTGGCATGGAATGACAATCGCGAGCTGGTTGGCGCCATTCGCTTGGGCAACGGCACGATAAGCGGTGGGCCTTCCCATGGTTGCTGCAATCTCGCCATACGAAGACGTTTGTCCGGGTGGAATCTGCAGTAACTGGTCCCATACTTCTTTTTGAAATGGCGATCCTAACAGGAACAAGGGCGTCTTGAATTCCGTTAACTTCCCGTCAAAATACGCGCCGAGCTCAAGCTCGATCGAACGAATCGGAGCTGTGTAACCCGGAACGATTGCCGACTTGGTTCTCTGCCGAAGACGCTCAACCTCACGCTCCAAGCCCCGTCGGTCTACAAATTCGAGTAAATACAGCGCATCCTCATCTGCGATGGCCATCATCGGTCCGAGACGCGTATCGATCCATGAAGCTTTTAAGATGTTATGGTGCCCCGATCGGCTAGGCGCCGCGCCCATGATGCGGGAAAATGCATCCCTAAAGCCGCTGCTGGACTCGTAGCCGGTTGACAGCTGCGCATCGATGACGGCGTGCCCCTCCCGGATTTGCTTCAGGGCAAGTCCCATCCGCCGTGCCCGTGCATATTCAACGAAGGTCATCCCGAACCGCTTCTTGAATTGGCGCCTTGCGGTCGAAGCATCCACTGACAGCTTCTGAAAGTCCTGGTTAGTCCATCTTTTCTCCGGGTTTTCTTCCACCGCCTCGACGAGCAGCCGGACCAGGTCTGACACCTGATTGGGGTGTGATAGCGGACGGCATCGTTTACATGGTCTGAAGGAAGCAAGCAGCGCTTCTTGAGCCGTCTCGTAAAATTCGCAATTTTCCATCTTCGGTTTCCGGGCTGGGCATGTTGGGCGGCAGAATACCCCCGTTGTTTTCACGCCAACATAAAAAACGCCCTCGTACTCCGATTTCTTTTCCAGCAATGCCTGGTAATACTCCTGTCGATTCGCAGCCGATATCACTTGGGGTTCCTCCCTCGATCTCATGTACTTACTCTAAATGACTGTCGCTTGCAAGCCATGCCATTATGCTCTCTTTGTCCTGGTGTTCCTATTATATTGGATATGCCGGCATGGCGTAGCCGAAAATCGTGCATGAATATTTTTGAGGGAGAAGCGAAAACTTTGCCAACTTCGGTACTTAAACAAACCGCAATACGGGAATTAGACCAACCTGATGATCCTGGTTGACCTAATACTACGAAAAGCCCCTTCCGTTGACCGGAAGAGGCTCTTTCTTTCAAGAATATTGAAATGGCTGGAGAATTAACCTTTGATGGATCCTGCCACCATGCCCTTCATGATCTGCTCCTGCAGGATCAGGTAGGCCACGATCGTCGGAATGACTGCGATCGCCATCGCTCCCATCGTCAAGCTGTAATCCGTACCGAAGCCGTCCGAGAACAGAGACAGACTGAGCGGAAGCGTCTTTAGCGCTTGCGTATTAATAAATACGAGTGCAAAGGAGAAGTCATTCCAGAATCGGAGGAATGCCAGAATCGATATCGTTGCCACAATGGGCGTACAGAGCGGAAGAATCATTCTGCCGAAGATTCCCCACCAGCCGCTACCGTCAATCATGGCCGCTTCTTCAATCTCTCTAGGAATGGATGACATGTAGGCCATCGCCAGGAAGATTGCGATCGGCAGCTCAAATGCCGTATACGGCAGAATGAGCGCACCGTACGTGTCGAGTAAGCCGATATTTTTCATCATAATAAACAAAGGCACCAACGTACTGTGAATCGGAATCAGCAGCCCGGTCGTAAACAACACGACCACCAGCTTTTTGAACCGAAACTCGAATCTGGACAGTACATACGCCGCAAGTACACTGAGCAGGATGGTCAGAACGACGGCTGTAATCGTCACAACCGTTGAATTCAGCATCGCTCTGCCCATATTTCCAAGCTCCCATGCCCGGAATAAATTCTCGGTCATCCACTCCTTCGGCAAGCCGTAAGGGTTGGTGAAGAAATCCTGATTCGATTTAAACGCGCTCGTAAAAAGCCAGTACAAGGGATAGAGCGTAAGAATCGCATACACAAGCAGCAGCAATTTTACGATCCCGGTTAACCCCTTCGTGATAACGCGTTTCCCTGAAGCATTTCCGGTCCCGGTCGTCTGTGAATTCACATCGCTCCCTCCTTCATGTTAACTTGACTTTCTGCGCGTTGCGAAATAGTTAAGTGCAATAAGAATGGCGCTGACAATCATAATCATCGTGGAAACGGCAGAGCCGTAACCGTAACGGTACACGCTGAACGTGCTGTTGTACATATACGTGGCAAGCAGCTCGGTCGATTGTGCCGGTCCGCCGCCCGTCATGACGATGACATGGTCAAAAGCCTTCAGGCTACCCGAGATACAGAGCACAATCGTCACGACAACCGTGCTCCATATCATCGGCAGTGTGATTTGCATCAGCTTGTTCCAGCCCGTGGATCCATCGATTTTGGCCGCATCATGGATCTCCGGTGAAATATTTTGCAGAGCCGCAATAAAAATCACCAGATAAGGACCGACGTTCGCCCAGTTAATCGGGATCGAGATCGCCAGCATGTTCACTTTCGGATCAGACAGCCAGGCGCGGGTCCATGATTCCAGACCGAGCATCTCCAGCACATAGTTGGCAATCCCGAACTGCGGGTGGTAAATATAACCCCAGATCAGACCGACAACAACCGTGGAGAGAACCATCGGCATGAATACGGCAGACCGGATGAACCTGGAGAAGAACGAATTCTTGAACAATACAATGGCCAGAATCAACGCGATTGGAACCTGACCGATAATGGATGATACAACCAGAATCAGGTTGTTTCGAAGCGCCCGCCAGAAGATTGGATCCTTGAACATCTCTATATAATTATCAAGGCCGATAAATGTGGCGTCTCCGAACCCTTTCCAACTGAAAAATCCGTAGTAAGCTGACCAGAAGACCGGAATAATGACAAATATCAGAAACAACAGAAGCGCAGGAAGAAGAGCTATGGCTATAAATCCTTTGCTTCTCATCGCTGTAGGCATGGCAGCCTCCTCCCTCCTAATCCTTATGCAGTGGTGAATGGTTTCTTATGGAGTAGCGGATCTGGCTTGCGCGTCCTGCAGCTTCTGGGCCACACCTTCGACGGGACCGCCCATCATAATTTCCTGCAGACCGTTGTTGATGACTTCAGCCGCCTCTGCAGACAGATATGCATCGTATACCGGCGTAATGCCTGTGGATTTCACCAGGTTAAAGGCTTTGTAGTACAAGGAAGTAACTTTGGACTCATCGATTTCAGTATCGTACATCACCATGGAGTTGCTCTCGGCAATCGCTTTTTGCGCTTCCGGTCCACTCACGGCATAAATCAGTTCGAGCGCCAATTCTTTCGCTTTCCCTTCCGTTCTACTGCTAAGGGCCAGACCGCCGCCAGCTCCGCCGGAGATGGTGTTAGCTTCGCCTTTGCCTCCAGGGATCGCAGGCAGAGTCGTCACTTCAATATCCTTCATCTGCTCTTCCGAGGAAGAAGCCGCCAGGTTCGTGAGGGTCCATGCGCCGCTGATCATCATCGCTGCATTGCCTTGGATGAAATACTGCTCGGCTTGCGTGTTGTCGATGCTGTTCGCGCCTTCCTGGAAGGCTTTGTTATCTACCAGCTCTTTGAAATATCCAAGCGCTTCGATAAACTCAGGATCGGTAAATTTCGCGCCATCCTGTGCTGCCGCTTTCTTAAACCATTCGGTGCCTGTCACACGGTCGGCAATCGATCCGATAATGGTGGATTGCGCAACCCATGGCGCTTTGTTTCCGAGCGCGATCGGCGTAATGCCGTTATCATTGAACGTTTTAACCGCCGCCATCATTTCTTCCCAAGTCGTTGGAACTTTTACGTTATGTTTGTCAAACAATGCTTTGTTGTAATAGAGAATCGAAGTTGCCGACATGCCTAGTGGAGCGGAGTAGATCTGGCCGTCCTCGAACTCGTACGGATCAAACGCTCCCGGCAGGAATTTATCTTTCCAATCCGAATGCGCATCGAGCACCTCTGTAATCGGCTGAAGGAGCTTCGCCTGATGAAGCTCGGCTGACTGACTTCCTGCATATACGAAGAATACATCCGGCATTTCATTCGCAGCCGCAACCGTACTCAGACGTTGACGATAACCGTCCGGCGGAATCGCTTGTGCATCGAGCGTCACTTCAGGATGGTCCTGAGCAAACTGATCGATAAAGCTTCGGACTGATTTTGCGCGCAGGTCGTCACCGGCAAAGTTATGCCAGATGGTCAGCTTGACCTTCTCTTGATTACCCTCATTTCCTCCCGCCTGCTCTTTGCCCTGCCCGCCTCCGCAAGCTGCAAGGACCAGTGACATCATCAGCAGTACAAGACCTATTTTACGTTTTGGTCTCATGGTCAATCCCCCTTTTTAATATACGAAAATGATGAAACGTCTTAGATGATTAGTCCAAGTATATAAAAGGATATAACGCTTACATAGGGGATATAATTCAGTCCATAGAGGGACAAAATTCAGGATTTGCCCGATACTCCGACGGGGTTTGTCCCGTCCATTTCTTGAACAGGCGGTTAAAATACTTAATATCCTCATAGCCGATTTCATTCGCGATTTCACTGATCTTGGCTGGCGTTTCCCTTAACAGGTGCATTGCTTTTCGCAGTTTGGCCTGGGTCACGAATTCGATATAGTTCTGTCCGGTTTCCTTCTTGAACATCTCGCTGAAATAATTGGGGTTCATATGAACATGCTTGGCCACTTGTTGGAGAGACAAGCTCTGTCCCAGATGCTCATGAATGAAGGAGATCGCTCGCTGGACGGGACTTGTCGTCGACACCATGTCACGGTACTCCTTCATGATGAGCCCGAGTGAATCGACCAGCACCTTCTCCGGATTATTGGTCAACTCGCGGATATCGTACGTCTCTTCCACTTTCACCGGACTGGTATAGCCAATAGACGTCGCAGCCCGTATAAGCCAGCGCTGTGCCGAGACGATCAGGGAATGCAGGTAAGCCTGAACCGAGCCAGGCGTTGCCTGGCCCTGACTTTGGATGCGCCGAAGCAAATCCGTCACCCATGCCTGCAAGTCGGCGGATTCTCCCGAACGCAGCAGGGATGACATCTTGGTTTCTTCCTCCATCGAACAGACCGTGCGGATGCCTGTACGTCCTTTGATATCTTCATAACGGATATGCCGTTCCGATTGCAGCAGCCATTCGTAGGAGCTGGCCTCTACCGCGGTAGCCAGCGCAATGTGCAGCTCCCTGGCGTTTGCGACCCGTCGGCCGCTGGCAGCCGTGATGCGGCAGGCGTGCGTGGATTCCATCTTCCGCAGAGCGGAATCTACCCGCCCCCAGCCATGATTCGGCTCTGCCCGCACCAACAGAAGCAAGGAGCCGTTCCACTCCAGCCACGCGCATTGCAGCTCTTCGGCCAACTCCGTGCCGATTAATCGATGCAGTTCGCTAACGTTAGATTGTTCCTCTTCTTCTGGATGCAGCGGATATACCGACAGTATCCAGATCTGCAGCACCGAGCCGTTCGATTCCAAACGCAGCTCCGGGTATCGCTCACACAATTCGGCCTCGGCATGCTCGTCCAGCGGAGTGCCGGAAGCAAGCAGCCTTCTCAGGAAACCCCGGCTGACTACCAACTCCTGCGCCCTTCCCTTCGCTTGTGTAAGCCTGCGCTGTAACAAACGCTCTCTTGCTTGGACAGCAGCCTCGATAATTTCCCCGGGCCTGCTCGTCTTCAGCAAATAGTCACTTACGCCTTCCCGCATGGCCTGCTGCGCATATGAGAATTCATCATATCCCGATATCACAATGATTTCGATCTCGGGATACTGCTGCTTGACTTCATGTGCCATATCCAGTCCGCTCAAGCCTGTCATGCGAATATCGGTAAAAATAATTTCGGGCATTTCAACGGGAATACGCTGAAGGGCTTCCTCCGCTGAAGCCGCGGGCGTCAGCACCGTAAAGCCGTTATCGGCCCAATTGATCACTGTACTCAGACCATTTCGAATGATTACTTCATCATCAACGATCAGTACCTTCATTGTCGCCATCCCCTTTGCTGGATAATTCAGATTGTTGAATTTCAGGTAAATCAGGTATTGTAAACATCACACGCGTTCCGGCTCCTTCCGTACTCTCCACACGCAAGCCCGCATCCTTGCCGTAATGAAGGAGCAGCCGTTTATGGACATTTCGCAGCCCGTAGCTTCCGCGCGGGGTCTGCCCCTTCTCGTACTGCAGCGGATTCTCAACCAGCTGATCCTGAAGCCATTTCAGGCGATCCGTCGTCATTCCGATGCCATCATCCTCCACCACGAAGTGGATCCCTTCAGGCTCGCGGTGCCCGCGAATCGTAATCGTCCCCATCCCGTCACGGCTCAAAATACCATGCAGCATGGAGTTTTCAACCAACGGCTGCAGCAGCAGCTTTAACATGGTGTGCTGATACAGCTCTTCCTCCACATGAACCTCAAACTTGAACTTTTCCGGATAGCGGATGGTTTGGATATTCACGTAATGACGGACATGCATAATTTCCTGCTGAATCGTGCAATATTCCTGCCCGTTATTGAGGCTGAACCTCAGGAAATCACTGAGCGATCCCACCATCTCGGCAATTTTCACATCCTGGTTCATCAGCGCCAGCCAATGGATGGATGACAGCGTATTGTAGAGGAAATGCGGATTGATCTGCACTTGCAGCGCATGCATATCCGCCTCCTTCTTCAGCGACTCGTTCAGCTTCACTTCATCGGTAAGCTTCACAATTCGCGAACTGAGCCGGTTATAACTGATAATGAGCTGTCCGACCTCATCGACCGTCTTAACCGGGAGCGCAGGCAGCGGCTCCTCCGGGCTTGAGTTCTTGAGAAACTTCGTTAGCACAGACAGCGGATTCGTAATTTTCTGGATCAGGAAAAGTACCAGTATAATGGCGAGCAGGATGGCCACCGTGACCGCAACTGCCGTCAATTTGATAAAGTACTGGTTCTGGGAACGGTATTCCTGAGAAGGAATGATGCCGACCAGTTTCCAGTTCACGCTGGACATTTTCTTATAGAGAATGGTCTTCTTGTTGCTCCCCTCGCCATAGTCTATATTTCCGCTGAGCCCCTCAAACTCTCCAATCGCAGGATAATAATCTGCAAGCGTAAGATTGGTCTCCATATCCGGCGGACCGGCGATAATCCGATTATTCTCGTCAAGAAGAAGGACAAACCCGGTCTTCTCTAGAACGGCCTGCCGGAATTGATTGGCAATGACGCCCTGGTCCAGGTTGATCTGCAGGTTCCCGATCGGCTTATATTTATCCGTGCTCCGGATCGGTCTGGCCAACGTAATGACTTTCCTAACGCCTTCGAAGGTCCACTGGCGATGAACAAAGGACCACCATTTGGGATGCTGCTCGTAATAGTCAGGGACCACCTCGGTAATATTCCGGAACTCGGAGCGTACCAAGGATTTATGCGAGATTGCATCTTTGCTGCCGAGCGGTTCGACAATGATGTTGGCGATATAATCTTTGGAAAAGGCCAGGTTCGTCAAAAAATTGATAACCGTCGTCTGCTGGACATAGTTGCTCTGCTCGGTCTTCAGATAGGCTTGAACTCCGGTATGCCCGATGAGAAACAGCGAGATGTTCTCCACGTCTTTGACCATCGTATCCAGGTAAGCTTCCAGCTGCCGAAGCGTATTCATTCCTGTAATCTTGGCCTTCTCCTCCGTCAGGCTCTTGGCTATGTTAAAAGAGAAAATACCAAGAAACAGCAGCGGCACCAGCGTAGCGACAATAATAAGTAGCGACAATTTATGCTTTAGCGATTTCCCAAGCCATTGCTGCACAAAAACACCTCGTTCAAAGTCCCCATGGTATGGGCTTGTTATATTACTTGACATTGAATGCGTTTACTTTGAAATCACTCTCTTTTCCTAGTAAAAATGTGTCAGGTTTATTAACTATCTTAGAGGAATCTTTAGACTCAAGTAAATGGTAACAAAGGCCTATGAAAGGGGATGAAATCTTCTTGCATATGTTCCATATATGCCACTTCCATTCGTTCCTTTTCGGAGATCGGGGAGGGGATAAATCAGGAGGGATTGGATTAAAAAACACAAAAAAAGGGCGCCGCATCGCCCTTTTTACTAGAAAGACCTATCATTCTATCAAGATTAATGACTTCTTGTTCAAGTTTATACCCTCTTATTGGATATGCGTTTATATGTAGTTCTAAAGTTCCGTGTGCAATAAGCGATTACTTCTCCTACTCTTCCAGACTGTATTCGATGCTATCCACCACAAACCGGTTCAACTCTTCTTGAAATCGATACGTTATTTGCAGATCCCCTGCAAAACCGGCCGGACTTATGCTCCCTGCCGCTTCCGTAACAAGCCGGCCTTCCGCTAGTTTGTGCCTGACGACGGCCCCGAAGCCAACCTTATCATACAAGTAGCTTTTATCCTTGGAATCATCCTCGACCCTTTGGACATACTCCTTCCCGTCGATCACAAGCTTGATAACAAAGTGATCCGCATACTTCTCGATGTTGGATTGCACATGGCTCAATACCGCCTGCTCCAATGATTCGATAGGGATTTCCTTCAGAGTCTCTGCGTCGACTACATGCATCTCCCCCATGTAAAGACCCGTGCCGGTCCCGTCCACGTAGAACACCACAACATCAGGCTTGCCATCGCCTGTCACATCCTGATATTGAATGACGGGTTTACGCGTACCGTCCCCGCCGTTCCAGTCTTCAAAGACCCGCTTCCTTCCCTCAACCTCGACCACCATGCCTTCATATCTTCCGTATTTCGTTGCGCTTACCGGATACAGCTTTACATCCCCGTTCTCCTCCGCCGTTGACACGTCGACATCCGGAGTATAGATGTAAATCATTCTCTCCTTCGTATCCCAGCCTACTTCTGCATCGTACAGCTCCGCTATAAATCGGATCGGAACCATAACGTGGCCATCCTTTAACGCTGCGGGAATGGATAGTGAATATGCCTTTCCTTTTCCCTTCGCCTTCAGGCTTCCCATCTCTAATGTGACTTGATCGGCACCTGTGTTGACAGTTACCGTCTTGTTTTTGTTGTTCCAGTGAAGCTCCATAGGTTTCATGTAGTACTTCATAACGCGCAAGGGTACCAGCGTGGTCTGCTTCACGATGACGGGATTAACATCCGTCGTAACAATCCAATGATTGATGTTTAATTCCATTTCCTTCTTGGGTGCAGCTTCAGCCTGAGCCTGTACGAAGGTACTCATCAGCATCGTGGCCGCTATAGCGCTGCTTACTGCTATTTTTGTCCATTTCCGGGTGATCATGTTCTCTAAATCTCCTTGGTTTGTAATATTCGGTAATGCTATATAACTAAAACGTATCGTGACCGGGGTAGGTTCGTTCATATCCATAAATGATATAAATACTTCCTCTGTCGTCCCCTTCCTGCCGGGCATCCAATCATTCACCCCATTCCATGTCAAAAATCATGACCACGCCCCTTCTGTTATGTTAGAATCAGATATGATTGTTATATTATGGAATAAGGAGTTCCAGGTTATCATTCCGGTTCCGGGAGAACCCTGCAAGGAAAATATTGAAGGGAGGCGAGCCATATGAGTATAATAGGTAGTTCCAGTTCCATGTTTAATTTATGGCCCATGTTGATCTTAATCATAAACGGACTTTTTATGCTGCTTGGTTTGTATGCATTGTATCTGCTCATCAAACTTTTGATTCGCGCCATAACAGCTGTCGAACTCTACATCGATGAGAAAAGAAACCGGCGGTTGTGAAGGTGAACTTCAGTTAATTCAGGGTTGAAACCACTGAATCTCCTATGGTAAAGTCTAGGCAACCAGAAATGAAAGGGTGAACCAAAAGCCAATGATCTACTAATCCTGTCCCAAGCATTTGGAAAACACTTCGATTTCGATACGAGGTTTTCGGGATAGGATTCGTGCGGCTTTTTTATATGTAACAGGTGGATGTTTGAGACTTCTACATGAAAGTCCGCATCTTTCTTGTTCATATTAGCCTCCTATTCCGAAATCTCGGAGTGGGAGGTTTTTTCTACTTTAAAAACACCAATTGAGAGAATGGAGATTATCCATGACAGGCACTCATCCAAACATCCAAGACTGAAGACTGAACCTCCCCGATTACGGGCAACCGGAGCGAGAGACATGTTTACGCTCAGACAAATGATGAATCCGTCTTATAAAGCATTCCTAACAACTACTTTCTAAACAGGAGGCATGTTTGCATGCAGATCGCCGCACAGGAATACAAGACAGCGAATCGGGAATCGGGACCTTATGGTATTACGGCAAGACAAGATGGGACCATATGGTTCACGGAACAAAAAGGAAACCGGATCGGACGGCTCACCAAGGATGGGGATATGCGCACGTTCGAAGTGCCGACTCCGGATGCCGGGGTCATGTCCATCCTCTCTGCCCATACCGGTGACCTCTGGTTTACGGAGTACAAAGCGAATAAAATCGGAAGAATGACAATGGAAGGAACATTTACGGAATTCGAACTGCCTGAAGCCAATTCGTCCCCTTACGGCCTGGCGGAGGGTCCGGATGGAGTCATGTGGTTCACCGAGCTAAGCGGCAACCGAATCGGAAGGATAACGCCGGCAGGCATTATTACGGAATATGACTTACCATGCGAAGGATCGTACCCTTCCTATATTACAGCCGGTCCGGACGGCGCGTTGTGGTTTACGGAAAACCAGAACAACTGCATCGGCCGAATTACGGTGGACGGGAAGATTACCGAATACCGAATTCCAACAGAGCAATCCGGGCCGGTCGGCATCACGACAGGTGCCGATGGCGCTCTATGGTTTGTTCAAATCAATGGCAATCAAATCGGTCGAATCACAACGGCCGGGGAAATTACGGAATTCAGGCTCCCGTCCGGGAATGCCAGACCCCATGCCATCACGGCGGGCGTTTCCGGGGATCTATGGTTTACCGAATGGGGAGCCAATCAAATCGGACGAATTACCTGTACCGGGGACATTACCGAGTATCCAATCCCTACCCCCTCCGCAGAACCTCATGGCATAACCGTGGATTCCGGCGGCGAGGTCTGGTTCGCCGAGGAATGCGATCAGATCGGCCGGTTTACGATTCAGTATTAGGTTTAGGGCGAAAACATATTGCTCCGCCCATAAAAGAGAGCCCGTGCAGCCTGCTGCCGGGCTTTTCCAGCGAGAAGCTGCCCTGACTTGTTTCTTCATCTATGGGAATGTGATAGATTAAATGGATACTTAGAATTATTTCTCTTAGGAGACCGTCCGATGATGAACTCAAATGAAACGTTAGATGATATACAATGGCAGACGCTGATTCAACAAACCGCCGGATTTTTCAGCGATTTGACCATTAAACGGGGATTTCAGTATTACAAGCAAGGCCGTGTCCACGCAAGCGAGCCGGCGGATGAGTCCGGTGTGGTCGAGGCTTCCGTGGATGGAACGGAAACCTATCGTACCAAGCTTCATCTTCACTCCCTGAGCGACAGCAAATGCAGCTGTCCCGTTAAGGATGGCTGCAAGCATATGGTGGCTGTTCTGCTTGACTATGCTCAACTTCAGGGTCGTTCCATTCACGCCCTGGTTAATGCGCATTCCACCACATATGCTTCCACCTCTTCGTATGACCGAAGCGAGTCCGGCTTCAGCCCAGCGCAGGACCGACCGTCTGCCGGAGCATCAAAATGGAGAGTCAAGGCGGACCATTTGCCCGAACTGCCGATCTCCGCATGGCATGAGCTGTTCGAAGTTTGCACGGCTTCGCTGGGAACGAATACGCAGAATTCGTTTTACGCCAAAAATGCGCTGGCTTCCCTCCATCACATTAAACCACCGCTTCCGCCGGATCTGGATCCGTTATACGAGCTTCATGCGCATCTCTTCATTCTCGAGAAGCTCGTCAAGCAGCCCGCCAGTGCCTGGAATTCCTCCGGCTCCTACATCGGCTATCATACGCAGGTGGCAGCGGATCATATCCTGGCCAGAATCGAGCGCATCTTCCACGAAGGGCTGGAGGTCAGCGAACATGGTGAGGCATTCAGGGAGCGGCTGACCGAGACCATTTCGTTTGCCCGGCGGAGCATGCTGAGCGAGCCGCGGAACCGCAAATTTTACGCCCAGGTCTATATGCAGCTCTGGATGTACTGGATCTATCCGTTTGCGAAAAGAGACAGCAGCTTCATCCAGGCGGAGTTAGAGCAGCTGCAGGCAGCTGAAGCCGAATTCGGCAGCAGCCTTTCACGCGCCTCATGGTATATGGCGCAGAGCCTAATGTCCTTCTATCTCGGAGAAGACGAATCGTCCTGGGACCTGATCAGGCAAGCAGACAAGGTCAGCAGCCTGCCCCCGGCTTCCGTCCTTGGCTTCTTCGACATGCTGCATTCAGGGCAGCAATGGGACCGCTTGGCCCGCTGGCTCCCGGAGATCGGCCCGCTGCTTGGCAGTCACCGCAACGAGCATCTCAGCAGCTATCAATACTACTGGGATGCCGTCATAGAGCATTTGCCCGAGGAGGCTGAACGGATGTGGAGCAGTCTTGCCGACATGCTTCCTTATTCGAAGGACATCTATCAGAATGCATTGATCACGCACGGCAGATGGCGGGAATGGATCGACTATCAACTAAGCACAGGCCGGGAGCCGCTGGAGCTCCGGGTCAGCGAGCTGGCACCGATCGAGAAGAACGCCCCCGAGCTGCTGCTGCCTTTTTACCATCAGGCCGTCGAGCGGTACATCCTTCATAAGAACCGAGCCGGCTATAAAGCAGCCGTCAAGCTGCTCAAACGGTTAGCCAAGCTATATAAAAAGCTCAAGCAGCAGGAGCGCTGGGATCTGTTCATTATCTCGTTATCTGTACGAAACAGCCGGCTTCGCGCATTCCAGGAAGAGCTGCGGAGAGGAAAGCTGATATCATGAGCAGACACACTGAAACCATCACGGTCCACATGGCGCTAAGCGAATACGGAGATGCCGTCATATACGGCTCTACGGTCATGCAGGGTTATGTGTCCGGACAATACCTGAAGCACCGTTTATTCGCGTGGCACGAACCTTCCTTCTACGGAATAGAGCTTACCGTTCAATCCGTTCAGGACATGGAAGTGGTCATCCTGCCTTCCGAGCAGGTCATACCGTTCTTTGCGGATGGACGGCTGCTCGAACATATTGAATGGGTATGGGACGAGGATTGCCTTCCCTTCATTGAACTTGCGCCTTCGCTGGCAGCTTGCATTCAGGATAAGCAATATGCCCCGAGCTTGAGCGCCTTCAAATCGGGCAAGCTGCAATGGATCTGGGATACAGAGGCGTTCACAGCGGAAGAGCAGCCCCGTCTGTCCCTGTTGAATGCTGATGAGATATGGAATGAAGGCTTGCGGGCAGCGTTCTCCGCCGCCGTTCAAGACCAGTGTTACGGCAGCGAAGAGGCGGCGGCTGACCTGCGCAGAGAATACCCGCTTCTCTTCTCGCGGAACCGCACGGCAGCCGAGGGCATGGACGACAAGTCATGGCTGATCGCCATCGGATGGCGACCGGATACCGCTCCATTCCGGCCGCTGCTGCAATTGTTGGAGCCTGATGAAGAAGAAGCCGCATGGCGTCTTCGTCTTGTATTGCAAGACAAGCAAGACGCCGCGGCGCTTGCAGCCGTTCGTCTTGCTGAAGACGGGCAGGCATATGGATCGTGGCCCGAGACATGGACACCCCATATCAAGGAGCGGTCCCCCGGCTGGCTCCAAGGATTGCAGGCAGCACTGCCGGCAAGAGTGCTTCACGCTCCGGCTGAAGACGTGCTCGGTAGACCGCTGTCCGACGAGGCCGCATGGCAGTTCCTGACCGACGACAGCCAGCGGCTGCTCCAATCAGGCTGGCTGGTCCTGCTGCCCGCATGGTGGGAAGCCGCCAGCAAGAAGAAGCCCAAGCTGCGGGCGA
The DNA here is from genome assembly GCF_025142895.1 of Paenibacillus sp. p3-SID867. Classification (NCBI taxonomy): domain Bacteria; kingdom Bacillati; phylum Bacillota; class Bacilli; order Caryophanales; family Paenibacillaceae; genus Paenibacillus; species Paenibacillus sp. p3-SID867. The sequence continues at coordinate 209,013 of NZ_JAMBDM010000005.1, forward strand.
AGGTACGCTCGGGCGAGGGCGAGAACGCCGAGCGAAGCAGCGGCGGTTCCCTGTTCGGTCTGGACGCGCTGGTCAATTTCGATTGGCGCATCGCCATCGGGGAAGCTACCCTTTCCGAGGCAGAATTCGCCGAGCTTGTTGCCCGGAACGAACGGCTGGTACGGTTCCGGGGGCAGTGGATTCCGCTGGATCCCGCCCTGGTTGCCCAAATCCGCCAGATGATGGCGGGCGTAGACCGTGAGGAAGGCCTATCGTTTCAAGATATTCTGCACCTTCATCTGCTCGGGAACAACGATGAGTCGGAGCAGACGAAGCAGGATTCGGAGGAAACACAGGATCCGCAGCGGATCAAGCTTGAGGTGGAACTGAACGAGCACCTCGTGAAGCTCATAGGCCAGCTCGGCCGCCAAAACGAATGGCCGAGCCTCCCTGTCCCGGCTGGGCTGAAGGCCGAGCTGCGGACTTATCAGCATGACGGCTTTGCCTGGCTTGCCTTTTTGCGGCGTTACGGGCTCGGTGCATGCCTTGCCGATGACATGGGTCTTGGCAAAACCGTGCAGTTTATCGCCTACCTGCTGCACGTGAAGGAGATAACGGTGCAGCGGGAAGAAAGACGCCTCCCCTCCCTGCTGATCTGTCCCACCTCAGTGCTGGGCAATTGGCAGAAGGAGCTTGAACGGTTTGCCCCGTCGCTCCGGGTCATGCTGCACTACGGCGGGAAACGCAGCAGCAGCGAGGATTTCTATCATGAGGCTTACCAAGCCGATATTATCCTTACCTCTTATGCTACGGCGACGCTTGATCAAGAAATGTTAAGAGACATGAAGTGGGAAACGATCGGCATCGACGAGGCCCAGAACATTAAAAATGCGGACACCAAGCAATCCGCTGCCGTGCGGAGCTTTCCGGCAAGGCATCGCGTCGCGCTGACCGGCACACCGATTGAGAACCGGTTATCCGAACTGTGGTCCATCTATGACTTCATCAATCCCGGATATCTTGGAAGCCTGCGGGCGTTCAATCTCCGGTTCATCCAGGCCATCGAAAAAGACAAGAACGAGCAGCGCACGGCCGATCTGCAGAAGCTGATCAAGCCCTTCATGCTTCGGCGCAAGAAAAAGGATCCCTCGATTCAGCTCGACCTGCCGGACAAAAACGAGATGAAGACTTATATCCATCTTACGGCCGAGCAAGGCGCGCTTTATGATCAGACCGTGAGCAGTCTCCTGGAACGCATGCAAAAGCTTGAGGGCATTGAGCGCAAAGGCGCCATTCTGGCAGCTCTGACGCAGTTCAAGCAGCTCTGCGACCATCCGGCTCTGCTGACGAAGGAGCCGCTCCCGGAACTGCCGGGAGGCGGCGGCTTGCTTGATACCGAGGCCGTGGTCAACCGTTCAGCGAAGCTGGAGCGGCTGCTGTCCATGGTGAAGGAACTGCGGGACGAAGGCGAGCGCTGCCTGATCTTCACCCAGTATATCGGCATGGGCGAGATGATGCGGCAGGTGCTGCATCAAGAGCTGGGTGAGCCCGTGCTGTATTTGAACGGCAGCACGCCGAAGCGGACGCGCGACCGCATGATCGAGCAGTTCCAATCCCAGACCCTGCCGCCCGAAGAGCAGCCGAATGTCATGATTCTCTCCATCAAGGCCGGCGGCGTAGGTCTGAATCTGACCGCGGCGAACCATGTGTTCCACTTCGACCGCTGGTGGAACCCCGCGGTCGAGAATCAGGCGACCGACCGCGCTTATCGGATGGGACAGACCAAGGATGTCCAAGTGTACAAGTTCATCTCCATGGGGACGCTCGAAGAGCGGATCGATGAGATGCTGGAGAGCAAGCAGCAGCTGAGCGATCAGGTTATCGCAAGCAGCGAGGGCTGGATTACCGAGCTGTCCACCGATGAGCTGAAGGATCTCTTCACGCTGCGGCGCGACTGGGCATAATCTCGGCTATCAAGGAGTAAACGGTCAGGCTAGCATGGTTCTCGGGCCCGAAGGGGTGAAGCACAGCGGAATGCCTGAGGAATTTCTGGGCGGCTTCCAGATGCAGCTCTATAACCATTAAATAGTAGAAAGCCCCGTGTGCGGACACGGCCACTGAAAAACTTGCCATTTTTCGGAGGCACTGAGCCAACACGGGGTTTTTGTTATTTGGAGGAGTTTAATGCTTAGCGGGATTTCGTTTTGTTTACGCGCATGAAGCTTGTATGACTAAGGATTCTAAGGTTCAAACCAGTTGAAGTCCAGTGTCTTGGGTAATCCGGTTCAAACTTAGAGACTCTCGCTTACGAGGATAATCCGACTCAACTTAAGATACTCTTGCTTAGAAGGTAATCCGACTCAACTTAAGATACTCTTGCTTAGAAGGTAATCCGCATCAACTTGAGATACTCTTGCTTAGAAGATAATCCGCACCAACTTGAGATACTCTTGCTTAGAAGATAATCCGCATCAACTTGAGATACTCTTGCTTAGAGGGTAATCCGCCTCACCTGCGCAAGATAGTCAGTACCAGAATGTCGGGCCTGGTAGCAGGTCAATAGGTGGCGATACCATTCATAACCGGACACAGAATACGTTATTTAGGAAAAAATCCACCTTTTTTTAACTCGAACGGACCCTAGTTCCGTTATTTGCTCCAAAAAAAGAAGCAAACGCCGAATATGAGCCCAATAACGTACCTAGTGTCCGCTAAGTTTGAAAATATGGCGTTTTCTCATAATATAGCGGAACTGGAGTCCGATAGGTCGGGAGCAACAAGTAGTAGATGACTTCAAGAACAGTAAGTGTCGGCGCAAAATCCGCCTCACCTGCGCAAGATAGTCAGTACCAGAACGTCGCGCCTGGTAGCAGGGTTATAGGCAGCGATACCATCCATAAACGGACACAGGATAGGTTATTTAGGAAAAAATCCACCATTTTTGAACTCGTACAGACCCTAGTTCCGTTATTTACTAAAAAAAACAATGAAAACGCCGAATATGAGCCCAATAACGTACCTGGTGTCCGCTAAGTTTGAAAATATGGCGTTATCTCATAATATAGCGGAACTGGAGTCCGATAGGTCGGGAGCAACAAGTAGTAGATGACTTCAAGAACAGTAAGTGTCGGCATGGATTCCGCCTCACCTGCGCAAGATAGTCAGTACCAGAACGTTGGCCCTGGTAGCAGGTCAATAGGTGGCGATACCATCCATAACCGGACACAGAATACGTTATTCAGGAAAAAATCCACCTTTTTTGAACTCGAACGGACCCTAGTTCCGTTATTTACTGTAAAAAACGATGAAAACGCCGAATACGAGCCCAATAACGTACCTGGTGTCCGCTAAGTTTGAAAATATGGCGTTTTCTCATAATATAGCGGAACTGGAGTCCGATAGGTCGGGAGCAACAAGTAGTAGATGACTTCAAGAACAGTAAGTGTCGGCGCGAAATCCCTACTCTTGGTGCAGCAAGTGCAATCGGAACTGGAGTCCTCTACTTCAGGCGCGGCTTGTGTAACAGCAACGAAATCCCTACTCTTGGTGTAGCAAGTGCAATCGGAACTGGAGTCCTCTACTTCAGGTGCAGCTAGTGCAACAGCAACGAAATCCCTACTCTTGGTACAGCAAGTGCACACGCCACTGGAGTCCCTTACCTCAGCGCATCAACAGCAAGCAGCAACCGAATCCTACACCGGGAGCAACAGGAGCAGCCAGCGCCGCCACTCCCCTCAATAGCATCACCCAGCCCTGCCACTCCCCTCGATAGCGTCATCGGCCCCCGCAAATCCCTTCTATAGCATCACCGGGTCCCACTCCCTCCGCTACTTCTCCTCCATCAGCTGCCGCAGCTTTGCTTCCGTGGTCGTATCCGGAGCTGGCGTATAAATGCTGCACCGCAGATCATTATTTCCGTACACTTTGAGCGACGTGAGCTCATATACCATTTTCCCGGCCTTGGCATGCCGGAATTCCAGATGTACTTCCGGGGCGTAGCTGACCTGGCTCTGCTCCCACATCCGATTGAAATCCGGATGCCCTTGCTTCATCTCTTCCAGAAAACGGTCATACCACTCATCCTCGACATATTGACCGTAATAGGATCGGAACATCGACAGGAAGCCGCTGGCGAACTGCTCCCAATTTACCGCCAGCCGCTGAAACTCCCTGCGGGTGAAAAGCAGCCGGATCATATTCCGCTCCTCGGGCGGAATACGGTCAAAATCAAGGAACACATACGCAGCCGCACGGTTCCATCCCACGATGTTGCACATCCGATCCGATATCATGACGGGGCAATATTTCAGCTCGGTGATGATTTTTTGCAGAGACGGGCTGATCTGCACCGCTTCTTGTTTGACCGTATAAGGCTCCGCCCCGCTCTCCAGCGCCAGAGAATACAGATATCTTCGCTCATCCGCGTTCAGCTGTAGCGCATTGGCGACGCAGTCCAGCACGGACGACGACACCTGGATGTCGCGTCCCTGCTCGAGCCAGGTGTACCAAGTGGTGCTGACACCCGCCAGCTGGGCCACCTCTTCTCTGCGCAAGCCCGGTGTCCTTCTTCGTGACCCGGGCGGCAATCCGACGGACTCGGGCGAGATTTTGGCACGCTGTCCTTTCAGGAAAGCCGACAACGCTTGGAGTCTAACCTGGGAATTCATCTTATAAGCCTCCTTCATCCAACTAAGGATAGCAGTATTTATACTAGGATAAACGGTATCTTGTAATAGGATACTACACGTGACATTATAACCTTAAGATTGACAAGTTATAAAGTCTTAAAGGAGGCTGTTGAACCATGGAAAGAGTCGTTATCACCGGTATGGGCGTCATATCGCCGCTGGGCCATGATGTTGAGACGTTCTGGTCCCGGCTTGTACGAGGAGAGTCCGGTATTACACATATAGAAACTTTGGACACATCAAGACAGAAGGTACAAATAGCAGGTGCCGTAAAGGAATTCGACGCAAACGCGCTGTTCGGCGCCAAGGAAGCCCGGCGTATGGACCGCTTCTGCCAGTTTGCTCTGGCTGCGGCGGATCAAGCCATAAGTCAGTCGGGACTCGATCTTGATCAGATCGATCATGAGCGGATGGGGGTCTACGTCGGCTCCGGAATCGGCGGCATCCAGACCCTGATGAATCAGAGCGGCACGCTGTCATCGCGGGGGCCCGAACGGGTCAGTCCAACCCTGGTACCCATGATGATTCCCAATATGGCGGCCGCGCTCATCAGCATTAAATACAAGGCGCTGGGCTCCACGCTGGCCCCGGTTACGGCATGTTCGATCGGCAATACCGCGATCGGCGAGGCTTTCTTTAACATTCAGGCTGGCCGGTCCGACGTGATTATTGCGGGAGGATCTGAAGCGGCGTTGACCGATATTTCGCTGGCCAGCTTCGCGAACGCAACCGCCCTTTCATCCCGCAACGATGAACCGGGCCGGGCCAGCCGGCCGTTTGATACGGACCGGGACGGATTTGTCATGGCGGAAGGTGCCGGCATCCTCGTTCTGGAGTCGCTCTCCCATGCCTTACGCAGAGGCGCCGTCATTCTGGGCGAGGTCATCGGTTACGGTGCCAGCTCGGATGCCTATCATATGGTCGCCACGCCGGAAGACGGCAACGGCGCGGCACGGGCGATGAAGCTGGCCCTGACCGAGGCGAACCTCGCCCCAGCCGACGTGGATGTCATCAGCGCCCATGCCACAAGCACGGTCATCGGTGACCGTTCGGAGACAGCGGCCATTAAGCAGGTGTTTGGCAAGGAGGCGTATCGCATTCCGGTAACGGCGAACAAGTCGATGACCGGACATATGCTGGGCGCATCCGGCGGCGTGGAGGCCATCGCCCTCGTGAAATCCTTGCAGGAAGGCGTCATACCGCCGACGATCAATCTGGAACATGCCGATCCGGCATGCGATTTGGATTACGTACCGAACCAGGCGAGAAACGCCGAGCTTCGGATTGGCATGTCGAATTCCTTCGGCTTCGGCGGACATAATTCGGCGATTGTTATCCAGAAATATGAGCACGAATAACCCATGCGTCCCGGACCCCAGTGAAAACTGGGGTCTTTTTCTTGTTGCGATTCTGGAAGGCTGGGCTGAATAATGAGACAGAAACGCATATAAAATTTTTTTTCGTAGAATCAAACTTTTTGCAAGACTCGCACGTCTTGCTTCCGTAAGTCAATTGCAATTGATGGTTACCCGCGCGGGCCCAAAGGAGTGTCATATTTACATGAGAGGCGGCCGGAAGCTTGAGAAGCTTCTTATCCAATGCATAACCGAACATCAGGACAGCGCCTACCGGCTGGCATACAGCTACGTTAGAAATAAAGAGGATGCCCTCGATATCGTTCAGGACGCGATCCACAAAGCATTTATATCCATGGAAAAGCTGAAGCAGACGGGTTCACTAAAAAGCTGGTTTTTCCGAATTATTGTAACAACCTCCCTGGATTTCATTAGAAAACAGAAAAAAGTCCACGTCATGGACGACGAGAACCTGGAGGTTATATTACCCGGCAGCCATGACCACTATCCGAATCTGGATCTGGCCCAATCTTTGGAGGAATTACCCGACAAGTATCGGGTCGTCATCATACTCCGGTTTTTTGAAGATATGAAGATTGACGAAATTGCCGAAGTGCTCCACGAGAACGTCAGCACGGTGAAAACGAGATTATACCAAGGATTACAGAGACTGCGGGTGAACTTAAGCGAGGAAGATCAAGAGGAGGCACAACGATAATGCATGACAAGCTGAATAGGATGAAAGAGCAGTACGAGAGCACTCCTATTCCTGACGAACTAAGCTCGATTGTCAACAAGACCATAGCAACCAGACGAAAAAAAAATAGAGCGCTGCCCTGGCTCGCTAGTAGCGCAGCTGCATGCATCCTACTGTTCGCCGGAGTGAATACCAGCCCTGCCTTGGCCCAGGCCATGTCCGATGTGCCGGTTCTGGGCCATATCATCAAGGTGATCACCATCCGTGAATATGCCGAGCAAGACGATAACACGGAAGTGCATATCGAAACACCCGGCATTGCCAACCTAGGAAATACGGAGCTTGAGCAAACCCTGAATAACAAATACCTGGAAGAAAACAAGAAACTGTATGAGAACTTCAAAGACGAAGTGGCCCTGTTAAATAAAGAAGGCGGCGCGCATCTGAGTCTTACTAGCGGTTATGAAGTGATTACCGACAATGAACAACTGCTGACGCTTTCGCGTTATATTGTCGAATCTGCTGGAGGCTCTGCCGAATCCAGAAAATACGATACGATCGACAAGAAGAACCAGATGGTGATCACGCTACCGAGTCTGTTCAAGGATGATCGTTATATCCAGGTCATCAGCGGCAATATCAAGGAGCAGATGCGCTACCAGATGCAGAATAATTCGGACAACATCTACTGGGTGGAGCAGCCTGGCGTGGAGTCCGATGCACCAGAGGATCTGTTCCACACGATCGCCAAGGACCAAAATTTCTATATCAACCAAGACGGCAAACTGGTCATCAGCTTCAATGAATACGAAGTTGCACCCGGCTATATGGGCGTCGTGGAATTTACGATCCCAACAGAAGTAATCGCAGACCATCTCGTCAGCAGCAAATACATCCGATAGATCAAGGCGAATGCAGATCACAAATAGTAGATATCAACCATATACATGGAGGTAACATAACATGAAAAAAACAATGAAGCACACAACCCCAATCACCAAAACCCTGGCGGCTGCCGGATTAGCGGGCATCCTGATGATCTCCGCTTCGGGTCTGCCATCCGCTCATGTCCATGCCGAAACCAAAGCTGCAGCGAGCACGAATCGGGTGACCGCTCCAACCGTTGCCCCGCAACTGATAACATCCAAAACGCTGCAATCCAAGCAAAAATGGCTGGAAACCAATATTAAGATCCCTGTATTACAAGGTTTGACTGACGCCAAATATCAAGACCAGTTGAACGACATTATCGAATCCCATGCCTCCAAGGATATGGACAAATGGGAGAAAGAAGCGGCGGAAGCTGCTGCAAATGCACAAAAGAACGGCTATACCATGCACCCTTATCATCTGAACATCACTTATGAGCTCACATCGGATGGTAAAGACGACAGCTTGATCTCCCTTAAGGTCATCACCGAAGGCATCGGGATGAACAATGGCGATCCCCGCGTGGATACGTACAACTTCACGAACGAAGCCGAAGCACAGCGCGTGACGCTTGAAGACCTGTTCGGCAAGGATTACAAATCCATCGTGGATCAAGCGGTCAAAACGGCGATTGCCGCGGATCAAGACCATTACTTCGCGAACGAAGACGGGTTTCAAGGCATAGACGCGGAGCAAGCCTTCTATGTCGCGGACGGAAAGGCCTATATCGTATTCCAAAAATACAGCATTGCCCCTGGAGCCACAGGTACACCGGAATTTGCCGTAAAGCTGCCGGGTAAAGGATCCAACATAAAGCCTGCTGCAGCCGTGTTGAAATCAGGCGCTTATTACAAAGATAACAACGGCAAGCTCATGGTTCAGGTATCCGTGCTGCGCCAGCTGCAGTTCAATGTCAAGTGGAACGGCAAGAGCAAAACCACGGAAATCTCCAAGGGAGCCGTCTGGAGCGCGGTGAAGCTGAACAAGGATGCTTACACTTTGGGCAAAATGGCCCCACGTTCGCTGGGTTCGGCTCCTGTCATGAAAAAAGGCCACGTCTATGTTCCGCTTGCTTTCCTGACAGACGTTCTGAATCTGAATGCAGATCAGAGCAAGCATGGCCAGATAACGGTGACCGCTGCAAAATAATAGATCCACCCTATTTAACATCTGCGCCTCCTGCACACGATCTTTCCACAGGCAGGGACAGCACAGCATACGGTAAAAAAGAGGCCCTCTCCAACACGGAGACGGCCTCTTCATATTTTCATGTTAAGTTAAAAACGTTTACCTCAAGCGAGGCCTTCCGCTGCCTGTTATAGTGCAGCAATCCGTCAACAATACCCCAACGACAATGCTTCTCCAGCCTTGCCGCCCCATTCATCATCCATCAGATACCGAGCTTGAACCCTTTCTCCCTCATAAACAAAAGTGAAGCGATAATACACTTCTTCATCCTCGCAAATCTCAAAGTACAGTGCATATCGCGCTGCTTGCAGCGGAAGCTCAATAGCGGCGTCCGACATGACCGACAACAGCTCCAGCTTCCCGGGATCCAGAACGTCAAACGGCACGACCATCCGCCGCTGCGCTTTCGGATCTTCGATGAACGCCTCTTTCAAGGCCAGCTTCACCCAGGCGCCGAATGCATCATCAGGGATAGGATCAAAGGTGAGATAACCGGGATGTATGACAACGCCCTGCTTGATATTGGTTTCTCCCCATTGGCACAAATCCTCATCAAAGTCCCGTGAGCGGACTTGGATCTGATGGTGCGAAATAGTGAGGTCCACCTCTTGAGTCATTTTCGTATGCTGCATATGTAAAACACCTCGCTTTTTAGATACCTGCATTCTATTTAAGCCGCTCCAGATGGAGCGTGGCCAGCCTGCGTTCCTTATCCACCTGGACCCGCATGCTGATGCCCAGCTTCTCCTCGAACAATCGGGTGACATTCAGATACTTGTCCTCTACGACTCCCGATCCTCCTTGGCCGTTGGAACGTGTCATGCCTGCGGTGATTATTTCTTTCACCATCTCCCCATCCGCCTTGGCGTCCGGATCATATGTAAATATCGGCTCTTTACGGTCATTATAAAAGATCATGTTCTGCCGGCATTCCTTTGCGTTCACATACTCTTTTTGCGTCTTGATATAATCGTTCTCCAGATGGCCATACTGGACCCTCCCTGCCAAGAAAGGATTATCCTTTGAAGCCTCCACCTCGAACTGCCCATATGCCAATTGATACAGCATGTTGAGGTCAGACCCTTCCAACCTGTAGTACAACGGACGAAGTTCCCCTTGTTTATCGGTTGCGGCAAAGCCGGCCAGCAGCGGCCAAGCATCTACTTGTTCACCATCCACATCAACGGCCAGCTGGTATTTGGCCAGGACCACCTCATTCTGAAAAAGCCCATACGTGCGCCCAATAAAGTAACCAGGTATCAACAACGTGGCTGCCACCAGTATGATCACTCCCCAGAGGACCCGCCTGCCTTTCATGCTGTCACCTCCCCTCGCAAGTCCTTCTCTTCAGATGACCCGCACAAGCGACGCTGTTGCAAGCATCAGGAGGCTTCGTGGCGTTCCATCAGTAGCCCACCTCTTCAATATCGGTGCGCAGATTGCGGTTTGACGCCTGAAGCAGCTCCGTGAAGGAAGGCGCGATATAATACACAAAATCAGGATCATGCACGTACATGATGATCTGCCCGGACGTTCCCGGCTCAGCCGGATCGAAATCCAGCATCAGATACAACGACCCGCCTGCCATCGTGGCAAACGGATACCAAGCCTTGTGAAACAGGTACGGCTTAATCTCCGGATCCAGCTGCTGTATTTCCTCCGGACTGTAATACGCATCCAGCGGTTCATCCCGTTCGCAGAAATAAGCTTTGACCTCCCTCATCTCATCCAGGCTCATCAGATAAAACGGCGTGTATTCCCCATCCCCTTCATTACCGGGGTAGAGCACGTGAAACCCATATCCGCTGCCGTTCTTCTTACTGTAAAACGAACGAAAGTCCTGCGGCAGCTCGATCCCGAACTCCGCTTCAAAAAGTTGAAATTGGTCAGGTGCCGCCCCCTCCAATTGTTTATATTCATCCAGCAAATCCCGAAGATCTTCGGCGACCTTCTCCTCCAACTGCTGCTCAAGCTCGAGCATCAGTCTATCCATGACAGCATTCATAAAATAACCTCCGTTGATTGCATGTTCACTCAAAGCCGAGTGCTTCCTTTTACTAAAAAGTATATAGAACGCTGCAATGAAAACAACATGTCCTGCGGCATGCAAAAAAAGGGACAAAATCCCTCTTGAGATGTTCGTTTTGGTTCTTTTATGAAAACACCCTGGGGGATTTCTGGCTGCTGAAGCGCAGCTATTTCATGACCGGAATCAGCTAATTCGATACCAGGGATAGGCCATTGCGGGACAGAGATAGCCCGTTCTCCTATCGGAGGATTAACACAAGAATGCCGCACTGCAGATATAAAAATCCACCGATGCGGCCTTCTGGTTTATATGGATATGCTAAATCACATCGACAAACTCCAGCTTCCCAAAACGCGAAGGAATATGGTAATTCACCTCACCGGTCGGGCTCCATGCCTGATATTCCCGGTTTCCTTCGGTGTCCTCATCAATGCGGTAAAAATTCACGTTCCAGCTTCGTCCCGCTTGCGGAGGATTCTTGAAGGTCGCAGCCGGAATGCGAATTTCATAAATCAAATTCCCCTTACCGTCATGCTCTACCGAGGTTTGAAGACCGGTAAGATCCCAATGAATATCGCTGCTTGTGATCGACTTCCCTCCATCATTACGGATCAGGGCGTCAAATATAATATTGTTCGGACTCACCTCAAGCTCGATATATTCCATTCCCGTTCCTGCTTCGTCTATAAACAATTCCACGACATCCTGTTCATACAGCGGATCATCCCGATGCTGGTACTCCGATACGATATGAGAATCCTGGCAAACAAACCGTACATAAAGGTATTCGGAGCTCCAGCAGGCGCGAACCTCGGTCGCTTCCTTTGCAGCAAGCCCGGTCACGGTATCGCTCAGGGCTACCGCTTCATACCGGTTCCAATCGATGTTCCCACGATGCTCTTCCTGCTGGATGTATAGGGCGGGCTTGCATGAGTAAATTGCCGTATAATGCATGATCATCCCTCCGAAAAAAATTCAATGGTTAGTCTATCCTCTATGATAAGACATACAGATTCGGTTAGCTATTCCATGGTAAGAATAAAGAACATAGGGGAAATCCCATCTTTTGCTCTATGTCCCCATAGTGAAAATAAGCGCATGCTGTGCTACAATAATAAAATTGCAAACTCTAGGGAGGGTTATGGATTCGCCATGCTCATAATTGGTATCGCCGGCGGCACCGGATCGGGCAAAACGACGGTTGCCCGCTCTGTCATTGACCGTCTTGGTTCAGATAAAGTCACTTTTATTTCGCAGGATAACTATTACAAGGATCATAAGGAGCTCAGTTTCGAGGAACGCGAAGCGATTAACTATGATCATCCGTTTGCCTTTGACAACGAACTGCTTGTCGAACATCTCGGCATTTTGAAAACCGGACAGCCCGCATTCGCACCGGTGTATGATTTTACCGCCCATGCCCGTTTCACGGATCAGACCATCGAACTGAAGCCGAACAACATCGTCATCATTGAAGGCCTGCACGTGCTGTCCGATGAGAATCTGCGCAAGCTGCTTCACATTAAAGTGTTTGTGGATACCGATCCCGATGTACGCCTGCTTCGCCGGGTCGTACGCGATATCGAGGACCGCGGCCGGACCATCCAGTCGATCCATAATCAGTATCTGACAACCGTCAAGCCGATGCATGAGGCGTTCATCGAACCCTCCAAGAAGTACGCCGACCTGATCATTCCCGAAGGCGGAGAGAATGAAGTCGGCATTCGCCTGCTCTCCATCTTGACCGAGAAATATTTGACCGGCGACCGCACATTGTCGGGTGAATCATAGGACAAGCCTGCGTATCAGCAGTTTGGCAGCATGGAAAAGCCCACAGGACCTTTTAATTATAGGTCTGTGGGCTTTTTGGTGTTATCCGTGTCAATTGTGTTAGTATTGCATAACTCACTCGTCATGTTTGCGTTCTTCCGTTTCCACGTTTGTTGGGTTTCTGTGTTCTTGCCTTCCGGAGGGTTCGTTCCATGTTCGTTCCATGTTCGTTCTCGGTGTTCTTGCTTTCCGAATTGTTGCGTTCTCCGCGTCTACTGCGGTTTCCTGCGTTTACTGCGTTTGCTGCGTTTACTGCGTTTGCTGCATTTCCTGCATTTCCTGCATTTTCAATGCCTCTTGTGTCCCCGCTCCTCTCAAAACGTTCAGCTCCCTCCGCTTAAGCCGTCAAACGTGCGGATCGTAATCCGCAACCACCAGCACATCCATATGCCTTGCGCTTCTTAGCAGGCCCCGGATCATTCTCCGCTGGGCGTACAGCTTCCATCCGGCCATCTGCGGCTGCCCGATAATCAACTGGGTGGCCTTGACCGCATCTGCTGCTGCGACCAATTGAGAAGAAACGGCGCGGGTTGGCCCCTTGTTTACCGGCAGCACAGTGAACGTTCCCCCGAGACGTTCCGTTAAAGTCTGAAGCGCCGTCAGGCGCTGTTCGTCATCAAGAGGCAGACTGTGATGCCGCTCCAGAGGGAATGCCACATACCAGGCCGCTTTCAGCCGATGGGCGATCCGGAAGCCGCGGCGAATGAGCCGCTCTCCCTGGGGACCTTCACCAAGTATGACATAGATAATCTCCTCGCGCCGCCACGGCCCCCGCAGCGAACTGCTGCGCTGCCATGACTCCAGTCTCTCGTCCACATCATCCGCAATTTCTCTTAAGGCAAGCTCTCTTAAGGCAATGAGATTTCCCGTCTTAAAAAAATGTCCAAGGGCTTGCGGGATTTTCTCCGGCGCATAAATTTTCCCGTCCTTCATCCGCTGCCGCAGCGACTCCGGCGTGACGTCGATGAGCTGAACCTCATCGGCCAATTGCAGAATATGATCAGGCACCGTCTCGCGAACACGAACGCCGGTCATTTGCTTGACGGCATCATTCAAGCTCTCCAAATGCTGCACGTTCATGGTCGTAATGACGGAGATGCCGGCCGACAGAATATCCAGCACGTCTTCATACCGTTTCTTGTGCTGGCTTCCGGGAACATTCGTATGCGCCAGCTCATCCACAAGAACCACGTCAGGCCTGCGACGAATGATCTCATCGGTATCCATCTCCTCAAGGCGTGATCCCTGGTAGTCCATCTCTTTGCGCGGAAGAACCTCAAGATCACCGATCTGTGATCGCGTATCCATCCGGCCGTGCGTCTCCAACAGTCCGGTAAGAACGGCCAACTCCTTCTTTAGCAGATCATTGCCTTCGCGCAGCATCGCATACGTCTTGCCCACGCCCGGAGCAGCCCCGATATAGACTTTAAACCGCCCGCGCTTGACCTGCTCCATCTTCCGGTCCAGCTCTTGCTCATTCAATCGGTGAAACGAATCGGAGGAAACTCGCCGCGGATGGATCTGCGCCGGGATGATCCGTTCTCCGTCATGCGCCGCCCGATCTGCCACAATAAATATATCGATCCCGCGCGTTTTCTTCAGCAGATCCTGAAGGAGCGAGCCCTGCCGCATCTCTTGCGGGCGGGTCTGCTTCGAGTGACCCAGCACAATGCGGGTCACATGGTGCTCCAACGCATATTGAACAAGCACGTCGGCCAGCTTCCTACGCGAGCGGAGAGGAAGCTCTTCAAGCTTGACGCCGATACGCTCCGACAGTTTCAGCAAAGATCGCTTGAAGGCCGCCTGCTCTTTCGTGAGCTCTAACCTCGGATTCACAAACGTAACGGCCATAAGCTCGCCGTTCAATCTCTTCGCGATCTGCTGTCCGCGCCGCATATAAATGGATCCGTTCCAATGATACTGGGTGGATACCAATATTCGCTCATGGGCTCCCGATGGGCCGACCAATCCCCGTTCCTTACGGTGCCGCTCCAGCGAGTGGTTTACCCCTTCTGCTACGAGGCGAAGCGTTAGCTCCCGAAGCACGGCCAGATTACCCTCCTTCCATACGCTGCCATCCCCGAGCAAGCCGCCTTGTGCCCGCTCCAGCATCGTTTCAGGCGTTACATCAATGAGCACCACCTCGTCTGCGTTTTCTAGCGTATCGGCAGGAACCGTATAACTAGCCTTAATGCCTGTCAGCTTGACTGCAATACCCTGGACGTCCTCCAGCTCATACACATTGACCGTCGTGATGACGCTAATCCCCCGGCTTAACAGAAATCGGATGTCATCCAGCCGCGTGGCATGCTTCGCCCCCTTCCGGTTCCGGTGGGCAAGCCCATCGACAAGTACCACCTCCGGGTTGCGCTGCACCAGCAGATCCAGATCAAGATCCTTCTTCTTTACGCCGTTCTCCACCCAATGGATGCTGGGCACCCGCTCCAGATTCCGGACCTGCTCGACCGTTTCCGGACGCTGCATCGTGGATACCGCGCATATGACAACATCGATGCCTTGCAGTCTCAAGGTATGTCCTTCGCGAAGCATATGATAGGTTTTTCCCGAACCGCTTACGGCCCCGATATATACCTTAAGCCTTCCATGGTGGAGCTTCGCAATCGACCTTAAAATTTCCTCCGGTGATTTTCTCCGAAACGGGTCCATGATCAATCAAAAAGCTCGGCAAGCGCCAGGTTCAGCTTCAACACATTGACGCGCGGTTCACCGAACACGCCCAAGTCCCGTCCCTCTATATGCTCCTCTACCAACTGATTAAGTTCTGCCTCCGTAATTCCGGTCAGCTTGCTGATCCGCGGAATCTGAATTTCCGCGGCCTGTGGCGAGATGTGTGGATCCAATCCGGAGGCGGAATTCGTAACCAGATCCATCGGAACCTTGCTCACCGGAACGTCCGGGTTGCTCTCCTTCCACGCTTCAATCGAGGCCTTCGTCCGATCGATCAGGTCCGGGTTGGAAGGTGCATAGTTATTGCTGCCTGAGCCGGCTCCGTTATATTCAATGCTGGACACCCTGCCGTGAAAATATTGAGGCTCCGTAAAGTTCTGGCCGATCAATTCCGATCCGACCACCTTTCCGCCGGAATCCGTGACCAAGCTGCCGCCAGCTTGCTTCGGCATGAGCAGCTGCGCGGCTCCCGTCGTAATCAGCGGATAGAGAACCCCGCATAACACGATAAATACAAGGCTCGTTCTTAGGGCCATGCCCAGGGAGATACGGGCCGCATCCGCCACAGCATGAGGTGCCGGTGATGATTTTTGCAATGGATTATTCATGGTTCCTCGATCCCTTCCTTCATATCTTCCACGTAAACCATTTTCGAGTTATCTCTATTCCCCGGTACGATTATCATATCTAGATCCATAGATGGACGATCATGTCGATCAGCTTAATCCCGAGGAACGGTACGATCACGCCGCCTAAGCCATAGACCAGCACATTGCGCTGCAGCAGCTTCGACGAGCTCATCGGTTTATAAGCCACGCCCTTCATCGCAAGCGGAATGAGCAGCGGAATGATGATGGCATTAAAGATCAGCGCCGACAGTATCGCCGACATGGGAGAACCCAGTCCCATAACATTCAGAACATTCATGCTTGGAATGGCGGGTGCGAACATTGCCGGAATGATGGCAAAATATTTGGCGACATCGTTCGCGACGCTGAACGTAGTCAGCGCGCCGCGCGTCATTAGCAGCTGCTTGCCGATGGCAACCACCTCGATAATCTTCGATGGATCCGAATCCAGATCCACCATATTGGCCGCCTCCTTGGCTGCGGTGGTACCGCTGTTCATCGCCAGCCCTACATCGGCCTGGGCCAGCGCCGGGGCGTCGTTCGTACCGTCACCAGTCATCGCAACCAGCTTGCCTTCGGCTTGTTCTCGGCGGATCACGGCAATCTTATCCTCGGGCTTGCTCTCGGCGATATAATCATCGACGCCTGCTTCTCGGGCAATCGTCGCTGCGGTGAGCGGATTGTCGCCCGTGCACATAATCGTCTTGATGCCCATCCGACGCAGCTGGTCAAACCGTTCCTTCATCCCCGGCTTCACGGTATCCTTCAAGTAGATTAGACCATAGATGCGGTTATCCACGGCAACAGCGAGCGGGGTTCCACCCTCTATCGCGATGGCGTCAGCGTTTGCCGTCAAATCCGAAGGGATGGAGCCTCCTTGCGACAACACCCAAGCCTTGACGGCATCCACCGCACCCTTGCGGACTTTTCGCCCATCCTTGAGGTCCATCCCACTCATCCGGGTCTCTGCCTTAAATCCGATGAATTCCGCCTCAGCCGTCATGCTTGAATCTGCTTCGAGACCTTCCTGCTTCAGCAGTTCCAGCACGGAACGTCCTTCCGGCGTTTCATCCAGCAGCGAGCTCACACCTGCCCATTGCGAAAGCGATGCGTGCGATTCGCCGCCGACGGCAATCAACTGGCTGGCCATCCGGTTCCCGAACGTAATGGTACCCGTCTTATCCAGAATCATCGTATTGATGTCACCGGCAGCCTCCACCGCCTTGCCCGACATCGCCAGCACATTGAACTGCGTCACCCGGTCCATGCCGGCAATCCCGATCGCCGACAGCAATCCCCCGATCGTGGTCGGGATGAGACATACCAGCAGCGAGATCAGCACCGGAACGGACAGCTCGATGCCAAGATACTTCGCAATCGGAGCCAGCGTAACGACAACGATCAGGAATATCAGCGTTAAGACGATCAACAGCGTATTCAGCGCAATTTCATTCGGCGTCTTCTGGCGAGAGGCTCCTTCAACAAGCGAGATCATCCGGTCGATAAACGATTCCCCGGGATCGCTCGTAATCCGGACGCGGATCGTATCGCTGACAACCCGCGTCCCCCCGGTGACCGAACTGAAATCGCCGCCGGCTTCTTTAATGACGGGGGCGGACTCGCCGGTAATCGCCGATTCGTCAACGGACGCAAGGCCCGCAATGACTTCCCCGTCCCCGGGAATCATCTCGCCCTGCGTGACGATCACGATATCTCCTTTGCGAAGATCCGTGGACGGCACGGATTGTACCCCTCCGTTCTCCATCACTTTATGTGCCGTCATTTCCTGCTTCGACTGCTTAAGGGAATCGGCCTGCGCCTTTCCGCGTCCTTCGGCAAGCGCCTCTGCGAAGTTTGCAAACAGCAGCGTCAACAGCAGAATGACAAACACAATCACATTAAATCCGGTATTGCCCTCTGTCCCGAAATAGGATGGAAATAACGTCATCAACAGAACAACCAGAGTCCCGGCTTCCACAACAAACATGACCGGATTTCTCATCATCAGGACGGGATTCAGCTTCGTGAAGCTGTCCCTCAGCGCCTGACGGACCATCTCTTTGGACATCGCTTTTTTTCTCGTATTATTCATGGAAATAGGCCACCTTTTCTATTAACGGATCGTCAGATGCTCAGCAATCGGACCGAGCACAAGTACTGGCAGGAAGGTCAATGCACCGATAATCAGAACCACCGCGATCAGAATGCCGGCAAACAGCTTATTATCTGTCCGGAACGTCCCGAGCGTCTCGGGAACCCATTGCTTCCGCATCAACGAGCCGCCCACTGCCAGCAAGGCAATCATCGAAATGTAACGCCCGAATAGCATGACCAGTCCGGTTGTGATATTCCAGAACGGCGTGTTATCCGACAGACCTTCAAATCCGGAACCGTTATTGGCCGCGGAAGACGTGTATTCGTACAATACCTGCGAGATGCCATGAAAGCCCGCATTGGTAATGCCCGCCTGCCCTGCATCCGTCATCAGCGCAAGTGCGGTCGGAGCCAGGATGATCAATGGATGCACCAGGATAACAACCGCAATCAGCTTCATCTCCCGCGCCTCTATTTTCCTCCCTAGAAATTCGGGTGTTCGGCCAACCATAAGACCGGCCAGGAACACTGCCAATATTGCATACATGAGCATGTTCATCAGCCCGACGCCTTTTCCGCCAAAAACGGAGTTCAGCATCATCAGGGACAGCGGCGTAATCCCTCCAAGCGGCGTGAGCGTATCATGCATGTTGTTGACCGACCCGGTCGTGGCCGCGGTCGTCACCGTGGTGAACAGGGAGGATTGGGCGACCCCGAACCGAACTTCCTTGCCCTCCATGCTGCCTTGCGATGCGTCGATGCCCAGCCGATTCAACGCCGGATTGCCATTGGTTTCAGCCGCATAGTTCAGCGACAGAAATCCGATGAACAAGGTCATCATCACAGAGAAGATGATCCATCCTTGTCTGCGGCTCTTCGCGAACAAACCAAATGTATACGGAAGCGCCGCCCCAAGACTCCACATGCACAGGATTTCGATGACATTGGTCAGCGGGGACGGGTTCTCGAACGGATGCGCCGAGTTCACCCCCATAAACCCGCCGCCATTGGTGCCCAGGTGCTTGATCGATTCCAGTGCAGCCACCGGCCCTACAGCTATTTGCTGCTCGCTTCCTTGAAGCGTCGTGACGCTGAGCGTAGGCTGCAAAGTCTGCGGCACCTGCAGCGCAACCAGTACCATCGCAATGATAAATGCGGCCGGGATGAACACCCGGGTGTGGGCTTTGACGAAATCCTCAAAAAAGTTGCCAACGGTTGTACCTTTGCTGGTCACCGCCCGGATAAACGCAATCGCCACGCACAGCCCGGTCGCCGCGGACGTGAACATCATCATCGTAATGACGGCCATCTGGGCCATATAGGATAATCCCGACTCCCCGCTGTAATGCTGAAGATTCGTATTGGTCATAAAGCTGATGATCGTAGAAAATGACAAGGTCGATTCCATATTGTCGATACCGTTCGGGTTGAAGGGCAATACTCTCTGCATCCGCAGAATCAAATACCCCGCCGCGACGAGCACGATATTTGTTATCACAAAGCTGATGGCATACCCTTTCCATGTCATTCCCTTGCGTTCTTTCAAGCCAATCAGTGCGAAGATCGGTTTCTCCAACCAGGAGAACCATTTATCCGTTCCATTCCCCTCATTGCGAAACACCTGATATAGATAAGTTCCGAGCGGCTTTACCAGCAGCACCAGAACGAGTATAACGATGGCAATTTGTAAAATGCCCATGACGAATGCCTTCCTCCTTCAGCTGTTCCCCTAGAATTTTTCAGGGTGAATCAGCGCATAAATCAAATATAGAAAAATAAAGAGCGTGCATATTAAAATGATCATCACGACTAATCCACCTCCGGTTCCGAAATGACCCGTCCGCACCAGGACATAAACAGCATGAGCAGTCCGTAGGTTCCTCCCAAGATAAGCACCATATATAAATCCTGCATGAATACAACCTCCTAAAACCTCATGGTCACATCAGCCAAGAAGCTTAGCTGACAATGGATGTAATCAGGAAGGATACCTGATGATGGTTCGTATGAAGCACCACATCGGCACCCAGTCCCTTGTATATCAATCGCGGATTGCTGGAATGGGTAATCACATAAATCGACTCCGTCGTCCATGTCCGGCAGATCCGTAAATAGCGGCAGCACAGGTTCAAGCTGCTTTCGAACAAATACACCTTGCTGACGGGAAACTCGGGAATGATCCAGGTTTGTTCATCCCTTGTATCGATAAGAATCATGTTGGTGCAGCCTAGTTCTCGCAGCCTCTCCTGCTCAACCCGGTTGTTGGCTATGGCCGCAAACGAAATGCGCATATAGATCAGCTGGCGGATAAATTCTTCCCCGGCCTTGTTCGGCGCGGATACCAGGATAAACTCCTGCGGTTTCTCCATCTTTTGTTCTCCTCCTAAAAAGTTCAGAAAGAGAAGACAACAACAAAGAAGCCTGGGGAAAGAGAAGAACTCTTCCCGCAGGCTTCTTCATCAGAACACGGTGAAATACACCGTGGCCCAAGTCCACGACAATCGTTGCCTCTCTCGATACGCTTACGAGGTTAGCTGACGGATTCGGGCGTGAGAGTCGCCCTACCCATAGACCGTTATCTTGTCCATGGGATTCACCCCTGAGAGATCAAATGCATCTCCCGACTGGTTCCCCCGTTCCTTTTCCATTCAAGGACTCAGCGAAAATTAAAAACGAGTAGCATGTTATTCTATTAGCCATTGACTAACATCCAGGTCCGACAAAACAGCACAGCTTCAGGTTCGAGCGGTGAGAGTCGCATCATCCTGCATTTCCAGCGAAGGCCCATGTTGCCCTCGCCCGAGATTCGATCCATAAAGAGCACGGCAGCTCTCACACAGCCTTTAGGTCTTCATGGAACGGCTGCCTGTATGCCAACCGCCGATGTCCGTCAATTCATAGTTCGTATCATACGTCCGGCCTTGCAGGAAGTAAATGTGAGCAAAAACACATGTAGCCTTATGTCGAACAGGATCTGACCGATTTCGCTCCATTATCTCCTGAATTCTGCTCTATACTATGTATTTCTCTTGTTTTCTTGTATTTATCGCAATCTATCGAGATACCGAGATTTTGCCATGATAATAGATGTCACGACCGAATGTAAGCGTTTTCTTTTACGGTTTTCATCGATTTTCGGAATGTATCCGTTCAATATGGCCATTTACTTTTAGAGTCCTCCGGCGTATGATTCATCCATCATTCGAAACATTCGTTTACGCTGAGCTCTCGACAGATCGGGAGACGGGGGAACCAAAACCGCCAACGGAGCTTCTGTTGGTGAATGGGGTGAATCCGCAGGCCTGATGATCAGGCATCGCGGTAGGGTGCTCTCAAGCCCGAATCCGTCAGCTAACCTCGTAGGCGCGATTTGAGAGAGAACACCACCCGAGCCTTAAGCGAAGCGGCCACTGTAGCAGGGCCTCTAACGATAAATAGGCCTGGAGAGCGGGGTTACTCTGCTCACCGGGCCTTTTTGCCGTGCATATAACATTCCTATAAAGGAGCGTAGACCATGACGAAACTCATCGAGGCCGCACTGGCCCCCGTCATCGAAACCACATCGCCTGCATTAAATGCAGAGCTCATCCGCTGCATGGAGATATATCGTTTCGACCGGGGCTCGGCTGAACGCTTTATCCCCTGGAGCGACCGAGATTGGAACTGCGGGTTGTTCAAAATCAGCTGTAAAGACGCGGCCGGGTATGCCGAATATGCGCTTCCAAGCACAAGAGAATTCGCGGATCTGGTCCGCTGGGCATCCGTCTTTACGAGGCTGAGAGGTATGCCCGTGACCGAGGCCGTTCGCTATGCCCAGAAGCAGCAGCAGTGGGGATCCGTACGAATGCAGCTCGCCGTATCGGCCCTCGCCGATCTGGAGGCCAATCTGCAACAGCACATCACCCGGAAGCGGTTAGGCAGCCTGCCGCTGGAGCGTTCCTTCCTGATGGACTGCTCGGAGGCGTATTATTCCTTCTAGGACAGCTGCTAGAAAGAGCTACCGTTCTCGCTTCCATTGCAATTGGCTGTTTTCCCCCGCTCACTTGAACATATTTTTGAGCACCATCATCAGGTTGGCCGGCTTCTCTGCCAGCCGCCGGGTGAAATACGGGTACCACATCGTTCCGTAGGGCATATAACACCGGATACGGTAGCCGTCCTGCGCAAGCGCAGCCTGATCGTTCATCCGCAGCCCGTACAGCATCTGAAACTCAAATTCCTGTTTGCCTATGCGGCTCTGCTCGGCAAACACCTTCACCCAGTCGATGATGTTGTCGTCGTGCGAAGCAATCGCGACGTAGGCTCCCTGATCAAAATGCATTTTGATCAACTTCTTATAGTTGTCAATGACCTCCCGCTTCTGCTGAAAGGCGATGGTTCCCGGCTCTTTGTACGCCCCCTTGACCAACCGCAGATTTACGCCAGCATGCATCAAATTGTTGACGTCCTCCTCCGTACGGAACAAGTAGGCTTGCATTACGGTCCCCACGTTGGTCAGCCCCTCCTTATGGAGCCGCAGCGTCATATCAATCGTCGCCTGGGTGTATGGCGAATCCTCCATATCCAGGCGAACGAAATTGCGGTGCTCTTTCGCCTTTTTCGCCACCATTTTGATGTTCTCGTACGCCTTCTCCAGATCCAGCGCCATGCCCATCTGCGTCGGTTTCAGCGATACGTTCGACTGCACTCCACGCCTCGCGATCCCTTCCACCAGCTTCAAATATTCCTCCCGATACCCGGCTGCTTCGTCCAGCGTCCGGATGCCCTCCCCCAGATGGTCCAGCGTGACAAGAATGCCCTTCGCGTTCAGCCTCTCGATTTCATCCAGCGCCTCATCCAAGGTATCGCCGGCAATGAATCGGCCCGCCAATTTCCGGCCGTACTTGATCGACAACCATTTCACGAGTTTATTGCCGGACACCGTCAGGATCACTTTGCGGTAAAGCTCGGTTCCGTCCATGCGCGCGCCCCCTCTGCAAGGTAAACCAAAAATGCACTCTATCTAACTCATATGCAAAAATCATGACGGCATGCAGGAAGACATACATATCTTACATAGAGGTTTTCACCAGGAGTTCCTAACCATGCCACCATGACGCATTCGCAGCTGGACCATTGGCCAGAAGCTTCGATTCATATCATGTTAAGGAGGGGCCTCCCCATGCGAGCATCTTTTCGGAACGAACCATTTATGGACTTCAACAACGAATGGAACAACAAGTTATACGACGCGGCGTTATCCGGGGTCGAAGCCGAGCTTGGCCAATCGTACCCGCTGGTCATCGGCGGTGCCAAAATCCATACGGAGCGCACCGCAAATTCGGTCAATCCGGCGCGCAAACGCCAAGTCATCGGCGTCGTGTCCCAGGCGGATACCGAGCTTGCCGAACAAGCCATTCAGACGGCAGCGCATACCTTTGAGACGTGGAAGCACACCGAGCCGAGCGAACGGGCACGCTATCTGTTCAAGGCCGCGGCGATCATGCGGCGGCGCAAGCTCGAGTTCTCCGCACTCATGACTCTCGAAGCCGGCAAGACGCGTGCCGAAGCCGACGCCGATACGGCCGAGGCGATCGATTTCATGGAATTCTATGCACGCGAAATGCAGCGCCTGAGCGCGCCCCAGCCGCTGACGGTCCACGAGGAGGAAGAGAATCATCTCTATTACATCCCGCTTGGCGTCGGCATCGTCATTCCGCCGTGGAACTTCCCGCTAGCGATTATGGCCGGCATGACAACGGCTGCCATCGTCTCCGGCAACACCGTTGTGCTGAAGCCGGCCAGCACCACCCCGGTCATAGCCGCTAAATTCGTGGAGCTACTGGAAGAGGTCAGCCTGCCTCCGGGAGTCGTTAATTTCCTGCCTGGCCCGGGTCAGGAAGTGGGCGACTATTTGGTGGATCACCCATTGACCAGGTTCATCAGCTTTACGGGGTCACGCGACGTCGGACTGCGGATTCAGGAACGCGCGGCCAAGACGCAGCCGGGGCAACGATGGATCAAGCGCGTCATCGCCGAAATGGGCGGGAAAGATGCAATCATCGTGGACAACGAAGCCGATTTGGAGCTCGCGGCGGACGCGATTACCGCTTCTGCATTCGGCTTCTCCGGGCAGAAATGCTCCGCCTGCTCCAGAGCCATCGTGCACGAGGACGTCTATGATATCGTGCTGCAGAAGGTGATTGACCGCTCCAAGAAGCTGGTGATCGGAAGCCCCTCCAATGCCGAGGCTCAGGTAGGACCCGTCATCGACGATAAGGCGTACCGTAAAATTCTCGACTATATCGAAATCGGGAAAAGCGAAGGCAGGCTGGTCCTCGGCGGTTTTCCCGGCGATCCGGAGGGGTATTTCATACAGCCGACGATCTTCGCGGACGTCGCCAGCACCGCTCGTATTTCCCAGGAGGAAATCTTTGGTCCGGTCGTGGCCTTCACGAAGGCAGCCTCCTTCGATGAAGCGATCCAATTCGCCAACAATACCGACTACGGGCTGACCGGCGCGGTGATCTCGAACAATCGCGCGCACCTGGAGCAAGCCCGGCGCGACTTCCATGTCGGCAACCTGTATTTGAACCGGAAATGCACCGGCGCCTTGGTAGGCATCCACCCGTTCGGCGGCTTCAATATGTCCGGGACCGATTCCAAAGCCGGCGGGCGCGACTACCTGCTCCTGTTCACACAGGCGAAGGCGGTATCGGAGCGATTCTGATTACGCCATGTAAAGAAACCTCTCCATGACAATGGAGAGGTTTCTTTATGTACAGCGATTCTTTTACCGTCTTTACGCCTTAACCTTGCCCTTAATCTCCCGGACCACCTTGCCCTCGAACGATTGATTCATCCAGTGCGCAAGACGAATGCCTTCCTCACCAAAGGTGCATTCCGTGGTTAAGTAGAATGGCGTCTCTGTCAGTCGGATGGTCAGCTTCAACGTCCGTTCATCCTTCCAGGTCATGGAGGCAGCATATTCATTATCCGCCATCATGATCAGCTTCGTGGTTCCCGTCTTCCACGCGTTGCGACCACAGACAACCGAATTGACGCCGTGTTCCCCCTCAAGCTCCATTACCGCGCCGTTTTCTTCAAACCGGACGGAGAACGAACGCAGCTTCGCCTCATTCTCTTCGAGATCATAGACGATCCCGGAGACGTCCTTCTCGACCGGGGATGCCGACTCATCGCTTGGCGGATCCAGCTTCAGCGCTTGCATCGTTTCGGTAAGAGAAGCCTCCGCTCCGGTGTCGATCGGCAGCGCATCAGGCCTCATCGAAGGTTGCAGATGCTCCCATGCTTCATCTAGCACAGCCTGCATGTCCCCAAGGCCGGAGGTAATCGCTATGACCGCATCCTGCTCCGGCAGCACGACGCAGAATTGTCCGAATGCGCCGTCGCCGCGGTAAGCCCCGTGTCGGCACATCCAGAATTGATACCCGTACCCCTCGGTCCAATCCGAAGAGGAATCCGCAGGTCCGTTGGATATCTGCTTGGAGGTCGCCTCCTCGATCCACGCCTCCGGGATCAGCCGCTGGCCTTCCCATACGCCCTTCTGAAGATAAAGCTGGCCGAACTTGGCAATGTCCTCGGTCTTCAGCTTAAGTCCCCATCCGCCGGTGTTGATTCCCTGCGGACAGCTTTCCCATGTGGCTCCATGAATGCCTAGCGGTTCGAACAGGCGAGGCTGCAAATAATCCAGCAGCGTGATGCCGGTAACCTTCTGCAGAATGGCCGAAAGCATGTACGTCGCTGCGCTGTTGTATACAAAGTGGGTACCGGGCTCATGCTCGACTGCCTGCTTGAAAAAATCATCCACCCAAATATCGGACTGGTTGGCAGGCTCCTGGGCATGTCCCGTTCCCATAATCAGCAAGTCGCGTATCGTCATGGCGGACAGATTCGGGGATGGATTCTCCGGCGTATTTTCCGGGAAAAAGCCGATCACCTGATCCTCCAGCGTAATCTGGCCCTCCTGGACCAAGAGTCCAATCGCGGTGGAGGTAAAGCTCTTGCTTAACGAGAACAGCATATGCGGTTTGTCCGCCTGATACGGCTTCCACCAGCCTTCCGCCACGACATGTCCATGCCGTACCAACATGAAGCTGTGGAGTTCAAGCTCCTTTGACTGAATCGATCGGATAAAGCGTTCGATTGACTGAGATGAGATTCCTTGATTTTCGGGGGTGCTTCTTGGCAATAATTGAACCGTTTTCATGTTCATCTTCCTTTCGCCTCTCCCTGTATCAATAAGATAATTTCATTATGATCCTTCCATTATACACCAGGTAATGGCACCGCTTCATCATAACGTATGGCACGAAAACCAAGCCGCTCACTAATCTCATTCAAGTCCTCCCGTGCAAGAAAAGAAGCCTCCTGATCGCGTCCGCGCGCCAGCTCCTCCCCATCCACTCGAGCATTGCCGCACTGCACCATTTCCTCCGAATACAATGCCGGATGGGACAGGAAGAAATACTGGTCATCCGTTAAGCCGCCAAGGACCCTTTCAAACGACTCAACCCCGTCCGGCACGCCGCCCGGGAAAAAATTGTAGTAATGGCGATGGTTGATTAGCCCCTTCGCTTCAATCCAGCGGTCCAGTTCTTCCTGCAGCCCGGGTATGAAGCGCTCCGGCAGCATATGAGAATCAATATAAGAAATGCTGAAGCCTGCTGCGGTCAGTTTATCAAGCTGGGCTTCGCATTCCAGGAGGATCTCCTGCAGCAAAGGCGGATGATCCTGAAACAGGAACGGATCCTGATAGAAATAACCGGCCTCATCGACAAGCGAAGGAACCTGTTCCTTCGCGGCAACAGGTCCCCAGCGTACGTTATCCCACTCCGCGTTCAGCGTCATATGGAAACCGAAGCAGATGTCCTTGCGATGCGCCAACAGCTGCGCGGCCTCACCAAGATAAGGACCGGGCGCCATGATGGACACGTTTTTAATGAATCCGGCCTCAACGGCCTTGGCAATCGCAGCATTAGCGGAACGGCTGGAAGCATAATCGTCGGCCCTCGTAATGATCCGCCTCATTTTACCGCACCTGCCGCAATCCCTTTGATGATGTATTTCTGGGCGAAAATATAGAAAATGACAACCGGGATGATCGTCAGCGTCAAACCGGCCATCGCCTGGTTCCACACAATCGTGAACTCCCCGAAGAAGTAAAAGGTCGACAGCGGAATTGTCCGCAGCCCTTTATCCGACAGCGTCAGCGATGGAAGCAGGTAGTCGTTCCACAGCGCAATGACGTTCAGGATCGCGATGGTCACGCTGATGTTCTTCAGCAGCGGGAACACGATTCGCCAGAACACGCCCAGCTTGGAGCAGCCGTCCAGCGTAGCTGCCTCCTCCAGCGCAACCGGTACGGATTTGATGAACCCGTGGTACAGGAAGACCGCCATACTGGACGTAAAGCCGACGTTCATATAAATCAAGCCCTCATGGGTGTTGAGCATCGGGATGTGCAGATTGGTGCGAATCCAGTCCATCACCTGCATCAGCGGCATCATCAGCGTCTGGAAGGGAATCAGCATGGTCGCCACGAAGGTGAAGAAAATAACTTTGCTCAGCTTATTATCCGTCCGCACCAGCATCCATGCCGTCATGGAGGCGAGCACGATGACGATAATCACCGAGATGACGGTGACATACAGCGAGTTGCCCAGAGCGGTGAAGAAATTCATCTTCTCCATCGCGGATTTATAATACTCAAAGCTGAAGGAGGAAGGCAACGCGAGTGCATTCTCATACAGCTCCGCACGATCCTTGAAAGAGTTAATCAGCATGATGAAGACCGGAGACAAGAAGACCAGCGAGGCGAGGAACAGCAGAATGTCGAGCAGCCATTTCCCTGATTTCTTCATTACATCTGCACCTCTCTTCTCTTCGTGATGATAACTTGCGTCAGCGTAAGTCCGGCCACAATCAGGAAGAAGATGATCGCTTTGGCCTGACCTAAACCATAATTACCGTAAGCAAAAATCTCGTTGAAAATATTCATCGCAAACATCTCCGTCGCATTGCTCGGTCCGCCCTTGGTCAACGACAGGTTCACGTCATAGATTTTGAACGCCCCGGACAGCGTCAGGAACAGACAGATCGTGAACGAAGGCATTAACAGCGGGAACACGATGCTCTTGAGTCGCTGCCACAGGTTGGCGCCGTCGACCTTGGCTGCCTCCATCAATTCATCCGGAATCCCCTGGATGCCCGCGATGTAGATGATCATCGTATAACCCGCCAGCTGCCAGGTGAATACGGCGACGATGGCATACAGCGCAAACTGCGGATGCAGCAGCCAGTTAAAGAACACGCTGTCAAATCCGGTCTTCTCGCCCAGGAAGCTGAAGGCATCCGTAAAAATAAACTGCCAGATGTAGCCCAGAATCAGGCCGCCGATGAGGTTCGGCATAAAGAACATCGTTCGCGCCGCATTTCTAGAGCGGAGCTTCGTCGTCACCAACAGGGCAAAGGCCAGGCCCAGAATGTTGACGCATACCAGCGCGAGCAGCGTGAATTGAACCGTATGCCAAGCCGATGACAGGAATCGTTCGTCCTGGAACAGCTGAACGTAATTATCAAATCCTACGAATACTTTGGGATTTGCCGGAATGCCATCCCAATTTACGAAAGAGTACACAATCCCGATAATAAACGGGATGAGAACCACGGTCGTGAAAATAAACAGAAGCGGCACCGTAAACAGGGCAAACCAGGCTTTATCCTTTCTTTTGCTCATAATCCATACCTTCTTTCCGTTCCGGATGATTCCCGCAAGGCGGCATCAAACCTTGAATTCGTGTTAGAAAAAACAAAAGCCTAACGCTCATCATCGGAACGTCTGAGGCTAGGCTTTCATTTTCATGGAATTGTTATTTCAGGTGGTTATCGCTTTGCCTCGATTATTTCGATGCTTTCGCCCACACTTCATCCAGCTTCTGCAGGAACTGCTCTCCTGTCATGCCCGGATTCATGAAGTACTCCTGCGTAGCCGGAGCCAGGTCATTGGTGATGATACCCGAAGGGAAGTAGTTCAACGCCCAAGTGATCGTCTCACCCTTCGTGGTTGCTTCGTGCACCGCTTGAGACAATGGATCCAGATCGCCTGCTTCAATGTTTGTTAGAGCCGGGATGAATTTGAAATCGTGCACGATGGCTTTCTTGCCGCTGTCGCTAGTAAAGAGCCAGTTCAGGAATGCGTTCGCGGCTTTAACTTCCTCAGCGTCCGCCTGATTGTTCACGACCCAGTAGCTGGCCACGCCGACGGCGATTTTATCGTTGCCGGCTAGCGGGAACGGCATCATGCCCACCTTGGAGCCGAAATCGCCGAAGTCCGCAAGCATGGAATAACTCCAGTTGCCTTGGTGCACCATAGCCGTTTTTTCCGTAGCGAAGTCGCCCATTTGGCTATCGTATTTCACTTCCAGCGGATTCTTGGTGTTGGCCTTGATTACGTCCATGAATTTGGCCCACTCTTGGAACTCCTTCGTATCGGCCATCTTCACTTCGCCCTTGTTCAGCTGGTCGATAAAGGCCAGCGGATCGGATTGAAGCGCAAACGGCGTGTTGATGATATGTCCGATCAGGAAGTATGCCTCTTGGGACAGGCTCAAACCGTTCTTGCCGTCAGCCTTCAGCTGCTCCAGCGTCTTGGTGAAGGAATCCAGGTCCTTCATGTTAGCCGGATCCACCAGATCCTTGTTATACACGAGACCGAAGCCCTCTACGCCGTATGGAACGCCAACCGTTTTATCATCGACCTTCAATTCCATGTCAGGCGCGATGTTCTTCACATACTCTTCGCCGCTCAAATCGGAGAAATAGGATTTCAGCTTCTCGGACTCGGGCCCTGGAGCGACGCTGAATATCGTCGGTCCCTGGTTGCTGCTGAGCTTCGCTACCAGCTGCTGCGAATAAGCGTCACCTGCGGCACCCCATACTTCAATCTCATTGCCGGTTTCTTCTTTATAGGTTTTAACCAAAGCTTCAAGAGGTTCTGTAATTTCAACTTTCGATTGGAAGAGCGTAATTTTCTTCAGCTTATCTCCCCCATCACCACCGGACGCTGCTCCAGAATCTTTGTCGGATGTACCACCGCAGGCTGCTAGTGTTGCAACCAAAGCCGTTGCTGTAAGTATGCTAAATACCTTTTTTACTTTTTTCAAGTGACACGCCTCCCCCTTAAGGACTCTATAAAGTAAAACGTTTACAAACCCATCATAGGGCGGTTCACCTAGATTGTCAATAAAAATTGTACGCGTTTTCATAAAAATACTAAGTAAAAAAACTAGTAAAATTATTGATATTTTACTAGTTGCAATCATAAAGTTTATCTCACCGTTTTTCTCCACTGGATGGTGGCATTCAGCTTAAAGGGCTCCCTGCCCGTTGTGCCCTTGATCATCTCGAGCAGCTCCTTCGCCGCCAAATAACCGCTTTCATAACGCGGGATCGCAATCGTGGTCAAACCAGCCATCGCCGCCGCATCCGAGTTATCGAATCCGGTGATCGAGATATCCTCCGGGACCCGTATTCCGTTCTCTTCCAAAGCTTTGATCGCGCCGAGAGCCATATTGTCATTCGCACAGACCAGCACTTCAGGCAAGGCATTGCTCAGGATTAGAATTTTGGCGGCCTGATATCCGCTTTCCTCGCTGTAATCGCCATGGAAGTAATTGCGACGGTCAAACACGATGCCATTCTTCGCAAGCGTATCCATAAATCCGGCGAACCGCTCCTTGTGATCCAGGGTAAACTCCAAGCCGCCGATGTATCCGAAATTCGTAAACTGTTTATCCACCAAGGCCTGGACCATTTCACACATGACCGGGTAATTGTCCACGATCACGCTTTTGGTGTTGGCGTACTCGTTATCGATAATCCGATCCATGAGAACGACAGGGAATTGCGGCGTGGCTACCGAGACTAAATATTCGTCCGTCATATTCCGATCCAAACTTATGGTACCGCTTGCAAATTTGCTGCGCATAAAATTGGTGCTGGATTTATTCGTACAGATGATAAGGTCGTATCCATTCTCCGTCAGGCAATGGCTGATCCCCTTAATGATCTTTAAATAATAATCGCGATCAAAGTCGCTGAAGACGAATATAATCGTGTTGCTTTTATCGGATTTGGTTGACTTATGCGGAAAATAGCCGTGCTCCGAGCATAATCTCAGCACCCGCTCCCTTGTCTCCCGCCCCACGTTCTTGCGCCCGTTCAGCACGTTGGACACTGTAGACACCGAGACATCCGCGAGCTTTGCAATTTCCTTCAAACCACTCATGAATCCTATCCCCTCTCCAAAGGCGTTAGTAAATTTAATATAACACGGATTTATTTTTAATAAAATTTACTTATTTTGCTTGGATGAGATTTTCCTTGCATGATCATCCTTCTCATTGCTTGTCATAATACTGCACAGGCCAGGAACTCTTTGTTCGTCACAGCAAAAAGCAGGCCACGCGAATCTATCGCCGTGACCTGCTAAATCCGAAATTCATTAGATTTTTTGCCCTTTATACCGTACCGTGCTGCTCCCTGATCGTGAATGGATCTCTTGTTCGTCCACTCGTCCAGGCCGATTCACCAGATAAATGCCAAGTCCAATACACACGGTGCCAGCCAAGGTGTACCAATGCAGCTGCTCGCCTAGTATAAGCCATCCGGATAATACGCCAAACACCGGAATGAGGAACAGATACACGTTAGCTTTATTGGGATCGCTATTACGCAGCACATAATACCACGTGACGAACTGGGCAATCGAGCTCATCAGGATCATCCAGCCCAGAACAAAGAGCTCCTTGACGATCTGAGGCGAATCCCATACAAAATGCGGCTGCTCCAGCAGCGGACTTGCGATGAGCAGAAGGATGCCTCCAATCAGCATCTGATAGGCAGCCATGACCCAAGCGTCAAACTCCTTGCCCCAACGGGAGCTTAACAGCGTCGCCATGCCCCAGGCCATCCCCGCCCCCAGCGCAAACCAGAATCCGCTCTGCATCTGCATCTCCAATCCTTGCGTAATGAACACGCCGATAAACCCGATGATCACGCCCACCCACTGAAGAAGACGGTACCTTATGCCGAAGATCAGGAAGCTGAACACGATGAACCAGATCGGGTTGCTGGAGGACAAAACCGAGGAGCTGCCGGAGGAAATGGTCTGCATGCTCAGGTAGATGCCACTCATCACGAGTCCCGATTGAAACAGACCGATCGTTGCCAGCTTCAGCCAGGCAGCGCTGCTCCTGGGATGAGGCCGTCTTACCATGAAGGGCAGCATCAGAAGTCCCGCGCCCACGAACCGGATCGCCAGCAGCACGAATGGGGAACCGAAGGACAGCGCCATTTTGCCGATCGGGAAGTTAAGTCCCGCGACCAGCATCGTAAATATCGTCAGAAACAACATACGCGGTTTGCTCATGCCATGAATTCCCCTCTCCTTGACCAAGTGTATCCTCAGTTTATTCCGACCTTCATATCATGTAAAATAATTAAATAAGATTCGAGCCATCACTGTGAATGATGGATATAAGGAGGCTCCTAAGGTGGAGAGTGGGGATCTGAAGATATTCCAGGCTGTTGCCCGTGAAGGAAATATAACCAAGGCTGCCGCAAGCCTAGGTTACGTGCAATCGAACGTGACCGCTAGAATCCGGCAGCTTGAATCGGAGCTGAACACGCCCCTGTTCTATCGGCTCAGCCGCGGCGTCGCCTTAACTTCGGCCGGCTGTAATCTGCTCAAATATGCCGATCAGATTACGCGTTTGCTTGACGAAGCCGTGAAATCGACGCAATTCTCGGAAGAACCGTCGGGACCGCTGCGGATCGGCTCATCGGAAACCACAGCCGCGGTACATCTTCCCGGGATCATGCTGGATTATCATAGACGGTACCCTAATGTGAAACTGTCATTGATTACAGGCCACAGAGCTGACCTAGTCCGAGCCCTTAATGAGTATGAACTGGATGGGGCGTTTATCAGCGGACCTCTGGATTACCCGGATTTTGACGAAATCCGGGCCTTTGACGAGGAGCTTGTCCTCATCTCGGAACCGACGGAGGCTGCGCTTCGCGATTTGCTCACCAAACCGCTGCTGTTCTTTGGCAAGGGCTGCTACCACCGTGAACGATTGGAGCAATGGCTTCATGAAGAGAACGTGGGGCCCATGAATATTATGGAGTTTGGCACGCTGGAAGCTATCATGGGCGGTGTTGCCGCCGGGCTGGGTATCTCGCTGCTAACGCGTTCTTCCGTTAAGGACTGGGTCGATGCGGGGAAATTGCAGGCCTTCCAAATCCCCAAGCGTTATCGCAGCTCCAAGGTCCATTTTGTATTCCGGCGCGACCTTTTTCGCACCAGCGCCTTTAATCATTTTATTGAGCCGTTTGAGAAGACCGAATAAATACTTCGACCGGAACGGGAAGAAACCGTGGCCCTTAGGGTCACGGTTTCTTAACGAGCCAACACACTTATCTCGGTATTTGATCTGCTGAAGGCTGCAGAAAACCCGACACCTCGGGAGCCAGCACTTCCGGCGCCATCACGACGGCAGAATGGTCCTGACCAGACAGCATCCGATGCTCGCACTGAGGGAGCAAGTCAACCAATGCGCTCGCGGCCCCATGGAACATAGGTCCGCTGTTCTCGCCCGTCATCACCATGACCGGGACGTCGACATCCCAGCGAGCCGTTGGCAGCGGTTGACCGGATTGCGTGCTCCCCATGATCATGCCGTCATAAGCCAATGTATGCGCCATGCCCTCCATAACCTGCCAAGAAGGATCTGCCTTCATGAATTCTATATATTCCGCGGGGATTTCCAGCGCTGCCGTCATGAAATATTCTACGGCATCGCTGCGTCGATGCTCGGCCATCAGCGCATTCAAATGCTGCACGTATTCCGCCGGTATAGGTTCGCGGCTATCGTCAATGATAAACGGCGGCTCATATAAGAACAGTTTTCTAACTTTACTGCTTCCGAGTCTGCTCGCCGCATCCAGCGCCAGAACAGCGCCCGAAGAACTTCCGAATACATACGCGCTGCCGCCCGCCTCCTGAATAAGGGAATCAATATCTTCGATCTCACGTTCAACGGCATACGGAGCCGTATCCGTACTGCTGCCTCGCCCCCGTCGATCATAATTGCAGACGGTAAAATGTTCAGATAGAAGCTCACCAAGGCGCTTTGTATCGTTGTGATCCGAAGCTGCTGCAGCTACAAGAATGACAGCCGGGCCAGCCCCTTTCTTTTCATAAAAAATTCGGGTACCGTCATTCGACGTCACGTAGTTCATGATCATCTCTCCTTCTATTGTCCTTTTATGTACAAACTTATTTCGTCCTCGAACCGTTCCAGCGTATCCGTGTATCCTTCCACCATTCCCATGACTTCCGCAGCTTCCAGTTCCTTCGCACTTGCAAAATGGGTTATGATGCTTAGCCTCGTTCCGTCTCCGTCCTCTTCAAACGCAACCGAGGTCAACATATCGCTGCCTGCTACGGAATTCCAGTTCTGATCCGTGAATGTGTCTGTAAATACGAGCCTCGATAACTCCACCACTTCGGAGTAGGTCGCCTTGCAAAAGGCTTCTTCCCCTTCTCCCACCGCATCGGGAGCCAGTTTGTAGCGCCATACGCCGCCCGGTCTGACATCCATCTCGTATACCGTGGCACTCCAATTCTTTGGCCCCCACCAGCGTTCGATGTGTTCCGGCTTCGTCCATCCCTGCCAGGACAGCTTCAGTGGTATCGATACGACACGCTCCACGATCAGCTTTCGCTGCTCCCGGTCTTTCGTGACAATGGTCTTTCTACCCATATGAATTCCTCCTCTCTGTGAAATCGGCTCTGCGCGCAGAGCCGTAATTTCCTGTGGATCTACTAAAAAATTGATTAACTCTCCTTTCCGTTGAAGTCGCTCATATAGTCCTCGAACTTGTCGAGTCTTTCTTCCCATAGTCGACTGAACGAATCGAACCAGACGTCCAGATCCTGAAACGGCTGGGCTTCAAGACTATAGATGCGCTGCTGTGCCTTCTTACGGACTTTCACCAGCCCGGCCTCGCTCAGTATCCGAAGATGGCGGGATACTTGGGGCTGGCCGATGCCCAGAATCTCTACGATGTCGCTGACCGATCTCGAGCCTTGCTTTAAGAGCTCAACGATGTTGAAGCGGTTCGGCTCTGAGATCGTAAACAGGGTTAATTGCATAGCTGATGTATTCATGATTTGAATATATACTTAAGCGTATATACATGTCAATGAATGTGTTAAACTTTTTTACATCATTTTTTGACATCGAAAAACATGGCAACCGTTCACTCGGCATGCTGCAGGGTCTATCCAGAAACCTAAACGAGCACGCTAATGATCCAGTGGCTAGGCCCTGCTTACCTGTCCAAGGGCTCTAAAAACATTAAAAAAGAGGCCTGGTATAGCGGCCTCTTTGCTATAAACTACTCTATAAATTACGATCATTCAAAGCTATAAAGCTTTCAGACATCCTTATGGCTGAATGGAGACCTGATGCAGCTGCATGATGCCGTTCGGATGCCGCCAGAAGCCCTCCACCTTGCTGCTGACTCCGTTTAAATACTCCTGATGATGGATATACAGCATCGGCGCTAACTCAACCAGCTTCTCTTGCGCCTGTTTATAGATGAGCTTGCGCTGCTCCGGATCATTCTCTTTGCGCCCGTCATCCAGCAGTTTATCCAGTTCCGGATCCTTCGTAAAGGTACGGTTGCCCGGCTCCCCTACATTTTTGGAATGGAACAATTCATACATGCCATAGTCGGCATCAGCCGTTACCGTGGACCATCCGAGAACAAACATATCATGCTTGCCTTCTGCGGTTTGTGCCAGATATGCTCCCCACTCCACCACTTCGATTTTGACTTCGACGTTCAATTCCTTCAGCTTGGATTGTACGTACTCGGCGATCTTAATCCGTTCCGGATTGTCATTGGTCCAGATGGTCGTCGAGAAGCCACCCTCGTAGCCGGCCTCTTTCATTAGCTCTTTCGCTTTGTCGATGTTATGTTCAATCGGCTTGACGGTAGCATCATAACCGTTCACGTCCGGTGCCAGCGGACCGACGGCAGGGATG
This sequence comes from Paenibacillus sp. p3-SID867, assembly GCF_025142895.1. Classification (NCBI taxonomy): domain Bacteria; kingdom Bacillati; phylum Bacillota; class Bacilli; order Caryophanales; family Paenibacillaceae; genus Paenibacillus; species Paenibacillus sp. p3-SID867. The sequence continues at coordinate 245,239 of NZ_JAMBDM010000005.1, forward strand.
CCCGTGCCTTCGTAAATGCCCGAGATGATCTCATCCTTATTGATGGCCATCGATAGGGCTTGCCGCACCCGCACATCGTTGAACGGCTCTTTATTATTGTTAAACCCGATATAAGACAGACTCAGCGATGCCTGACGGTTCAGGGACATGCCGTCCGTGCTCTCAATGCGGCTGATGCTGCTCGGCGACACCGGATCGATAATATGCGCATAGCCGGTTTCCAGCTCCGCGATCCGCGTTCCCTCTTCGCTTACGACCTTGAACGTGACCCGTTCAACCTTCGCTTTATCTCCCCAATAATCGGCATTCGCAACCAGCTTCACTTCCTGTCCCGGGTTCCAGCTCTCTAATTTGAATACGCCCGTGCCTACAGGGTTCTGCGCCAGATACGCGCCTGCTTTCTCTCCTGCCTTCAGCTTCTCGTAATCCAGCTTGATGGCTTCCGCACTAATCATGCTCACCGCAGAATGGGCCAGATGGGCAAGCAGCGGCGAGAAGGCATACTCGGTCACGAGCTGCACCGTGTATTCGTCAACCACTTTAACCTCTTTAATCATGCCGACAAGCGATGCGCGGGGAGAAGCAACCTCCGGATCCTGCATCCGATCAATGTTGGCTTTGACTACCTCTGCATTGAATGGTGAGCCGTCCGTAAACTTCACGCCTTGTCTCAGCTTGAACTCCCAGGTCAATTCATCGATTGCTTTCCAGCTCTCGGCAAGCCCCGGTTGAATATTCAGATCCTTATCATGAATCACCAGCGTGTTATAGATATGCGTTGTCATTACGCTCGTTTGCTGGTCCGTCGACATATGAGGGTCCATGGATGGCGGATCAGAAAGCCAGGCAATCACAAGCTCATTCGCACCGGTATTGGCCGTTCCTTCGGGAGGATCTTTGGCCCCCGGCTCAGGAGCTGGCGTATTGGTGCCGCTTGGCGGCGTTTCGGGGTTACTGCTCTTGCTTGGACTGCCGCACGCCGACATCATTACGGTAAGTATAAACAGGATGCAGACAAGCCATTTGAATCTTCTATTACCTGTCATGTGAAACAAACTCCCCCTTCGCAATCAAAATAGGAAAATATTTCATACACAGTTAACATATATTTTACTATTTGATATTTATACCAGTAGAAGCCAGATTTACCTCACGTTTCTACGACACCAATTCTGACATCCATACTTGGAGAAAGGATGATTTCACGTGCCTAACATGACCGCTGATGCCAGAGCACAAGAATCGCTCCCTAGTGGAACCCGACTTGCACAATGGAAATCTTTCTACCACCGTCTGAAGAAGAACAAAGCAGCCTTATTCGGGGGCTATTTTCTCCTGCTGATGATTCTTATCGCGATTTTCGGCCCCCTGCTCACCCAGTATGATCCGACCAAAGTAGATTATTCTACGAAACTGCTGAAGCCGTCCTCTGCCCACTGGTTTGGTACGGACCACAACGGAAGAGATATTTTTACAAGGATTATCCATGGCATGCGTCTCACCCTCTCGGTCGGTTTTATCTCGGTCATCATCGGAGCAGCCTTTGGTGTCGTGCTCGGAATCATCTCCGGCTATTACGGAGGTAAATGGGATGCACTCATTATGAGAATTACCGATGTTATGCTGGCGTTCCCCGGCATTCTGCTGGCTTTGGCGGTTGTCAGCGTCCTTGGAAAAAATCTGTTCAACGTGATCATCGCCGTCAGCATCTTCTCGATCCCCACCTTTGCCAGAGTCGTGCGCGGCTCGACGCTGGCCGTCCGCAAGCTCGAATATATTGATGCCATGCGTTCGCTTGGCGCAAGCGATGGACGAATCATCTTCGGGCATATTTTGCCGAATATCACATCCCCTATCATCGTGCAGGCTACGCTGCGGATTGCCGTCGCTATCCTGACCGCCAGCGGCCTGTCCTTCCTCGGTCTTGGCGCACAGCCGCCGACGCCGGAGTGGGGAGCGATGCTGAATGATGGGCGCAACTATATTATGGATCACCCCCATGTTGCCCTGTTCCCCGGTTTATCGATCGTGTTCGTTGTCATCGCGTTTAATCTGCTGGGCGACGGCTTGCGAGATGTTCTTGACCCGAAAATGAAAAAATAATGAAAGGAGCTGCCTGGCCATGCTCATCTATTCCATTCGAAGGCTGATTCAGACGATACCCGTTGTCATTGGCGTAACCATCGTTGTCTTCCTGCTGATGCATCTCATTCCGGGAGACGCGGCGCAGGTCATTATCGGTGAAGGGGCACCCAAAGAGCAGGTTGAGAGGATCCGCGAGAACCTGGGATTGAACGATCCGCTGCCGCTTCAGTATTGGAACTACGTCAGCGGCTTGCTGCAGGGAGATTTGGGAGATTCGATCCGCAGCAGCCGCCCCATCGCCGATGAAATATTCAAAAGCCGGTTCTGGATCACCGTCGAGCTAGCCGTGTACTCTACGATCCTGGCCGTATTCCTCGGCATTCTGGCCGGCATCATCTCCGCTGTCAAAAAAAGCTCGCCTGCCGATATTGGCGTCATGTTCATCGCCCTGTTCGGACTGTCGATGCCAAATTTCTGGCTGGGGCTCATGCTGATCCAATATTTTGCCGTGGATTTGGGCTGGTTCCGTCCCTCCGGCTGGGGCACGTGGTCGCAAACCGTCCTGCCCGTGATTACGCTCGGGACCGGCGGCGCCGCGATTATTGCCCGAATGACCCGTTCCAGCATGCTGGAGGTCATCGGCCAGGATTATATCCGAACCGCCCAAGCCAAGGGCGTCCGGGAGCGGGTCATTATCTACCGGCATGCCTTGAAAAACGCCATGATTCCCGTCATTACCGTCATCGGCCTGGAATTTGGCGGCCTGCTGGGCGGAGCGGTACTGACCGAGTCCGTATTCGCCGTGAACGGCATGGGGCGCTACGTCATCGACTCGATCCGGGCAAGGGATTTTCCGGTCGTACAGGCAACCGTGCTGGTGCTCTCCATCATGTTCGTGCTCGTAAACCTGCTCGTGGACATCTCCTACCGCTACTTCAACAAGCGCATTGATTTCGATTGATTGGCGAGTTCCCGTCTATCGCGGTTTGAGTGTAGACGGACACGGCGGGATTCACTATCTGGCGAAAACCGAGCTATTTTGCGGACTTATAACCCACTGATTACTGTAGTCGAGCCGTTTGGGGGCCCATACGGACACAGGATCCGCTAATCGAACATTTGGGGCCTATCGGGACACACGACCTGGGAGCCCATTCGGACACACGATCCGCTATTTGCTGATAATCGACCTATTTTCGTGTACATGCGGACACACGATTCGTTAATGCATCCAAAATCACGGATTACTCCTGGAATTTCTCGCAATAACGGATCTGGTGTCCTCAACCTGCTGCTAAAAGGCGAAGAATTAAGAAATAACGGAACCACGGTCCTCAACTACGCTAATGCAGCCATACTGAGCCGTTTTAAGTCCATACACACCTTCGATGTATAGAAGTTACGGGCTATTGCGGATTTTAAACCCACTAGTTACTGTAATTGAGCTATTTGGGGGCTAATACGGACACACGATCCGCTATTTGCCGATAATCGACCTATTTTCGAGGCTGTGCGGACATTTAACCCACTAATTACTGTAATCGAGCCGTTTTGGGGCCCGTCCGGACACAAGATCCGCTTTTTTACCGAAAACCGATTCATTTGCGAGTCCATCTGGACAGAGGATCCTTTAATGCACCCAAAATCACGAATTTAGCCCGTAATAACTTGCAATAGCGGATCTCGTGTCCTCATACCTCCACTAAAAGGCGGAAAACAAAGAAATAGCGGAACTACAGTCCTCTAATATCATCAAATATCGCTAATCCAGAACAATCGAGCTGTTTGGGATTACCATGCGGACGCAGGATTGGCTATTTGCTGAAAACGAGCTGTTTCGGGCCGGCAGACATAGGATCCGCTATTTGCTCTAAAAACGAGCTGTTAAGGAGTCCCTTCGGTCACACGATCCGCTATTTACCGAAAACCGATCCATTTGGGAGGCAATCCGGACACAGGATCCGTTAATGTACCCAAATTCGCGAATTTAGCCCGTAATAACTTGCAATAGCGGATCTCATGTCCTCATACCTCCACTAAGTGGCAGAAAACAAATAAATAGCGGAACTACAGTCCTCTAATATCATCAAATATCGCTAATCCAGAACAATCGAGCTGTTGGTGAGTACCATGCGGACGCATGATCGGTTATTTACCGAAAAGCGGTCTGTTTCGGGCCGGAAGGCATAGGATCCCCTGTTTGCTGTAAAAAACGAGCTGTTTTTGAGCCAATTTTGGACACATAATCCGCTATTTACCGAAAACCGATCCATTTGCGAGTCCACACGGACAAACGATTTCCAAAGCCAATTGAAAGCGAAGGGAGCTTAGACAAGATGGAACAGCACGCATCAAGCTTGCTTACGATCAAGAACCTGCGAACCTCTTTTTTCACCGAGCTAGGCGAAGTAAAAGCTGTGGATGATATCAGCCTAACCGTACGCAAGGGGAGGACGCTCGGGATCGTGGGCGAATCCGGTTCAGGAAAAAGCATATTGTCCCTGTCCATCCTGCGGCTGATCTTTCATCCGGGACAAATCGTCGGTGGCCAAATCCTATATAACGGTGTGAATCTGCTCGAACAATCCGAGCGGCAGATGCGCAAAATAAGAGGCAACCAGATCTCGATGATCTTCCAGGAGCCGATGACATCGCTCAACCCGGTCTTCACCGTGGGCGATCAGATCGCGGAGGCCTACCAGATCCATGAGAATCTGAGCAAGAAACAAGCGATGGACAAAGCCGTTGAGATGTTGAAACTGGTCGGCATTCCCTCTCCGGAAAAAAGAGTCCGACAGTACCCCTTCCAGTTATCCGGCGGTATGCGCCAACGTGTCATGATTGCCATGGCGTTGGCATGCAATCCAGATCTGCTTATTGCAGACGAGCCGACCACGGCGCTGGACGTGACCATTCAGGCTCAAATTCTGGAGCTGATGAAGGAGCTGCAGCAGAAGCTGCAGATGTCGATTATTTTTATCACGCATGATCTGGGCATCGTCGCCGAAACCTGCGATGAAGTAGCCGTCATGTACTGCGGAAAAGTCGTGGAATATACCGATGTACGAACCCTCTTCAAACATCCGAAGCACCCCTACACCATTGGCCTGATGAACTCACTGCCACGGCATGATATCGATAAGGAAACGCTGGAGCCGATTAAAGGCTCGGTTCCAAGTCCCTATGACCCACAGGAAGGCTGCCGCTTTGCCCCCCGCTGTCCCCATGCAGCCAAGCTGTGCTATAACAAACTGCCGGAGCTTCAGGCGCTGGAGGATAACCAGCAAGTCAGGTGTTGGAAATATACCGATCAATGGGAGCCGGAAAGCGAGGTGAACGTTCTGCCATGAGCAAAGAGCTGTTAACGGTAAAAAATCTCAAGCAGTATTTTCCGATCAAGGGCGGCGTCCTGGGCCGTACCGTCAACGTCGTAAAAGCCGTGGATGATATTTCGTTCTCCGTACGTGAGGGGGAAACTGTCAGTATCGTGGGCGAATCCGGCTGCGGCAAATCAACCACGGGCCGGGCTATCCTGAGGCTGGACGAACCGACCTCCGGCGAGGTGATGTTCGAAGGAAGCGATCTGCTCTCCCTGAACAAAGCCCAGATGAATCGAAGGCGTAAAGACTTGCAAATGATTTTTCAGGACCCCTATGCTTCGCTGAATCCCAGGAAAACAGCGCTGCAAGTGCTGGAAGAAGCGATGGACATTCAGAATGTTGTTCCAAAGAAGGACCGGCGGGGACGGGCCATCGAGCTTCTCGAAACGGTCGGCCTGGCCGCCTATCAAGCCAATCGGTACCCGCATGAATTCAGCGGCGGACAACGGCAGCGAATTGGGATCGCCCGCGCCTTATCCGTGAATCCCAGGCTGATCATCAGCGATGAAGCGGTCTCTGCGCTTGACGTGTCCATCCAGGCACAGGTTCTCAATCTGATGAAGTCGCTGCAAACCGAATTCAAGCTGACCTATCTGTTTATCTCTCATGATCTCGGGGTTGTCCGGCATATTTCGGACCGGATTATTGTGATGTATCTGGGGAAAATCGTGGAAATCGCGGATAAGCACTCCCTCTTCCGGCGCCCGCAGCATCCTTACACCCGCGCCCTGCTGTCAGCCATCCCGACGCTGGATCCCGAGCGCAAGAAGGAACGCATCATTCTCAAGGGGGATGTCCCGTCCCCGATAAACCCGCCTTCCGGCTGCCGGTTTCATACCCGCTGCATGTATGCCACGGATCGCTGCAGATCCGAGGCGCCATCACTTCGGGAAGTCGATGAGCGCGGAGGCCATCAGGCGGCCTGCCATTATATCCAAGAGATCGCAGCCGGTGCGCTGGAAAAGGTGTAGCTTATACGCCCCGAACGGATAACGGCACCTCTCTATAAAAGAGAAAAAAGCGAGAGCCAAGATCTCGCTTTTTCTTTTGCAAAAGTTTAGCCTGCTAACGGAAATCGAAGGATTGATCTTCTATAAGAACAGCAACCTATATAAACAGAATCGCAGCAGTCCCAGAAGAATCTCCCCTGATCGCTCGGGATATGCCAGAATGTACATAAATTTTTCAGTACCACCAAAAAGCCCGGCAGCTTCGGCGCCAGGCTAACTTATCAGCAATTCAGTTCTTCACTTTTCAACGGGCTACCGCCTCCACATTCACCATTTAGAGTTTGGAGCTTACATTCTGTCGTTTTATCCACCCTCAACCATAAATCGAACCAACACTGATAGGGAGCTTGCGCTTTAATAGCAACCTTTACCTGGATCTCACCGCTCCCGTAACATGCAACGCAAAATCCTCCGCATGACGCCGCAGCTCTTCATCCGTCAGCTGCATGGCATTATGAACGGTAAATACCGGCAAGTACAACGCGCCCACCAGGCTCGCCGTCACTTCATAGGGCCGGGTTAGCTCTTCTACCGTGTAGCGGTTGTATCCTTCGCTGCCATAGGCTTCCGCGGCTCCGCCGGTCGTAACGGCTATACCCCACTCTTTTCCATGGAGCTTGCCCCCGCCGGGACCATACGCCCATCCAAAGGTCAGCACCTCGTCGAACCAATGCTTCAGAAGGGGCGGAGAACTGTACCACCAAAAAGGGAATTGAAACACGAGGCGGTCATGCTGGAGCAGCAATTGATGTTCGGCCTCGATATCGATGTGTCCGTCCGGATACCGATGATAGAGGTCATGCACCGTCACGTCATGATGATGTCTCACCGTTTCGATTAGTTCGCGATTGATCCTTGATCCCTCATGCAGACCCGGATGTGCAACGATTACCAGTGTTCTCATTTTATGGTCCCCCTTTTTTTGTCTCGTATATGTATACAAAAGGTATCAAGCCCAGATAATGCCCGAATATGAGAAAAGTCACAGGTAGCGTTATCGGTCTGTGATACTGTAGCAAGGAACATAGCGGGCGGAAAAAGTACGCCAAGGGAGGAGAATGAGGACGTGGCCCTTGTTATTCAAAATGTCAGACTGGCCCATCGCATCTATCGACTTACCGTTCAAGGCAGCTATTCGGCACGAATGGGACAGTTCTTCATGCTTCGCTGCTGGGATGCCTATCCCGTGCTGTCACGACCGATCAGCATCCATAATCTGACGGAGGACTCCGTTTCCTTCTTATATCGCGTGCACGGAACTGGCACATGGCTGCTGTCAGCGCTTCAAGCGGGTGACAAGATTCAGCTGGAGGGGCCCTTCGGGCAAGGATTCCCCGAACCCCAAGGCCGGACGGCACTGGTAGGAGGCGGCATTGGAGCAGCCCCGCTGCTGCTGGCAGCGAAGGAAATTCCTGAATCCAGCGTCTATCTGGGATATACCGGGGTGCCCTTCGCGGTCAACGGATTTCACGAAATCAGCCGCAATGTCACCGTCAAATCCGGCGGCACCATTGTAGATGCCGTGGACCCGAGCCGCTATGACACGATATTCGCATGCGGACCGGTTGCCATGATGTACAGTCTGGCCCAAAAAGCGGAAGGTACCAATGCCAAACTCTACGTCTCCATCGAGAAGCGAATGGGCTGCGGCATCGGTGCTTGCAACAGCTGCACGTTAACCTCCGCTGGCTCAAGCCGCAAGGTATGCACCGATGGCCCCGTATTTCCGGCGAAGGAGGTGAACTGGAATGATCTCCATCGATTGTGAACTGGCGGGCGTACCGCTGGCGAACCCGATTTTGGCGGCATCGGGTACGTTCGGATTCGGCAAACCGTATTCGGATCTGTATCCGCTTCGCAAGCTTGGAGGTATAATCTCCAAGGGATTGACCCTGACTCCACGATTCGGGAATTCAGGAACACGGCTTTATGAAACGCCATCCGGCATCATGAACAGCATTGGCCTTGAGAATCCGGGCATCCACGCTTTTCTGGAGCATGAATTATCCGAGATGACCTCGCACGGGACGGCAGTCATCGTCAATCTTGGCGGCGGCACCATACGGGAATACACGGAGGGCGCCGAGCTGCTCACCGAAGCCAGCCTCAAGTTACGGTCATCCGGCAAACGAGCCGTCGACATGATTGAGCTCAACATCTCCTGCCCCAACATCAAGGAAGGCGGGCTGGCCTTCGGCGTTGAGAATGAGCAGGCTCAAGAGGTGGTTCGCGCAGTCCGGAAAGCGACCACGCTGCCGCTGCTCGTCAAGCTCTCTCCCGGTGCAAGGGATTTGAAGGAAATGGCACGCATGTGTGAAGCCGAAGGCGCTGATGGTCTTTCGCTCATCAATACGATCCAAGCGATGGCGATTGATATTCGGGAACGTCGCAGCGTTTTTGACAGAGCCTACGCCGGATTGTCGGGACCGGCAATTAAGCCGATAGCGCTCCGCATGGTCCATCAGGTGGCACGGTCGGTATCCATCCCGGTTGTTGGAATCGGCGGAATCAGCAGCGCCGAGGACATCCTCGAATTCATCATGGCAGGTGCGGCAGCCGTACAGATCGGAACCTACAACTTCATCAACCTGCGCGCAGGCGATACCCTGGCCGAAGAACTGATGGAATTGATGGAAAGCGAAGGCATCCAATCGCTGGATGACATTCGAGGCATTATCTGACCCATGGTGCTTCATGTGCAATCGACGGGAATCAACTCGAACATGAAGCACCGACACTGTTTGTGATTTTTTTCACCGATAACTATTCCTTTTAAGAATAAAATGAACTCAAGAACAATATTTGTGAAGTAATTCACAAAATTATAGGAGGAAACCAGAATGAAAAGGACACTCTCTCTATCCCTCTCTGTCATGTTGATGTTTGCGCTGCTCGTAGGCTGCGGAGGCAACGGAGACAAAGAGCCTGTCACTACGGACAAACCGGCAGAAAGCCAAAACACGGATACCACAACTAATGCGGAACAGCCTGCACAAGAAGGAAACCTGCAGGACGGCTTATATTACGCTGAAGGCGAGTTTGCCGAAGACTCCGGCTGGAAGGAACTTGTTGCCATTAAGGTCGAAGGCGGCAAGATCGTCAGCGCCAACTGGAACGGACTTCATAAGGACGGCGGCTTGGACAAAAAGACATTTTCCGAAAAAGGCTTCTACGGCATGAAGGAAAAAGGCGGCGCTCAAGCGGAATGGCATGAGCAGGCAGCCAAAATGGAGGAATACCTCGTGGCTCAGCAGTCGGTTGAAGGCTTGACCTTAAACGACGAAGGCCGCACGGATGCCGTATCCGGGGTATCGATCCATGTCAACGGATTTACCGAACTGGCAGCAAAAGCGCTGGCGGCGGGACCTGTTGAAGCAGGACCGTACAAAGACGGCAGCTATCACGCAGAAGGGGCTGATTTTGACGCTAAGTCCGGCTGGAAGGAAACCGTCGACGTTACCGTTATTAACGGCAAGATCGCCGCTGTCAGCTGGAACGGCATCCATAAAGACGGCGGTACCGATAAAGTTACCCGTTCCAAATCCGGTGAATACGGCATGAAGAACGGCGGAGCTCAATCCGAATGGCATGAACAGGCTTATCAAGCCGAGCAGTATTTGATTGAAAAACAAGATCCGCAAGCCATCGTAACGGCGGAAGACGGCAAAACCGATGCCATCTCCGGTGTGTCGATCCACGTCAACGGATTTGTAGAGCTGGCAACAAAAGCACTCGAAGGCGCCAAATAAGCACAAGAGCGATAGATAGAAGACAACTATTCCTTGAGGGGAGATTCGCATGAAACAGATTATCGTGCTGGGCGGCGGATATGGCGGTATACTTACCGCCAAGAAGCTGGCTAAACGACTGCGCAAACAGAAGGATTTGCGGATAACACTCATCGACCGCAAGCCGTATCATACACTGCTGACCGAGCTGCATGAAGTAGCCGCGAACCGGGTCGAGGAGGATTCCATCAAAATCGACCTAAAAAAAGTGTTCTCCGGGTTCCGCAATGTAGACGTAGTGCTGGATGAAATCGACGGCATCGACTTTGACGGCCAAACACTCCGTGGAGAGAAACAAACCTATTCCTACGATTATCTGGTCATCGGAACAGGCAGCAAACCAACCTTCTTCGGCATACCGGGCGCAGATCAACACGCCTTTACCTTATGGTCGTATGACGATGCGGTCCGTCTGAAAGAACACACCCTGAATATGTTCCGAAAAGCCGTGCTGGAGCGCGACCCGCAGGTCCGCAAAGAAATGCTGACCTTCGTCGTGGTCGGCGGCGGATTCACCGGGGTTGAAATGATCGGCGAGTTGGCCGAATTCACGCAACAATTATGTAAGGAATTCTACGTGGATCCAAGCGAGGTTACGCTGCACGTTGCCGACATGGTCGACAAGATCCTGCCGATCCTGCCCGAGCCATTGATCCGCAAAGCCGAGAAACGGCTGCGCAAAATGAACGTCAACATCATCACAGGCTCCAAGATTACGGAAGTGAAACCGGACGGCGTTACCGTCGGCGGCAGCGACATCAAATCCCGTACCGTGATTTGGACCGCCGGGGTGGAAGGCTCCGATGTGGTCGGCAATATGGATGTCGAGCAAAAAGGCCGCAAGCGTATTTTGACCAACGACAAGCTTCAAGTTCCTGCCCATCCAAACGTATATGTCGTCGGGGACAATATTTTCTACATTCCTGAAGGCGCGGCTGCACCCGTACCTCAAATGGTAGAAAACGCGGAACTCGCGGCCCCGGTCATTGCGCATAACATCGTGGCTGAATTATCGAACAAACCGATGAAATCCTATAAGCCGACGTTCCACGGCACGATGGTCTGTATCGGCAGCCGCTACGGAGTAGCTAACGTGGGGGTTCCGGGCCATATGTTCAGGCTCAGCGGCTTCCCGGCCATGCTGGTCAAACATCTGATCAACATGCTCTATTTGTTCCAGGTTTGCGGCTTCAACAAGGTATATCACTACCTGCTGCATGAATTCTTCCATGTCCGGAACAACCGCAGCTTTGTGGGCGGACATTTTGCCAAGCGGTCTCCGAATTTCTGGCTCGTTCCGCTGCGGATTTTTGCCGGATGGATGTGGCTCTCACAGGGATGGGATAAAATCCACAAGATTATCGATGATCCGGATAAAGTGTTCCTCATTCCTGCCAAAGCAGCCGACGGCGTAAGCGCAGCTTCTGCTGCAGGCGCCGATGCAGCCGGAGCCGGAGCCGCAGACGCAGTGTCTGCCGCCTCCGCTTATACTGCTGAAGCGGTATCCGCCCTCCCGGTTCCGGATTTTATGAAATCCATTGTCGATTGGTCGATGGACCTGATGTTCTATACCGGCGACGGCGGCTATACTTCGCTTGCCTATGTATTTCAGACCTCGATGGTATTGGCTGAGCTGATCGTCGGCATCCTGCTGATCGTCGGATTGTTCACGGCACCTGCAGCCGTAGCCAGCATCGCCATGGGCGCGATGGTTTGGGTATCGGGGATGGCACCAAACGAAATGCTGTGGTACCTGGCAGCAGGGATCGCCTTAATCGGCGGATCAGGCAGCACGTTCGGACTGGACTACTATGTATACCCTTGGCTGAAGAAGGTATGGAAACGAATACCGATCGTAAGGCGCTGGTACGTGTATACGGACTAATTCTTCTCTATTCAATAGAACGGGCTGATCGTATCGCGCTTTGCCGTATCAAGCTCAAGCCCTAACCGTTCTGCCGGCATTCACACTCTTAATCAACACGAACCTTCCGGAAGGAGTCAATAACGATGGATATGAAGCTATTACAGGATACGATCGACCTGCTTCGGTCGCATATCGATTCCGGAACGGATATCGATTGGATGGAGATAGATAACAGACCGGTGAGGGACATCGCCGATATGCTCAACGCTTATGAACTTGCCTATTCACGCAAAATGACGGTGCTGGCTTGCTGCATCCTGATTCATACTGCGCTAAACAAGCATGGCAAGCTGCAAGCGAAGGATAACGAGAGACTGACGCGTTTGCTGCTGGACGGCGATTATTTGACTGGACTCATGTACCGGATTGCCGTCAAACGGAAGGAATGGAAGCTGCTGTCCCGGCTTCTCCCCTTTCATAAGCGCATGCAGCTCAGCCTGCTCAAGAACGTTTCACCCGAAAGGATATTACACGAGCTTAAGCGCGAAATCCGCAGCTATCTGGAGCAGCGGAGCGCGTAAGGAGCCGTGGAAAGGGGCGCGGATACAGATGAACCTTCATAACCAAATCGGAGTGGATCTCGCTTCCTTCGATCGCCTGCTCCGGGAGGTCGTCAGCTCAGACCGCGACCTCCCCCCTTCCTCCGTGGTGCTGAGCAGCGTTATGGATCTCATTAACGCCGGCGGCAAGAGGCTGCGCCCGCTTATGGTCGTGCTCGGCAGCCGTTTCGGGGAAAGCGGCCATGAGCCGGCCGTCATGAAAACCGCCGTACTGCTTGAATACCTGCACATGGCCTCGCTGGTGCACGATGACATTATCGATCAATCCGATATGCGGCGCGGCAGGCCGACCCTGCACGAGACGACCGATGTCCAGACGGCGGTGCACATCGGCAACTACATGATTGCCCGTGCCATCGAATGGGCCGCCAATCATCCGGGCGACGACCCGGACGGGAGCAGCGAAGACGTCTCCGAAGACGAGGCCTACCGATTAGCCGAGCTTGCAGCCCTGGTCACCGAGCTATGCATGGGAGAGTACGATCAGCTGCATCACCGCTTCGACTTCGGGCTGACGATGGAGCAGTATTTGGAGAAAACGCGCTGCAAAACGGCCCTGTTGATGGCCCACTGCTTGAAGGCGGGCGCGGAAGCAGCCCATGCGGATGCCGGAACCGCTGAGCGGCTCTTTCAATTCGGGGAGTCGCTCGGCATGGCATTTCAAATCCAGGATGATCTGCTCGATTTCACGAAGCCCAAAGAGGCCATCGGCAAGCCGGCTGGCGCAGACCTGCGAAACGGCAATATTACGCTGCCGGTGCTCTACGCCCTAAACGATCCTGCCCTTGCACCGAAGATCAGGCAGCTTGGCCCCCACTCAGCGGAGGCTGACATGGACGAGGTCATCCAGCGCATCGCCGCAAGCGGCGCCATTAAGCAAACCGAGGAGCTTGCCCGATCGTATACGAAACAGGCTCAGCGGATGATCGGCAACTTCGCGGATCACCCCGCTCAGCGTGATTTGCAGGCATTGCTCCATTATTTCCTGCCCTAAAGACAGACATGAAGCCATATACTCCAAACGAACAGGGATACATCCGTCACGGATGCATCCCTGTTCGATATGAAAGGATGTTTTAGAAACATGAATCGCACACGAATCTGGCGGTGGCGAATTGCGCTGGCGGCCTTCCTGATCCTGCTTGGTGCGGGGGGCTTCATGCTGTTCAAGACATCTCCACTCGAAGAACAGAGGACTGGTGACACGCAAGTGAGCTCCATCGCCATCTTTGCGCTCAAGGGCTGCGGCGGCTGCTCCAAAGCGCTGGGTGTCATGGAACAGATGGAAGCAACCTCGCCAGCCTACCGTTACCAGTATTTCAGCATTTCGGAGGATACGGAAGCCGTTAACCCGTACGGCATTACGGAGCACCCGACCATCCTGTTCCTGAACGCTCAGGATGAAGAACTCGGGAGACTGACCGAGGACATATCAAGCGACAGGATCCTGCGCGAACTGGAAGATATCGCTGCGAACGGTGCACGTCCGCCCAAGGGGACGATTCTTTCCGCCATCCCCAGCGCGATGCCCAGCGTAACCCTCCATGCCTATGACCCGTTTTCCGGTTTATTCACGCCCGTATCCCAGTACGTGCAGACGGATACCTCCGTCCGTTATCCCAAGGTCAGTGCCATGACGATGCTGACCCAGCTGGGAGATCTGTTACCACCTGAACTTGAAAGCGCCATCCCTGATGGCGTAACCTTCGTGGAAATCCGAACCGAGCACGGGGTGACCGTGGTAGAGCTGTCCCCATCGTTTCGTGCCTTTACCGGCTCTAAGCAGGGAGAACGGGCGGAAGAAGCCATCGCGCTTACGCTGCAAACCTTTGAAGGCGTGAACGGCGTTCAAGTAGTAAGCGGCGCGTATCGCAGCGACATTCTCTATGCGGAAGCTCTTGCTGGCCGTTCCGACGGAAAAACCGACTACCTGCTGCATCCCGATACGCCTCTTCCGCATATATCCAGCGTGAAGGAATACAATGCGGCCATCCTCCATGCCAGCCACTTGGCCTTCATGCCCTGCTTCTGCGGATGCGGCGATGCCGGCCATAGCAGCAACCTCAATTGCTACTATGCTCAAGAGGAAGACGGCAGACTCACGCCAACCACGCACGCGAAATTCTGCCAAACCTGCCTGGACGTCACGAACATGTACCTGGACGGCAGGCAGCAGGGGCTGAGCCTGAAGGAAATCCGGCAGTCCGTGGACCGGGCCTACGAGGGGATCGAGCCGACGGATACGCCGATGCCGATGAATGAATAGGTATGACAAAAACACCGTTCCGTAAAGAATCGGTGTTTTTTATTTCGTTCTCTACAAGCTGTGTTTATAAAAACTCACAAAAATAAGACTCCTTACGCTAGCCATGGCATAAGATAGAAGCCTTCTTCTAGAATCGAGTTTGTCCGTGGCACCGTTATTCCAATATCGAATCGGTACAGAGTATTCGATGCAAATAATAGGATCAATACATTTGCAATTGGGCTACCGTGTTGACGATCTCCCGCCCGGAGTCTGGAGTTACCCTGAAATATTTGTTCATATCCGGCTGTGTTGTCACGACACAGCCTTTTCTGCAGGACCTCATACACTTTCCAAGACCAACCTCGATTTGCTGCTGTATGCCTAATTGATCGATTTCATTGCGAATGGTGACCGCAACGGCCTCAATTGCTTCTTCACCATTAAGTTTCACACACATCTTACCCGCACATACCATAATTTTATTGTTCATTTGAAGAGCCTCCTCGGATAATGGATCATTGATATACGCAAGGATAAAGGTAAAATTATGACAGCATGATGTCGGTGTTTGAAACCAGGAATGGCCTTTCACAGCATGTCGTCTATCTTCGATGATAAACGGGCGATGGATATGGCCCATAAAACTATAAACGATCCTGAAAAATGATTAATGCCTAAACTTGTTTATTGAGACAAAAAAAAGCCCCAAGAGAGAGTCCCGAAAATAAAGTCGAAACGGTATCTGTAAGTATGACAAGCTGCTGTCATACTTTTTTTAATATCCTGATATCAGAAAGGTAAATGCTGCTCGTTATCAGTAGGAACACAGCATTCGCTAGCCATACATTCTAGTAAACGATCAGGAGGAAATTACAATGAATAAATACAACACACGAGTAGAAGAAAGAAATCATACGGAGAACTTGGGGGAGGCGATTCGCCCATTCCGAATCGAGATCCCGCAAGCGGAATTGGACGATTTGGAGCGCCGCCTTATCCACACACGTTGGCCGGATGAGCTCCCTGGGGTCGAGTGGTCATACGGAACGCCGCTTCAAGTGGTAAAGGAAATGGCCGACTATTGGCTAAACGACTTCGACTGGCGTAAATATGAAGAAAAGTTCAATCAATATCCGCAGTATATGACGGAGATTGATGGAGCGAATGTCCACTTCATTCATGTCCGTTCAGAAGAACCGAACGCAATGCCACTAATTCTGACGCACGGATGGCCGGGTTCGTTCGCCGAGTTTATCGATATGATCGATCTCTTAACAGATCCTCGCAAGCATGGCGGCGATGCAGCAGATGCCTTCCATGTCGTTATTCCTTCTGTACCCGGGTATACCTTCTCAGGCCCGACCCGCGATAAAGGATGGAGCTCTCACCGCATTGCCCGCGCATGGGCAACACTCATGAACCGCTTGGGATATGAGCAATATGCCGCTCATGGCGGCGACGGGGGGTCATTGATTACCCGCGCATTGGGAATGGTGGATCCGGAGCATGTTGTCGGTGTGCATGTGCTGCAGCTGTTTTCGTTTCCATCGGGGGATCCAGCAGAAATGGCAGATTTAAGCGAGGAGGAGATGCGGCGGCTTCAAGTCCTGTCGAACTTCAGCGAGAAGGCAGGATTTTCAGCCATCCAATCCACCAGGCCCCAGACCTTGGCGTATGCCTTGACGGATTCGCCAGTCGGCCAGCTTGCTTGGAATGAGCTCCTAATGGGAATGGGAGAAAGCAATTTGCTTACGCAAGATCAAATCTTGACACAAGTGATGATGTATTGGCTGACAGGTACGGCAGGATCTTCCGCGCGGCAGTATTATGAAGACGCCCACTCCGGGGGACAGCATGAAGTAAGCCACGCACCGACAGGGATCGCGGTATTTGCGAACGATTTTCAATCGATCAGGCGTTTTGCCGAACGGGATAATACCAACATCGTTCACTGGTGCGAATATGAACGCGGCGGACATTTTGCAGCCATGGAAGTACCGGATATCCTTACAGAAGATTTGCGGAAGTTCTTCCGTCAGTTCCGAGGATGATGCCATTACCTGGGCGCTCACGCAATATGGGCTTATTGAGCAGGCGTGCCTTGAACCGAAGTTTACTCGATCGGCAGCTGCTGCTTCGCCGATCGAGTCTCACGGTTACTCAGACGCTGGAGCACTTGGTCGGGATGCAGGCGCAAGTCCCGGAAGCTGCATATATTGGTCTTTGGACGAGGCTTGAGAACTTTATGCATGACGATTTGGCACAAATGCTCCTGGATCGACGGGCAGTTCGCATGGCTTTAATGCGGTCAACCATCCATCTGACCACGGAACAAGATGCTTTGAGATTGCGTCCTCTGGTTCAGCCTGTACTTGATCGTGACCTGTATAAGAACAGTACGCATGCCAAAGGGATCACAGGATTAGATATGGGAGATGTTGTTGCCTATGGACGGGCGCTTCTGGAGGAAGCCCCCCGTACCATCAAAGAGATGGGAGAGCTTATGAATCATCGGTGGCCGGAGCATCCCCCTTCATCGCTGGCCTATTCACTGCGAAACCTATTGCCGCTCGTTCAAGTTCCGCCTCGGGGAATATGGGGAGTTGGCGGACAAACCAGATGCACGACGGCAACACATTGGATAGGGCGTTCGCTGAACGACAATACAACGCTCGAGGAAATGATCATGCGGTATCTGGAGGCGTTCGGTCCTGCCACTACCCAAGACATGCAGACTTGGTCCGGGCTTACCAAGCTTAAGGAAGTCGTCGAGGGTCTTCGGCCGAACCTGTTAGTCTATCGGGATGAAGATGGCCAAGAGCTATTCGACGTCCCGGATGCCCCTCAACCAGATTCTGATACACCTGCCCCGCCGCGCTTTCTGCCGAAGTACGACAACGTGCTTGCTTCACATGCGAATCGTACTCGCATTATTGCGGATGAGCATCGTAAGCTAGTTATGATGAAGAACGGTATGAAAGCTACCTTCCTCCTGGATGGTTTCGTTTGCGGCACGTGGAGAATTGTCCCCGAACGCAGCTCAGCCACATTGGTTGTTGAACCTTTTGGAAAGCTAACCTTGGAGGAAAAAAACGCACTGACGGAGGAGGGAATGAAGCTTCTTCAGTTTGCAGCTGTGGAAGCAACGGTGCACGACATACAATTCGCCAGTGAAACCGAGGGACGGCAAACCACAGCTTAATTGGGAAGAGACGCAGCTGATCACCATGATCGGCTGCTTTTTGTAACGTGCAAAGGTTGTTACACCACAGTCCTGAAGGACTGCGGTTTTCATTTCCTCAAGCCACTACTACAGCAGCGCGGCCGCGGCCACGGGCAGCAGGAACAAGGCGACAAACAGCGTGTCCGCCCGCTTCCATACAAAGGCCCTGAACCTGCTTCGCCGAGCACCCAGCCGGTAGCCTCTGGCTTCCATGGAATCGGCAAGCCCGATGGCGCGCCGGAACGCGCCTGTCGTTACTGGCACCAGCAGGGCAATGATCAGCCGTGCCTTCTCCTTCAGCGGCCGCGACGACAGGTCAAGTCCCCTGGACTGCTGTGCCTTCCACAGCCGCTCCGCTTCCTCGAAGATGGTCGGAATGAACCGGAGGGCAATGCCGAGCATCAGCACCAGCCGGTCGGTCGGCACGCCGATATAGGTCAGGGGCCGCAGGAGGCTGCCCAGACCCTGGGCCAGCTGCTCCGGCTGGGTCGTGAAGGTCAGCACCGCCGCCAACATGATGAAGAGCGCCATCCGGGAGGCGGATACGATACCTTTTTCCAATCCGCCCGCATACACCTTGAACGCGCCCATATCCAGCAGCTTCCCGCCTCCCGCATCATATACAATGTGAAATACCAGGATAAACAACAGCAGGAACATCAGCGGCTTCATAGCTCTGATGAAATAGCGGTACGGGATACCCGTAGCCCGGATCACCGCCGCAGTGAACAGCAGCAGCGCGAGCACCTCCATATATCCGTCTACCAGGAACACGGCCACCATAAAGAGCGGCATGGCAGCCGTTTTGGCACGCGGATCCAGGCGGTGAACCCATGAATCGCCTTCCATATACCGGCCCAGGATGATTTTTCGTTTCATCCATGCTTCCTCCTTTCGCCTCTGCTTCGCTCTGCCCTACATTTCAAGCTGCCCTGCGTACCAGTCCGCCAGCGCAGCCGCATCCGGTGGCATCTCCGGAGGCTGTACTCCAAGCTGCGATGCCAGCTTGCCCGCCATCCGCACAGACGACGGAGCCATCAATCCTGCCTGCTCCAGCACCTCCTGCCGGTGTACCAGTTCCTTGGCCGTTCCTTGAAATACGACTCGGCCATCTTTAATGACAACGAATTCGTCCGCATAGGCCTCGACTTCCTCTAACCGGTGGGAGACGAGGAGAACCGTCTTGCCCTGGGTCCTCGTTAATCCATGCAGCCGTTCCAGCAAATCCTCGCGACTGGCAGGATCAAGGGAGGCGGTAGGCTCATCCAAAGCCAAAATGTCGGGGTCAGCCGCCAGTACGGCAGCTACGGCCGCTTTTCGCATCTGACCCGAGCTTAACTTGAAGGGACTCTGTGCCAGCAGCTCCTCGTCCAATCCGACGAAGGATGCCGCTCTGCGGACCGCCTCGGCGGCTTCGGCTGGGCTCATCCCGAAATTAAGCGGCCCGAACAGCAAATCCTTCTCCACCGTTTCTTCAAACAGCTGCTGTTCCGGGTATTGAAAAACAAGGCCGACGCGCTGCCGCAGACCGGCAGGGACCTTCTTGCTGTCACCCGGTTCAAGGCGGAAATCCATTATGCGAATCAAGCCCTCATCAGCCCGTATCAATCCGTTCATATGCTGGAGAAGCGTTGATTTTCCCGAACCCGGCGCACCGAGAACGGCAATCATTCTGCCTTCCTCCAGCTCCAGATGAAGGCCGTCGAGTCCAAGAATCGGGCTCATCCCCCGGTCCCGGTAGCGGTAAGAAACCTCTTCGAATGATATGACCATAACGCCTCCAGCACCTCCTTCTCCCTAACCAGCTCGCCGATATCAATTCCCCGCGCTTTGAGCTCCCTGCACAGCTGGAGGGCAAAAGGCACCTTTAGCCTGCAACGCTGGAGCAGCTCTTCCTGCAGCAGCAGCTCCCTTGGACTTCCGTCCGCCGTCACCATTCCGCCATCCAGCACGATCATTCGGTCTGCTTCGGCCATCTCCTCTACATCATGGGTGATGGAGATGATGGTGTATCGGCCTTCGGCATGCATCGTTCGCATGAAATCCAGCAGCTCATGCTTAGCTTTCTCATCCAGCATGGAAGCTGCCTCGTCCAAGACAATGATAGAAGGCTCCATGGCCAGTACGGCAGCAATAGCAGCGCGCTGCTTCTGTCCGCCGGACAGGGTTGCCGGATGCCGGTCTAACAGATGGACAATGTCCAGCCGCTCCGCGTATACCCGAATCCGCCGCAGCATCTCTTCCCGGCTCAAGCACAGATTCTCCAAACCGAACGCAATGTCATCCTCTACGGTCAAGCCGACAAACTGATCATCGGGATTGGCAAACACCATGCCTATACGCCGGCGAATCTCCCCCAGCGTACAGCCGTTCTGTTCTATGCCATCGATAAGGATGCGCCCCCGGCTCATGAGGAGCAAACCGTTTAACAACCGAATCAGCGTAGACTTGCCTGCCCCATTCTTTCCGGCGATGCATACCCACTGCCCATGGGGAATCGTCAGCGAGACGTCCTTGAGCACGTTCGTGCAGCCCTGACCGTAATATACATGCTTGAGCTTTACTGCATGCTCTGACTTATCCATTGTGCCCATGCCTAACGCCTCCTCCCTAGGTTTCCGTATGAAACATGCCAAACGGATCGATACGTCGCAGGGATTCGATCAGATGTTTTGCAGCCCATCCCACAAAGATCCCTGTCACGACACCCGCCCCGAGCAGAAATGGCAGGTAATAATAAATTTTGGTTGTTCCCAATACCAGCGAGGCTGCCGTTAATTGACCAACATTATGAGCGATGCCGCCTGCGATACTCACGCCCGTTAAGCTGAAACTATGGCCCCCGAGCCTAAGCATGACATACATCACCAGATAACTTGCCAGCGCCCCGAACATACTGAATAGGAAGGTCGAGAAGCTTCCGAGTATAAAGGCTGTCAGCAGTGTTTTTAAAACAATAAGCCACAGGGCATCCCTGCCCCCCAGGCAAACTAAACAGGTCAGCACCAAAATATTGCCAAGTCCCAGCTTCGCACCGGGTATCGTGACCGCGAATGGAATCAGGGCCTCCACAATGCCAAGCACCACCGATAAGGAGGCGCAGATGGCAATCACGACCAGCTTGCGGAGAGCATAGGGATCAGGAGACAACGGCATCCGGCTCACTTCCTTCATCTTGATCTCCGGTCACTTCGACGAACACGCGATTAGGCAAACATACGATGGTGTCATGAATGTCGTGAACGTGGCCGAACCCCACGCAGAGCTGATCCGGACAATCCGACTCCACCATCTCGATACCCTCGCGGGAGACCCGCAAGAGGTTATATCCCCGCTCCGTCCGGATTTCTATATCTCGGGGCTCTTCCGTAAGCGCCACCGTATCATAATGCTTTCCATTCACCTCGATCATGGCATAGGTTCCCTCCGCCGCTCCGTCTTCTCCCATAAACTTGGATATTCCAAACCAGGCGACAACCGCAATCAGCACGAGCGCTATTCCAATATCTCCGCGTTTCATCAGCATCTCTCCACTTCGCTTTGCTTATCTTCATTATCAGTGCTGCACCAAGTGCCAGAAATGATTTTTCTCACATTCAGCAAGGTACGGGTCTGATACGCTGGGATCATCGGAAGTCGATTTAGAACAGCACCAGAACTGAAAAGAGGAGGCACTGTCATGTATAGGAAGCTTCTTTCCTACAGCAGCCTGTTGATCATGCTCACCCTGTTGATGACGGGATCGATTGGCTGCACAACCACAGCAGATCAGAAGGTAGCCGCCAGTAACGAGCCGGCAACCGAACGTTACTTTATATTCGATACCATTGTAAGTCTCCGCGTTTACGATGAACGGATGACGTCCCAGCATTTCGATGAGATAGGCGCACTGCTAGAGCGTATCGACCAACGCATGAACCGGAAGCTGGCGGGCAGCGAGATCGATCGGGTCAATCAAGCGGCGGGCCAATCCGAAGTGAGCGTATCCGAGGAAACCTTCAAGGTTGTCCAAACCGCCATCGATTACGCAGCGGCTTCAGGTGGACATTTCGAACCGACCATAGGTCCGCTTGTAGACCTCTGGGGCATTGGCGGTGAACACCCCATTGTGCCGGAAGAGGATGAACTGGATGCTGCCATGAAGCGAATGAACTATAAGGATGTCATTTTAAATCCGGCATCCCATGCCATCCTGCTGAAGAAAGGAGGAATGTCGCTGGATCTGGGGGCCATCGCCAAAGGGTATGCGGCGGACGTCATCGCAGATTATTTGCAGCAGCAGGAGTTTCATTCGGCCATCATCGACCTTGGGGGTAACATCCTTGCCATGGGATCAAAACCGAACGGTTCGCCGTGGAATATCGGCATCCAGGATCCTGGTAAAGATCGCGGGCAATCCCTGGGTACGCTTGAAGTCATCAATAAGACCATCGTGACCTCCGGCGTGTACGAGCGTTTCTTTGAAGCAGAGGGAAAAGTGTATCATCATATCCTGAGCCCTTTCACCGGTTATCCGGTCGACAATGACCTGCTCAGCGTTACCATAGTGACCGACACATCCATGGATGCTGACGCCATGTCGACCTCCGTCTTCTCGCTTGGACTAACGGAAGGGCGGAAACTGGTAGAGAGCCGCGGCGATGCCGAGGCTATTTTCGTCACCACCGATCATCAAATCTATCTCACCTCAGGTCTGACCCAAACATTTAAACTGACCAATGGCGATTACCAGCTTGCCGAATAAACTTATGGAAGGAGAAGATGGTATGAAACAGAATCGTGCTATAAGATCCGATGCATGGGATGGAGGGCTGTTTCCAGCAGGCACTTCCTCCGTCTATTCACAACCGCATCTCGCTCTGATCCGGGAATTGGCCGAGCCTGTCCGTTTGTTTGCAGGTGATTATCTATACCAGGAGAATGATCCTGCAGACCGGCTGTACTTTGTAAATCGTGGAAGCCTGAAGGTATCCAAGCTGCTGGAAGACGGATCGTCGGCCACCTTATCGCTTCACATTCCCGGCGATCTGTTCGGTGAACCCGATCCGTTCGGACGAGCCGTTCATCAATTCGAATCCAAAGCCTTGGAGGATAGTGAAGTCGGAATTGTGCCGCAGGCCGAACTGGATAAAGTCATCCGAACCAACGGTGACTTTGCCGTGGAGTATATGGGCTGGATGGCACTCATGCAGCGCACCGCGCAAAGCAAATTACGCGATCTGCTGCTGCATGGTAAATCCGGCGCCCTGTGCTCTCTGCTCCTGCGGCTGTACAATATGTACGGGACGAGCGGGACAAACAAGGAAACACGAGCCATCATCGGCAAGCGGATTACGAATCTGGAAATGGCGGAGATGATTGGTTCTACCCGTGAAAGCGTTAACCGGATATTGAACGAGCTTAAGGATCTTGGCGTCATTTCTACCGAACGGGGACGCATCGTTCTCAATGATCCCGACTATTTAAGGAATATTTGCCACTGTGAGGACTGTCCCCGAGAGATTTGCCGAATGTAACTGACAAATGAGAAGAAACCTCTCACGAAGAAACGAAAGGCGCATAAGCATCCCTTTTCATCGGAGAGGTTTCATATTTCATGCGTTCATTTCGCGGTTCATTTTTTTCAGCTTCTAGTTTACAAGCATTCTAACAGCTTTTTCAAAAAGCCATGTAGATAGCTGATCAAAAACCTCCTTTTCCCTATCGACCATCTTATACATTTTCTTTCCTCCCCTTAAAACATAGCCCCCTTGATTCATATCCAAAAAATAATCACTCATTTCTCCGTCACGATCACGGTAAAAAATAATGAATGCAAACGTAGGACCTCCATCATTTCTTATGTTTCTGTTGAAAAACGATCGCGGCGATCTCGTATACGAAACGGAATCTAAAATGCTCATTAATTGGTCGAGCTCTTCATTTTTGTCTTCGAATTCGATAAGGTAAGGTGTCATGTTAGCTCCTTTCAGGTAAAGAAAAGAGATCTTTTCTATTTTAGTAGAATGGGCAATGACGCTTTTAGAAGGCAATCGAACAGAATAATAGATAATCACTATAGTAACTGCTAAGAGCACCACTGCCATTGCCATTATGATTTTCTTTACTCTTGGAATAAAATCACTCCTCTCTTTCGTTTCCTCCATTCATTTCATTCATTAATCTAAACGCTTGATCTTATGAGTGGGTTACAAAAGGTACAGGGATATCCCCGGCAACCTGTTCATCCTCCAGCCTCCCGAACCCGTTCCCAATCACTACCAGGTTATCAACTGAGGCTCAGAGGCAACGAGGGCGCCAAATTAGTTGTCCTGAAGGAATCGAGATTATCACATGAAAAATGCGCTAATTCTCGGTGTATTACAACTCCGCTGTGCACGCTATGATGGGATTGGACCAACCGAAATAAGAGAAGCATGAACTTATCGCATGTATAACTGATAGCGTTTCCATTCCAACTATGCATAGAAATGAGGTTTTGCTCCATGAAATATCCATTCCAGAATCCGGATCTTCCGCTGGAAGAACGGGTTAACGATCTTGTATCCCGATTTACCTTGGACGAGAAAATCGAATTAATGTGCCAATACCAGGCGGAAATCCCCCGCCTCGGCGTGCAAAAATATAAACATGGCACCGAAGGCGCTCACGGCGTGGCATGGCTTGGCGAAGCAACCGTGTTCCCGCAAAATACCGGGCTTGCGTGCACCTGGAATCCCGAGCTAATGCGGGAGATCGGATCCGTCATCGCGGAGGAAGCCCGCGTCTATTACCAGCGCGACCGGGCCATCAACGGATTGACCATCTGGGCGCCCACGGTGGATCTGGAACGCGACCCTCGCTGGGGACGCACCGAAGAAGCCTACGGGGAAGACCCGCATCTGACCGGGGAACTCGCCACCGAGCTTGTGAAGGGCATGCAGGGAGACCATCCCTTCTACTATAAAACCGTAGCTACGCTGAAACACTTCTACGGCAATAACAACGAAGTTGACCGCGGCAGCGCCTCGGTAAGCATCGATCCGAGAAACAAGCGTGAGTATTATCTGAAGGCTTTCGAGGCACCGTTCCGGGAAGGGAAAGCCGGTTCCATGATGACCGCGTATAACGGCATCAACGGCACGCCGTGCAACCTGAACCATGAAGTAAACGACATCGTCAAACAGGAATGGGGCATGGACGGATTCGTGGTTGGAGACGCGGGTGACGTTCTGGGCACCGTTATGGACCATCATTATGTCTCTTCCTATGCAGAGGCCGTTGCCGGCTCCGTTAAAGCCGGAATCGACAGCATCACCGACGACCAGGACATCTCCTTCCGCGCGCTCCGTGACGCATTGGAGCAAGGGTTATTGGAAGAGCAGGATCTCGATCATGCCATCCGCAATTCCTTCCGTGTCCGGTTCCGCCTCGGCGAGTTCGATCCGGAAGAACGGAATCCTTACAGCCATGTTCCGGAGTCAAAGCTCTGCGCGTCCGAGCATGCCGAACTATCTCTGCGGGCCGCCCGGGAATCGATCGTGCTGCTGAAAAACGACGGATTGCTGCCCCTTCAGCGCGATCAGTTGAAATCCGCTGCTGTCATCGGGCCCCTGGCTAACGAAGCATTTACGGATTGGTACAGCGGCACGCCTCCATACCGGATTACGCCGCTTCAGGGCGTGCAGGAGAAAATGCAGGACCGCAGCGTCCATTTTCATACGGGATTAGATCAGGTACGTCTTCGTTCTGCTGTTAGTGGTCAATATGTCGCCCTATCTTCGGAAGAGAATGGCCGGCTGCTTGCAAACACGGCTGAATCTACCAATGCAGCGGTGTTCGAGCGGAACGACTGGGGCTGGGGTTCCGTCACACTCCGGCTCGCCAGCAGCGGCAAATTCGTAACCGAAACCGAAACGGGACTGCACGCAACGGCCGACGAAGCTCGTGGCTGGTTCGTAAAAGAGGCTTTCAGCTTTGAGGCGTTACTGGATGGAAGCTTTATGATGAAGAATTGGGAAGGCAAACCGATCCTGCTGGATGAGCATGGACGGCTTGTCGTTGGCGGTACTGAGGATACGGGAACGCCATTTGTCATCGAGACGGTTCAGGACGGCATCGCTGAAGCCGTCGCAGCGGCAGCATCGGCTGAAACCGCCCTGGTATTCGTGGGGAACAGTCCGTTCATTAACGGCAAGGAAACGATCGACCGTCCCGACATTACGCTCCCGCCCGCCCAGCAAGCCTTAATTCAGGCGGTGTACGAAGCTAATCCCAATACGGTGGTTGTCATCGTAGGCGGGTATCCGTTCGCCGTGAACTGGGAACAGGAGCATGTGCCATCCATCCTCTTCACATCTCACGCCGGGCAGGAGCTGGGCCATGCAGTTGCCGACGTTCTGTACGGAGATTACAATCCGGGCGGCCGCTTAAACATGACGTGGTACAAGTCGACCGAACAGCTTCCGGATCTGATGGATTACGACATCATCAAAGGGAAGCGGACCTATCAATATTTCGACGGGGATGTGCTGTACCCGTTCGGTCATGGTCTCAGCTATTCCCGCTTCCATTACAGCGGTCTGTCGCTAAGCCAGCTGAAAATCACGGCTGAAGGCAGCGTAACCGTCACCGTTGCCGTCAAGAATGAGGGCCAGTTGGCTGGGGATG
Organism: Paenibacillus sp. p3-SID867; assembly: GCF_025142895.1. Classification (NCBI taxonomy): domain Bacteria; kingdom Bacillati; phylum Bacillota; class Bacilli; order Caryophanales; family Paenibacillaceae; genus Paenibacillus; species Paenibacillus sp. p3-SID867. The sequence goes on from NZ_JAMBDM010000005.1 coordinate 272,109, forward strand.
AGGTGGTTCAGCTGTATGTGAAGGCTGGTTCCTCCCGCGTCATCCGTCCTCTCAAATCGTTGAAAGGCTTCCGTCGCATCCATCTGGCCCCGGGCGCTTCGGAAACGGTAAGCTTTGAGCTCAAAGCGGAGGATCTGGCCTTCTGGGATGTCACCCGGGATCGCTATTGCGTTGAAAAGGGAACCTATACGCTCATGGCTGGACCGTCCTCCAGCCAATTGCCGGTCACCGCAGCCCTTCAAGTCGAAGGGGAGACGATCCCACCACGCACGCTGCGCGAGCCTGCTCGAGCGGTGAATTATGACGACTACCAGGGTGTCTTCCTGGATGAATGCCGTGAAGGCGGCGAAAGCATCCGTTTAACCGGTGAAACGGGCTGGATCGCTTTCCATGACGTGGATCTCGGCGACGCTTCGGTAACGTTCCAAGCTAGGGTGAGCGGACATATCAAGGGCGGCGAAATCGTCATTACGACCGGCAGCCCGGATGGTCCTGCAGCTGGAAGCTGCAAGGTTCTGCCGACTGGAGGGCGCCAAGCCTGGACGACAGTCCAGTCCGAATTGACGGGATTAACAGGACGGTCTGACGTCTTCCTCATCATGCAAGGCGAAGTGCAAATCAGCTGGTTCCGCATAGCTTAGCGATAACTCATATCTTAGCGATGACTCATATATAAGTTTGCTTAGTCGCCAGATTCCATTGCGCCTTTCTGTCAGCGTCTTCTAAACTTACCGATGTTCCATAGAACATCTGCCCTTCTTTTTATACTGAGGGCAGATGTTCTTTTTTTGTTAGAATGAAATCAATTAAATCATGAACCGTTACAGAGAAGGACTCAGGCCTTCGTTGCTTAAGAGAGCAAAAAAAGATGAACCCTTTCCTAGAGTCATTTGTTTATTAGACATAACGCGAAGAAAGGAGTGCTTCGGATTGACGGAACGCGAGTTATTCGATTCTTATAACAAGGATGTGTACCGCACCTGCTACTATATGCTGCGGAACGCCCAAGATGCGGAAGACCTCTGCCACGATGTATTCGTCACTGTATTTCGCCAGGATTGGAGAAACGTTGAACATACACGCGCCTGGATCATGCGCATCGCGATGAATCATTGCTTGAACCTGCTTAGAAGGAATCAGACCCAGCGAGACAAGCAAAGCCAGGTCGAGTGGCTCCACGAGCAGACCACGGCATCGGTTAAATCCGTAGACACCATCGTATTGGAAAAAGCAGCGGCGGCGGAATGGGAGAAACTGCTGCGGCAGCTTCCGGACAAGCTGATGGCGGTTGTCACGCTCCGCTATATCGGTGAGCTGTCGTTGGCGGAAATCGCCGAAACGCTGAAGATTCCCGTCGGGACGGTTAAATCAAGGCTTCACAAAGCATTGAAAATCATGCGCAAAAAACTTGAACACCATAACGGCTTCTGGCTGAAGGGAGAGAACCAATTTGGAACGTTTTGAGGACAATTTGAAAAACCAGATGAAAACGGCGAATAACGTGTCTTATCCTGATTTTGACCGGATGTGGAGCAGTATCCAGCACAATGAACTGAAGGTGGCCGGAGGTGAATCGATTCCGCTTCGCCCGCGAAAACGAAAGCGGATTGCAATCATCACCGGGATATCCGTCGCTTTGATGGCAACGCCGGTCTATGCAGCCCTGAACTATGATTGGTCCAATCTTCTGTCTTACAGGGCCGGTATCCAGACTGCATTGGAGCAGGGGCTTGGCCAGACGATTGAGCAATCCGTTACAAAGAATGGCATAACCTTAATAGTTCACACGGCGTTTATCGATGAGAACCGAACGTTCCTGCTCTACAGTCTGGATCCAGGTTCATCACGAGCTGGCGAGCAAGTAGCCTTTGATCATATTGGGCTTAAAGATAAGAAGGGCCATTCCATCGAGGGCCGTTATTCCCATCAGTGGAACGCGGATGCAGGCGTATTCCAGGGGTATTTTGAGACCGATTGGGTGGCTGACGGCCAATCGGCGGATATTGAGTTTGCCATGGGGAATATCCACTTTACCGGCGATGGAATACAGTCCATCAACTACGACCCTAACGATGAAAATACACAGGTATTCCCTATTCAGAAGGATGGCATCGACAGCGTGACCCTGCAATCTTTCGAACAAACCGAAGGAAATGTCCTGATCCAATCGGCCATTACGTTTACGGATCCCGAAATGAATAGCAGAAGCTGGGTACGAATTCAGGCGATCGATGACAAGAAAGAGATGATTAAGGAGGTTAAACCCCCTACTTTTGGAACCCCGGCAGCCTCCGGAGAATACCTGAGCCAGCAAGTATTCAAGTCTGACTCCCTACGTTCTGAGGGTACGAGGTTCCAGCTTGCTTACGATCGCACGCTTGAAACCGCAGAGGGTACTTGGAGCTTAAATATGGCCTTGTCCAAGACGCAAATGGACAACGGCACATTTAAAGAAGCGCTGAATATCCCTGTTGATCAAGTTCCTGGAGGAACAAAAATCCATGAAATGATTGTTACGCCGACCCAAGTAAGGCTGATCCTGACCCATGAAGAAAAGTATACCCGTGTTCCTTACATGAATTATCAACTGGATGTAGGCGGGACGCTGTTGGACGGAGGTATGTGGTATGTTCAGGGGCAACCCAGAACAACGGAGCTGCGCTTTGAAATGGCCGGACTGAATGCGGCCTCCCTGGCGAACCAGCCGGTGTCCCTGATCGCCAAGCACCGCGTTGATGAACATGCCGGAGACAAGAATCCAATCCGCTTGACCGGCATCTCAGCTGAGCATCAAAGCTTAACGTCCAGCATTGCAGGTTATCCGATCACATGGACCTATTACATGAAGGACAATAATCTCTATGTGGAATCCTTCAGCTCCGACCCGACGTTCGGCGGCGTCAACCAAACCTATTATCTTGACGGTGAAGACCGAAATTATGGCATGCCGGCCATGATCGGCCTGCTCGGCGATGACAACAATAAACATATGGACGTGTATGAGAATTTCGACAAGACCGAGCTCAACATTTACGCTTGGAACTATACCACCCATAAACGGGACGATGTCCTGCGCGTTCCGCTTAAGGCCGGAAAATAACATATACGGAATAAACGATAAAAGAAACCCTCTGGATGGACATAAACAGTACCCGGAACGGCGCTTCTGCCAAGAAGCGCCATTCCTTTTTCTGTCTTCCGTTCTCCACCTTTTGAGGGTTTCTTTCTTTTTTCCGTTTGAACATGTCACAATTCTGCACGGCTAACTGTCATATGGGTGAACATCCAAAATCATACGTAAAGGGGAACTGAACATGGAACTGCGAATGAATTACCGATCAGCCAATCCCGAAGCCTTCAAAACCCTGCTTGCCCTGGAGCAAGCGGCCCAAAAAAGCGGACTCGATCACAAGCTGTACGAGATCATTAAGCTCAGGGCATCCCAGATCAACGGCTGCTCCTTCTGCGTGGATATGCATTCCAAGGATCTGCTCTCCATGGGCGAAAGCGTGGACCGCCTCCTCCTGCTGCCCATGTGGCGCGAAGTTCCGATATATTCCGACGAGGAACGGGCCGTCATCGAATTGACAGAGTGCGTCACCAAGCTGTCCGAGGCCGGCGTTCCTGTAGAGGTATACGAACGCGTCCGCAAGCATTTTGACGAGAAACAATTCGTCGATTTGGTCATGGCGATCACAACGATCAATGCCTGGAATCGGATCGGTGTCGCTACAGGGCTGTTCCCGGGCTGTTTTGATTAAATAGCTGCAATTTATCCGGATTCACCACAAGGAAAATCTGGCGGATGCGGGATAAGTCGGGTTCCCACTCTACCGTTAGCACCATGGAGACCCTGCCGTCCCGCTTCAGCAATAAGCCGGGCTCTCCGTTTACGGAAACAGGCTCAAAGCCTTCTCGAAACGAGCCTTTGGCAGACAACCCCTCGAAAAACGCACGTACCCGTTCCACGCCCAGTATCGGATTAATGGCAGCCTTCGCTTTGCCGCCGCCATCCGATAGCAGCGTAACCTCTTCCTTCAAAAAAGACAGCAGCGGCTTAAAATTGCCCATATCGGACGCCCGCAGGAATGCTTCAACGAAGCGTTCCTGCGTTTCCGTCCGGGCGGTTTCTCCATTAGCCCTTTCCGTGGCCTGGCCCATTTTCTGCTTGGCACGGCTGAAGGTTTTGCGGCAGCTGATCTCCGTCTTTCCAAGCATCTCCGCTATGATCGGGTATTCAAGACCCAGCGTATCCTTGGCGATATAAATGGCACGCTCCAGCGGCGTTAACCGCTGAAGCAGCACCAGGTAGGCATAACCAATCGTTTCGCGGCGTTCCGCAGGATCGGACCGCGTCAGCATGTCATAATCCGGCATCGGCTCCGGGAGCCAGGGACCGGTATACGTCTCGCGCTGGCGTCTGGACGATTTCAACAGGTTGATGCAGCGGTTCGTTGTCATTTTGGCCAAATACGCTTTCTCGTTCAGCACTTCTCCCCGATCCATTTGTACAAATTGGGAAAAAACATCCTGTACGATGTCCTCCGCATCCGCTGCACTCCCCAGCATCCGGTAAGCCAGGCCGAACATCATCGGCTTGTATTCGGTATAGATTTGATCCAATAACATCAGACACACCTTCTTACTCTGTATATTTTCGGCATGAAAGCTACACCACTTATAAGACAAATGAGCCATACCGCCTGTGACATCTGAAGATGTTATTCTCTACTCTACCCCATATCCCCGGATTCCCGGAAGGGTCAGTTTATCAGAGAGTTTGAAGGTCAACCAACACAGCGTTCGTCATCCAATATGCAGATTATGACAACATTCGATAAATCTATCGACATTTGGGTAATTTTTAAATAACATATGGAATGGCTTAACTACAGCGATAAAAGGTTGAAGAGTTTAGAAAGTAGGTAAAACATGAAAAAATCCACTCCTTTACGTCGCGTCGAATTCGGATATTTTCTGCTGATTGCTCTCGCCGTGGTCCAGCAGTTGTTCATATTCTGGAACATCTATGTAAATCAAAGTTTTACTTTCACGGAATTCCTGTTCAGCGTTGGCACACTGGCCGCCTTATTGATCGGCTTCTTTCTTCCGGTAGGCGTGTCGACGGTGGCGGCTTTTGTGTATCTGGTCACTTATTTCGTATGGTTGTCCACGCTGGCCCCGGTCAATGCGCTCACGCTGTCCTGGATTCTGCTGCTGCCCGCCAATACTGCCGTTGCCATCTTCATCAAACTGGCTCTGGTGCGAAGCCGCAGGTTTATCCGACGTCTCGAGCAATTAAGAAAAACAAATCCGGATATTGATATCGACACCTCTCTTGGCAGCAAGGATGCCTTCGCAGATACGCTGGTGAAACAAGCCAATCTGGCCAATCGGTATGCGGATCAGTACAGCTTCTGCATCATGATGTTTAAGCTCGATTTTCTCCCCCTGACCAGGGAGTCTGTCGGATCCCACCGTTTTGCCAAGCTGATTATGGAACTGTCGAGCACAATTCAGAAGCAGATTCGTTACGAGGACTATAAATTCTCTATTGGCGAAGGACGCTTTATCATTCTGTGCCCGCTCACCAAGCCGGAGTACCTCAAAAGCCTCATGGACCGCATCAAAATCGCCATGATGAACGTGCCCTTCCGTGACAAGAAAGGCATGTCCCTCAAGCTTGTAGTCCGCGCCGGCGGCCTTGTGTTCCAGAAGGAGCAATTCAGCCGATACGAAAATATCGATGACGTCATCTCTGCATTAGAACGGAATACCGAAACCGACCTCATCGGGGAATATATTTAATCAAGTTAAGTTGCCACCATCAATCAAAAGGAGGCTTGCAGCCGATGTCGTATACCAACTGGTTTATCCCTCTGTGCATCGGGGTCAGCATCATGTTCTCCATAGCCATCATCATTCTGACGATTTCCACCTTAAGCTTCCGTTCGAAAGTCAAACGAAAATACGATCGGGGGAAGTTCAGTGACTGACTTTTTCCTGGTCATCTCCATTATCAGTATATGGATTGCCGTGCTGGAATCGATCATTATCATGGCCGGGGCCATCGTGTTCATTCATAAACAAAACCGGCAGAAGCTGGTGAATCCGAGCAATCTGGAGGATTTCCCCACCGTGACGGTCATGGTGCCCGCGCATAACGAGGAATTGGTCATCCAGGCAACGGTAGAGCACATTCTGCAGATGAATTACCCGCATCACAAAATGCAGGTGATTGTCATCGCCGACAATTGCAAGGATCATACGGTCGAGCGCTTAATGGCGCTGAAAGCCAATGAACATTACCGGGACCGCGACTTTCTTATTCTGGAGAGAACCGGAACCGGCGGCAAATCAGGCGCCCTGAACGATGCGCTCAAGGGCAACAGGCGAATGGATCTGTGTCTACGACGCGGATGCCGCACCCGAGAAAAATGCGCTGTTATTCCTGACGCAGAAAGCGATGGAGCAGCCCGAACGCTACGGGGCCGTCTTCGGCCGCAACAAGGCCCGGAACCGCGGACAGAATTTTCTGTCCCGCTGTATCAATCTGGAGCTGGTGACCATTCAGCGCGTACATCATACCGGGTTATGGCAGCTGTTTAAGCTGGGTACCATTCCCGGCACGAACTTTATCGTGAAAACCGCGCTCATTCAGGACATCGGCGGATGGGATGAGCATGCGATCACCGAAGATACCGCAATTTCGTTCGAGATCCTGACAAGAGGCCAGCTGATTGCGCTGGCACCCCAAGCCGAAGCTTATCAGCAAGAGCCCGAGGACCTGAAGGTGTACATGAAGCAGCGTGAACGCTGGGCCAAAGGCAACTACAGCGTCGTCACAGATAACATTCATCATCTGTTCGATCGGACAAGCTGGCGGATTAAGCTGCATGTGCTGTATTATGCGGCCAGTTACTTCTGGTTTATGATTGCCATCATCATCTCGGATATTATTTTTGTGACCAATATTGTGTATCAAATCATCGCGCTGTTTAATCCGGCCGTCGTCTCTCCCTTCAGGTTTGAGGGCGATGTCTATATGTATCTCATTATTGCCTGGGCCTTAATGTATTACATCTACGTCCTGCAGATTAACCTGGCGCTCGCAACGGACATCGGCCAGAGCAACACACGTAACTTCATTCTATCCTGCGTGTCGTACTTCACCTACGCCCAGCTGTTTCTTGTTATATCCGTTAAGGCCTTCTACTCCATGATCGTGGATAAAATCACGGGCAGGGAGTCCAAATGGTATAAGACGGAGCGGTTTGGATAGGAGAGTCCCCACGTATCTACGTTTAAAATAAGAAGAAAGGGATTACCATGATACATGGCGACCCTTTCTTCTTGTTTCATTATGTTTATTGTGTAAGGGCGTTACACAGTCACCGAAACTTTAATTTTCTCTCAGCTTTTTCTGCTCATTACGAAGTTTCGCAGGTGTCACATCATTTCCGGCGGGATCCACGATGCTTAATCCCGAAAAGGTGCTTAGCACCTGTCCGCGAATTTCACGCAGATAGTCCGTGCGTAAAACTTGCTGTTCGGCTTTTTCCGCAGCAGTGAGTGTGCCCTCCCGCTGTTTTTTAGCCAATTCATTAATCCGGGTTAAGCTTTGAATCATGATATCCCTCTTTTCCATATGATTTTGATCAAACAGTTATCTTAATATAAAGATATAATAAACCAAGATATTTGTCAACCCCTGCCAGCATTCATTATCGACAGGCGCATTTGTGATTTTTTCCCTACCCAAAGTCTCTTCACTTCCTTAAACTTGGTGTTTAAGGTTTATTTATTTACAAATCGTGGTTAATGTTAGTATTGAAAACTTTGCGTTCGCAGCATAATAAAAATACGGGTTCTGATTCCTTAGGAAAAATTACTTATGCCTTTCTGACAGAACATGAAATATAATAGAGGAACTTAACTTTAATCAACTGGGGGAACATCTATGAAATCTCAGCTCAACAACCCAGCTTCAACAGGAAAAAATGATCGGTTTTCCTCTGCTGGATTTATTCTGGCCGCGATCGGGAGCTCTGTCGGCCTCGGAAACATGTGGAAGTTCCCTTACATTACGGGAGAACATGGCGGTGCAGCATTCTTCCTGCTCTTTATCGTCTGTCTCATCGTGATCGGTTTGCCTGTCCTGCTGGCAGAACTCGCCATTGGACGAGCTGGCCGCGGGAGTGCCGCAACTTCCTTTGTCAAAGCGGGCGGACCGAAAGCCTTCGGGCACCTGGGATTGCTCCAGGTTATTGCACCATTTCTCATTCTGACCTTCTATGTCATTGTGGCAGGCTGGACGCTTCATTATGCGGTCATGTCATTTAGCGGCAATCTGTATAACAACACCGATTTCGGTGGCCAATTTACTGCGTTTACGGAAGGTTACATGCCGATTATATGGCAAATCGTCGCTATTGCGATCTCAGGATGGGTGGTAGCTAAAGGCATCTCCGGAGGAATCGAAAAATTCAACAAGGTTCTGATCCCGGGCCTGATCATTCTGTTGATCGTATTAATGATCCGCGCGGTAACCTTGCCTGGAGCCGGCGAAGGCGTATCCTTCTTCTTAAATCCTGATTTCTCGAAGCTGAGCCCGGAAGCGGCGCTGGTCGCGTTGGGACACGCCTTCTTCTCCCTCTCGCTTGGGATGGGGATTCTGTTGACCTACGGCGCTTATGTGGATAAGCGGCAATCGCTAGGTCCGGCAACCCTCGCCATCGGCGCGGGCGACCTGATTTATGCGTTTATTGCCGGGCTTATTATATTCCCGACAACCGCTTCCTTCGGGATCGAGCCCAATGCCGGCCCTTCTCTTGTCTTCATTGCCTTGCCGGCTGCCTTCTCGGCCATGCCGCTGGGTTCTTTTTTCGGGGGATTGTTCTTCATACTTCTAGCCATCGCCGCCTTAACCTCTTCCGTCTCATTGATGGAGGTCCCAACCTCTTATGTCATGGACCGCTGGAATTGGGGACGTACCAAAGCTGTATTGGTCATCGGCGCGCTGGTTATGCTGGTCGGTCTACCCTCCGCGTTGTCATTCGGCATCGTACCCGGGCTTACCGATATCGGCGGCAAAAACTTCTTTGACTGGCTGGATTTCGTCACATCGAATATTCTGCTTCCGCTCGGGGGTCTGATCACCACTATCTTTGCAGGGTACTTCTGGAAGAGAGCGGCAGATGCGGCAGGCCTTAAAGCCGGCTGGTTCCGGGTATGGCTGTTCATGCTCCGTTATATCGCGCCGGTTCTCGTATTACTGGTGCTGCTCCATACCACGGGCGTGATCAAGTTCGATTAATTGGCTGCCAAGGCAATCTCATCGCCACATGATGGGGGCGAATGGGGTTGCCTTTTTCTATATCCTTGCCCATTCATATTCATCTTCCTGTATTACATTCTATTATTCTATCGTTATCAATCCAGCAAGGAATTTGTAAAAAAGGGCGGGCTAGTAATGAATTTTGAGTATGCATTTGGTGTTGGATTAACCCTTATTCAATACCTCCTACTGTTCTTCTGGGCATATTGGATGCTGATCAGTCTCTTTGGCTTTGGAAAACCCAAGAGACTGAAAGAACATAAGCCTTTAAAAAGATTTCTTCTGATGATTCCTGCACACAACGAAGAAGCGGTTATCGGACACCTTGTAGAGAATCTTCATAACATGGATTACCCGAAGGAGCTCTATGAAGTGTGCGTTATTGCTGATGGATGTAAGGATAAAACAAGTAAGATCGCTGGAAAACTTGGTGCTACCGTTATTGAACATACATACCTGCCAGGAGAGCAAAAGGGGAAACCTTACGGAATCAAATACGCAATTGAGCAGTATGGCGACAGGTTAATCGATGATTTTGACGGTATCGCCTTCTTCGATGCCGACAACCTCGTCTCGTTGAACTATTTAAGGGAAATGAATAACCACTTGTTGAACGGAGATCAATTAATACAATGTTACCTGGATTCCAAGAATCCAGATGACAACTGGGTGACCATAGGTTACTCCGTAAGCTACATTTTCATGAACCGCTCTTGGCAGCTTGCCAAGTCCAGATTGGGGTTAGGAAACGCGATCGGTGGAACCGGGTTCTGCGTAGACACGACTCTATTCAAAACGATCGGTTGGACCGCTCGATCCTTAACGGAAGACCTTGAGTTTACTATGCAGTGTTTGCTTGAAGGAGTACCAGCTACATGGTGCCACTTTGCGCGCGTGTACGATGAAAAGCCGGAAAGCTTCAAATCTTCCTGCATTCAGCGTCTCCGATGGGCAAGAGGGCATTGGGATGTCTGCTTCAAATACGCTCACAAATTAATTTGGAGATTCATTAGCAAGCTGGACTTCAAAGCTTTTGATGGTTTTATGTACCTTATTAATCCTGGCAAAATTGTTTTGAGTGCAGCAACAGGTCTCCTTGTTCTCATGTCTATGGCTACCGACTTATTAGATGCTCATCATTTGATTCCTTGGCAAGTTTGGATGATGTGCTTGTTATTCCAATTCATTTATGTAGGATACGCACAGTTTCTTGACTCGAAAAATAAAGTAAGCCTCTTTCGGAGCTATGCATACCTGTACTTCTTCAATCTAACTTACGTCCCGCTGTTCCTTTGGTCACTCATTACGATGAAGAACGTGAATTGGAATCCTACAAAGCATACAAGAGCTATTCATTTGAGCGATATTGAAGTAGAAAAATAAATGTGAAGCGAATGGCAAAGAAACACCGCTTTGAGTAAATATATAAAAACGAAATGCTATATCATATTAACTGCGATCTCTACTTGAATAATGAAGCAGTTATCCATTCAAAAGAAAAACAACAAACCATGCGCTCGCATTTACCCGAGCACATGGTTTGTTCATGTATATCTATAGCGGACAAGAATACAAATATATCACTCTCACTGACTCTTTACAGGACCGGTAGATGCTCCAACCACCAATTCCGCAGGCAATCGCTTCTCGACTGCTACATCATCGTGATTCATGATGCCAAGTACCGTCTCAATCGCCAGCCTCCCCATTTCTTCCTCGTTCTGCCGCATATGGGTAAACAAATAGCCCTCACCGATATTCAGCTGCGGACTGTCAAAGCATACGATGGATAAATCCTCCGGCACCCGCAAACCGAGGCGCTCTGCAGCTACCTTGGCCAGCAATGCAATGTTATATTCGATCGCAAAAAAGGCAGTAATCGCCGGGTTATCCTGCAAGTGCTGCACGATCCGCTGGATTTCCCGTTCAATATTGCTCTCATGGAAGGCATTGGGCAAAGTGGCCGTCACGTCACTAATCCAGATCTCCTTATCAAACGCGATGCCCCGGGCGGCATGAGCCTGCACGAACCCTTCAATCCGCTCTTCAACCGCTGTCGTGTCCCTCGGCGGAGGAGACAGCAGGGATATATAACGGTGTCCCAAATCAAATAAATGCTCCACTACCTGAACGGCTGCTCCCAGATTATCTGTACTGATGGAAGCCGCTGCTACTCCCTTCAGCTTGCGATCAATCAGAACAAGCGGAAAACGGGCAATGACCAGCTTCAATATTTCGGCATTGAAATATTCCCCCTGAGCGGGAAACACGATGAGACCGTTCACGCCGAGATTGCGCAGCTTCTGAATGGATAATTCCTCATTATCCTGGTCTCCAAACGTTCTGCGCAGTACCAGAAAACAGTCATTCTCCCTCGAATACTGCTCCATGCTGTAGACAAGGCGTGTTCCGTAGCTTGAAGAAAAATCTGTAATGACAAGACCGATCATCTTCTCTTGGCTAGCTGCTCTGACAACTCCGCCTTCTGAGGAAAATGATTCCCTCTGTGCCACGGGCTCATCCGGGTCAGCTACGAAGGATCCCTTGCCCGGTTTACGCACAATCACGCCTTCAGCCGCCAGCATATCTAATGCCTTCTTGCTTGTAATTCGACTAACTCCGTATTCGTCCGCGAGTTCCTTCTCCGAAGGAACTTTATCGCCAATGCGGAAAATATGTGTGGAAATCTTTCGCTTCATCTCGTTAAAAATCTGTTCATACATCGGCTTTGCGGAAGCTGCATCTTTCAAATTGATATCCCTCCAACGGCACTCCAAAACATGCTAATTCATATAACAATATAACATGATATGTTTAATTTGTCCATGTTGCGCGGATAACCGCTTACATAAATAATCAGATCATCATTCCCCTCTAAACAATCCCATACATGACAAAACAGCGCCGTATGATCTTTCGCTCCGAAAGATTCATGCAATAGCGCTGTTCCCTGTCGATACCTACTCCGTGTATTGAACTATTCCTTCACGGCCCCCAGGACGATTCCGTGGATTAAATAACGCTGCAAAAATGGATAGATGAGCAGAATTGGAATCATGGAGACCAGAATTTTGGCAGAGTTCAGGGTCGTGTTGGAGATTTTATTGAACTGCTGAAGCTGTTCGACCGAGAGATTCTGCATCTGGTCGCGCGTCAGGCTGAGCTGCTGGAGATAGGTCTGAAGCGGTATTTTCTCGCTGTCATTGATCAGGATGATCCCGTCAAAAAAATTGTTCCAGTGACCGACGATGACAAACAGCGTAATGGTCGCCAGACTGGGCATGGAGATCGGGATGAAGATCTTGAGCAGGATTTTCAGCGGACCGGCACCGTCTATGAATGCAGCCTCCTCCAGCTCCTTCGGAATGCCCTTGAAGAAGTTCATCAGGAGAATCACGTTGAAGACTGGAACCGCACCCGGCAGAACCAACGCCCAGATGCTGTTGATCAACCCCAGCTTGCTGATCACCATATACCAGGGGACGATTCCTCCACTGAAGAGCATGGTAAACACGATAATCCACATGTATTTGTTTCTCGATCGGAACTGCGTGACGCTCCGTGACAATGGGTAAGCCATAAGGATGGTTAAGATCATGTTGATCGCTCCCCCAAGCAGCACCCGTTCCACGGATATGAGGAACGCCTTCCAAAACTTCGCGTCGTTCAGGATCTGCCCGTAGGAAGAGAAGTTCAGCTCCACCGGGAAGAAATAGACGCGTCCTGCATTAACGGCCGCACTGCTGCTGACGGACACCATGATCGTGTTGACGATGGGGGCCAGCGACACAAACGTAATGAGCACCAAAGCGAACATAATCATCAGGCGGGATAGCCTGGATCCTAATGTTTTCGATTGAATCATGCTAACCCTCCTAGAAAATTCTGTACCCCGCATACCTCGATGCCAGCCTGTAGGAAATCACGATCAGTACAAAGCTGATAACCGACTTCATCAGTCCAATCGCGGTTGCAAATGAATACTGCATATTGATCAGACCCATGCGGTACACAAATGTATCGATAATATCACCCGTCTCGTAGACCAGCGGATTATACAGGTTGAACACCTGGTCAAATCCCGCATTGAGCACATTGCCGAGACTCAGCGTGCCCAGCAGGATGATCGTCGGAAACATGCCCGGCAGCGTGATATTCAGGGTCTGCTTCCAGCGGCTTGCGCCGTCCATTGCGGCGGATTCATACAAAGCCGGATTAATCGCCGTCAATGCAGCCAAATACACAATCGTCCCGTAACCGAATTCCTTCCAGGTATCCGTCACGATGAGCAGCGGCCTGAACCAGTCGTTGCTTGCCAGAAACATGATCCGCTCCAGCCCCAGAAACTCAAGGAAATTGTTAATCATGCCGTCAAAGGAAAAGATCATGGTCAGCATCGTGCCCAGGACCACCCATGACATAAAATGCGGCAAATACACAATGGTTTGAATCGTGCTTTTGAAAAGCTTCAGACGCACCTCATTAAGCAGCAAGGCGAATACGATCGGCACAATCAATCCGAGAACAATCTTCCCGACCGCGATGACCAGCGTATTGACGAAGATCTGCTTGGCATCCGGCAATTGAAACATATACGTGAAATTGTCGAGACCTGCCCATGCGGAACCGAGTATTCCTTTTGCGGGGATGAACTTCTGAAAAGCCATGACCACCCCGAACATCGGCACAATCGAGAAAATGAACAGCATGGCCATGCCAGGCAGCAGCATCGCATGATAGGTCATTTCGTCAAAGGTTTTACGTTTCTTTTTCCTACGGTATCGTACTTCCAGCTCTTGATTGACGGTTGTTTCCACTTGCGCCATCGTCCGCTTCACCTCCATCATGTCCCTGTCAGGACAAGCCTTATCGAATAAAAAAGCCCGCGCGGCTGACCACCATAGCCCTCCGCGCCAAGGCCCATGCTATCTTTATCTACTGCTCATCTCGTTGACCTCTTCCGTAATCTCATCGCCTCCGGTACGCTTCCAGGTGTCCACGAACTTATCGAATTCATCAACGGGAGCTTGTCCCATAATAATTTTCAATATGGTCTCCTCTTCGAGCTTTTGGAGGTTGGCCCACTTCAGCTTCATCGTCTCGGTGGTTCCATAGAAGCCGGCAGGAATCACTTCCAGATTCGGATTGTTCGCTTCGCGCTGACCTTCAATGCGGGAGAGGTATTCGCCGTATGTGTTCACGTCGATGGCATTTCCTTTTTCCTTGAATTCCTGATACGCCTTGAAGGACACCACCCGATCTTCCTGCACGGAGGAAGCATCACCGGATTCATCCGCCTTCATCAGATCCTCGTAATAACGTTTCAACACATCGTCATAGTCCACTTGCATCGGAATTTGTGTCGGATCATTATTCCAGCGGCTTGCGTCTGTCAGCATCTCATCGGGGTGCTCTTTCTTATAATTGACCGCATCATCGGTTAAGGAGTACAGGAAATCCGTTGTTAGATTGACCGATTTCATGATCGCTTCGGGATGGGCGAAATCCTTCTTGACTACGACGATACCGCCGCCCACCGGATCCTGACGGATGGTCTTGAACTTGCCGTTCTCATCCACGGGTGCCGATACAGCAACCCAGACAGCATCGGGATCCTGCTTGATGGAATCCTTGTAGTTGGTGTAGCCGATCCACCATGGGTTAAACAGTATCCCTGCCTGCCCGTTGATCACAAGCGCTTCCTTCTCTTCATTCGTTCGGACGGCGAACTGTTTATCAATCAGACCTTCTTTGTACATGGCGCTCAGCTCCGCCAACGCTTGCTTCATCTCGGGCTGAACCGATCCATACACAACCTGGCCATCCTTCTCGATCCAATTCATTGGAAAAGCACCGCGTGCAGCAAAAACGGGTGTAAAGTTCATGGCATTGGCATCCATCACCATCCCAACCGTTTTGCCTGTTCCCGAGGCGTCTTTCTCTACGAACGTTCTGGCGAGATTCCATACATCCTCAACGGATTCCGGCATCTGTGCGCCGACTTTATCCACCCAGTCCTTCCGTACCCACAGCAGTTGGTGCTGGTTTCCGATATTCGTCATCGGAAGGCCCATGATTTTACCGTCCACCTTGACTTGGTCCAGCAGCAAGTCGCCATAAGAAGCGTAGATATTCTTGACGCCGTCGGATGCGGTCTTCTCGTACACCTCCGTCATATCGGCAATCAGGTCGTTATCCACCAGCTGGTTGAAGATATCGCGGCTGACCAGCATCACATCCGGCAGATCGCCCGTTGTCATCGACAGCGACAGCTTCTGATCCATATCGTCCGTCTCCCAAGCCACCTTAGCTTTTACGTTCACCCGGTCTTCCACATAGCGGGTAGCCAAATTGTCCTCAATCGTATCGCCGGGAGGCAGGTTGTTCACATGATTGGTATTCCGGCCGATCGTAAATTCCACCGGCGTTTCGTATTTCCCGTAAGGCTCAAAGTCCTGTTCTGAAATTTGCGGCTGTGCGCTGTCCCCAGCGCTCCCGCCGCAGCCGCTGAATACAGTCAGCATCATGCACCCGAGCAGCAGCGAAGCCATCTTTTTACGCTTATTCATCCTGTCATCCCCTTTTCTCTCGTTTTGTTGATAACCAAATTGTATGCGGTTTCATAATTGGCGTATATGCAACATTTTTTGGATATGTATCACTTTTTTCATGACCTTCCTTGTTCTCAACTTCAAACCCCAAAAAAGCGGCTGCCTCAGCACACCGCTTTCATTATCAACACGATGGATAATGGATGGAATAACGCTCGCTGTTCAGCAGGCCGGAATAACCATGGATACTTCCGTTCCGCTGCCTGGTTCGCTATGAATATCGAGTCCGTAATCCAGTCCGTAATACAGCTTGATCCGGTCGTTCACGTTCCGAACGCCGCAGCCGCCGCTCTCCCCGGCCAGCAGCCTCGCCGCCTGCGCGGGAGTCATGCCCACCCCGTTATCGCTGACGATAAGTTTCATGCCCCCTTCGACCCGGCTAACCCCAATATGAATGTGGTAATCTGCCCCTCCAGTCTCCACAAAACCGTGCTTGATGGCATTCTCCACGATCGGCTGCAGAATAAAATGAATGATCTCGGTATCTAATACTTCTTCATCGATATGGTAATCCACGTCAAATCGGCCATCGTTCATGATAAGCTGCAAATCCAGATAAGCCTTGATGTGCTGCACCTCATCCTTGATCGTAGCCAACTGTCTCCCCTGATTCAGCGTCGTTCTATAGAACCGGGCCAATGCCGATACCATATAACTCGTTTCGATATCCGCTTTCTTCTCGGCCCTCCACCGAATAAAGGAGAGGGTGTTGTATAGGAAGTGCGGATTAATCTGATTAATCAGCTTGTTATATTCGCTTTCCCTCTTGGCGATTTCCGCTTGATACACCTGGGAGATTAGACTGTTAATCCGTTTCAGCATTTTGCCGATGCCATTGGTCAACTCGCCGAACTCGTCCCGAGATGAGCTCTGGATAATCACCTCGAGGTTATTCTGCTCCACCTTGTCTACCTTGTTCTTGATATGGATAATTCGGCGTGTAAAGTTGTTGGAGATCACATAAATGAGCAGAAATGTAATGATCAAGCTGAGGATCATGACAAACAACGTAATTTGAAAAATACCCAGTGCATTTGCATATGCATTCGTATTCAGCAGATTATAGTGAATCGTCCATCCATTATTCGCGAGCGACCGGCTTAGGTTCAGACCGCCCGTCTCCCCACTCTCCAAATCGGCTGAAGCATCGGACTCCTTCCTTTCCTTGAAAATCACACGCTGCTCAGCATCCTCGATATGAACCGCTACATGCTCCGACAGTTTGTCCATATCAGCAAAGATGCTGTCATGCTGAATGGAAATCACCATGAAATTGCTGTCCTTGGGATTGCTGATCAATTCCTGGACGAGATACAACTTCTCCCCGTCCACAATCCAGCGCCTTCCGCGAAATCCATCGTACCAAGACTTGCTCTTGAGTTCCCCGATGGGCAAAATATTATCGCGAATCCCGAGCAGTTCTCCGGATGTATAAAAGGTAATGGCCTCAATATCATCATCCATTAGCCGAATGTTCGAGATCAATGGCTCCAGAATGTCCCGGAAATCCAGGTACATGTTAAAATAGTTCTCTTCATAGTCCTTAATGAAAATTTGCGATAACTCCCGGTTCAGTACCATGAACTCGCTCAGCGTATTGTACCGGTTGATCTTATAGTCCATTATGTTGGCCACCTGTTCTAGGCTCGCTTCCGCTTCGCTCCGTAATTCCTTCATCTGAATGCGGTAGGACTGGATGAAGGAGAGCAGTCCTAGCAATAGAATCGGAATGAGTGCAATGATGAGATGGGACAACAGCAGCTTGTTGCGGAACCGGATATCATTGAACTTGCTCTTTATCCATCCGATCATGGAGCACCCCGCACTCTCTGTATTGTAATGGACTTACGCCGAACTTGCTCTTGAACAGCTTGGCAAAATAAGAGTGGTTGTCGATACCCACCGCTCCTGCAATATCATTGACTTTCATATTTGAGTGTTTCAGTAGATAGCTTGCCCTCCGCAGGCGGTAGTCGGTCAAATACTTCGAGAAGTTCTCCCCGGTTTCTTTTTTAAATAAAATACTCAAATACCCCGGAGACAGGTACACATCCTCGGCGGCATCCGACAACGAAATATCCCGCTGGTGATGATCCTTCACATAATCTTTAACCTGACGGATGACCTTCGATTCGATCGTAACCTGTTCAAGCTCCCCGCCATAAGGACTGATCTGTGTAATATCCTCCATCACCTGCAGAAACTCTTCCCTGACAAGCGGTTTGAGCAAGTAATTTACCACGCCCAATCGGATAGCGCTGCGGGCATACTCAAATTCGTCATACCCGCTGCAGATGACAATTTTTAAATCCTGCTGGGTCTTTCGGGCTTGCTTGCTCAGTTCCAGTCCGTCCATAAGAGGCATTCTGACGTCGGTGATCAGGATGTCAATCGCGTTTTGCAGCAGAATTCGCTTTGCACTCATTCCGTTCTCGGCTTCCAATACCTGAAAGGGGAAGCGGTACTGAAAGATCAAATCTTTAATGCCTTCTCTTTGAATGGACTCATCGTCAACAATAAGAACATTAAACATCAGACAATCTCCTTTGCTGGTGAAAGTATGGGGCTGATATAGGGAAATATAGGTTGTTATAATGGTATACCTGTTTTGTCGTAGTATATCACAGTTTTAAGAAAGGGCTTTCAAATTCATGTTTAAGACTGCGCAGCCGTCAAGCCTTTTGCTTCCTTCGACAATGCATGATTGCCGATTACGTGATCCGTTATTTTGAACCGGGTACCTCTTCCTTCGATGAACGAATTGAAGCAGCGGGCAAAATTGCCGAAGCCGGGTATCCGTTAGGTTTCATCATTGCCCCAATCGTCAAATATGACGGATGGCAAGAGGGATATTGGCATTTGTTACAGAAGCCTCATGCGCGATTGAGCCATGTGGAGGTCAAAGATCTGACGTTCGAGCTCATTCAGCACCGCTTTACCAAAACGGCCAAAAGCACGATTTTAAAGCGTTACCCCAAAACCATACTGAATATGGACAAGGAAGATCGGCAGTTAAAATGGGGGAGATACGGAAAGTTCAAATATGTTTATAAGGCCGAAACCGTCGGGGTTTTCTAGCAGTTGTTCGAGAGGGGGATCAGAGAATATTTTCCTTTTGCGAAAATTGCCTATTTTGTTTAATGAGAGAAACTTGAGGGGCCCGAGGCAGGGTTTATTATGTTCCTTCAACAACATAACGGACACCTCACGGTGCCCGTTATTCATATGATCTGTATCTATTTTTCATCGCAGGGT
The DNA here is from genome assembly GCF_025142895.1 of Paenibacillus sp. p3-SID867. Classification (NCBI taxonomy): domain Bacteria; kingdom Bacillati; phylum Bacillota; class Bacilli; order Caryophanales; family Paenibacillaceae; genus Paenibacillus; species Paenibacillus sp. p3-SID867. The sequence goes on from NZ_JAMBDM010000005.1 coordinate 291,312, forward strand.
CACGATCTCTTCGTTCTTGTGATCTTGCTCGTACATCCAAACCTTAATCTCATTGATATCCATCGGCTTTCCGTAATAATAACCCTGCATGACATGGCAGCCAAGTCCGGTCAAAGAGTCGATATGCTCCTTGTTCTCTACACCTTCCGCAATGACATCCAGATTCAAATTCTCTGCCATAAGAACGATGGCGTTAACGATGGCACGCTTGCTGGGCGTGTCCAAATCATTGGTAAACTGTCGGTCCAGCTTTAAAGCATCAATTGGAATCCGGTCCAGGAGCCCAATCGAGGAATAGCCGGTTCCGAAATCATCCATGGAGACCTTAACCCCCAGGGACCTAATATTCCCAAGCTGGCGGATAATATCATTGACATCGTGCAGCACCATGGACTCCGCTATCTCAAGCTCTAATAAGCGAGGTTCCAGATTCGCCTTATCCAGCACGTTCTGAATAAGCTCCAGCAGATTGTCGCCATGGAATAAACGAACCGATAAATTCACCGAGACCGGCTGGACAATCCCTCTCTCCTGCCAAATTCTGCACTGTTTGCACGCTTCCTCAAGCGTCCATCGGGTCATCGGTATAATGAGCCCCGTCTCTTCGGCAATCGGAATGAATTCAAGCGGGGATATCACGCCTAAGCGGGGGTGCTTCCAGCGGAGCAGCGCCTCGAATCCGACCAAGCGATCACTTTGCACATTCCATTTGGGCTGATACACAATGAAGAACTCCTTCAGTTCAAGCGCTCGTTGCAGGTCCTTCTCCAATTCCATTTTGCGAACCTCTTGAAGACCCATCTCCTCGTCATAGAGGCACTGTTGATTCTTGCCGAGTCCCTTCGCTTTATACATGGCGGTATCCGCATTCTTGAGCAGCGTCGTACGGTCAGAGCTATGGACGGAGCCGATGCTGATTCCGATACTCACCGTCACATACAACTCGTTACCGTCAATATAGTACACGTTTTTTATTTGTTGGAGTATATCGTCAGCTAAATGCTGGGCGTAAACGGGGTCGCTTTGCTTTAGAATAATCAGAAATTCGTCCCCACCGATCCGGAATACCTGCTGGCCGTTTCCAATGAATTGACGCAGTCGCTTACCTACTTCTTGGACCAGCAAATCCCCAACATTGTGACCCAGCGTATCGTTGATCGCCTTAAATTGGTCCAAATCCAGAAACAGAATCGTAATCTGCTCTGTCTCGGAATTCGTCTCGAAGAATCGATTCATTTCATTGCGATTAGGCAATCCCGTGATCGTATCCTGATAGGCCAGCTTTTCCAGCACATGCCGATCAAAGAACATCGCCCCCCAGGAGATCAGCAGGATGGCAAAAATCGCGACCGTTACACCATACAGAAGCAGAAAATCCACAGACTGCGGTTGCTGCGTAAGCATACCGGCATGAGCCTCAAACCGTGCAGCTTTCATTCCTGTATAATGCATTCCGCATACGGCGAAGCCCATGACAACCGCCGAACCCCACTTGAGAAAGCTGGATTTGGGATGATTCCGAAAACGGAGAAACAATAATAAAGCCGCATAGGAGGCTACCAATGCAATGATGGCGGACAGTACCCAAATGCCGGGATCATAACTAATTTCGGCATGTATGACCATGGCCTCCATTCCCATGTAATGCATGGCAACGATGCCGCTTCCCATAATGAAGCCGCCAATGGCGATTTTGAACCAGTTAATATTTCTGGGCATCGTAATATAAAACGCGATGAAGGAGGAAACCACGCTGACGAGCATCGACATGATGGTCAGAAAGACATCGTATCTCACATTCATATTCATGTGCATCGCCAGCATGCCGACAAAATGCATGGACCAAATGCCGCTTCCCATGACCATGGCCCCGCCGAATAGCCAAAAAAACTTGGATTTGCCGTTCGCATCCGAAATTTTCGACGTAATATTTAAAGCCGAGTATGAAGCAAGTATAGCAATCGCAATTGAGAGCCCAACAATATAATAGTTATAATTGCCGTCCATCTGAGCTGTACACACCCCTTTTGTGAGTAATTCTTAAGTCCTATGAAGATCATACGTTTAACTAGCGGATAACGTTTCTATTAATTCACGGTGACTCGCCCGGTTCATATCAGAAAAAGCAATGTTTATTTCCGCGGCTTCCCAGCCCTGCACCATATCCATATTATATCTTTAGTAACTATTCAATTTCTCGACAAACAGAGAAATGTTCGAACGCTCCCGAATTGAGATGAGTCTAAAGCACTAAATTATTCTGCGGGTATCTCGACTTATCCTCTGCCCTATGAGAAATGATGAGCGACAACACTCTATTTGGAAAATAAAAAAGCTGCAGGGCCTTTATTAGGTCAGCAGCTTTTATTTTGTCTGTCCTCAAGGTGTAACTACCTTCGCTTTCCCATTCAAGTACATCTCGCCCCATTCACAGATTTGATCAAGGATCGGTTGCAGCGAAACGCCCATTTCACTCAGCTCGTACACGACCTTAGGCGGCACTTGATTAAAGACCGTTCGCGTGATAATCCCGTCCTCCTCCAGCTCCCGCAGCGTCTGGGTTAACATTTTCTGCGTAATATCCGGCATCTGCTTCTTAATTTCACTCGTTCGCTTGGGGCCATAACTTAAGTGACACAGCACAATGACCTTCCACTTGCCGCCGATGACGTCCATGGTCGCCTCAGACGGAATATTGTATTGTCGCTCCCCATTCATAAGAACTTCTCTCCTTTTTGAACGTAAGTGGCATATCTCTTACAACAGGCACTTTAGGGTACTAATGATACTTTTAGGTGCTTATAGAACAATTAAGTGCGTACTTCCTTTCCGTCATTATATGTTACATAATCCCCTTATACCAGTACTGCATCATAAAAACATGGGGGTGAAATAACATGCAGCGTATTTACATTGCCGGAGGTTATGGCGTAATCGGGAGTGCCGTTGCCCGGCATATCCGAACGATCAATCAAGAAACCGAGATTATTCTCGCCGGAAGGAATCCCGAGAAGGGGAGCTTATTGGTACAGGAGCTAGGAAACGCCCGCACCGCTTTTTTAGATATCCGCCAGGGTCTGGCTCCAGGGGAGCTGGATCAAGCCGACCTCATCGTTTCTACGATTCAGGATCCGGCCGACTTCCTCATTCAAGCAGCCCTTGCAAAAGGAATTGCACATATCGGAATCACGAAGCTTGCCGACGAGCTGACACCTATGCTATTCGCCATGCAAAGTCATCCCCCTCAAGCACCCATTGTCCCTCTGGGACATTCGCAAGCAGGGATTCCGACCTTGGTCGTATATCAGGAGGCGAAGTCTTTCCAAAGCGTCCAATCGATCGGCTTGGCTGGTCATTATGATGAACGCGATCCGATGGGCCCTATGACGCTGGAAGATACCGAAGGGTTTATCAACCGTGCCCTTATCCGGGAAAACGGGATATGGAAATGGGTTGAGGCTGCAAAGTATCCGAGAAGCATAAGTCTTTCAAATGGTCTCCGGGTAGAAGGCCATCCCATGAGTTTATTGGATGTTCCAAGCCTCGCGGCTGTTACGGGAGGGCCTAATATTCGATTCGACTTTGCCATCCATGACTCCATAGGAACACGGGCTGGAGGAAGGGCCTCCCAGGACCTCTACATTGACCTTGAAGGCGTACTTCTTGACGGCCGTTACGCGAAACGGAGAATCACGTTGACCGATCCGAAGGGACAGGCGCATTTTACGGCCCTCGGCATTCTCCTGTCCATTGAGCGCATTCTGGGCTGGGATGGCTCGCCTCCTGCTCCCGGAGGCTTCTATCTACCGGAAACGCTGGTTTCTCTTGAAACTGCAATGGCACGTATTGAACAATTTGGCATTCAAATTCGAAGAGAAGAAAGAGAAGGTGAACCCTCATGAAGGTATTAACAGTTGTTACACATCCACGTGAAAATTCCTTTACTTTTGCAGTTACCGATAAGTTTGTACAAGGGCTTAGGGACGCCGGGCATGAAACGGAAATTCTGGACCTCCACCGCATCGGTTTCGATCCGGTCCTGTGGGAGGCAGACGAACCCGATTGGTCTGATCCTTCGAAGATCTATTCTCCTGAGGTTGAGGCCGAAATCGCACGGATGAAGGAGCACGACGCGCTGGCCTATATCTTCCCGGTATGGTGGTACGGAGTCCCTGCCATGCTGAAAGGGTATATCGACCGTGTCTGGAATCATGGCTTCGCTTACGGCGGCGGCTCAAAGCTTCATCACCAACAGGTGTTATGGCTTGCGTTAGCAGGGGCTTCGGAGGATCATTTTGCCAAGCGGGACTATGATCAGATGTTATCCCTTTCCCTCAATATTGGAATGGCCGACTACTCCGGAATCAAGAATTCCCGAGTGGAATTCTTCTATGATACGCTAGAGGCCAGACCGGAGCATATGGAGAGTTTGCTCGAACGAGCTTATCAGCTGGGATTGCATTATGCCGATTCTGGAGTGAGCGTGAAATGATTGCTTTATAATAGAAGCAGAGCCTAATTTAAAAATCATAAAAAAATCGACCTCAAGTGAGGTCGATTTTTTTATGTACTACTGATCGTTCGACCTCATGCCATTTTGATACATCAGCAGAATCGGTGAAATATAGTCTGCATCAACCACTGATAAAATAACTCTACATTCAATTCTCCGAACCATAATCTACCTTGGTCATCTCGTTGCATTCTCCACTGGCAACGGCTAGTCCTTCATGCGTCTTATTTAATGCTTCTTCATAACTGAATTCCGGGCCTTTTTTAGACTGCCGATCGTGCATGCACATTGTTCCTTCTTTCAAGAGCTTCGCCTTCACGATGGAATCAACCGCGGCGGGTTTTTACACAAATTAAAAAAGCCTTGGTTCCGTCTTTCGAACCAAGGCTGCGTTTATTAAATGGCCGGAAAGCTTCGTAAAATCTTTTCCTTACGCCCTTTCATATACCACTGTCCCCACGGATGGAGTTTGTCGAATGCTCCGCCGCAGGCATGGAACAGCTTGATATACCGCCCCATTTCTCTCAGCTTCATGAAATACGGGATTTCTCGAAGCCATTTCTCCTCCAGATGATGCTCCAGACGGTATCCTTCCATGAACGGGATCAGAAACCTGTCCGGGTCCGAATCGGCTCCTTCGGTTAAACCTGAGAAAAACGCGGCCACCGCAATGTCATCCACGAACCATGAATATCGGCTCGCATCAAAATCAATCAGACACAATGAATCCTCATGCACGAAAAAATTGCCGAAATGAAAATCCGCATGGATCAGTCCATAAGCGTCCTCAGCGATCGGAAGCTCCGATATATAATGGAGCAATGCCTGATAACGAAGGGTGATCTCTTTCTCGGATGGCGGTAAATCAATACGTCGAACTTTTTCCGCCTCATCCGACCAATCGGGCCGTCTTGTAACGGGATCCAGATGGATGTACCTCTTGGCGATGTCGTGCATGCGACCCATGAATTGGCCCATTCGCCTGTGTAAGCTCTCATTGGCATCGTTCTCCCCGACCGGGCGCCCCTTGGCTTCCTCATAACAGACCGCCGTATAGTCATGATCCTCCGTCCGAATCCGCTCCGCAAGATTTCCTGCCGCCGAGTAGCGCGGCCTCGCAACGCAAACGCCGTTTCTCCCGAGAAACTCCACCCACTGCACCTCGCCTGCAATCTTTGCATACGGTTTATGGGACTCGTCGGTCAAGCGTACATACACGGTCTCCGCACCCTTACGATAAGAACAGACAAGGCTGTGTTCGGAAAAATGCGTCTGAAGTCTATCCCGCTCCAAGAGTCCGAACCTGCTTACAGCGGCGGCCATAAGTTCCCTTCTTCGTTCCATTTGCATCGCCTCCCTTCACCATCCGGGTGATCAAGCATTCAATAATCATTGATTTCTGCATATGGATAGCCTGCTCCTGCATTTAACCGCTACTACAAGAGTATTTATCTTATTTCTCAGTCAATGTAAAATTGTTATACCAGTTGAATAATATAATTAAGAAGGAAAACTTTATATGAGCAGGGTGAACGAAATGGAACGGAAAGTCACTAAGTTTGGCAACAGCCTGGGAATTACAATGACGGATGCCCTCAAACTGATTGGTCTAGAACTAGGCGATACGGTACAAATAGATGTTAATCAAACCGATGGTGAGATCATCATTAAAAAAGCTAACAAAGTCTCCCTACCTGACGGCATCAGCCCTGATTTCTTAGATACTTTGTCTGAGATTATGAGCGAATACGACCAGACCCTAAAAGGGTTAAAAGATCGATGAACCCTATACGTTATCTAACCTCCCAAGAGGTTATCGCCATTAACGTCGCTATGATACAGAAATATAGTGTCGGCGAGCATATCGGTGTAAAGAGTCCGCATTTGCTTGAGTCGGCCCTCCATCCGCCTCAATCGTCAGCTTTTGGAGAGGACGCCTATTTATCTATCTGGGAAAAGTCAGCTGCATTGTTTGAATCACTAGGACAAAATCACCCATTTCAAAACGCCAATAAAAGAACCGCCTTCACGGCTCTTCTCCTGTTTTTACGCTATAACGGATATCGATTTATCATGGATCAAAAAAGCAGAGAACTTCACGGTCGATATGGTTAATCACAAATTCACCTTTCAAGAACTTACGTCCCTTATTAAAGAATACTCCATTGAAATAACGTAATAAAAAGCGACCCCTGGCGATTCTCAAGCGGATCCTGCTTAATTATTTGCGAGCCTAAGGCTTTATCCAAATATAAAGAGTGTGCAGTCTCGTAACCGCACACTCTTTATTTGATGATGTCCCCGCCTACGCTACAGTCCCAGCTTCTGCCCCCGCTCCAAGCGCTGGATCTGCTGCTCGCCCGTTACCGCCAGCTCACTGAACTGGTGGATCGTCTCACGCATCCGCGGGAGAGCCTCCTGCTTATATGTGCTGATGGAATCAAGCGCTGACAGCACATCCGTGAACGCTTGCTTCAAGGTATCGACGGAAATGCTCGTTTCCAGCGATTGCTTGTGAATCGCCGCGCCCTGATCCTTCAGCATTTTGGAAGTGGCGCTGATCAGGTTGTTCGTGGTTTCGTTCAGCAGCTCGATTTTCTTCAGGACAATCTTCTGGTTGTACAGGGCACTAGCCACCGTGACCGAGATTTTCAGCGCCGTTACCGTTACGTTTCTCGCCCGATCCACGCCGCGAATTAATTCTTTGTTGTTCCGGATGACCACTTCAATAGCCATGATCCCCTGCTGGTTCACGACCAGCATCTGCTGCAGGTCCATCACGCGCTGGCGCAGCGGAAACAGCACCTCTTCAGTAATAAACCGGATTTTATCCTCCGACTCCTGCCGTATTTTAGCCGCCTCGACCTGGGATTCGATCTCTGCGTCCATGAGCATGCCCAGCTGAATTTCCTTTTGCAGCTTTTTGGTGAGCTCGCGGAGGGTTTGCTGTTCAATCTCCAGCGTGGTGTTGTCATTCTTTAGTACGGTTTTTCCTTTATCAAGAGAAATGATGATGTCCGAAATGACGGCATCCGCCTTTTGAAACTTGGCAAAATATCGGCGCAGCGGGTTAAATACCATGCCCAGAAGACCGCTTTTCGCAAAATCCACAACGCTCGGATCCAGATCCTTCAGCTGCAGCTGCAGCTCCGTTAACCCTTTAGCCACTTGACCGCCTTCATCCCCGGTTTTCGATAATCTCCCCACCTGAACCTGCAGGAGCGCATTCTTCTCCGAGGAGGATCTCATCGTGCTGATGCCAAAGCTTTCAATGGATTGCAGCACCTGTCTTCGCTTCTCGAGCGATTCAATATCCAGCTCCATGATGGCCTGCACATTGTTAGCCGCCAGCTCCTTCAGCTGCGTGACTTCTTCCGGCTCAGGCTTCACCTGCTCCTCAATCGCCGTCTTGATCTCCTCGGGACTTATGACTTCCATCGTAAATGACAATATAACCCCTCCTACAAGTTTCTGTGAACTCTTATATCGCTTGTAATGATGCTACATCTGCACATTCAGCAGCTGGCTGATTTTGTATACGACATCATCGGTATCGGCGTTGATGCTGGCAGCTTCATTGATGCTGGAGATGCTTTGAAGCGCCTGGATGTTGGCATTATAGCCAATCGTGTACACCGGGATTTTGTAGGCCTGGATCAGTTCCCGAATATCGTCGAGGGAGTGGCCAACGTTCGTCTCTCCGTCACTCAGCACAAAAATCAGAGGTTTCACGTCCGGATTTGCCGCCATCTCGTCCTGAAGCATCTTCATCGCCACCACAATGCCGTCAAAGGTCGCGGTATTCCCGCTGGCTTCAAGGCTGTTGATCGCCCCGACAAACATCGACTGCTGATTCAAGTCGTACTTGCCGATCGGCAGATTAATCGTGACATCCGTGGAATACGATACGAAGCCGATGCTGTTGTCCCGGCCCAAATATTTCTGCCCAGTCAACAGCGATTCCTTGAGGCGGTTTAACGGCTCACCGTCCATGCTCCCCGACACATCCGCCACAAACACGGCCGCAACCGGCTTGTTGCCGTCCTTCTTCTCCTTCCACAGCTTTTGGGCGGACGGCAGCAGGCTGCTGTCAACAACTTCAAGCTCGGATTGGTAATCATTCAAACCGTTGAACCCTTTTTTGTCGGCCATCTTCTGATATTTGTCCTGCTCGACAAACGCCGCGAATTTCTTAATGATCTCCAGCTTCTCCTTCGGCAATTTCCCGAGCGCATACAAAGGACTGTCATGCCTTACGCCAAACGGGGTAAAGACGTAACCACTCTTCATATCCGCCGCATTGACATAGGTCTGATACTCCAGGACAAAGGCATCCAGCATGCCGGACTTCGCCGCATCGCGCATCTGGATCGTGGTCGAAGCCGTGAAAGGGACGTTCGCCTGGAATTTTTCGAAGCCCTGTACCGCTTTTTCACTAAGCAGATCCGAGCTGTCAAACGTTTCAAGGGCCGTGATCAGAAAGTTAAGACCCGTCGAGCTGGCAAAAGGATCCGTATACCCCATCGCCAACTCATTATTCGCTATCGCATCCGTCAGCGTTTTGACGTTCAAGGAGCCGTACTTCTCTACCAGCTCGTCATATTTGGCCTTTCGGGTAACAACGCCGGTCACGTTCCCCGTGAGACGCTTGGATACTAGCTCGGCTTTGACGCCATATTCCTTAACCATCTCCCCCCACAGCTCATTGGAAGGGGTAAAAGCGTCCGGCACGTACTTCCCGGATGTTATGTAATCGGTTGCGGTTCCCGAAGCAATATTGCGGATCTTCACGGATACCGGCTGGCCGTTCACTACCGGCTTGGATTTGTTGAATTCCTCTGCCACTTCATTCAGCCATCCGTCAATGCCCGGCCCTGCTTTCTCGGGAGAAGAGAAAATTTCGACGTATAAGTCCGTTGTATTCTCAACCGAGATTGGGAATTTGGATATATCAGGCAGGGAGTCTGCTACGGCCACCGGGTCCAGATCGACTTGACCTTTTATCGGGTCCGCCGTCGTGACCACAATGTCCTTGTAGATTTTGTTGATTTTCTTAGCCGCGCCTTCCGAATCGACCTCGGCTTCGCTCTTGCCCAGGTTCGAGGTTAACGTGATTCCCGCGTACACCAGAACAAACACGACCACTGCAATGGCCACTAATACAACAAAAGCACTACCCTTGCTTCGCATAATCATCTCCCTCTCTTATTGCTTATATAATTTGGTTTGTTTGATTAACATATCGATTTCCTTCATGCAGGGCATCTCTTCCACATCCCGGTAATCGGTGCTGCCAAGCAAGGAAATCTCCAGCAGCAGTTTATCAAGCTTGAGCATGATCTCCTCATTCGCTTCCAGATAACCGGTCACGTAAGACAGATACTCTTGGTATAACGCCGTTTTTTTCTGCGCCACCTTGCCGGATAGCTGGGAGGCTTTGGGCTGATCACCCATGCGGTTGAAATCAGATGCGGCGAAGACACCCAGCTTGTTCAGAATTCCTCGGATATTGAGATAAAACAGCTTCTCCACCTCATCGATAACCGCCATGAATTTCTTGTAACTGAGCTCTGTTTGTTCAAAACGCTGACCCAGGACATTCAGCAGCGCATTCCTCTTTTTCTCGATTCGCTCCAATTGGTCCAGGGCAAGGGCGATATCATTCTTCAGCACTTTCACATTGCGATAATGGTGAAGCGCGTCTATGTAATCCTCACGGGTCTGAATCGTTTGGATCGCCTTCGCAGCCGGAGGCTTGAATAACAAGACATAACTGCCATAAAAGAGTGCAAGAACACTGACAACCCATACGGTGATGACCAATGCCGACTGGAAGGCGCTATCGCCGCCGATCTGAAATCCGAGGAACCCGGGTGAAACCAGGACAATATTCACGATCGCGATAACCGCCATAAGCAGGAGCAGCTTCACGGATTTCGAGCCATTCAAGAATTAACACCTCCCCTACTCCTATAGAGCGATGACTGATTCGACCTATAACCGCCTTTTGAAACATCCGTAAAACATAGATACATAAGGATATAACACATACTACGTCTCAATTCGAAGTTAGATGCATTTTCCTCGCGCAATAGGCCAGCCGATTCACAATTCACTCCATTTTTGTATCAGATCCTCGCCTGGTCAAGATGACGTTCACATTTTCGTCCTGTGCCTTGAACGCCAGGTGCAGACGCAGAGAGTTGCAGGAAGAACAGGAGGTCGAGCTGAGGCAAGCTAGATCAGGGTAACTATAACAAAATCACATAAATAATCCAATGGTTCTGCGACAAAAGGCACAAAAAAAGTCCTTCAGGGATTACCTGAAAGACTTCTGCTATTAATAGAAAGGGCACCTTCGAGCAGACTTTAAGCTTTGCCTCGCGGCAGCTTATCCGCATACCTAGTCCGCAGTTCACCTAAATAATCCAGCTTGCGCAGCACCTTCTCCTTATTCAGCATGCCGATGCTCAGAATGAGCTGCTCGATCAGCAATAGCGGCGTCACCATGGAATGAAACTCGCCCATATCCCCCCGACTGGCATAGAACGAGATTCGCGCCGGTGTTCCATAACGAAAGTCCTCCCGGTCAGTGATCATGATCGCCGCATTCTGCACGCGGCTTACGCAGTCCAGAATGACCTCCGTTTCCGGGAGCATCCGGGTGAAGCTGAAGATCAGTACGACATCCTCGCTTTCCATGTGTGCCAGCGATTCCAGCAGTTCATGGCCGCTCCCGGCCATGATCCGCACCGACATGCCGAACCGGGATAAGCGGTACGATAACAGCTCGCCCAGCGACAGGGATGGACCTGGTGCATAGATATAGACGCGTCTTGCCGAAGCCATCAGCCCGGCTGCTTCCTCCAGCTCATCGGGATGGATCCGCTCTATCGTATCCTGCAGATGTTGCTTCGCCTGCTCCAGCATTTTCACCGGCAAACTGGACGCGTCCAGCCGGGATATCGTCTTTTCCAGTTTCACCGCAGGCGTCGAATCCGAGGACTCCCGCAGCTTGAGCTTAAACGCCTTGGCATTGTCGTAACCGACGGCACGCCAAAACCGGGATACGGTCGCGATGCTGGTGCCAAGCCGATCGGCGATTTCCTGCTCAGTCATGAACAGCATCTCCTCAGGATAACGTTCGATAAAATCGGCAATTTTGAGCTGACTCGGCGAAAATCCGGATTTATCGGGAAACCAATTTTTCATTGCTGCACTCCTTCTACGATCAGTCTTCAGCGTTCGGTATGAACTCATCATACGCCGTGATTGTTATGTAAATTTTATTTCATTATCACATCTATGTAAAAAATATTACAATGCGTTGACATAGTACTCCGTTCATTTTAATAATCGCCTCCTATACTGATAACAAATCCATTCCCAAGGAGGCTTCTTTTTAATGGCAAGCAATTCACGGGTCTATACCCTAACGTCTTCGCAGAAAATGATGATTTTTGTGTTGTCCATGTCGCTGTACGGCCTATCCAACATGTTCACTGAGCTCATCCCCGCGTTCCGCCTGGGTCCGATCGAGCTGTCCGTCGAATATTTTGCGTTCATCCCCTTGACGCTCTGCATGCTGTTCCATCCTTTTTACGCGGCTGTGGGGGCAGCGCTCGGCGAGGTCATCTTCGGTGAACTCATGCTCGGACAATTCGGCGGCCTCGGCGAGCTGGAGAAGTTTCTTACCTTCTCCTTCGCCATGTACGTTGCCGGCCGTATGGTCCAAAATCCCCTCAATCGCGCCCAGGTAGGCATCGCCGCCATGTCGGGCGTCATCATCCATCAGCTGTGCAGCTCTCTGGTAGACATCGGCAAGGTCTGGATCGGCGTCGAGGAATTCGAAGCCGTACCCGGGCTTGCACAAAGCGTGGTGCTTGTCGAAGGCATCGGTTTCCTGAACGATGTGCTGTTCTCCGGCATTCTGTTCGCTCTTCTGCCTACATTATATCTGGTTCCAAGGTTGTATGGAAAAATCGAACCACTGCTCGGCATTAAACCCCGCCAGAAGCTTACGAAATACGAAGCCGCCGGCATCATCTCGCCCAGGCTGGTCCTGGCTGGAATCGCTTTGGCGCTGGTTGCCTTCGGAGCGGAATCCCTTTCGGAAACGGACTGGAACTTCGGCGAGTGGGACAGCGGATTTGCAGACCGGTTCGGCATCGGCGCAATCTGGACCAGCATCGGTGCAGCCGCCATCGTTGCCATTGCGGCCTTGACGTTCATGCGGGCCAGGAGAAACCGCGGTCTTCAAGAAGAGAAAATGTCGGAGAACCCGCCTTATGTCTAAACCGTTCGTTCATGACAACCCGGCAATCCGAATCGCAGGCGTCACCTTCGTCTATCCCGGTTCGGAGCAGCCCGTGCTAAATGAGGCGTCCCTGCATATTCGCCGCGGCAGCTTTACGGCGATCATCGGAGGAAACGGCTGCGGCAAATCCACGCTCTGCAAGCTGTTCAACGGATTGATTCCCCACTATTATGCAGGCGACTTCACGGGAATCGTTGAAATCTGCGGGGTTTCCGCCGAGAACCGGACAGTCTCCGAGTTGTCGCGGATGGTAGGGTATGTCTATCAGGATTTTGATAACCAGCTTGTCCGTCCGACGGTCATGGATGAAGCCAACTTCGCTCCGCTCAATTACGGACTCCCGGACTACCGGGCCATGGGCTCGAGGGCACTCGATATGTGCGGATTAACCCATCTGAAGGAGCGCTATATCTGGGAGCTGAGCGGCGGGCAGAAGCATCTGCTCGCCTTGGCGGGAGCCCTCTCGCTGGAACCGGACATCCTCGTGGTGGATGAGCCGGTATCCCAGCTCGATCCCCAACACGCCAGGCAGGTGTATGATGTGCTGCGCCAATTGAATCAGGTTCATGGAAAAACCATTATCGTGATTGAGCATCATACGGAGTTTATTGCCGACTACTGTGAGGAAGTGTGCCTGATGGAGCAGGGGAAGGTGCTGTGGCAGCGCCCGGTCATCGAAGCGCTGAACAGCCTTGAAGATCTGGAGCGGCTGGGCATCCAGCCGCCCCAGGTGACCAAAGCAGCGGTACAGCTGTCTGCGATTCTGCTGAATGGCGGTATGGCTCCCCGCAGCCCGCAGGATGGACACTCGATAACGGTCGGCTCCGGCTCTCATTCTATGAGATTGTCCGGATATCGGCTGAAGCAGCCTTACCCTATTACGGCTGAGGCAGCAGAAGTCTATTTTGGAGAGCTTCTGCACAGGCACACGAATACCCCGTTGCTGCTTGATCATACACCAACCGGCGCGAGAGCTGACGATGCTTCACCGGCTGACACAACCGTTAAGAACCCGGATTCCGACCAGCACAGTCCTCGACAGGAGTTTGAAACAGAACGGCAAATGGAGCATAGCACGCTCGTACATTTTAACCGATCCGTACTGCGCTACCGAACGATTCATAAAGCAGAGCATGAAGTGCTCCGGGGCATTGATCTTCGCCTGTATGAAGGGGAACGCATCGCGCTTGTTGGCAACAACGGCGCGGGCAAATCATCTCTTCTGAAGCTGATTGCCGGCATCGCCAAGCCTTCCGACGGCTCCGTCTCGATTATGGGTAGGAATACCAAGGATTTATCAATGGAGCAAATATCCGCTAACGTGGCTTACGTCTTCCAGAATCCAGAGGATATGTTCATTGAAGATAATGTGTATAAAGAAGTGGCCTATGGCTTAAAGAGCCGCCGCCTCCCGGAAGCTGAGGACAGGGTTCATCGCATGCTGACCCATTTCCGGCTTGAGCCCCTTAAGGATCGGGACGCCCGTCTCCTAAGCGGAGGACAGCAGCGCCGAGTATCCTTGGCCATAGGAGCCGCCATGATGCCCCGGCTGATTCTGCTCGATGAGCCCACGGCCAATCTGGACATGTCCACTCGCGAGGAGCTGCTGGATACGCTGCAAGAGCTGGAGGGCCATGTCCGGACAGTTATCATCGCCACCCATGACATGCAGCTGGTTCACGAATGGGCGACCAGAGTGATCGTGTTAAATCAAGGCGTCGTGGCCGGCGACGGCACCGTCTCCGAGATCTTCGCCGATTCCGAGCTTATTTCCCGGGCCGGTCTCGCACCGACCCAGATGATGGATTTATCTATACGGCTGGGGGTCGTGCCCGTGACCAGCTCGCCGGCCGAGTTTGCGCAGCATATGTACGGCATTCTGAGTGGAAAGGAGCTTCACTGCCATGCAGCTAGTCCGCAACTGGTTTAACAAGATTACGATTGAACGGATTCAACTCGAGTTGATGAATACCGCCTACGGAAGCGGCCATGCCTCCCTTTCCCGGTTGGACCCTCGATGCATGTTGATCTGGTACCTGTTTTTCGCTATCGCTCCCTGGTTCATCTCCAGCATCACCGTGCTGGCCGGATTGTTTCTGATGATGGTAGTTACCACCGTTCTGTCGCGGGTAACGCCGTTTATTATCGTCGTACTATGCCTGGGCTTGATCGGCCAGGTCGGCTGGCTGTTTATTGTGTCCCTCTTTTTCGGCGGGGACATCAGTTCCGCGCTACCGCTGCTGAAGCTCACCTTAAAGCTGTCGGTTGTATCGCTTGCGAGTATTACAGTCTTCTCCGGCATGGATCCCGAGAAAATCAGCGACGGCCTGCTTGCGCTCGGTATGCCTGCCGCCTTCTCGTTCAGCTTATCATACGGTTATCGGATTCTCCCCGTATTGTTCGAAGAATTCCGCAATGTAATGCTCTCTTACCGATTGCGGGGAAAAGCGCCGGAACGCCCGGGTTTCCTCTACTGGCGGCTCGCAGCCTATTATATAAAGCTGCTGGTGCTATCCTTCTTCCCCTTGATGCTGGCAACTGCCAAACGTTCCCGCACAACAGTAGAAGCGCTGGAGACCCGCGGGTTCTCCTACGGCATGAAGAATCCGGCCGCCAAGAAGCTGAAGCTGTCCCACCTGACCCTGTCCGCGAGGGATGTGCTGTTCCTGTCCGGGACGGCAGCATATACCGCATTATTGTTCTGGATCGGCTGACCTTACCACTGACTTATACGAGGAGTGTTCGAATATGAAAATTGATCTTCATACCCATGCCAAATTGTCCAAAGCGTCCGATTTCTCAAAAGTTTATTATGAAGAGATGATTCGGGAGGCGCTGGACAACGGCCTTGATGCGCTCGCTCTGACCGAGCATTTCAATACGCGCCATTTTGAAGAAGTGTACCAGCAGCTTGACCGGATGTTTCCCTACAATGGCGAATATTACGATGCAGACGGATTGAAAATCTTTCCGGGCATGGAAGTGGATATTCGGGAGACCGGTCACATTCTGCTAATTGGCCGGAAGGAGTATATTCTGGAGACCCGCCGCCAGCTGGATGGATATACAGAGAAGGGCTCCTTCATTCCCTTTGATGATCTGATGGACTTGGCCGAAGCCTTCCCGCTGCTCAAGATCGGTGCCCATCCGTTCCGGGAGAGCACGCCGCTCCACCATCTCACCCGCAGTCAGTTGAGCCGCCTGGACGCCTTCGATCTCAATGCCAAGGATATGTATCAATATGGCAGCGAAGCCAATCAAGATCAGGTTCAACGTTTCGCTGCCGATCTCGGCAAACCTGTTACGGCGGGAAGCGATACGCATCAATGCCTCCAATTCGGAAGCGTCTATAATGAGCTGCAAATGCCTTGCGAGTCCGCCGACGAGCTTAAAAGTGCCATTATGCAAGGCGCTTACCAGCTTCATGTCTCGGACAGCCTGCCCATTAAGGTCAAAGCATCCGTCATGCTGAAAAAGCTCATGAAGGAGATCATCCGGCTCCAATCCCCCTCTGCCGTCATCTAGGTAAAGGTTGAAACTGCTCCAAAGTTCAAAAGGCACCCCCACTGAGTATTATCCATGTACATTCATGGACGAAAAAGGAGCCTGGGCATGTATCCATGTCCAGGCTCCTTGCGTTTCCGAAAGATTGTTATATTGCGACTCGATCCCATGTCATTCCCGCCGCAACCGGCCCTCTAACCCCATTCCAGCGTTGCGCGAATCGGCGGGATGGGCGGAATTACTGCAGCCGGTCCAACAGATTCAGCATGGCTTGCGCGCTTTCCGCACGGGTGGTCTTGGCTTGAGGCGTAAACATGCCATTCGCATGCCCCTTCATCAAGCCAAGAGCCAGGGCTTCATTCACCTCTTGGAGTGCCCATGGAGAAATTTGCTGCTTATCTTTCAGGTCCGGCGCTCCCTCTAAAGAAGAAGCGTCTCCCT
This sequence comes from Paenibacillus sp. p3-SID867, assembly GCF_025142895.1. NCBI lineage: Bacteria > Bacillati > Bacillota > Bacilli > Caryophanales > Paenibacillaceae > Paenibacillus > Paenibacillus sp. p3-SID867. The sequence goes on from NZ_JAMBDM010000005.1 coordinate 308,087, forward strand.
TAGTCTGGTAAGCACGATAGAGCATGACAGCCAGCTCCTCGCGGGTGATCGCCGCGTTCGGTGCGAACGTCTCCTTGCCTCTGCCGTTCACCAGCCCGTGTTGGGAAGCCGCCGCAACCGCCGAAGCATACCATGCATCGCCGTCCACATCCGTGAAGGCCGCACCTTGCGTGCTTTCAAGGCCCAGGGCACGAACGAGCATCGCAGCGAACTGCGCGCGTGTCAGCGGCTGATGCGGATTGAATTTCGTATCGCCGGTGCCATTCACAATATGCTTGGCTGCCAGCTCTTTTACCGCTTGCTCCGCCCAATGGCCGGCAAGGTCGGCAAACGATTTGCCGTATTCCAGCACGGCATAGTAACTCAATTGACTGACCTCAGCCGTCAGCTGCCTGTTTACCGGCTTGCCGCCGGCATATTTCAATAGACCCGTATCCGAGATGTGATAGATGCCGGCCAGCTCGCCATGAATGGTGCTGTCGACAGGAAAAGCAATCGATACAGGTGCTACGAAATGCTCCAGCTTATATGCCTTGCCGTCTTTTGTACGGACGTTAAGATCCAATTCGTACATCTTGCTGCCCTGCTTCAGTTTAGCCTTCTCGACAGCAGCTGCTTTGGCTACGAGAGAGGCAGCTGTCTGCGATCCAACCTCATCCAGCTTAAACGAAATGACTGCATCCTTAGCCTGCTCGGCCGGTACGAGCTGGCGCAGCGCTTTGAGCAGTGCAGACGGAAGCTGTACCATCACGCCGTCCTGCTTCAGTTCCAGCGGCTTCGTCCCCAGGATGTCCCCTGCCGTCAGCGGCAGGAGAACTTCGATATCCTCGGCACCGAGCTGAATCGTCACTTTTTCTTGCCCGCCGCGCAGCGATTCTTCGTTAACAATCCGCTGACCTTGATTTGGCTTCGTTCCCGGATCGGCAGGCGGATTGCCGCCTGTTCCCCCGCCTCCGTTTCCACTGCCGGGGTTGCTGCCGTTGCCGCCGTCATCGATCTTAGCATTCATTTTAATCACAACGGCCGTCAGAGGCTCCAGCGTGATCGAGCCGGAGGTTAACGCGAAGCCGGACTTCGCTTTGACGCCGGTCGTGCCGGCTTCATCGTTATCGACCACCACCGTGCCGGAGCTCAGATCTTCGCTTAGCGTCAACGTTCTCGACTGGTTATCCGCATTAACGAACACATAATAATGGCCGGTTCCGTCCGTCGCTTTATTCTTATATGCAATGACCAGATCCTGCGCCTTTACTTCGGGAATCTGCAGCAGCGTTACGTTCGAATTCACCATCGACTGATCGCCAAGGCGGAAAGCGTCGGACGATTTTCTTAACTCGATCAGTCCGGTCGTATATTCCCGCGTCTTGTTATTTTCCGGATATTTGGCTTCATCCGTCGCTTTCTCCCAATCGAACATGTTGATGGCGTCGGAGGAGTCGTAGGAATCATGGATGAAATAACCGAAGCGGTTTCCTGCCTCGTCCTCTAATTCATGGTATTTCTGCTCGGGAACCCCTGGGCCCAGCCATTGCTTGGTCCGCCCGTACTCCTGTCCTGCATGGAGGAACGCCGTTCCTTGAGAGGTCAAGGTGAGCAGGTTGCCCAGGCGAATGCGCTTATGGATCTCCAGATCATTCGCTGCAATCGACGGGTCCTTTTTGATGGACTGCGCAATAATGTCGTACAGCGGCAAATTGTCATGGGCTTCGATGTATTGAACCATGTCACCCGGATCGTCTTCCTTCGTGTTGCTCGGCTGCGCTTTGATATTGTTGAAAATGGTTTGGATGTCGCGCGCGCCGCCCGTAATGAATCGCGGCTCGCCTTCATTGCCGAAGCCGGATTTCAACTCGTTGCGGAACTCATCGGAGAAAACGCCGACGTCGTCCGTTTTGTCCATCCAATTCTGGTCCGCCCCCTTGCCTGCCAGGGAGGGATCCGACAAATGACCGCCGAACGTGACCCAGCCTTCGCCGATAAACAGCGCTTTCGGGTTGATGGCTGCAGCGGCATCATAGGCGTTCTGCACGGCTTCATAGGTGGCATCGCCCATCATGTCCCAGCGCATGCCGTCGATTTTGTATTCGTCGAACCAATATTTCACCGAGTCCACCATCAGCTTCTCGGCCATCTTGTGGTTGGTCGCCAGATTGTTGCCGAAGCCGCCGATGAAATTGCCGTTGGCATCCTGGAAAGCATAATAGTTCGGCACGATATCATTCAAGAAATCGGCCTTGGCCATATGGGTGTAGACCACGTCCAATACGACGCCCATGTCCGCCTCGTGAATGGCATTGATCATCGCCTTCAATTCTTTGATGCGAAGCTCGGGATCCGTTGGATCCTCGGAGTAAGCACCGTCAGGGGAGAAATAGCCGTGCGGGTCATATCCCCAGTTGTACTCATTGTCTTTGGCCGAATAATCCAGCTCCCTGTTTTTCATGGCCGCTTCGTCACCGTAATACCAAGCCATCACGGGCAGCAGCTGAACATGGGTGACGCCCAGGGACTTGATGTATTCGAGCTTCTCTTTGAACGCGTCGTAGGATCCCCAAGTCGCGTTATGCAGGTCATTCTCAATCGTCGGATCCGACGTGAAATCCCGGACGTGAATCTCCCAGATGATGGCGTCTTCCCGCTGCTCATAGCCCGGAATGTCCGCAAAATCCAAGCCGGCGGGATCCGTTTGACTCAAATCGACGATCGCGGCTTTGCCGACGGTATCGCCGTCCGGTCCAACTTCGCCCTTGGTGTTCACTCTGAATTGCGCCATGGATTTGGCATATGGATCCAGCACGGTTTTCGTCACGCCGTTGTTGGTCACTTCGTATTGATAAAAATATCCCCTAAAATCTTGTATGCCGAGGTCTCCCGGCTTCAATTGAACCGACCATACCCCTTTATCACCCTTTTGGAGAGCGGCATTGCCGATAAACTGCGTGGCATCATCCTTGCTGTACACATTTGCGGTGACGTCGGTCGCCGTCGGTGCCCACAGCTTAAGCTCGACTCCTCCAGCCTGATAAGTCGCCCCGAGGTCATCGCCGTCGTAAGCGTACATCTCATCCAGCATTCTCCAGCCGGTGGAGGCAGATACGGTTTTTCCGGCGTAAGTTACGCTTAGCGGTATCTGATCCAGCTGAAATGATGCCGATACTTCGATGGTCGTGTTTCCGGTAATCTTCACGTTTTGAATGGCAACCGGATGGCCGTCCTTATTCTTAATCTGCAGCTCATTCTTCAGAGTATCCGCTTCCAAACCATAAGTCATGGTAAATCCGAGCTGGAGCTTTCCGGGAGCCAATACCTCGGCCGAGACCAACCCGGTAGGCACTTCCCCATACGGGGATGTGTAGACGGTGTTGTCGCCTTCTTGAATGAACAAATGCTGGTATCGATCCACCAGGGTGAAGCCTTTGTCGCCTCCGTCTTTGCCGGCGTCTCCTTTGGCTGGATCGAGCACGAGGAAGTTAATCTTCTGGGCCCCCGGCTTCATTGGAATGTCCACATAAGCGCCATATCGGTCGGTTTGGCCTGAAGGGAACATGGTAGCCCCCGTCGGCCAGTCTTTCGAAGGCGCAGCGACATCGTCGCCCCATATCCACAAACCGTACGGATCATAGTTCTGATCCTGCCGTTGATAGTGGATGCGCACGGTATCCGCCGGCAGGTCAACAGGCTCAAAGCTGTATACCGTATCGGAGCCTTCCTTGAGCCATACTTCGTTCATGTCCGGCGAGGCTAGGGTGAATTTCTTGTCGCCGCCGTCTTTATTGCCGCTGAAACGATCGACAACGACGATGCCGACTTTTTGGGCGCCGTCCTTGAGCGGAATGTCGACGAAGGCCCCGTAGGCGTCCTGCTGCCCGCCAGGGAATGGCGTTGCGCCAGTCGGCCAGTTGGCGGACGGGGATGCGACGTCATCGAATATCCACAGTCCGATGCTGTCATAATTCGCGTCAGCCCGGTTGTAATGGACGCGCAGATGGTTAGCCGGCACCGGCGTTTCCGGATCAGCGGGTACCGTGAAATGAGCGGCAACGCCGTGATTGGCCGCATCGTAGCTGAACGTAACCTTAACGTCCTCTGGCAGCTGAAGCGACTCCCGATTAGCGGGGTGAACCGGACTTGCCGCATCGCTGCCCAAAGCGATTTGGTACTGATGATCCCCTTCGTACACGTCGGCCGTCACCGTGTATACATGGTCATAATCGGAATCCTGCATGATTAATCTCGCATCAGCAGGCGACCAGTCGGCCGCTTCGCCGATGCCCGATTGGAAGCTGCCGATCACTCGGGGAAGCTTATCCGCCTCGATCGGAGCGTAGTATGTAGAATCCGCGATCCGGTGAGTCCCATGATTGTAATAAAAGGTAACCTGGGAATCTTGAGCGAGCGTTATGAGGATGTTGCCATCCTTGTTTGCTCCGCTCGGATTGGAATAATGGGCGGAGCCGTAATTCTCGTCCCACTTGCCGTCGATCGCAATCTTGTATTCGTACGATCCCGCGGGCAAGCTGCCGGTAAACCTGTATTCTCCGTTCCCCATATCGTTCATGGTTGTCGCGGCGGCAGCCGGATCCCAATCCGCGCTATGGCCTAATTCGGATTGCAGAGTCCCCACCAGCGTAACCTGGCTTGGCGCGCTATTGGCATCGGCCGTTGATGGCGGAATGCCGAGCATGGAGAAAATCAGCGAAACAATCATGATGATGGACCAGGTTCGTTTGCTTGAAACCGTCATTCTCATGAAACAAATAGCCTCCTTCTGTTCTTGGATTAGGTACAACTGATACGATGTTGATGCCAATCACTGCGCAAACGCTTGCATAAACAGGTTTGAGCTTCCATCAAGTAAAGTACGACAATTACTGACAAGAGTTAGAGAATATGTTCGAAATATAGAATGAAACAAATATAGATGAAAGCGATTACAATGGAAACGTTTGCATCATTTATTGTAGTATCGAGTCTCCTTCTCGTCAACCACATTTTGACCTGTTTTCATCATGAATTTTGCGGCTCAAGCGGGTTTTCTCCAGCAGCATCTAGCTCTAACAAATAAAGGGAATCCGTCATCCAGATGACGGATTCCCCTACTAAGGTTTACGTGTATGGTATGGCCGTTGCCTGTAAATAGGGCTTGGAATTGCTGAAGCTGGTCGGCCGCAAGCACAACGCTGCCTAATAGCGAACCGTTAACTCATAACGCCCGGACAGCAGCTCAAGTTCAAGCATGCTATCATCCCGTTCGCAGCGGACGATGCCGTCCGGCATACAGCTTGAAGCTGATCCTCCCCATATCTCTACACCATCGACCAGAAGACTGGTAATGGGGCGGGAGCTCGGTGATGCCAATGCAGCGGTAGCGCTCATCGTGCAGGGCAGCTCAAGCCGCATCCGAATGCCGGCTTCGCTGACCCGCTCCCAGCGTACGGCGATCTTGCCTCTTACGGTCGAAACGGAAGCCTCGGCAAAGTCCAGATCCAGCGCGAAAAAGGGGCGAATTCGTGCCGTCGCGAACCCGGGAGCTCCGCTCTGAATCCCGCAGACATACTCCTGCAGCAAGCGGGCGGGATAACCGTTCCATGCATGGCAATGGGACTCGATATCATCCCAGCCTTCCCACATGGTCTCGGCTCCTTGTGCAATCATGTAGCCCCACCCCGGATAATCCGGTTTACTCAGCAAATGGTAGGCCTGATCCTGCAATCCCTCCTCGAATAAAAGACGGAGCAGCGGGAGCGACAATACCGTCTTGCTCTCCCACGGTTTGCCTGCCACGGCCTTCAATGCAGCCTCCCGGTCTTTCGTCGGCAGCAGCCCTGCATATAATGCCAACGCATTAACGCCTTGATGGGTGGCAGTCGATCCCGAGCTGTCATGCAGCAGCTTGCCGGAACCATCGTACAGCCCATTCAGGACGCTGACTTGCAGCTTCTGGGCATGGGCAGCATACGCTGCACTGTCATCTGCCCGGTTCAGCAAGGCAGCGGCTTCGGACAGAATGCGCAACGCCTGCCATGCCTTGATCTGCTGCACGGTCAGATGTTCGCCTTCATGCTCAACCGTCGGGTAGGGCCAATCGCTAATATGCCATCCGCGGCCGACCGGAATCAGGCCTGTTACTGGCGATATAAGCGACAGATAAGCATCAACCATAGCTCGCATCGGCTCATAATAGCGAGAGAGCACCTGCGTATCACCACTAAACTGGTAAAGCTTCCAAAGCAAAGTTGCATAATGCAGATCCCACTCCGGGATTTGAATAAAGAAATCGGGATGCTCGTAGTTCGAAGGAAACACAAACGGAAAGGTTCCATCCTCCAATTGGCCGTCCGCAAAATCCTGCAGCGTCTTATCCAGTACCGGATAGGCATCAAAGTTATAGAGCAGCGTCTCGGCTTGGAGATCGGTATCCGCGAGATACTGGGCCTGTTCCCGATGCGGGCAGTCGACCACCTGACCCAGCACATTGTTGCGCTGCGTTTGCAAGCAAACGTCGTACAGCTTGTTCAAGAATTCGGACGAACACCGAAAATGCCCCGTCCGTGCCATGGCCGTACCCGCTGAGCAAATTCGCAGCTGCCCTTCCTCAATTGGCAGCGGATAGCCGGTAACCTCCACATAGCGAAAGGCTTTAAAGCTGAAATCCGGCTGCCAATATTCAATCCCTCCGCGTCCATGCATCGTATACAGGTCGTAATAATGATGCGAAGTCTCGTTGCATACTTGATGGACAACCCGCCCGCTGCCATCGAGCGTTTCGGCATACCGCAGCCGTACTATGACGCCTGCCATACCGGGCAAGGCCAATTGCGGCCAGCCCGATATGATTTTGCCAGCGTCGAATACCTGAATGAGCCCCTCTTCCCCATTTACGAACGACGGCTCCGCTGCCACGGATGGAATGATGGACTCCAGCTCTTCCGCCTCGGGGAGCCGCTGCCAATGGAGTGACCATGGCTGTACGGATGGATGAGCAAGAACAACCGAAGTACAGTGTTCCTCCCCAAAATCGGGTTGCAGCCAGTTCGGTTCCAGAAGAGCCGCGTCATAGTCCTCTATGGCCGATAAGCGGCGGTTCTGCTGATAAGGAGACCCGATGCGATGCGGAATCTGCCTTAAGGCCTGCCATGTCAGATCCGATACAACCAGCTGCTCCGTCCCGTCCTCATGCTCCACGTGCAGCTGGAGCAGCATTCCCGGCACACCGTTCACATAGTTCTGGCCGCTCCCGCCCAAATAATGAGCGGCAATGCCGATGCAGTTGGCACCGCTCAACAAGAGGGGGGCCACATCATAAGCCAAATAATATTTGCGGTGTGGCACCCCCGTCGGAGCGGGTGAACCATAGCCTCCAACCCGTTGTCCGTTAACGAACAATTGGAATACATGGTGGGCGGATACGAATATTTTGGCCCGCGCAATGGCTCCCCGGAGATCAAAGGATTTGCGGAAATAGGCAAAATCATTAAGCTTCATCTCCTCGGACCGCCAGATCCATTCAGCACTCCAATCGCCGGGAAACAAGCCCGTATCCCAATATGCCGGTACGCTTTCGCTTTCCTTACCCTGACGGTCCCAGACCGTAACCCGCCACCAGTAACGCGTATTGCTCTGCAGCGGCGGACCGTCATACAGAAGGCTTAGGCTTTGGCCACTCCGCCTGCCGCTGTCCCACACCAAATCCCTGTTAGAGAGACCCTCCGCGGAAAGGGACACCCTTACCCTGTACGCCGCGCAAGACTCTCCGCGCCGATCGCTCTCCAGCAGCCAGGAAAAACGGGGAGAAGACACATCCAGCCCCAATGGATTCTCCAGACCATGCACAAGCGGTTTTTGTATCGTAAGCACGCTGCTTCTCCCCTTCCAGACTGTCTATCGGGCGTTAGAATCCATCATCATGGATTCGATTGATCATGCGGCACGTTCACCTGGGTCACGGCCGCGGTTTCATTGCCGGCTTGATCCGTGACCGTATACGTGATCGTGTAGATCCTGCCGGAGCCTGCACCCGATCTTGCCGCGCGCAAGCTGAATGAGGTATCCATCGTGCCCAGCTCTGCACCCTGAATATCCTCCGCCTGCAGCTGCTCATTACTTGTAATGGAGGACAGCACCACGGAACCGATATCCGAGCCCGAATCGCTGGCGTCAACGGAAGCCGTGACCTGGACCAGCCTCTGGTTAGGCGGCCACAACTTGACCGGGTCCGCCGTTACGGTCGCCACGGGCGCGGTCTGGTCGATCTTCAAAGTCAACGACTTGATGGAACCCGGTTCTCCGGCTGGACTCATCGTGCGATAGTCCAGTTCATGAATCCCGTCCGTATCCATGATCATTTCGGAACCGTACGTCTGCCATTCTCCGTCATTCACGCGAAACTGAATGCCGTAGCCGTCCGGCAAGCCATTCGCTGCCCCGAGCTTCACGGTTACCGGGCTTCGGTACCAGCCGTCGTTGCCATCCGGCTGCTCCGGCGTCAAAGCGGCGGTAAGCTCTGCCGCCTCCATGCCGTCGGCCAAACCGATGCCGTCCACATGGAAATATCCTCCTTGCCAATGCACCCGGCTTGCCGGCACAAGCCCGATTTTAATTTTGGTGATCCGGTCCTTAAAGGCCCAATCCCCAAGGTTAACCGCCAGGTTGCTCCACTGCTTCGACGGAACATTCCCCTCTGCTTCCAGCACATGCTGATCGCTGTACACCTTAACCCGAACGGTATAGGATTCGGCCGCTGGCCCGTTCGAAGGATTGATGCCAAAGAACAGGTAGGGTTTGCCCTCGGCATTCAGCGGCTCGTCGAACCGCTTGGCGATACCTTTGCTGTCGCCCAACTGCTCTCTGGTCATCACCGTGGCCTTGAGCGTTTGACTGCCGCTCCAGGTGACGGAAGCATCGGTTTCGACGCCCGATACATACTCTGCATGGGTCCATCCCTCATCGCCGTTCTCAAAATCAAACAGCATTTCCGCGCCCTCCAGCTGCTCCGGAGAAAGGACAGCCGCTGGCGCCGTGTCCGGTATGTCCCGCCGGGCCAGCTTATCGGCATCGAAGGATGGCGCGATATCCTGCCAGTCGGCGATGCCAATGATCGGCTTCGCGAATTCCGTCACCTCCAGCGAACGTTCCGTATCGATATACTTAAAGACATCGTACACCAGCTTATGCTCCGCAGGAGTGTTGGCGCCCCTGCTCGTATCCGGATCATGCGTCCATAATCCGAGATTCAAGCCATACTCTTCGGCATGGTCCACATGCCGGTGCAGAATGAAGGAGTCGATGCCGTCCAGGAAGTCCGTAATGTAATAGGCATACGCATAGGCTGCCGCCTGCAGCTGCTGGCCTTCGGGCGAATTGTCGCCGCTGTGGAAGCCCTGCTCCGACAGGATAATCCGGCGCGCCTCATCGCCGTACATAAACTTCGGCTGCTTCATGTAATCAACGAGGACATGCAGGTTTTTGAACGTAATTTTCGGCGTATCGAACTGCTCAAGCGACTGCGGCGCAACCCATGCTCTTGGATCGAACAGATTTTCCGGGTAAGGATGATAAGCGATATGCCATGGAATGTCTCCCTCTGCGGCGATCTCCGCCTGAAGCGTATCGATGATCGATCGGCCGTCGAACGAGCCGATCTGCGTGGACGGCAGCTGCTGATCCCAGTTATGCGTCAGCGAAATATACACTCTGGCGTTGCTGTAAAAGCTTTTTACGACGGTATTCGTTATTCTCACGGTCCGGGCATAGTCCTGAACGAATTCCCTGACCGTTTTATCGTTGCCCATATTGTACCAGGTCTCCCCGGCGTCCACCTCGTTGCCAACGATGTAATTGACGGCTCTGCCGTATTTCTCGTCCTCGCGCGAGTAACGCTCCGCCAGGAAGGCGGTGATGGCTTTATAATACTTCGTCCCTAGCTCATCCGTCGTATTAAATGCGTAGACGATGCCTTCGGTGGCATCCGGATGGAGCAAATACCGGTTAGGCGTGGTATCGTCCATTCCCCCCTTATACATGAGGAGGATCAGGGATACCGTCACCCCGTTGTCGGACAAACTCTTGATGGAATTATCCCGCTCCTCGATCCAATCCTTCTTGAAGTAGAAGGTTTCCCCTTCGTAGGAATATTCGAACGTATTGGCCGGATTGACGGCCCCGTTCATGTACAGGGCGTTATTGTAATCCACGTTCAGCGCCGCATGGCTGATGCCGAGGTCCTCCGCATCGCCGACCATCTGCACCTGCAGCCCCTTCTTGCTCTTCGCCACAGGGAACGGATACGTATTCGGTGCAAGCACCTCGGGGTTGCTCACGTATTTGGCGCGGTCCACGAGCTCCAGCGATCCGTCCGGAAGCAGGGCCGCGACCGCGAATTTGGATTGCTGCCGGGTACGGCCCTCTGCTCCTACAAGGTCCAGCTCAAACCTAAATTGATCTTGAATCCCTTGCTCGGCAATCGGTTCTCTGTTCGCCAGATCCCTATCCGATTCATAAGGCTGCAGCTCAAATAACTGAAGTACTCCACCATCAAAATTCTCCGCTTCCCCTGGCTTTAATGCTCCCTCAATCACGATCCGATCCCGGGAAGCCGCAATTTCATGCCTCGTGAGCTCTCCGGGAAAAACCTCGATCGGAGCCAGCTGCTTGAACCGGATCTGATCGATGCCGACTTCTCCCGTGCTTGCCCCTCCGCCGCTCAGGAATGTCAACCGGAACTGCTTCAGGCTGCCGCTCCACTCCGGATGCAGCGACAGATTAAATTCCTGTTCAACGGACTGGCTGTTATTCGCTTCGATGTCGAACACCTCCGACTTCGTTTCATCCCAATCGGGGCTTTCCTCCGTAATCCATTCGATTTTCACTTTGTTGAATGGTGACTCGTTCCTCCATTTGACGCTTAATGTATTGTAATGATCGATATCCTGGATGATCACCGGAGATTGCAATACGGGAGCGGCACCCGCCGGTGTCAATCGGAGCTCACCGCCGGCTGCGTCTACCTCGGCACCTTGGGCAGTAAACCCTTCCGTTTCCCCGTCCACGTTAAAATCCATGCCGATGGCGTTCGATCCGCTGAGATAATCGATCTGGTAATTGCCGCCCCAGAATTCGTATCCCGGATCGCCCGGCTTCAATCCGCCGTGATCGAAGTTGAGCATAAACGCGAATTCGATCTTGTTGACGTGGTCCCGCTGGGCCCAGTCCTTGACGGACACCGCAACTTTGCTCCAGCTGTTCGGATTGATTTGGGCAACGCTCTCATAGGAATCTTCGCCGCTGAACAGGGTCACCCTGATCAGATAGTCCTCCGTCTGCCACCCATAGCAATTGGCCGCAAACGTCAGATAGTTCACGTCTGACAAGTCGAGCGGCTGATCGAAATCCCTGGATACCGTTCTCCATTCATAAGCCTTGACTTCATCCGACCATACCTCGAGCACGTGGCTTCCCTCATATGGAGAATTCGGGCCGTTGGCATAACGGTCGGCGTAGGTGACTTTCTCCGCCCCCGCTCCGCTGGTCCATTTTCCCGGCTGGTTTACCGCATCGGGCTCGTTAAAATCGTCAATGACAATCGAAGGCGTGTAACCCGTCACGTTCAGCACATGGGGTGATGCCTTTAAATCCGGATCATACGTGCCCGCAAACACGATCCCGGCGGGATACGCTTGCAGGGTGAGCGCCAGCAGGACGGAATACAGCAGCAGCCTTTTAAACCCCTTCAACTTCATTACGCTTGTTCCTCCTCAAAATGGATTCTGTTGATACGATTACCGAAGTTTGACGCCATTCACCCCCCTTCCAACCCCCTATTCGCTCGTCTCCAAGCCGATCGCCTTAATCTCTGATTCTAAGCACAAGCTCCGTCCCGTCGATCGCTTTCACGGTAATTCCCTCCGGAATCGTGAGCTCGTATTTCAGCTTCCCTCCCTTCTGTCTCTTCCAGCTTGCTTCCATCATGCCAAAGCGCGTCGGCACAGCGCCTTCCGCCCAATCGAGATCACCGGCATGCGGGGCAAGATATACCTCCTGATCGCCGAGTCTGCTTAAATCAAGGCCCAACACGGATTGCGTCAAAATATAACTCGGCGATGCGCCCCAGCCGTGACTAAAGCTCACGGGAATATGATCAACTAAATAAGTTGGCGTATTGCCTTGATAAGCGCTCGGCACGGTACAGGCCGGCGTTGACGGATCATACGTCTCCCACCAGGTCGTCGCTCCCCGGTCCAGCATGCCGCCCCAATAGCTTCTTATGATTTCCAGAGCGCGGTCTACGCGTCCTTTGCTCATCAGCGTCTCCAGAACCACATGATAGAAAAAAGCGCCTTTTAACGGCGGCAGCTTTCCGCCGTCGTACCATTCGTCCAGGAAGCGGTCCTCTTCCGCCGGGTCCATCAGGCCGGACCATATCGCCGCAAAGTTGGTCTGAGCCGTGATCTGCTTCGATAATCCGTCCGATCCGATGCAATCCGCAAACACGATCTCGCCGGGGGGCCGCATCTGCTCCCTTATGGCAGTGCGAAGCCGGACCGCCTGGTCCTTCCACTGCCCTGCCAGCTCGTCGCGTCCGGTCTCTTGCGCCAGCTCCGCCGCCAACCCGAGCGCCTTGTAATAGAAGCAGGAGACGGCCGTCACCCGGTCGCGCCGGTCGATGTAATCGGCCCAGTCGATAAAGCACCACCAGCCAGGCCGGTCGGCGCCGGCAAACAGGCCATCCCGATCCTCCTGCAGCGCGAACCACGCCATCAACCGTGTAATGGCCGGCCAGATTTCTTCCAGGAAATCGCGGTCCTTCGTATACATCCAGTGGGAATGCACGCCAAACAACCAATGCGCGCAGAAATCGGGCAGCAGGAACGAGTTTCGTTCCGGGCCGGTACCGGGTATGGAGCCGTCGTCATTCTGAATCCGCGCCCCTTGCAAGAGACATTTGCGCAGCAGCCGATCGTCTCCGAACGCGTGGTAGATGACTTTGCCCATGACCACGGCATCGGCTACCCAGAGCGCCTTCTCGCGCAGCGGGCAATCCTCCAAATGGTCCTGGCTGTTCACCAGCGTCGTATACGCCCCGACCTCCCAAATCCGGTTCAGACGATCATCGCTGCAGCGAAAAAAGCCGGATTCGTCAAACGGATAGTGGACGGATTCGATGCCGAAGCGCGATATCGTCAGCGCGGCCGGCGTCGCCTGTGCCGTAACCTGAAGGAAACGGAAAGCCCGGCGGCCAAAGGGCTTTAGCCGATTTCGCCCTTTGCGCAGGATGAAGGTATCGTACAATTGCAGCTCCAGCGATTCTCCGTACGACAGCTGGATCACGCCGCCCGCGGGCGCGTCCAGCTCCAGCTCGGGATACCCCACGATTTCGCTAGCAAAGTCATATACAACACCCGGCAGCGAGCCGGGCATGCTGGCATCAAGTGTCCAGCCTGTTGTGCCTGCCGCTAACCGACCTGGATCTCTTTCTGTTTCCGCCGAGTCCTCTTGCAAGCCAAGCGCCTCATGACCCCGAGGGGCACGCTCCGGCGAACCGAACGCCTCCGTGCTGCCCCCACGATTCCGAAGCATGCCGGACTCCACCAGGCTGACGCCGAAATTGGCTTCGGTCCGTACGATCGCGGCCGGACTAACCCATTCCCTGTGCAGCGGAGGAATCTCCCGCGGAAGCAGTCGCGGCCATGGCGAATCCGGATCCAATGCTTTGGCGATAACCACCGCCCCGCTCCAGGAGGAATCGTCGTAGGCGGATTCCTCCCATCCGTCCTCCTGCTCCGCGAGATAAATTTCGCGGAATCCGTTCCACTGATGCTGGCGCGACACCTGGGCCATCCATCTTGGCGATCGCCGGACCTTCCAATCCGCATCCGTGGCTGCCACGGAGAACACTCCGTTCTCGCGCTCGATCTCAAGCTCGGCAATCAATCCCCCCGGCCCTTGCATCTGGCCTGTCACGATATCGGTCGAACCGAAATTGTAGGCGACGATGGCCAGCACATTCCTACCCACCGTCAACAGCGGAGTTACATCGATCTCGTCGTAATATTTCCACTGCTGATCGGCAGGCGAGGGGCCCCTTCCGACCACTGCGCCATTGACATATAGCAGGTACTCCTGGTTGGCTGACACGTACACTCGGCCCGCCATCGGCGCTTCCTGCAAGTCAAAGCTGCTTCTCGCTTCCAGATACACGTTGGCCGTATTCGGGGGGAAATCTCCCCAAATCCAGCTCGCTTGCCAGTGCTCTTTCATCATGCCCTCCCTGCCAGCTCGGCTTCCCCGATGCGAGCTGATTTGATCATGCGGCCATGCTCCAGCTTCCATTCCACCTTAATCAAACCCCTGGGACTTGGTATCACGCCCCGTGCAGCCGTGAGCCCTCCGATCGCATGAGGCTCAAAAGCGATGCGGGCATAACCGGGCTCCAGCGCGCGAATCCCCAGGACATACCTGGCAATCCAGACCACCGGCGTGCTCGACCAGCTGTGGCACAGGCTCATCCGGTAGGAATCGTACGCGGTATACGTGGTCAGGGCATGGTGAATATCGCTGCTCGGCGTCAGCCTGATCCCCTCCCAGAAAGTGGTTGCTCCCGCATCCAGCATCGTTCCCCAGACCGTAGCGATAACCGCCCACGCCCGTTCATGCATGCCGTACTCCGAATAGCATTCCGCCAGCCAGTAGGCGGACAATGGCGTGAGCGGGTCCCCCAGCCGATAGTCGAGGAGAAATCTGCGTGCGCTGTCTTCTCCCACATACCCGCTCTTAATGCCGATGACCGAGGTGAGCAGCGCGTATGACGGCCCGATGAACTGCTCCTCCTTAAGCTCCGCTTGCGGTTCATCCCACTGGAGCCCGAGCTCCGGCATGTGATCCGCCAGCTGTTTCATTTGGCTCTTCGTCATGCCGTAAATCGCGTTCAGGCACGCCCACGATTCAGACGCCCCCATGGGCGACCATTCGATAAAGGAATGCGCCTCTCTGGCATCCGGCATGAAGATCCCGCTGCACGGATCCGTATTCGCCTTCACCCATGCGATATGCCGCTGCAGATCCTCCCGGATTTCCCATACGAATTCGCGGTCTCCCGTCTCGAAGTAGTAATCCCATATGCTGCTGAGCCACCACAGCGTATAGGAGGGGAGATTGTTCATCCAATAGCCGTAAGGGGTCCGCCCCAGCTCCCGGAGCGATCGCTTCAATACCGAATAATCGTCCCAGAGCGAGTATTCGGTTTTGGCGGCCAGGTAAATATCGTAAGCCCAATTCAGGCGATCCCGTTTGATGCCGTCCCACAATCCGATTTGATGGCAGACCCGGCTGGTATGCACCGACACGTCGTAGATGCGCTGCATAAGGTCGTTGTCCGTCTGCAGCTGCCCCGCTTGGTTCAGCGCGGCGCCGGCTGCCTCCAATCGGAGCTCGAGATGGAATGTTCCTCCATCGTCCCCGCTTACGTAAATTTGCACGTACCGCATGCCCTGGGGATTCGTTGCCGACAGGCTCCCCGGCGGAATCGCCAACCACTCGGTCATGCATCCGTCATAATGCCGCAACTCCTGCAAGGATTCAGCGCCATTCCACAGCAAACCGATCTCGGAATCGCCGTGGTTGGTCACCTGCATCCTCACATTGAGCTCATGGGGCAATTCCAGCAGCAGCTTCGGCATCCGGCCTAAATCCAGCCCTTTCTGTTGAGTCCTGCGTTCCTTCCATTCCCCCTGCTTCAGAAGATGATAAAAAATATGCCGTTCATTCCGGGACTCCACTTCGCCTAGGACGATTCGCCCTCCGGCCGTTCCATTCATCTGAATTACACCATCTATGCCGCTGACCGCTTCCACTCCGGCCGCGGACATGACTCTTATGCCTTGGACAGGCTCGACCGCGATATCGCCGTATCCTCCGGCAATAAACCAAGGAGGCGCATGATCCAGGTCTCCAAAAGGCTCCTCGCCCCAAACGCATACCACCTCCGCCGGGCCGTCCCCCGCCTCCCAGGTATCGTCCGTTGCCAGCCATAAGCCTTCGCTTCCGCTCAAGTAGGCGATGCATCCCACCGAGCGGTCATGCAGATGCATATTGATGGGATGCATCGGCATCGGCTCCGTATTTCGGAGCTCGATTCGGAGCGTATAGGCTCCAGGCTCCAAACCGCCGGGGAGCCCCGCTACCGGATAAAATGCGGACGTGTGCCTGGCATGCTCCGGGAAATGGCCGATCACGGCGTCGTTCAGCCTGATCTCGGCTTCTCCCGTACAGGCGATTCTCATCTCAAGCTGCTCAACCGCGGCATGCAGAACAAAGGATTTTTCCAGTACGACATGCCGCCGGCCCTCGCGTTCCCTGTGCCAGATCCAGCTGGGTATCTTCTCCGCTTGTCTGTGTATATTCATCCATCTCTCTCCATTTGGTCCGTCGTTTTATATTTTTAAAGCCCCTTGCGTAACGCCCTGGATGTAATACTTCATCCCGAAGCTGAACAGCAGCACCAGCGGAATCGCCGATATGATGTACGCCGCGAATTCCACGCCCATGTTGGAGATGCCGAACTGGTTCGTGAATTGCGTAAGCCCGACGCCAATCATCTGGATGCTGTTCGATTTAATGGTCAAAAGCGGCCAGATGTAATCGTTATAGATCCCGACGGACTGCATGATCATTAAGGTCATGAGAACGGGAACGGACAGAGGCAGCACCATTCTCGTGAACACCACGAACTCTCCCGCACCGTCGATTTTGGCGGCATCAAACAGCTCGTTGGAAATGCCCGCCATGAAGCTCCTGCACAAAAACGTGCCGAAAATCTGTCCGCCCGCGGCCGCGCTGATAATGATGACCCACGGCGTATTCACCAGCCCCAGATTCGCATACAGCACGTAAGAAGGGATCAGCGTCATGACGCCCGGTATCATCATGATGGCCAGCATCAGCATGAACAGCACCTCCTTGCCGAGAAAGTCCTTCTTGGCAAAGGTATAGCCCGCAACAGCGGACAGAGCCACGACCAGCGTGCCGCCCACCGCCGCATAGAGCACCGTATTCAAGGTGTACCGCCAGATCGCCGCGAAGGCTTCCGCATAATTCGCGGTCTGCGCCGGGATGGGCATCGTCCAGATGCCTCCCAGAATCTGCGCGTTATTTTTGAAGGATGAAATCAGGGTGAAAGCGATGGGGGCGAGGGTCAACGCAACAAAAACGATTAGCAGCACATAAAGCGCCGACTGCTGAACGAGTCTAGCCTTAGCATTCATGCCGTTTCTCTCCTAATCCGTATTGGTTTTGATGAATTTCATATTGATGACCGTAATCACCATGATGATGGCAAACATGCTGACGCCAAGCGCCGACGCATAGCCCAGGTCATTGAATTTCGTTGCGGCAAAATACATCTGCAGCGCCGGCACGTAGGTCGAATCGGCAGGCCCCCCGCCGGTCACGATCAGGATGGAGCCGAAGTCCTGAATGATGCCGATCAGCGCGAGCACGATCAGCAGCTTGAATTGCCCTGCCAGCAGCGGCAGGTGAATCGCCCGGATAATGCGGAAGGATTTGGCGCCGTCGATTCTCGCCGCTTCGATCACTTCTTCCGGAATGGCAATCAGCCCCGAGTACATCACCAGCAGCTGCAGGATGCCGACGAACGGGAAGCCCATCATTATGATGGCCCACAGCGCCGTATTCGGGTCTCCCAGCCAAGGATGGCTAAGCGAGCCGAGTCCGATCATGCGCAGCAGCTGGTTCACAAGGCCAATGTTCGGATCGTACATGTCCTGCCAGACCAGCAGCATGCCAACGGATGGAATGACCATGGAAATGACGAAAAACGTGCGGAATACATACTGGGACCTTTTGCTTCTCAGATGATAGATCAGCTCCGCCACGATCAGCGGCGGAATCAGGGCCTTGAACAATCCGGTGACGATGAGGATGAGCAGATTGCCCACGCCTTTGGTGACGTACGGATCATTCGCCATTCGCCTGAAATTGTCCAGCCCGATAAACTCGCTTCTTGCCCCGGGATTCCAGTCGTACAAGGAATGAATCAAGCCGGAGAACGCCGGGATATACAGGAATATAATTATGAGCGTAAAGCTGGGGAGCAGCATGGCATACGCCAGTTTGCTCTTCCACAACCGGTGAAGAATGTAGGGCTTTTTGCGCCATAACCAGAAAAATAACAGTGCCGCCAACAGAACGAATACGATCACGGCCGCAATCTGTACCACGGTTTTGACCATCGCTGCCTGTTTGCCTTGCTCCAGCACGGCCCCGACTTCATATTGGAAGACGGCTCCTTTGTCCGAGCCTGCGAAGAGCCGCGTACCGTCTTTGCTGAACCGGATTTGCTGGCCGGCTCCGGCCTCCTTCGTGCTCCACAACAATTCGCCGCCTTGATTGGCCACGTAATAATTGCCAGAGTAGTCCGCTACCCCGATAAACTCCCCGTCATGGGTGACATGAACGGAGGTTACTTTATCCTTGGTCAACAATTCGCCAAGCCTGCTGCCCTCCGCCGAATAGAGGACCGCTTTATTGCTGGACGTTCCGACCACCATCGTTCCGTTATCCGCAACGGAAGCATGAAGAATGTCGCCCTCCAGCGGCGTCTGGAATTGCAGCTCGCCGGCAGGATTGAACAAATAGGCATACTGGTTCGCGGCTCCGGCTGCCAGCCATTGCCCGTTCGGGGATACCGCGGCGCTCTTCACCGCGATGCCGATCGAAATTTCACGCAGCGTCTGTCCTTGTTCGTCCAGAACATGCACCAAACTTTCGTTATGAAGCGTCACGATAACCAGCTTGCCGTCGGGCGTTGCCGACAGATTCTTGATCATTTTCTTAAAATCCCGCTTCCACAGCTCCTTGCCGTCAGCACTCAGCATATAAAGATGCCGGTCATCGGAAGTGACGAGCATGCGGCCGTCATTCAGGAGGGCGACACCGGTCACGACGTTGTTTGCCATGAATTCGAATCGCTGGGTGCCGTCGCGCTGAAGAAGAATGGCACTCGCATTCTGCGTACCGACCGCCACCAGCTCGCCGTCTTCCGATATGGACAAAGCTTTGATCGTAAGGCCCTGCTCCATCGTCCAGATCGGCTCAGAGGCATGGATCGGCTGGGCAAATAGAAATAGCAGCAGCGAAGCCAGCAGGCAGGAATATATTGTTCTTATCACCTTCGTGTTCACACTCCCTTCCATGCCAAGTGAACCCGCAGGACTCCGGCGATGAAGGCGAAGTCCTGCGCCTTTCAGCCTTCAATGCTACTGTCTGACAGGCGGCTGACGCTCCGGATTCTCGATATCGGAGAGTTCTTTTTTGCGTTCCTTGAGCATGGCTTCGAATTTGGCGTCAATATCCGCCTGGTACTGCTTCAGCAGCTGATCCACATCGATTTCATTGTTAAAGTATTTGGAGATCAGGCCGATATAGCTCTGCACGGACGGCTGATAGTCATGGAGACCGCGGGCCAACACGTTGCCCGGGCTGTTCAGCCCTTCCGTGTTCCCGATCGCGTCAAACGATTCAAACGTCTTCTTCATTTCTTCCGGCAGCTCGATGTCGTTAAGCAGCGGCGCGCCGTTCAAGGAGGCGTCTTTGGAATTTTGGACGGCTTCCAGGTACACTTTATACCCTTCCGGGCTGGTCAAATACATCATGAAATCGACGTTCAGGGCGGTTTGCTCCGCATTCTTCTTCACGAAGCCGTAGAAGCCGGTGTAGATGTGGATCGTTCTTGCCGGAGCCTGGACGAGCTCCCCTTCCATGGAAGGCATGTTAAAGAATCCGAAGTCGAAGGATTTCACGCCGCCGCTCTCTCCCGTTTTTTCCGCATCGGCAAAATCCTTCGGAAGCTGCCAATAGGAGGACGGAAGCGCGACCATGGTTGCGGCCTTGCCTGTCAGGAAGAGCTTGTAGGCCTGCTCCTCGGACATGCCCATAAAACCGTCCGGCGCATAACCGAACAAGGTTTTCAGATTTGTCATGACTTCGCGCCAGGCCGGATTGCCCTCGACTTTATACGGGCCGACTTTATTTTTGATCGCCTGGTACATCCGCAGCTCGTTCGTCGATACTTTGGAACGGGAATCGTTGTACGGGTCGCTCAGGTCGAACTTCCAGTTATCGTCGATGTTTGGCATGTACGTATAATCTTCCGGCTTTGATTTGATCAGCTCCACGTAATCGCGGAAGTACTGGTCCGGATAAATGCGCATGAGCCAGCCCGCCTGACCGCTCCACAGGGAGAGCGCGTTTCCGCCGATCGTGAACGGGATATAACCCGCCGCCTTCAGTTTGTCGTAGGTCGCGATGAGTTCATCGAATGTTTTAGGGGTATCGGTAATCCCCGCTTTCTCGAACATCTCTTTGTTGTACATCCAGAGGATTTGAACCGATTCAAAGTTAAGCGCTTGCAAAGTTTGCAGGTTAGGGTCATCCAGATTGACGCCCATGCCGTCCAGGTTGAAACTTTCCTTCCAGAGCTTTCCGGTATAGGGGTTCTCCGTCTCCAGCCAAGGCTTGAAGTCCACGAATTTCTGGTCTTCGTTCAGGTCGCTGTTTTCATTCGTGTTCACAAAATCGGCTTCCGGCTCTCCGGCGGCAAACTGGGCCTGCAGCCATTCGCGGTAGCCCTCGGCCGGCTTGATATCCACGACGACCTTCACGTCCGGATGCTTAGCCATGTAAGCGTCGGCTACCTTGCCCCAAACCTCGGCTGAGGCACCGCGCAAGGATATTTGGATCGTGCCGCTTTTAGGTTTTTCCGTATCTTCTCCGGCTGGTTCGGCTGGTGTTTTGTTATCCGTTGGGGTAGGCTGTTCGGATGGTGACGGGCTGGCGGTATTGGGTCCGCTGCTGGTACAGCCCGCTGCGATGATGATCATTAGTGAGGAAATCAAAATGAGGCTTACGATCTTTCTAAAATGGATCATGACGTTCACTCCCCTAAGCGTTTAATGAATTCGCTTACATTTATGTGAAGTCTTAGATGTCTAAATTGGACCCGCATCACTCCCTTCAAGGATAACAGGGTGCAAAAACGTTTTTGCACCCTTCAAAAAAAAGAATCGTCCAACGAAAATATCCGTTTTCAGGTCGATTCTCTTTCAATGACGGTACACGGCAAAACGATCGTCTGAATATCGTCAAAACGAATTTCGCCGTCAATCAGCTGCATTAACAGCTTCGCTGCTTCCAGGCCCATCTGCCGCATGGGCAGCTCGATCGATGTAATGGATGGCCGGGCCAACTGGGACACGGCCGTGTTATCGAATCCGATCACCGCCAGGTCCTCCGGCACCTTGTAACCCAGCTCTTGAGCCTTCTCGACGACGCGGGAAGCGATCACGTCGCGTCCGGCGATGATGGCGGTAGGACGCTCGACTCCGTTCAGCAGTTTTTCCGTTTCCGTATACCCGCTGTCTTCTTCGAAGGAACCGATCTCCACCAACCGCTCGTCGAACCCGTCGCCTAATTCCTCCATGGCCTGGCGGTAGCCGTTATACCGGTCCAGCGAGGCATCCACTTCCAGCGAGCATGGGGTGATGAGCGCAATCCGGCGATGACCTTTGCCGATCAGATATTTAACGGCTTCATAGGCTCCCTGCTCGTTATCCGCATTGACGCTGTGACACACGCCGGGCATCGCTGGCCTCCCGAGCAGGACAAAAGGAAACCGGTTCTTGATCAGCTCCCCATACGGCTGGTTAATTGCAGCTCCCATCAGGATCAGTCCATCCGCCGATTGCTTGCGGTAGACGTCCAGCAGGTGATCCGCCAATTTATTCGTACTCGGCTTCTGAAAGGACAACAGCAAATCGTAATTGTTGTCTCCCGTCGCCTCCCCAAGCCCCTTGACGACGTCGAGGAGAATGGTATTCTCCAATCCGTCCACCGTATCCTCGACCACCAAGCCGATGTTGTTCGTTTTCTTCGTAACCAATCCGCGCGCGGATTGGTTCGGCCGGTAATTCAGCTTCTCGATTGCATCGAATATCCGCTTCTTGGTCGCTTCCGCTACATGCGCGGAGCCATTGACCGCAAACGACACGGTACAAACCGCTACGCCGGCCTCCCGGGCGACGTCTTTTATGGTTGCTGCCATCATGATCATCCTTATCCAAAATTATAGGAAAACATTTGATTAGACTATAAATGCAGGGGCTGTAAAACTGCAGAGTTCAAATCACCATATGTAAACGCTATCAGATATTAGCCGATTACGGCGCTATCCGTTGAAGAACGAATCACCGAATGACGCAATGATTAATGTACTCATGATACAAAACGTTTTTGCAAAAACGATTTGTATATAAAATACACCGGGTTATCGGCAGTGTCAATCCTGTTTTTTTGTTCTTTTTTAATGAATTCGTAAATGACTAGCTCGTCCACGAACCGGTGTACGTTTGAATTAGGTCGAGATAACTCCTCTAACTTTGCAAACAAAGGATTGATTTCCAGCGGTGATTACCATAACATTAAACATTATAATGATATAATGTTTAATGTTCGCAAAATCATGATGCAGGGGGATTTCGTATGAAATTTCGTTTCGAGGGCGCTGTTACGGATGTCATGTCAGGCATTGAGCTGCTGCTGGATGAGCTTGGCGTCGAGCTTGGGGAAAATGGCTGCCCCGTTAAGGTAGCCTTGTCCGATGGCGAACTGGAGGTCGGCAGGGACCGGGATCACGCCTATATTCGTTACGGACGAAAACATCAATTTTTCCGGGGACTCGGCTTGCTGGTTCAACATAGCCGCCAAAGCGATACGTTCCACCTTCACGAACGCCAGCAATTTGACCAAATCGGCCCGATGTTCGACCTGTCCCGCAACGCGGTGCTGACCGTGGACAGCTTCAAGCTCATGCTGAATAAAATGGCCCTGATGGGAATGAACAGCGTGATGCTGTACATGGAGGACACCTACCAGATCGAAGGCGAGCCGTATTTCGGTTATATGCGCGGTCGCTACACGCAGGCGGAGCTGAAAGAGATGGACGATTATGCCGATCAATTCGGCATCGAGGCTTTTCCAAGCATCCAAACCTTGGCGCACCTGGAGGAGTTTCTGAAGTGGGAGCCCATCAAGCATTACCGCGATACGAAGGGTGCCCTGCTCGTCGGCAGCGAGCAGACCGATTCCCTGATTGAACGGATGATCGAGGCTGCCAGCGCTCCGTTCCGCAGCAACAAGATTCATATCGGGATGGACGAAGCGGAGGAACTCGGACGAGGTAAATATTTGGATCACAACGGTTATGTGAGCCGTTTCGACATTATGATCGCCCATCTGGACAAAGTCCTGGCTGCCGTCCGCAAGCGCGGCCTGAAGCCGATGATGTGGAGCGACATGTTCCTGAAGCTCGCTGCCGGCGGAGGCGGCGATGCGGCGTATTACGACAAGGACACCTCGATCCCGGAGGATATGGCCCGCCGCATCCCGAAGGATGTGGATATGGTGTACTGGGACTACAACCACATGGAGCCGGAGGACTATGAGAAGCTGATCGCCAATCACCGCCCGCTGGGCTGCAACCTCGTATTTGCCGGAGCCGTCTGGATCTTTAACACATTCGGCGTCAACTACGGGTTGTCCCTGAACGCTTCGAATGTTGCGCTTCAAGTGTGCAAGCAGGAAGGAATCCGCGAGGTATACGCCACGATGTGGGGCGACGACGGCAATGAAGGAAATCCGTTCGCGGCGCTGCTCGGTCTGCAGCTTTATGCCGAGCATGCCTACTCGGAACAGGAGCCTTCCCCGGCTCAGTTGGCGGAACGGGTGAAATTCTGTACGGGCATCGACATGGAGGCGTTCCTCCTGCTGAAGGATCTGGATGAGATTCCCGGCCAAGAGCCGAACAACGCCAAGCAGAGCAACCCGTCAAAATTTTTACTGTATCAGGACGTGCTCCTCGGGATGTTCGACAAACAAATCGAAGGCCTGGACCTCTCCAACCACTATGCCGAGCTGGAGCAAAACCTGCGCGCGAAGCGCGATAGCACGGCCGAGCTGGACTATCTGTTCGAGATGCCGGAGAAGCTGAGCGCCGTCCTCAAACGCAAGAGCGAAATCGGCATTCTGCTGAAGCAAGCCTATGATGCCAAGGACGCCGATACCTTAAGGCATATGGCCAAGAACGTGCTCCCTACCATCTCCAAAGCCGTGCAAGAGCTGCGCATTGCCCACCGCACGCAGTGGCACCGGATGTTCAAGCCCTTCGGCTGGGAGGTCATCGACATCCGCTATGGCGGCGTCATCACCCGCCTGGACACTGCATCGTTCCGCATTATGGAATACGTGGAGGGACGGACGGCACGGATTGAAGAGCTGGAACAGGAACGGCTAGTGTTCAGCACGACCAACCGCGACAATCATAAGGGCGTCGGCTGGTGCAGCCATTATTACCGCATGGCTTCGCCGAATGTGTTCTACCATGTGCTGAATCCTTTTTAAGGATTCCGGCTGGCCTTTATCAGCTCATACCAATCACAAAAGCATAAAAAAATGCCCCGGTTGACGGGGCTTTTTTTGCATTTTATCGCTGAGGCATAGATGGTATGCTCTATTCACGCTCAGGATCCGAGACGCTGCACTTCCTCATACCAGTCTCGCACATCCCGGCTAAGCCGTTCCACGATCTCCTGGTAACGGTCCGCCAGGTTGGAGCGCTCCCCGGGATCCCTGGACAGATCGGACAGGTGAACCTGGTCCGGTACCACGCGGTCAAAATCGAGCTTCCCGTTCAGCACCAGCTTCCAATCCCCTTCCCGGACAGCCAGTTGGCCTTGATACTCCCAGAACAATTGCTTATGCGGCGACGGCTCGCGCATTTGCAGCATCTCCTTCAGGCTGCTTCCGTCCAGCGCAACGCCTTGAAGCGGTCCTGCCGCCGGATCGACGCCGGCCAGATCCAAAAAGGTCGGTGCGATGTCCATCATAGCCGCCACTTCATCCCGCACTTGTCTGCCTTCCCATCCGTTCGGCCAGCTCAATATGGCAGGCTCGCGGATTCCGCCTTCGAACAGGCTTGCTTTATGCCCCCTGAAGATCCCCGCGCTTCCCCCGTAATACACGTCTTCCGTTCCGTCCAGCCAGTTCCGGCTCTCGGAGGACGGTCCGTTATCGCTGGAGAAGAAAATGACCGTATCCTCGTAACAGCCGGCTTCCTTCAGCGCCTTCACGATCTCCCCGACGCCGTCGTCCACCGCGGCAATCATGGCGGCCATGACCTGCCGATCCCAAGGCAAATGCGCAAACCGGTCCATGTATTCCTGCGGGGCATGCATCGGGTAATGCGGCGCATTGTACGACGCAAACAAGAAGAACGGAGCCTCCTGCTCCCGCGACCGCTGAATGAAATCTACCGATCGTTCCGTGATCAGCTCGGTCATGTACCTGCCGTTCTCCCAAACCTCCGTTTCGTTCTCCCATAGGTCATGCAGGGGGTTGACGCCATGGGCTTGGCCCCAGTAAAAAATGTGCGAGTAAAAATCGACGCAGCCTGCCTTGAATCCGAAAAACTCATCAAATCCATGCGCATTCGGGCTGGTTTCCTCAGACAAGCCCAAATGCCATTTTCCATACAGCGCCGTCCTGTACCCGGCAGGCTTGAGCGCCTTGGCCAACGTCACCTCGTCGGCAGGCAGTCCATGCGAATCGCGCTTCGCCCCCAGAATCTCGCCGACTCCCGCTCGGGCCGGGTACTTGCCCGTCAATAATGAGGCTCGTGACGGAGAGCAGACCGGGGAATTCGAATACCAATTCGTAAAACGAATGCCTTCGTCAGCCAACCCGTCCAAATGCGGGGTTATCACGGTGTCCGAACCGTAGCATCCAAGATCTCCATACCCTAAGTCATCGCAATAAATCACGATAAAATTCGGTTGTTTCATATCTCCATTCACCTCTACTATGCTCGACTTGTTCCTCATCATCGTACCTTTTGGCGGACGAATACGGAATGCTCCATCTTTGCAATCGTTATACAATATGTTGCATCATAGTAGTAACAAAAGAATTGATCGGTATATGTGGAAGGAGGACACATGAGTTTAACAGTGAATCAGCGGCCATCCCGAGAAGAATACTTTAACAACCCGGCTCACTTTGAGACACAACTGGGATTATGGATATTCAAATCCGGATCCCACCCCTTTTTCACCGAAAAAGTCGGTCCCCGGTCCGTCGAATTTTATAGTATACATTTCGTTGCCAGCGGCAAGGTGCGGTTCGGATG
The DNA here is from genome assembly GCF_025142895.1 of Paenibacillus sp. p3-SID867. Taxonomy (NCBI): domain Bacteria; kingdom Bacillati; phylum Bacillota; class Bacilli; order Caryophanales; family Paenibacillaceae; genus Paenibacillus; species Paenibacillus sp. p3-SID867. The sequence goes on from NZ_JAMBDM010000005.1 coordinate 334,338, forward strand.
GGACGGCAGCAGCGTCTCCCTCTCGGAAGGCGATCTCTTCTGCCTCTTCCCCGGCTCGGTCTATACGTATGTCAAGGACTGCGACGAGCCGTCTACCATGATCACCTGGACGGCCTTTATGGGCGAGTTGATGCCGTCCATATTGAAGCATGTCGATTTATGTCCGGAACGGCCTTATCGTCAAAATGCCTTCAGGGACGATGCCTTGGCTGTCATCAAGGACATTCAGCGATTGCTCCGACAGCCCCAGCAGGACCATAGCCTTCAGCTGATGTCGCTGGGATTCCAGTTGATCCACAGCATCGATCCCAACCGGGACCAGCACCTTCCCGCTGCTTCGGCTGCTTCGGACTGGCTCGAGTCCGTCTCCGGATATATGGGACTTCACTGCACGGAGAACCTGTCCGTGGAGGAACTTGCCGCCTGGGCCGGCGTGCATCGAAGTCACTTCACCCGCGCGTTTACCCGCCGATACGGCATTTCTCCGTCCCGCTACATGCAGCAGTTGATCATGGAGAAAGCGACCCGTTTGTTATCCGCCGAGGGAACCAGCATCACGCAGACCGCTTTATCCCTGGGTTATTCGGATTTGTTTACGTTCTCCCGCGCCTTTACCCGGTATTTCGGAATGACGCCGAGCGCATTCGTGAAAGCGAACCGCCCATCTTCGAGAACAAGCGAATAACAAGGAACCGCCATACGATAAAGGGATCGCCGTTATCGATCCTACAGCAACGAAAAGAGGCCATCCGTTAGGGATAGCCTCTGGTCTCTTTACATTATCTTTTTTCGTTGCTACAAACGTCAGGACAACCTATTCCTCCATCAGCCCCCACAGCGTGGTAAAGGCCTCGCCTTCCAATTGAAAGAACACAGGCGTATTGGCATATCGCACATATTGGCCGCCTTTGAACAGTCTTAACTGGACTTCCGTCCCGTCCTGCAGCTGGATATACAGAAATTTCTGCTGGCTAGGCCCGGTCTCGTAGATCCCTTGCTCAAACAAAGCGTCCGCCGCTACCGGCTTTGCCTCATTTAAAGCCTCAACGAAGGCTTGCACCGCCGTATCGTCGGCAAGCTCGCGCAGCTTACTCTCGCCCATGTTCCAGCTGTCGAAATCCTGCCATTTAACCGAAGTCATGTTCCCCATTAAATTCAGCTTGCCGATGATATCCTCGCCCTTGGCCACCGTAATCCCGTTGAGGTGCTCATACAATTCGGCGTAGACTTCCCCGTCGTGCTCCATGTAGGACATGATTCTAAAATCGGCGTCATATCCCTTAACCGTGAAAATATCCATTTCGCCGATCGTCGAAGCAAGCTCCGTGTAATCATCAGAGGAGCTCCATTCCGTAATCCCCGACTTCGACCGTCCGAGCTTGTCGCCCCGCAGCTGTTTGGCGATGTCCGGCGTGATTTGCGTACCGGTTTGGGTGTAGATATTGCCCTGGTATACAACCAAACCGATCATGTCGGCTTTGACGTTGCTCTCGTCCGGAAGCTCGATTTTCGGAATGGTTACCGGATCATGACCAACCTTCGCGGTCGGCGGGGTATTCTCCCCAGTCCCTTGTTGAACCACCGGGATATCGCTGTTCGCTGGCTCGTTCTCAAGATTCAATACTAGCGAAGCTACTACCACCAGCCCCAACATAACGGCCGCAGTGACGCCGGCGACCCCCATTCGGCTCATTCTGGTCGTTTGACGCTGATTTTGTTTCATTCCTTTCATAATCCGCTCCTCCAATCCTTTGTCAGGTCCGATTCGATCTATCAATGATTTGTAGTCCTTCCGATTCATCAATCGTCCTCTCCTTCCAAGTCCATGCGCAGCAGCTTCCTGCCGCGCTGAAGACGCATCTTGACCGCAGACTCGTTAATCTGCAAAATCCCGGCGATTTCCTTAACGGAATAATCCTCGTAATAAAACAGATGGATGACCGACTTATACTTGAACGGCAAACTCATGACGTTATCCATCAGCGTCCGTTCCGACGGTTCGACAAAATAATCGTTCATATGCTCCATCTTGGTTACCCGCTTGCGCCACAGGCTCCCTTGCATATTCTTGCAGTGGTTCGTAATCACCCGAATGAGCCAGGCTTTCTTATGCTCCTGGTCGCTGAAGTCAGGCGCTTTATATATCAGTTTAATGAACGTCTCTTGAATGGCTTCTTCGACATCCTGTTTGTTCCCAAGGTACACCATCGCTATTTTAAAAAGCATATCGCCATATAATTCATAAGTTTCCGTAATATCTCCGCCCGGCCGGAGCGAATCGATCTGCATCGCCTAGACCTCCTTTTACCCTTAACACAGTTATGGACGTGGATCGGTCACATTTTGTTTACGGATTTTTTCGAATTTAAAAGGGCTACCCCAAGGGGGAGCCCTTCTCGCTCATTGAGTGTTTTTATAAGCCCTCTATAAAGTCCTAAAGTCTAGGATAAACCCTCACGCTCGTATTCAGTAATCTGACGCTTACACAGTTCTCTTACATCCTTACCTTGCAAATATTCCTCAAACCATTGGATAGTAGCATCCAATGCCCGATCCAATGTCCACCTAGGGTTCCAATTGAGCTCATGTGATGCTTTTGAACAGTCCAACTTAAGCAAATTTGCTTCATGTTTAGAATTCAGATTAACCACCTGATAGCCAGGATGTTGATGCGGCCACTTACTTAACATTTGAGTGACAATCCATTGAACAGACCTGGCATCACGATCCTGAGGTCCAAAATTCCAAGCCTGCGCATACTCCTCACCATCCAAGTACAGCTGCTGGCAAAGCATTAGATATCCAGATAACGGTTCAAGTACATGTTGCCAAGGTCGAACCGCCTCGGGATTCCGGATTTGGATGAGCTCTCCGTTTGTCAATGCTCTTATCAGGTCAGGAATCAACCGATCTTCTGCCCAGTCGCCCCCTCCTATTACATTGCCGGCTCTTGCAGTGGCCACCCTGACCATTGTTGATTCCAAAAAAGAACGACGGTACGCTGAGGTTATTAGTTCTGAGCATGCTTTACTACTTGAATATGGATCATACCCTCCCAGCTGCTCGTTCTCACGGTACCCCCAATGCCACTCATGGTTCTCATAACATTTATCCGTTGTTACGTTGAGGATTACACGCACCGAACTACAAGTACGCGCGGCCTCCATTAGATTTACTGTGCCCATCACATTCGTTTGATAAGTCTGGACAGGATCTTCATAAGATTTCCTTACTAGTGGCTGCGCGGCCATATGTATAACGATTTCCGGGTCTGCCTTTTGCATGGAACGCCTCAGCATCTCTAAATTAGTAACATCACCAATAACTGACTCTACTAAAACTTCCTCAACATTTCCCAATTCAAACAAAGACGGGGAGGTAGGGGCTGATAATGAATACCCTGTCACCTCGGCTCCCATACTATGAAGCCAAATGCTAAGCCAACTTCCTTTAAAGCCAGTATGTCCTGTAAGGAACACCTTCTTGCCCGCCCAGAAAGTATGCTCCACCATACCTAATTTCATCATATAGGCACTCCTGATTTAAATTTAGTTTCTGCAAGAATTAAACCGATTGCTCCGCCGGCTGGTAGTTCATTTGGTACATTCCAACATTGGATTCCAATAACGACTCCAAATAATTCATATCCGCTTGCCGTCCTCCAGCAAGAAACATTGCGAAGTCCTTAATAACCTGTTTGCTTTGCGAGCTCCGCTCCGGTACGAAACTAATAATTGAAGATTGCTCAAACCCGTGTGCTTTTGCCTGCAAACAAAGTACGTCACGTATATAGATTTTGCGATTGTGTACGGTATGCGAAGAAGAAAGCATTTCATATAATGTTTCTATACTCGCACTATTGTTAACCATAAAAATTACTTTTCCGTTAACACTCATGACCTTTGAAATAGCGCTGAAGATGGAATCCAAATCTTCAGAGTAACAATCCAAGGGTTTCTCAATGTAAACCAAATCGATTGTCCCATTCAATTCTTCCGGTAACTGATAGATATGATCAAGCAGAAATACCTTTTCCGCAATAGAACGTACATCCATTTCATATTGGTGTTCCGTTGCACAGACAGATACACGTGGCTTAATACCATGATTGGACCAAATGCGGTTCTTAATTTGAAGCAGAGTAGCACCGCATTTTACATCAATTCCAAGTATTGTTTCAACAGCTGATAGCTGACTGAAATCTATCCTCAGATGAGCAAGATTCATTCGCGCATCCATCCATGCATCCAAACCGTATTTCTCCGCAAAAGTTTTCCTTCCTTCTTCCATAGAATTCGTCTGATGATCACTGGCGGTTGTTAGGCTACCGTAATGATGAGTCACCGTATCCGCACAATAAACAAGCTTGTATCCTGCTCGTCTAATTCGGAAGCTAATGTCGTCATCTAAAAATTCGCCACGAAAAAAGCGGGTGTCATAATATCCGATCCGATCCAATAATGCCGTGGGGCAACATAAAACATTGGGCAGCAACACCACACGTTCTTCCCATTTTGAAGGGTCACTTACATTGTATTCTCTGGCCTTTTCCTGAAAATCATCTTTTGAGTTAAATGGAATTGAAATTTGCTGCATATTAGAAATGGAGGTAGCCCCCGGGGACACAAACCCAATACCAGGATCCGATTCAATGCAGATCATCAGATTTCTCAACCAATTCGGCGTAAAAATAAAATCGTTACATACAGCAGCGCAATACTTTCCTTCCGCCGCCATCAAACCAATATTGAAGCCCTTCACAAGATGGATGTTATACTTCAGATGAATAACCTTTGCGCCAGGTACGGAATCAAAATATTCCTTTGTTCCGTCCGTAGAGCCGTTATCTACCAATATCAATTCGTATTCCACATCATCCGTATTCCTCAAAATGCTTTCAACACAATCCCGTGTATAAACCAAATTATTGTAAGCGAGCAGAATGACACTTACTTTGCAATGTGCCTTTTCGCCCTTTGCCCTGATATCATCATGATCGATGATGCCTACCTCTGGATAAAAACGCGGATAGTCCTTCTTAGAGACAAAATTCTCCAAGATATAGGCAATTTCGAACTCCAATATCCGAAAAAGAGAGCGAAAGTGAAAACGAAAATCATATAAAAAAGATTCGATATTTTCATCTATTGCATTCTGTTTGAGCTGTTCTATATAAAATAGAATATTAGCATTGATATCTTTTATCCGATTAGGAACAGACACTTCCATTGTCACGTTTTCAATTACATCCAGCAGCTCAACCATTGTATCCAACACGGCTAAATCGGATAGGCTTAGCTCACCTTGTTGGATGCAATTTTCTAAATAACAGATACCTTCATGTCCAACCTCTAAATTACCAAGAATGTGCGCTGCTATATTATTATCCATGTCCTTCTCCTTCAGACAAAATCATGCCATCTGTATTAAAATCAAAGTCTCTCCACTGCTTGTCTTTCTGTGAAATAATGAGATCTTCCACATGAGGCCACTCTATCTCAAAAGCAGGATCGTTCCAACGAACTCCAGATTCATGAGTAGGAGCGTAGTACTCACTGACCATATAATGAATGCTCGCATTTTCGGTCAGCGTTTGGTATCCATGGGCAAATCCCTTGGGTACATATAGAGATAAATGGTTCTCGGCAGATAACGTAAGCCCGAACCATTTCCCAAATGTAGGACTATCCCGATTTAGGTCAATGATAACATCATAGATGGCTCCTTGATGGCAAGAGATGATCTTTTGCTCACAAAAAGGAGGTACCTGGAAATGCATCCCCCTTAGCGTCCCTGCTTGATGGTTAAACGCCACATTCGATTGAACTCCTTCAAAAGAAACTCCATGCTCAGCCAACGTTTTTTTACAAAAACTTCTAGCAAAAAAACCACGACTGTCCTGAATGGGCTCCATTTCGATTACTGCCGCTTTTTTAAGCGGTGTAGTATGAACTAACATGCTGCTCCCCCTTATAACCTGAAATTCCGCCTGAACTTTTAAACATTTTTATAGGTAGCCAAAATTAACCTACATCAAAAGTTGATAGTGTTCCAGTGAACCCTAGCTGTATAAGTTGATCTTGGATTTGCTGTTTATGTGCATTTGCAAAAAGAATAATGGTGTCAAATAAACAAACATATTCGGAAGTTGGCTTAATGATGGGAATACCCGCAATATGGTGTCCCTGTTTAGTAAGGTCGCTGTCAAACAGGCATTCAATATGAACTTTCTCCTCCAGCATTGCAAGAAAACAAGTCGACTCCGCTCCTGCACCCCATGCCGCTACTCTCGCATTTGCTGAAAGTTTTGAAACAAGCTGATCGAGCCCTAATTGTCGTTTACTACTAAAAGTGAAGCGGGGTTTGGGGGCCTTTTTCACATATAATTCTAGCAAATTCGGGTCTGCTGACTCTTGCACGCAAACTACTGTCAATCCTGCTCTATGTGCCATTGCTGTCAGGCTAGTAACAGAGAAATATTGGATGTGGTCGGTACATAAATTATAATATAGGCGCTTTTCCACGATACGTTGTCCATTGGGAACCTCCACTAGAAGAATGCCATTTTCATTCAATAGTTGGGCTGCTTGAGCAAACAGAACTGCAGGCTGCTCAAGGTGCTCAAGCACTTCAATTATACTTATTGCATCAAATCCCGACTCAAAGGTTAACTTTTCATGGAAATAGTCGTTTATGACTGTAAATCCTTGTTGCCGTGCTTTCATAGCACTAGTAATGGATGGCTCAACCCCAAATAGTTCTTCAAAATGGTTCCTAGCTAGTGTTAAATAATGTCCGACACCACAGCCAATATCTAAGAATCGTCCACGTGCCGGCGCCAGCATCGCTATGCGCTCAAGTTGACGTTCCCGGATGCGCTTGAAGCTAGCTCCCCAAAAGGAGCCCATGGAATAATCTTGGTAATACTCTTCAGCAATGTGCACCGGAATCTGAGTATGCCCGCATGAATCACAGTGATAAATCTCCAGATCGCGTAAAATCAGTTTATTCGAGTTATATACACTCATTAAACTATGAGGTGCTCGAGTATATCTCTCCTCAAAAGCACATGTTTGACCACAAATATTACAGATGATGTTAATCAATCCTTTCGTTACCTGGTGAGAAGGGCTTTGAATAGTTCGATGACAAAAGTCTCCACCTTATCATTTGGTTCCAAGCCCTTTTGTTCGTTTACACTAGTAAAGTCAAAGTCAGCAACTTGGTTGTTTCCCTCGGGGCGAATGATTCGTACGGGCATTCCGAAAGTCTCTAATGCGACCTTTTGAACTAATAAGGCGAACTGTAAAACACTCATCGTCTCATTTCCGTAAGCATGAAATAACCGCTCTTTTGGTCTTTGTTCCAATATCCACATCACTTTCTTACATACATCCGACACACCTACAAAATTACGAAGTTGGCTCCCTGGAGTCAAAAGCGTTATCGTGTTATTCTCTACAGCTTCCCTGCAAAATAAAAACGGAATCAAATTCCAACGTTTAAATGTATTAAGGTTTACGGGGACTCCAAATAGATTAGAGGGCCTGACTATCCATGCATTTAGCAGATTAGTTCTATCGTACATCCTAACAGTTTGTTCAGCTGTATAATGTGCCAATCCATAGTCGTTACTTGGAGCGACAGGAGTGCTCTCTGTCAATTTCCCTTCCTGTACACCAAAAACATGAAAACTCGAAAAATATATAAAATTCTTAATATTATTATTTTTACAGAAATCAAGAGCTGCTCGGATTCCAGTTACATTTTCAGACAAAGCTCGGTAAGGATCTGTTTTATAAAGCATTTCGTTTAGTGAAACCGTATGGATCATTGTATCGATTCCATTACTAATCAACGATGCCACTTCATTCGGTTTGGAGAAGTCCATTCTAAGATCTCCTTCTCCATCTCTCGTAGCAGTCATAACATTATAATGATGCGTTCTTAAATACTGGGCCATATGAAGCCCTATATAACCATTAGCACCGCTAATCAATATGGTTTTTGATTTCATGAACTTCCTCCATTTTGCAGAATGGGTACATTAAAAAAAGACTGTGCCCAGGGTTTATCCGTTTGCTGTGTTATATGCTGACCAGTATCTGTATGACGATAGTATAATGATCCGTTGTTCAAGTTGGTGTTACGTAATAAGGCTTGATTTCCGATCGTCACATGGTCGCCGATACAGCAGTCACCAACGATTGCTGATTGCGGGGCCATGGCCACCCCCTTGCCGATAACAGGATAAACACCATTTATTGCGCCTACGGTGCATCCCTGATAACATACAAAAAAATCACTATAAACCGCCTTACCTAACACTACACCACCACCATGTACAACAAGAAAGATATCAGGCATTCCCGCATCATACATACATACAACACCGTTTAACGCCTTATTTAAGTAAAAGAATTTGGACGCGATCTCCTCAGTCTCAAACTCCCTCCATGTCGAATTAGACAAAAACCACAGGAATAATGTGTATTGATCGGAATGGAGATGTGAAAAATAGGTAGTTCCTTCATGATGAAACGACCTTAAAGCGATATGTTGAAAACAAAACTCCGAGCGCTCCAAGGCTAGATTAAATGACCGGTTAAATAATGTGTCCTTGGGAGACAAACGATTATCCGGAAAAAAATGACTCACCTGATGAAACACATAATTTTGCAAATCTTCCTTTGAAAGAGTCAGTTTAAACATAATAAACTCCTAGAATAGTAATATTTCCAACTCATTTTCGACTTTTGGTTATACTAGGTATTCCATATTTTCCAAGGTGCCTTTTGACTTTCCCAAAGCCCATCAAGGACAATCTTTTCACGCAGAGTATCCATTGGCTGCCAGAAACTATCATGCCTGTAGACATTTAACTCACCATCTCGTGCCAAATTTTGCAAAGGCTCCTGTTCTAAGATCGTTGTATCCCTATCTTTGATATAGTTGAATACTTGGGGTTCACACACCATGAACCCTCCATTAATCCAACCCCCATCACCTCTAACCTTTTCAGTAAATCCAGTAACCGTATCGCCATCCAGTTCCAGCCGCCCAAATCGGCCGTCCGGTTGCACGGCTGTAATGGTCGCAAGTTTACTGCTTTCTTTATGGCAGCGAACAAGCTGATCAATATTTATATCTGCCAAACCATCCCCATACGTAAGCATAAAAGGATTGTTACCCACATAAGGCTCAATTCGCTTAATACGGCTACCCGTCATGGTGTTTAGACCCGTCTCTACCAAAGTAACCTTCCATGGTTCTACCGTGTTCTGATGCACCTCGACAGTATTGCCAGAAGTAAAATCGTAGGTTACCGCTTCGGACATATGTCGGTAATAATTAGCGAAGTACTCCTTGATGATATAGCCTTTATAACCAAGACAAATAATGAATTCATGATATCCATAGTGAGAGTATGTCTTCATGATATGCCACAATACTGGTGCGTCTCCGATTTCAATCATAGGTTTAGGCTTAAGATGAGACTCTTCACTTATTCGTGTTCCTCTTCCGCCTGCCAAGATGACAACTTTCATACTGTTCACTTCCCTACTCGATTTTTAATGCCTTGTTAGTCCTATAACTTTAGCCTGTGTTATTTATTTCAAATCTTTCAATTACAAAGATGTTTGCTCCTCATCTACTTATCGACAAAATAACCAATAATAATTAATTAGAAATACGTGGTAACAGTTCATTGCAAGTAGATGACAGCATAACTCTGACATACTTTTTAATAGCAAGCTATAACTCCATAACAAAAACAATAAAATCCTTATTCAATACAAAGCAGTTAAATTTCCTACAGAAAGATTGATACCTTCAACCAAGAGAAACTATTAACAGTAAAAAAAGGGCTCCCCCTAAAGGTAAGCCCCCTCTTTATCATATTTCGGCCTATTTCACGCAGATTGCTAGTTCAATATGCATCCAGCCGCTATAGAACCTGTTTATTTCACGTACGTCAAATCCTGCATCAAACGATGGAGCACAGCGGCGCTTTCGCCGCGGGTGGCATTCGATTTAGGGTGGAAGCGCTGCTTCGGATCTCCGTTCAGAATATCAAGTTTCGCCAATTCATACACCGCCACCTGAGACCAAGCACCGATCGAGGACGCATCGGCAAAATGAGCTTTTGCCGCGTCCACGGGGTTGTATCCGGCATACTCCAGTGCGTTGTAGGCCATCACGGCCATCTCTTCGCGCGTGATCGTCCGATTCGGCTTAAAGGTGCCGTCCGTGTAGCCGTTAATGATATCGGCATCGACTGCTGCCTGGATTGCTCCGGCGTACCAGTCGGATGAAGCCACATCCTGGAAGCTGCCTGACGCAGCGTCTGCAGAAAGTCCCAGTGCCCGGACAACAAGCGCTGCGAACTCGGCCCGAGTGACCGGTGCGTTCGGAACAAAGGTCTGCTCCGTGCGCCCGGTTACGATCATTTTGGCCGCAAGCGATTCAACCTCACCCTTGGACCAGTGGGACGCGATGTCCTGGAACGTTACCGGGTTCTGCAACACCAGGTACGTGCTGTTCGTGCGGCTATAAATATCGATACGTTGGCCGTTCACCTTGAATGGTACTGGCGTGTATTCGCCGTTTCCATCCACTCGGACGACCGCGATATCCGTCAACGCATGCGACTTGTCGACATTCAGGGACCGCTTTACATACGATTGGAATGCGTCCAACGTGGCAGTCTTGCCATTACCGGACTTCACCGTCACGGTATAGCTCACAGCTTGTATTGCATTATATCCTTTGGACGCCGCTGATTTAAGGGCATCATTATCGATAGCAAGCTGAATGACCAATTGAAGGCTGTTCATGTCCGAGCCGGCTTGGGCTGCCAGCGCTTGAAGATCGATCTCCGTCTTCGGAAGCTCATAGCTTCCGTAAGGCGTTGCTACCACCAGCACCTGCGCGTTTGTCTGGTCAATCCATGCCCGTAGTGCTTCATTATCGATGGTTATGGATGAAGAAGAGATTGGCTGCGTGCTTGTTACCTCTACGGTAACTTTTCCGCCAACAGGCTGTTTCAGGGCTTCCTTCATGGTCGCTCCGGTCACGCTGCCTGCAGCCGCACCGTTCTCCACCTTAACCGGAACCTTGACCTTGCCCGGTTCTGCCGGCGGCGTGGTGCCAGGGTTCGATGGGTTTACGGGAGGTGTTGTCGGTCCTGGAGTTCCAGGTGTACCCGGGTTCCCAGGGTTCCCCGCTCCAGGCTCTCCCGGCCCTCCTGGATTAGGTCCTCCCGGAAGCGGTGTTCCCTTCAAATCCGTAATCCGCCCTTCAACGGCCGAAGTCTTGGCCGTAATGGTGCCTACTTTTTTCACATAGTTCGAGAACACCTCATAGTCAGGCTTGTAAAGCAGATTCACTCGACCTTCCAGATAGGCCTTCTCGAGCGATGCATAGAAGTCGCCGCCCTTAGCGGTAAATGCGTTTGTCGCCACCTCATACGATTTATTCATGTCGATCGGCTCATATCCGTTCTTGCCTTTGACCTCGATGCGAAGGACACGTGATCCAACCGGTTTGGTCGAATCATAATAGAACTTCATACCCGCGATATGCGGGAAGCGGCCATCCGCAGCAGGCGTCTTGGAAACCCCGTTTTCCATGGCTTCTTTGATCTCGGCGCCCGTCAGCGTGATCGTGACGAGATCGTTGTTAAACGGAAGCACCGTCATGACGTCACCCATCGTGATTTTGCCTGCTTCAATAGATTCGCGGATGCCGCCGCCGTTCTGCAGGGCGATGACCGCATTCGTTCCGGCCGCTTGCGCCGCGTCCAGCATGCCATCGGCAATCAAATTGCCGAGATTCGTTTCCTTCGTGCGGACATCGGCGCGGACGCCGTTCAGCTTCACTTCTGTCGTACCAACCTCCGTTTGTTTTAACTGCTCCACACCCGGCTTATATTTGGTATTCAGAATTTGCAAGGCTTCGGGATCCGGCTGAATTACATACTGCTCATTGCTATCTTTTGCGTCAACCGAAATGAGCTGGCTATTCCACTCCTGCAGAACACCTTCGTCGTCAAATACGACCTCCAGCTGGCCTAAGAATTGGCCTTTTTCACCCGTCTGCACGATCAGCTTCGGTTCGCTGTCCGACCGGTCCACAACCGCCTCATCCAGCTTGGTGTGGCTATGACCGCCCACGATAATGTCGATGCCCTCGACTTCCTTCGCAAGGTTTACATCCACGTCATAACCGAGGTGCGACAGTACGACGATTTTGTTGATACCTTCCTTCTGCAGCATCGCTACGGTGTCTTTTGCCTTTTGCACCGCATTCTCAAATGTTACGTCTCCAGGCGAAGCGATGTTCGCCGTGTCTTCGGTTGTAAGCCCGATGAGGCCAACCTGCTCCCCGTCTACCTCCATGATGATGGCCGGATAGATGGTTGCATCCTTGGCATCCCGGGTCACTTCATTCTTGAATTTCTGGGTCAATAAAGCATCGGCCGAAAAATTCACGTTCGAGGAAACAAACGGGAATTCCGCATGCTCGATGAAATCGTTCAGCACCTCGGAGCCTTTATCGAACTCATGGTTACCGAAGGTCATGGCATCATATTGAACCAAATTCATGAACTCCAGATCGGCGAGTCCCAAATATTGATTAAAATACAGCGTGCCGGAGAATACGTCTCCCGCATCCAGGAGCAGTGGATTGACCGCATTCGCTTTGGCTTCCTTGATTGCAGTAACCCTGCGTGCAATGTTATCCGGCGAGCTTACGGTATCCAGATTGGCATGCGTGTCATTGGTATGCAAAATGGTCAGCGGGAAGCCGTCCACGGTTTCTTCCTTCAGGTCAATCTGGGCGACGACCGGATCATGATCCGATACGCGGCCCTTGGAGGCCGGGAAATCGGCATTCAGATGCACGATGTCGACTTGCGTAGAGCGAGTCAAATTCTTGCTGACGAGAATATGATCCAGCACCTGCGAGTTTCCGTCATATGTGTAGGTATACCTCTCCTCAGGCGGAAGCGTGTCGATCAGATTATCCAATTCGTTGCCTTTCAAAATGTTCGCCGTCTCGGTAAATTGGAAATCATTCAAATCTCCCAGAACGACGACGTTAGCGTCAGGGTTAGCAGACACAACGCTTTTCACGAATCTGTTCACAACCGCCGCAATCTGATGGCGCTGCGTTTCGCTGGAGAGAACCGGCGGCTGGGTATTGCCGAAAGGTCCTTGATCTCCGGATTTCGAGTTAAAATGATTCGCAATGACGATCACTTTTTCCCCCTGGAATTCGAACTGTGCAGCCAGAGGCTTGCGCGATGCATCGAAAGCAGGATTCTGCGGTTCGATCCGGCCCGGATTCAGGGTTAACTGATCCTTCGCCGCATCATACGCAACGGATTCCGTCGGGGATCCCTTCTTGTCCTGAACGCTGTCCGATAACTGGACACGGTCTGCGTTATAGAGGAATCCGACCCGAATGTTCGCTCCCGGCGCTCCCCCGTCGTTATTATTCACCGGCTCAATGTCGGTAAAGCTATAGGTTGGTCCGCCGGCTGCCTTGATGGCATTAATCAAGGTCTGGTAGCTTTGATCTGCCGCTGTAGTTCCGGTGTTCTGCTCACCGTTATTATCCTGTACTTCGACAAGACCGATAATATCCGGAGACTTGATGTTGTTTACGATCGACTCCGCCAGCTTATTGATTTTGGCGGAACTTACGCCCGGATAGAAATTTTCGATATTATACGTCGCTACGCTGAGCTGTTCGTCTTTCACGTCGATCGTGGGTACCTCTTGCTTAAAAGAGCTGCTGTGGATTGCAGGCAATTCGCCTTTAGCCGGAATCACCTTGAAATTGCCACTGTTATAACCGATTACGCCGATCACATCATCGGCAAATGTATCGCCTGTGCCCACTTCTTGTCCCGGATTGCCGTAAGCAATCAGGAGACGCTGCGGGTTGAAATTCCCCTGCTCTTTCAGGACCAGTCCGCCGGCTGGCGTAATGACATCCGCGATATCGTTCTCGACACGGGTCGCAATGTTGTAGGTACCGCCGCTTGTCCAATACGGACTAATGATCGTTGGCTGCGGAAGTCTGACCAGCATGCCTTCCAGAGATTCGTAGAAGTCGATGGCATCCTCCTCCGGATCGAACGTGGTCATGCCGTCGTTATCGATAATGGCGGCCGGAATCGGACGCCCGCCTTTACCTAAGGTAACAGGGTCCGGCAGTTGTTGACCCTGACCCAGATTCTTGATGGATTGCAGCTCGATTTGAGTGGAGGTCAGGTTGCTGGAGCTTCCCTCGTTATACTCGGCCACTTTTCCGGTTACACTCACCAGATCTCCGATTTGAGGCCGGTTTGGATCCGTGGAATACACAAAAATCGCATCCGAGGTATCCGGATTGGAATCCGGCTTCGGATCCTGGATATAGAATCCCTTGATATTGCCGTTAGAGAACGTGTAACCGTATTGGGTTACAACACCTTCAATAGCGGTTACCGTCTGTCCGGTATACGGCGAAGTATGGTCCTCGCCTTGGATATCCGCGATACGCGGCTGCTGTGTCGCCTTGTAAGCAAATTCGTATACCTTGCTCTCATTCGCCCCCGAGACAACAATCGCTTTGATGGTCGTGTCACGGTCTATTTGAATCGGCGAGCTGTACTGTGTACTCGCTTTCGTCGGGACTGACCCGTCGAGCGTATAATAGATGCTTGCCCCTTGCGTAGGGCTGGACAGCGTTACCGTCCCTCCAATGATTATCGGTCCGGCACCCGGACTTGCAATCACGGAGAACATCTCTTCGATTAAGGCATTCTCGCCTAAAGGAATCAGCTCATAGATGTTGCCAAACTGCTTCACCACACCCGTGACGCGGCTGAAGGTCTTCACGGTCTTCAGCTTGGACAATCCGGAATAGATGATGAATTCATGACCGCCTTGCTCGGCCGTATATTCCCCAGGTCTGTTTTCGGACTTGATGGTAACATCGTCCAGGTAGACAAGTCGCGCTTCATAAGTCTCTCCCGAAGCTGCAGATAGATCAGCTCCGGTGATTTGAAGAGCCTGCGGCACTCCTGCATTTGCACCCGTTACGTCATGGGGCAGCAAGGCGTGCGGTTTGATCTCCTGAAGATTGTTGTAAATCTCCATCACGCCGGCCACGCTCACCCGGTCGCCAACGCTGGCATTAAGCGGGTAGTCATAGAGCACGATACCGGCCGTGTCATCTTGAATGTAGGTTTCTCTGCCTTCGATATGCGTAATGATGCCTTCCGTCCACACATGCTCGCCTTTTGCCTTGCTGCGGGCATCAGCAACGGACGTTTGCGTTAAAATATCATATTGGAACGAGGAGACCGGTCCATCCGGTAAACCATCCTGGACTGCATAGGCATCCACCCGCGTAGGCTCGTTAAGCGTGATCGGGCCGTTGACAAGCTGAAAGCCGGACCCGTTCCCACCGGACAGATACACATCCGCATAAACGGAAACGCCCACCGTAGGAGGATTCAGCGTGATCTCCGTTCCGGCTGGCCAGGCATTAGGCTCCGGATTGGCGGTTACTGGCCCTAAACCCGTACTAGGAGTGACCGGTGTCTTCGGGCTCGAGCTGTTCCGAGGCTCCGGCTTGGTAACGGTAAAATCAGCGACATTGTTATCCGTGTCGAGGCCGCGATCATTTTGACCAACGGTCAATTCCTTGCGGATCGCAGCCGTGCTGTTGGATAAAGCTGCGGTTGGACTCGTCTCAGATTCTGAGGCCGATCCATAGCCAATGAGGTCAATACGATCGCCCGCGGCGTTTACCAGATCTACTTTTCCGTTAGAGCCGCTTAAGTTCAGTGTTCCTGCAGCATCAGCTGTCGGCAAAGAAGCTCCTACCGAGCCGTTACTCTGCTGTTGGATTAAATAATAAGCATAAGGCTCTATAATACCAGTTAAAGAGGTCGTGCCGTTAAAAGTGCCTGTTGCGCTTGCATAACGTACCTTCCAGCCTGTCAAGTCGATCGGACTGCCGGTCGGATTGAACAATTCGATAAAATCATGCGTATACGTGGCCCCGCTATTCCCGCCTCCACCGTACACCTGGCTGATCACAACCTGGTCATGCCGGGGGGAAGCCTCCGCCACCTTCACAGGACTGAAAGGAACGATGATACTCAGAAGCATCACGATTGCCAGAAGCATGCTTAACGGCCTTTGGCACCGATGTAATCGAATGCGCATTCAGGTTTCACTCCTCTATTCTATTAAATTTTCTTACCTTATTTACTATATATACCAGATATGTTTTGGGAGTTCTAACCTAAAGTATGCTAGATGTAAAAAAACCTCCGATAGACCTAAACCCAAAGCTGGATAGGCATATCAGAGGTTCTATTTGTCTTACATCGACTTGCGCAATACGTTACCGTTTACCTGAATCGAACGGCTCCCCTACGGCTTTCGGCGCATTCGAGGATTTGGAGAAAATCACGAGCGCGATCAGTGTGACAACATAAGGGAAAATCTTGAGAATGACCGGCGGGATTACCGCCAAAGACGGAATGACCTGTGATACGTTGGCTACCGTCGTGGCAAATCCGAAGAACAAGGTGGCCAGCAGGATGCCGAGCGGCTTCCATTGTCCGAAGATCAAGGATGCCAGAGCCAGGAACCCGAGTCCTGCCACGTTCCCCGTAAATTCGCCGGAATACGTCAACAGAATGACAGCTCCCCCGAGTCCGGAAAAAGCACCCGAGATCATGACGCCGACATACCGCATGGACTGTACCTTAATACCTGCTGCTTCGGCCGCGTGCGGATGCTCGCCGCAGGACCGGAGTCGCAGACCGAACGGCGTTTTGTACAGTACAAATGCACTTACTAAAAGCAAGATCAGAACCAACCACGTCGTGGCATAGGTTTTCGTGAAGAATAAATCCCCGATGATCGGAATCTTGGACAGACCCGGAAAATCAAACGGTGCAAAACCATTCGTGATGCTGATCTTGCCGCTCCCCGTAATGTTACGGGCAAGGAATATTGTCAGGGCACCCGCGATCATATTGATCGCCGTACCGCTTATAATCTGGTTGGCACTGAGGTTAATGCTGGCAAAGGCATGCAATAGCGAGAATAGCGCACTCGCTGCCGCCGCTGCCAATAGTCCTACCCATAGTACCCACGATTGGCCGGGCCATTGGGCCTGCATTTTGAATATGACAAAGGCTCCGATGAAAGAACCGACAATCATCAAACCGTCAAGGCCGATATTGACGACCCCGCTTCGTTCACTGAACAGCGCGCCCAGGGCGGTAATCAAAAGTGGGATCGTGTAAGCGATGGCATACGGAAAAATCTGTTCAATCGTTGTCCACATATGTCCTTACTCCCCCTGCTTTTTATTAGCCGCGCGACGCAGCTTCAATTTACGGTATAGTCGTTCGATCAAGATGCTGGTTGCCGCAAAATAGATAATGATGGCAATAATCGAATCGGCGATTTCCGGCGGAATCTCCGTCATGGCATTCATAAACCCTCTGCCCGAGTAGAGAATCCCGAAGAACAGTGCCGATACCAAAACACCGATAGGTGCGTTGATTCCGAGCAGAGCTACGGCAATCCCGTCAAATCCCTGGCTCGGGAGAATGCCGATCTGCATGCTGGAGGCATTCCCCGCATACTGTGCAACTCCCGCGAGGCCCGCGAGGCCGCCGGAGATGAACATGGACAGTACGATGCTGCGTTTGACAGCGATACCCGCATATTCGGAAGCGTGACGGTTGAATCCGACCGCCTTCAATTCGTATCCAAGCGTTGTTTTGTTAATAAGGAAAGCGACGACCAGAACAGCAATGACCGCGATAAAAAAGCCCAGATTGACATAAGAACCTTGGAACATGTCACTAAGCCACTGCTGATGCAGCATGGCTTCCGGCGGAAGCTGACGCGATTCCGTCTCCAGACTCGCCCCTTTGAAGTAACCCGGAATGACATAATAAACGGTCCAGTAGGCGGTCCAGTTCATCATGATCGTGGATACGACCTCATGTACGTTATATTTAGCCTTTAGGAACCCTGGGACAACCGCCCATAGCGCACCGCCAATAAACCCGACCAGCACCATGACCAACAGGAGAAGCGCCCGCGGCAGGTCCAGCGAGAGGCCGACAGCCGTTGCGCAAAAGCCACCGAACAGCATCTGGCCCGCGGCACCGATATTAAACAGTCCGGTACGGAAGGCAAATGCCACGGACAAACCGGTCAAAATAAGCGGAGTCGCCGTCGCCAGCGTATTTCCGATCCGCTCCGGGTTCTTGAGTCCACCCTGGATGAGATACTTATACCCTTCTACCGGATTATGTCCGGTCAGCGCCATAAGCAGTGCCCCCGCAATGAGTCCGAACAGGACGGCAAGCAACGATTTTACGCTGTTATTCATGTGGTGCCTCCTCTTTTTGATACCCGGCCATCATTAGTCCGAGCTCTCTTTCGTTCGTTTCGGAGGTTTTAACGATACCTACCAGTTCACCGTTATTGATAACGGCAATGCGGTCCGACAAATTCAGTACTTCATCAAGCTCCAGGGAAACCAGTAGAACGGCTTTTCCCTTGTCCCGCTGTTCGATCAGACGACGGTGAATATATTCAATCGAGCCTACGTCAAGGCCCCGGGTCGGTTGAACGGCAATAAGCAGATCCGGATCGCGCTCTACCTCGCGGCCGATGATCGCTTTTTGCTGGTTACCGCCGGACATCGAACGCACGATCGACCGGCCGCCCGTTCCGGAACGCACATCAAAGCTCTGAATGATATGCTCCGCATGCTTGCGGATCGCTGCTGGCTGCAGCAGCCCGTTCTTGGAATACGGTGGGCGGTTGTACACCTCGAGGATCAAATTCTCTTCAATGGTATAGTCCAGCACGAGTCCCCTCTTTTGGCGGTCCTCCGGAATGTGGCCGATTCCGCTTTCATTCCGTTGACGGACAGATAGACCGTTGAGCGTTTTACCATTCAAGCTCACCGTTCCGCTCTCGGCCTCGCGAAGTCCGGTAATAGCTTCGATCAGTTCCGATTGACCGTTACCATCCACGCCTGCAATACCCACAATCTCCCCGGCATGCAGGTCCAGACTAAAACCTTTGAGCGCATCGACTTTCTTGCTGTTCTTTACCGTAAGCGATTTAATCTCGAGAACGGTCTTGCCCGGGCGACTCTCCTGCTTGTCCACCTTAAAGGAGACGCTGCGGCCCACCATCATTTCGGCCATAGCCTCCCGGCTCGTGTCTGCCACTTCAACGGTGCCGATCGTCTTGCCTCGGCGGATGACGGTGCAGCGGTCCGCAACCGCTTTAATTTCTTTCAATTTATGGGTGATCAGAATGATCGATTTGCCTTCATTGACCAGGTTTTTCATAATGCCCTGCAAATCTTCGATTTCCTGAGGGGTCAGCACCGCGGTCGGCTCGTCGAATATGAGCACTTCCGCGTCGCGGTACAGCATTTTGAGAATTTCCACTCTCTGCTGCATCCCGACCGAGATATCCTCGATTTTGGCATAAGGGTCTACGTTGAGGCCGTATCGCTTGGACAGTTCCTCAACCCGTTTGGCAGCCGATCTCACATCCAAGCCGAAGAAGTACTTGCGCGTCTCGCTGCCCAGAATAATATTCTCGGTCACGGTAAACGGCTCGACTAATTTAAAATGCTGATGCACCATCCCGATTCCGAGTTTGTTCGCGACATTCGGATTCGAGATCCGCACGTCCTTGCCGTTGACTTTGATTACGCCACGGTCAGGCTGATACATGCCAAACAGGATACTCATCAGGGTGGACTTGCCCGCCCCGTTCTCACCGAGCAGCGCATGAATCTCACCCTTCTTCAGCCGAATCGTAATATCGTCATTGGCCACGATCCCGGGAAATTCCTTGCGGATGCCCACCATCTCGACAACATAGTCCATGGTTTTGGGTCCTCTCCTTCTTTTGTGTTGAATATCTTCCTATGCATAAATTGCTTTAAAAAACGCGGATCGACTCACTTCCAAACAGCCAGAACGCAGTTACATAGATCGAATTCTACATATTCAATATCAGAATGCAATCGCTTGCGCCGGTGATACGGTCTGATACCTAAAATAGCTCCACAAAGTGGAGCCTATGCTTCGATGCTTGTTCCAAATACTATGCGGGGGCCCCAAAACATATAAATGCGATTACAGAATTGCATACGCATCGCTGAAATAACTTATAAATTCTAATACCTTAAAAAAAGACGGAAGGGAATCCGTCTTTTTTCATGCGGTATCGCTGCTTTTCAAGTAAGTCTATCCACGCTTCTGTAGATGACCTGGGTGTCTTGGATTACTTAATCAGATCGCCTTGCTCAGCGGCTACTTTAATTTCGCCGGCTTTGATCTTGCCAAACACCTCGTCTACTTGCTTCAGAACGTCCTCGCTCAAGTTCGGGTTCTTCTCAGGAAGTCCGACGCCGTCATTTGTGGCATCCAGCGTAAGCGTTTGTCCGCCCGGGAACTTGCCTTCGGTTTCGGCTTTGATCATATCGTAAGCGGCATGGTCGATTTTCTTCACGGCCGAAGTCAGGACAACGGATTTGTCGCCTTCATAAACGCCATCTTGATACTGGTCAACGTCTACGCCAACGATCCATACTTCGGATCCGTTCTGTACGCGAGTCTTCGCTTCGTTAATCGCACCAACGCCCACGCCGCCTGCTGCTGCGAAGATAACGTTTACGCCGCGGTCATACATTTGAGCCGCCAATTGGCTGCCTGCTGCAACATCGTCAAAAGATCCTTGGTAGACAACGTTCTCTTTGTTAATTACCAGTTTCGTGCCGAGATTCTCGTTGGCATAAGCTACACCCTGCTGGAAGCCCCAGTTGAACTTCTGTACAGGAGGGATTTCCATGCCGCCGATAAATCCAGCTTGTCCATCCTTCACATGAAGCGCAGTCGCTACGCCAGCCAGGAATCCGGACTCTTGCTCAGCGAAGAAGATGGATACGGTATTTTCCTTAACTACCGGTGTTGCGCCCTCTTCCCCGGAATGAGGCGTTCCATCAATAATAACGAATTTAGCATCTTTATACTTGTCTTGTGCTTTAAACACGGCTGTTTCAAATTTGAAGCCTGGGGTTACAATGAACTTAAATCCGGCATCATACAGGTTTCCGATCTCTTTTGAATAGTCGGCTTCTGTCGTTCCGGCCGGCTTCAGGTATTTATACTCCATTTTGAAGTCCTCGTTGGCCTTCACGATACCTTCATATGTTCCTTGGTTAAACGACTTGTCATCAATCGTTCCTGCGTCCGTAACCATCCCTACCTTGAAGTTTGCCTTAGGTGCGTCGCCGCCTGCGCCGCCGCTTGGTTCCGACGCTGGTTTGTCGCCGCAACCTGCCAGCATTGTGACAGATAACGCCAAACTGATTAAAGATATGACCCCTTTTTTCATTAAGGATAACCCTCCTAGGTATATATGCCCGAATACTAGATTCGCGCTATTTACAATATATTAATAAAACAGACCCTTTTCAACATAAATTTGGGTGAATCTGTCAAACTGCATCTGTGCCGCGGTGAAACGTTTAAGACATGTTTTATTCCAAATCTAGTAGAGATAGGAAACCGCAGATTGCGTGGCGTTGATAACACGGTTTTTATAGATAACACAGGGGTTACAGCGGGTGTGATACGCCAAGCGTGTAAGTGATCAGACCCTTCCATTTGGAAAAAAATAATAGCGCTTTATGAAAGAAAGCACCTCGGCAAGGTGCTTACAAACATGCTGATTATTTCGATGAATGCTATGAATGATTATTCATTTGCGACGGGATTTCATCATGCGATTATACGTAATTAGTCCGGCAATAATCATGGCGACTACACCCAAACTGCTTGCCGACTCCGGCGTCATGCCAAATACACCTGCCAAATTCGTAACCAAGCTGTTCGTAAGCAGCGCCACCGCAATTAGCATAATTGGACGCCACACGCTATACCTTCTCATCCTCGCAACACCCCCAGGCCAGATTTACAGCATTTTAAGAACCCCAAACCACTAAGATCGCCTAATCTATTAGATGCATTATACCATGAATAAGTATGCGTTTACATTAATCTCGACTTTCGCAGTATGAATTTTTCAGATAGCCTGCAACTACTTCACTATATGAGACGTGTTCACTAACATCGAGATGCGTCACGTATTCCTCATGCGCTCATCAATACCGATTCAAAGTAAAAGCCACGATCACAACGTGGAAATCTCGCGCTGCGACCATGGCATTTTTTATGAAACATTAGTTATCTTGTATCAATGTGGCACGGTAGAATTTGGTCATGGAATGCCACACCCTAAGTCAACTTCTAGGAAATCAGGCCATATGCCATCGAAATCTGAGCTTGTGCGGGAAATAAACGTCAGTCCTTCTTATTGTATTCGAATGAAATCTTAACGGGATCCGACATTCCATCCATAGACAGATAGGCGTCGCAAGTTCCCTTTAAATTTCCAGTAAGCTTGATCATGAATTCGAAACTTCCCGTTTCTGTACTGGTCGTCTGGCCTTCGTAGCGAACTTTCCCTTTCGAATCGAGTATTTTCAAATTCACTTGGGACTGGCTGCCGTTCACGACCAGCCCGTCAATCGTCAATTTCTTCGCATCGGCATCCACCACGGCTCTTGCGCCGTCAATTGTAGTGCCACCCCCGGCATGGCCGTCAACGCCGAGAACTTCGATTTCATCAAGGAAGACCCAGACGTTGACCGGGAATTCGACTTTGACATAGCGGGCGTATACTTTATCGGATCCCGCTTTCCCCGGCACACCATCTGTTATTCCGCTCCAACCCACGAACTCGGTCGAGGCAGCATCCTGTGCCGGTGGCGGAGAAACGGTTGCCAGCGTGCTCCAGGATTCGCCGTCAGATGAAACGGAAAAAGCGACGTTCTGAGGAAAATAGATGCCAGGTCCTTTATCCTGAAGAAAATGGGCTCTAATTGCCCCGATCGATTTGTTGCTGCCCAAATCAAATGTGATGGTGCGGCTTCGTTCGTCAGGGTAATCGCTTCCCGCATGGGCCTGCCACTGCTCGGTGCGGTAATCCGTCCCGCCGAATCGGCCGTCCGTAAGTTCGTTCCCGGAATCGGGATAGTTGCTGTTAGGCTGCTGTGAAATTGTATAGCTTTGGCCAAGAACCAGATTGCTGAGTCCCCCTCCGTCAGACCAGGTTTGAATGAGAACTTGCGCGTAGGAATCAAGCACCGTTGCGGCCGGGACCGAAATCAACCCTTGCGCTTGGACGGCCGGGTCGTGAATGTGCGCGAGAAAATCCTGCATATACGTCACGGCTTCCTTAGGCTTGTTATCGTCCAGAAGAAGTTTGATGGTCTGCAATCGATACGACAACTCATTGCCAAAAGCCGAATTGATTTCGTTCGACGCGACATAACGCTGTACAAGCTCCGTCATCGTCTCCGGCGCCGGGCTGCTGTCGATGGCGTACGTTCCGTTCAAATACTGATACAGCCAGTCATACATTAAACGCAAATTCGGATCCTTGCTTACGCCCAAGTTGTATACAGCATTATTGCCTTGATAGTGAGCTCTGAAGCCATTTTGCATCAGACCGGATCTGACGCCGCTGTCCAAGTATTCGACAAAACGCTGACGAAGTACGGGATCTCTCAGCATTCCGTCATCAAATTCAACTTCGTTCCCCATTCCGTATCGCTTTGCAGTATCCGTAGCATCGTCCAGACGGTCGGAATCCATTCCGCCAAAGAAATAGTTAGGCTGAAGCGCCGCGGCATCGAACCCTACGTCTTTCCACATAAACATTTTGTAAGCATAGGAGTGTGGAATCCAGAAAACCTTCATGTTCATGGCGTGCACTTTATCCGACACCATGCGAGCTATGTCCGGTCCCGATTCGGATATGTCGATTTGTTCCGGCATCCAGTACATGCCGACAAGCTCAAGATTCGAGTAGTTGGCAGCCTGCCATCTTTGCCGGGTCTGGTCCAGCCACCACTGCACCGCTTTTCCTCTGTTTTCAGACGCTTTTTCTTTGCCTACGACGGAGTCGTTGAAATTTAAGGAACCGCTACCGTCAATGTCGCCAAAATCGGTTAAGGATTCCCCTGGATTCGGAATCATTAACACAACCTTGACTTGATGATCGGGCTGTTTCAGCTTGGCCCCAACTTCCTTGGCAGCCTCATTCAACTGCTGCATATCGCCCGTGGCTGCAAATGTTTTATCCAAATACCATTTCCAATCGTCCAGGTTCGTTTGTCCCTGACCGAAATCGCGACCGGCAGGCGAAGCAATCCCGAGATATAGAACGCCGTCATAAAGCCAATCGACCGGCTCGCCGTCTTTATTTACATAACTGATATTAGGGATAATCCGTTCCTTCTTCCAATCGCCCAAACCATTCGCGTATTGTCCGTTATACAGCAGATTCAGATTCCGGATCCCGGCCGTAGCTTCCCCCGGCTCCAAAAAACGAGGCTGCTCGGCAGGAACCTTTACCGCCCCTTCAATCTTGCCGTCCATACCCATAATTTCGATTTCGTCAATATATTCCCACTGTGTAGGATGCATATAAAAGGTCACCTTCACATAACGGGCATAAGCCAGCTTGCCTTCCGTATTCCCGCCTTTGATTCCATCCCGGCTGCCATCCCATTCAAAGGTCTCCTGTCTGGGCGGTCCTTCTCCCCACAGAAGCTGCGTAGCGTTATGGGAAAGCAGCCCCCAATTTTCCTTATCGTCGGAGACATACATCGATACCGACAGCGGCACGAGAATCGAATTCGTAGGAAAATCTTGAAAGAAATTAGCCGTGATCTTTCCAATTGACTTTTCCTCACCGAGATCGAACACAACTTCGCGAGCCTTTCCGCGCAGATGTCCTACCCATGCCGGGTCGTTCATATCCAATGCGCCGTATTTTCCGTCCGTAAGCTTGTATCCGTCATCGGGATGCGAAGCTTCCGGAGCTTCAGACCATTCATACGGAAGGTCTGCCGCGAGATTGCGGAATTGCGCCTCCTTCACTGCCGATGATGCTGCCGCTTGATTTTCGTCTATTGCTTGTGGTGCCTGTTCCGCTTTCGGTTCACCGGTATCCGTCAATGGATCCAGTTCGACCTGTGGATTACCTGAATCATTCCCTGTTTCCATCTGTTCTGCATCCACCGCCTGCAGAACAGTCACATCCGGAACAGGCGATTTCGCCTGCACCGCAGAGACTGGAGCCATTAGCAATACGGCTGCCAATAATCCGGATACCCATTTTTTATTCAAATTCATCAAGGCCAACTCCTCTTCTTTATTCTCGAGTACAGAAATATCAAGAACCTTTAAACCCTTATTTCTGTTCCGGTTGAACGCTAAATTTTGATCCCCCCTTTCGCGAAATCTGGTATAAGCAAGCAGCAAAGCGTATAAGATCGGCTTCCACCGAAAGAGGAAGCCGTCACCGCCGCGTCCAGTACCGCCAGCGGCGCGGAGTTTCCAGAGGGCAACAGCAGTAGTGCAGCGCTGCCAAACACTCCGCACTTCGGGCGATTCTTAGGCATGGATAAGCAAACTTCGGTTTATCCGTATTCAGGTGATTCTGGTCTACTTCGCCTTTGCCGCCAGGAACTCATCAATCTGCTTTTGCAGTTCCTGCTGAATTTTTTTGAGGGCCGGGCCGGCTTCCGCTTCAAATTTCTTCAATGTCTCGTCCGGATCGATAACCCCGTTGAACAGCGCCGTGTAGTATTGCCCATCAACCGTATTGTACTGGCTAACCTCGTTTTGCACTGGGGTACTGTCAAATTCGAAGCCGGCCAAAATATCGGTCGTGAACATGTCGGCATCCTTAAGCACAGCGTTCAATTCCTCATTCTCGCCCTTCACATCACTCCGCTCATCGACGGGATTCCACAGCCAAACATAGCCGAATGCAGAGTAGCCGGATGTATCCAGGGTTTTCATTTTGTCGTCGCCTACCGCTTCCCAGTGCTTTCCTTCGATTCCGTAAGAAAGCAGGTCGTAGTTCTCCTTCTCATTCGCCCAGTTCAGGAACATAATCGCCCGTTCCTTGTTCTTGCTCACCTTCGGAACGGCCAGAAAGTTCCACTGTTTGAAATCGGTGATGTTCGCGCCCTTCTCCGGATTAAAGAAGGTGACCGTCTCCAGCTCGCTGTCCGGCACATTGTTCTTTAACGTGTTCTTGAGGGAATCGCCGATGCCGAACGCGCCGTTCGTGACGATTGCCACTTTGCCTGCCGAGATCGGCTGATGAAAATCTTTTGTCGTCAAAATGTCCTTGAAAATCAGGCCGTCAGTAAACCATTTGCGCGTGTTCGCCAGCCAAGTTTCGATCGGCTCCCGATCCTCCAGCAAATTGTAAACTTTGCCGTCATTGTTCTTGTAATAGAGCATCAGGCTGTTGCCCAGGGCGTGGGTCGGTCTGACATGGGTTTCGTAATCGTTCAGCGCATGGTGAGCGACAAATGAATAAGTGCCGGAGCCTGCGGTCATCG
Source organism: Paenibacillus sp. p3-SID867 (assembly GCF_025142895.1). NCBI lineage: Bacteria > Bacillati > Bacillota > Bacilli > Caryophanales > Paenibacillaceae > Paenibacillus > Paenibacillus sp. p3-SID867. The sequence continues at coordinate 360,897 of NZ_JAMBDM010000005.1, forward strand.
GGATGATGCCTTTCTCCTGCTCTTTCACCTTGTAGGCGAAATCGATCAAATCTTCATAGGTTTTAATCGGCGGTACGCCGAGCTTCTCACGAATATCTTTGCGCACCATGTAGGAATTGCCGGACATGTAGCTGACGCCGAGCGGAACGGCCATAATTTTGCCGCCGTACTTGTTGTAATCCCACATTTGCTGCGGCCGTTTCTCGAGCACCGTTTGGCCGTACTGGGCCAACAGGTCGTCCAGTGGCTCATAGAATCCGTTAGCGATCATTTGGTTGATATGCAGCCATGGCGCATCGAAGATGAGATCGATGTTTTCGCCGGAAGCAAGCGTCACCTGTGTCTTTTGCGCCAGATCGGACCAGGGTACGAAGACGACGTCGAGTTTGACGTTGATCGTATCCTTCATTCGCTTCTCTGCTTCGGCGATGACCATATCCATATCCGACGGCCGATCGCCGGGAATCATGATTTTCAGCGTCACCTCTTCAAGTTTGGCGTCACCGCCGGCGCTGTCTCCGGTTTGACCCGACGGTCCGGGCGTCTTCCCTTCCCCTTCGTTCTTGCCCGAACAACCTGCAATCGCGATGAGCGCGATCAACAACACGAGCACGATGGGCAATAGCTTTTTCATAGTCATTCCCCCTGAATCAATAATAGAGAAAATAGGCAGATGAGCCGGTTCATAAACTGCAGCGATTGAAAGCTCGAACCGGCCAAACGCCTTCACGTTTGCCGCTCTACCCTTTTACCGAACCAAGCGTCAAACCTTTAATAAAGAAGCGCTGGATGAAAGGATAGACGAACACGATCGGGCCGATGGTAACGCAGACGATCGCCAGCTGCATGCCATAGGTCGGCACGACGACGTTGTACTGCGTCTGGCTCCCGCTCACATAAGCCATAACATTCAAATTGGACATAAGCTGGCGGATCATCATCTGCAGCGGCAGCATTTTGTGATTGTCGATAAACAGCAATGACAAGTACCAGTCGTTCCAATATTGCAGCGCGTAAAACAGGCTCACCGTGGCAATAACAGGCAGCGAAATCGGCCAGATGATGCGAAAGAAAATATAGAGATCATTGGCGCCGTCCACAGTCGCAGCTTCATTCAATTCATACGGCAGCGTCCGGTAGTAAGAGACAAGAATGAAGGCATAGAACGGATTAAGCAGATAGGGCAAAATGAGCGCCCAAACCGAGTCTTTCAGATGCAGCCAGTTGGCGATCAGCATGTAAAAGCCGACAAGTCCTGCGCCGAACAACATCGTCAGAAAGGTTAAAAACGATAAAATATGGCGGTACTTCACTTTCCGGTGGCTTAGCGTGTACGCATAGGCAGCTGTCAAGAGTACGCCCAGCGCCGTGCCGGCGATCGTCACGATCATCGTAATGCCGTAGCTTAGAAACACCTGCTTGCCGGAAAGCAAAAATTTGTACGCATGGAGGCTGAATTTGCTCGGCAGCAACTGGTACCCCGCCGTCTGCAGAAGCGATTCATCGGCGAACGAGTTGATGAACACAATCCAGAACGGAATGAAGCAAAACAGCGCAAAAGCGCCCAGCACCGCGTACATCAAAACAAGAAACAACCGTTCTCTCACTTCGATCACACCTTAACTGGCTGGGACTGAAGCAAAGGGTCGGTTCGGAGCTGGAGAAACGCAAGTGGTCGCCTTTGTTCCCGAATCGTATCCGCTTAACGAGCCTATACGATCATAACGATTCGGGAACAACAGCGATCGAAAAGCCCGAATCCGGCCTCATGCCAACTCGCCCAACCTTCCTTTTAGAATAGTCTTGAATCCGCGTCCACCTTGCGCGCGATCGCATTGAAGATCAGAATCGTGACAAGCCCCATGCAGGACTGGTACACGACAACGGCAGCGGACATGCTGAAATTCCCCAGCTGCCTCAGCGCACGAAACGCATACGTATCGATGACATCTGTCGTTGGAAAGAGTATGCCGTTATCTCCGATGATCGCGTAAATCATGCCGAAATCACCGTAGAAAATACGGCCAATGCCAAGCAGCGCCAATATCATCACGGTCGGCCGCATCAACGGCAGCGTTATGTAGAGCATCTGCTGCATCCGGCTGGCGCCTTCTATTCGGGCGCTCTCGTAATATTCTGAGGAGATGCCCGTAATGACGGCCAAAAAAATAATAGAATTATAGCCGGCAATCTTCCAGGCGCTAATGACGGTTAAGATATACGGCCATACGCCAGGCGTCAAATACCAGTCCACTCCCTCGTAGCCAAGGGCGGCAAGCGCGCGGTTAATGAGCCCCTCGGATGTGCTGAATAGCGTCAACGTCATCATGCTGACGACAAGCCAAGAAATGAAATACGGTAAAAAAATGAACGATTGCGTGATTCGCTTGAACAGTCGATTACGGATTTCATTCAGAAAGATAGCCAGCACGACCGCGCTGCCGAGACCGGTTACGAGAAACAGTGCATTCAGGAAAACGGTATTCAGCGTCACCCGCAGCCAGTCTTTCCCATTGAAGAAAAACTCAAAGTTCTTAAATCCGACCCATTCGCTCCCCCATATTCCATCGGATAGCCGGTAATCCTGGAAGGCGAGCAGATGCCCAGCCATGGGCATATACGCAAATACGACCAGAAACGCAATGCCGGGCAGCGCCAGCAAGTATAAATACCGGTTCCGCGACAGCTCGTGCACAAACGACCCGCCGAACCTTCTACGTCGCTCCAAAGAACGTCCCTCCTTTCTTGTGCGGCTTGCAGGATTCGAACGGAGCCATCGTAGCATTCACGGCTGCTGCTTGCCTAGTTCTCATTGGCCGGATTCGGTTCTCGCGCGGCCGATTCGCAAGCGTTCGGCCGGTTGTTATTGGTCTGGCCGGTTCTCAATCGCCCGTTGACCTTTCTAATTCGCAGAGTTCCCGGCTATCTGCCGCGTCCGCTCCATCCGCTCGCTCGCCTTGCTATCGCGGTATTGGCTTGGCGTCATACCGGTCGCTTTTTTAAATGCAGTGAAAAAGTGGCTTTTCGTCTGAAAACCGGACTGCTCTGCAATTTCGGTGACCTGCATGCTGGTCTGCTCCAGCAGCTCCTTAACCTTCCCGAGCCGCTCGTTCAAGATGAAATTCGATAGAGGCATGCCATGATGTTCGTGAAACAGCTGCCGGACGTATTTGGCCGACAAAGCGATATGGTCAGCGATATCGTCTACCGACAGCATCGGGTCATGGGTATGGTAGCGGACGTACTCGATGATTTCCCTCACCAGCTTTTCCTTGCGATTGAATCCCTTTTGATCGCTAAGCTGCCGGATCATCCGCCCGATTTCTTCCTTCAACCATCCATGAACATCAGTAAGCGTGGCGAACTGCCTCAAGTGGCGCTCAATCCCTTCAACACTCTGGATAGACATCACTTTGCTGAACGACTTGACGATCGCAAACAGAAGCAGCTTCAGTTGGAATTGACACTCGGTATATTTCATCGTCTGCAGGCGCGTGAACACCTCGTCCAGCATGGCCAGCACCTTCTCCTCTTTGCCGCTGCGAATCGTCTGGATCAAGCTTTCATGCACGGCGGAGTCGATCGGCGCCTGTAAATCGGCATACCGTTCAAAGTCTTGTTCGACGTAGATTTTGTCATCACCGCTGACAAACTTGAATAATGTCAGTTCGTTCATATCGTCGTATACTTTGCGTAAATCGTCATGTACGCGCCGCGCTTCGCTTTCGGCGATCGTCACGTCCAGCTTTACGTAACGGCTGACTTGACGGCTAAGCTCCTTGAGCTCTTTGGTCAACTCGGGATCAGGGAGGGAACTGGCCGTGCCAACCAGCACGACCAGATGGTCCGTGCCAAAATCGACCACCTCGATCGGCCGTTCAGCTGTGCCGAGCAGCTCCTCTGCGATATTACCGATTGCATACTTGAGCAGCTTGCGAGAGACAAAATCGTACTGCTCGGATATTTCGTAATAGGAATCAATCTTGATCACAGCCAACCGAAGCCACTCATAGTCAAGCAGGCATGATTCGCGCGCAACCGCCGCTCTGGCGCCGTCGCTCAGCCTGCCCTGCAGCAGCCATTGCCGCAAATATTCGGTCTTGATCACTGGATAATGATCGCGAAGCATAACAACGCCCTGCTCAATGACACCGTAATCATTCTCCCCCTTCACGCCAAGCTTCCGCTGCAGTTGATCCGCCAGCCGGCGAAATGGCCCGACGAAACGACGCGAATTCCAATAGGCGACCAGAAGCAGCGCCGCGAGCAGCAGGAGCGAGCAGACGATGATGACTGTTTTGAACGCCCCGGCCTTTTCGCGGAATTGCTTCATTTCAGTGACAGATATAATGGTCCACTCCGGCGATTCCATCCGTGCATAATTGACGAATGCTTTCCCTCCCGTACGGCTCAGCTCAAATGACCCCCCCTTCCGTCCCGGCTGGATGCTATCCATGGTCTCCTCGAGATGCTCATCCCGTTCCCCCAGAATCAACCTTCCTCGATCATCCACAATGGAAAGCAGTGTATCCGCCCTTCCGTCGCCTGAAATCAAATGCTTCTGCAGCTCTTTCTTGTCAAACAGGACGACAAGATACCCGTCACGGTTTTTCTGCACAGGAGCCGAAGGAAGCTGAAGCGCCAAATACGTGTCGTTTCCTATCTGATGATCAAAATAACGAAGGAAGGTCCCTGGCGTACGCTTAATCCGCTTCAGCATCGGCTGATCGGCAAATTCCTCGAACGAAAGCAATCCGACTTTGGAGTCGATCACCTCATGTTTACGGAAGCTAAATAAGTAAGCGGTTTCAATATAAGGTTCATTAGATAGATATTTCGTCAACACCCTCATTGTGCTGGCATTTTGCAGCAGATTGTCGGCGGAAGCATACATCCAATTCTGCACGGTTCGGTCTTCGTACATGGTCAGACTGTACCATTTTAACTTAGCCAGGATGTACTCGACCCGCTCTGCCATTTCGTCGATGCGGTCCTGATTGAACGTCCCCACCTGGGAGTAAGCGAAATGAGAAAATCGGTTGGCTAGAAACAACGAGAACGGTATGATTGTAATTGCAAAAAAGATGCCGCTTATCACAAAAATGCGCCAGGATGTAGATCTGAACATAGTATCCCCTTGTCCCCCTTCGTCTTTAGGAGTTCTCTTACGACCAATATGTCCTATCATAATGCACCCCTTTTCCGTTTGCCTAGTTCTCATTTGTCCGTCAAGTTCTATTTCTCCGGATTCGCGCTGCAGCACCTACTTTTTCAACCCAAGGAATAAGGGATCTGATGTCCGCCAACTCGCATAAGGTACTCACAAACTGGGCCTTGAAGTGCCGTCCACTCATATGCACACATAGCAGAACAGCACCCTCCGCTTTATGAGCGAGGGGTGCTGTCTTGATGGTCATTCACATTCAATAGAAGAAACCTACCATTTGCATCATTTTAACCGTGACGTCTAACTTTATGGGTCAAATCCCAAAGTTGCGCATCTATCTATTCATGCTGCTGGACTCAATTCAACTCAGCTTCTGCCCACAATTCGGACAGAAGTTCGCCCCCTCATTCTTTGCGCCGCAGTTCGGGCAGAAGTTGGGCTTCTTGTTACCTTCGGATGAGGAAGAGGATGCCGCCGCGGACGGCTCCTTCCCGGCCGGATGTTGTTGGCCTTGATTCGGGTTGTTCCGGGTCTGATTGTTCTGGTTTGAATTATTTTGATTCTGGTTCTGATTCATGTTTTTCATCATTTCATTGGCCATGTTCATCCCCATCATCATGCCGGCCATATCCGAAGCCGCGCCGCCGCCTTGCACCTGGCCGGATGCGATCCCATCCGTCATGCTCACCTGCTGGTATTTTTGCAGATTGCCGATCATTTCATGGGAAGCCGTCTTGGTGATCATATCCTGAATTTCCTTCGGATAGTTGAAGCTCATCACCTGGAAGCCGGTGATCGTGATCCCGTTGTCCATCACTTCCATGTCAAGGTCTTCTTGAATCCCTCTCGCGATATCGGAGGCGTTCGCCTGCAGATTGAACATGTCCTTGCCTTCGCGGCTGATCCATTTCATCAACAATTGATCGAGCACCGAAGTGATCCGGATCTTAACGTCCTCAACTAAGTAGCTTTCTTTCATCCCGGCTATTTTGTCGATCAGCGTTACGTAATCGTTCACTTTAAAATTAAACGTGCCGTTGGCACGGATCGGCATGCCGCCCGGCAGCTGCGGCGTCGGAATCAGAACCGGGTTCTGCGTCCCCCATCGGACGGTGAACTCCTTGGTGTTCACGAACAGCACTTCCACGCGCATGCCGCTGTTAAAGCCGAATTTAAATCCCTTTAAAGTAGAAAGGAACGGGATGATATCCGAATCGATATTATATACGCCTTCATCCTCGAAAATCCCTTCGATTTTGCCGTTATTGATGAATATCGCATCCTGGCCGGAGCGAATGACCAGCTTGCTTCCTTTTTTGATCTCCCGATTGCGCCATTTCCAGAAAATCATGTCATCTCTAAACTCTTCCCATTCCACTACGTTGGAGAATTGGTTCTTGAAAAATCCCATTGCTGCTTCCATCCCTTCCCATTAAAATTTCCCGCTGCTGCTGCTGTGCGAATGGCCGCCGCCGGTGACGCCGCCGCCGCCTCCGCCACCCGAGCCGCTGCTCGTGTTGCGCTCTATTTTCCGCTTTGTCACGGTCGTTCTAATATATCGGTCCTGCTGATTCAAGATCCCCGATGTGCTGGCATCCTCATAGGTTCGGCTGTTGACCGTCACCCGACCGCCGGAGCGGTAAGCCATGATTCCCACAGCGATTGCACCGATGGCAGCGGCAGTTCCCAGCTGAAACCAGAGATTAAATATAATATTATCCGGGTTAACGTCCGGCTCAAAGCCCATGTACCGATGAGCGGTTTTGATGTATTTTTCAAAAGCCTGCTTGTAATTGCCGCTCGACAAATCCGGAGTAATTTTGCTGCGTATTTTGGTCAGTCTCCCGGAGTCGAGATACTTCTCAGCCTTATAATAACCTTCCAAATGCACATCGTGGGTATCCAATACGATGGTCAAAATGACGGTATTGCCGTGCCGCCTGTCATACCCAGGTGCGTACTCATCGTAAAAGTTTTCCGTCCATGCCTCAACTTCATCATTTTCTACACGGTTAGCAGTTAGGATCATAAAGTCCGTCTCACGTTCGGCGCCGTACTCATTCGCCATCGCATTCAGCTCATTCCGTTCTTCAGGACTAAGCAGATTCGCTTCATCAAAGATCAAAGGCTTATCATCCGCAGCTTTAACGATCCCGGAGGGCGCTATCAAATTTACCGTTAGTAAAAATAAGACCGTCCATAACGCATATCGTCTTCTCACAGGAACCCTCCTCCCATTGCCCAGGAGATCAGTTTCAAGGATAGCAAGGAGACGCCCGAAATGCCCGCGAACCACCCGGCCACCTTCGCTTTGCTGATCGGCGGCTTGCCGACCACCTTGCCTGTCTGGCCGTTCATCGCAAACGTATGCTCCGATTTATTGTAATCATAGTGCACCATCCATACCGGAAGGAGGACATAATCGGCCTGTTTCAAGGTGGTATCGATTCGCTTGTTGGTATAATTCACGGTTGTATATCCTGACACCGCGGACGAAATATACGAATCAATGTAGGAGCTGATCTTATCCTTGGCCCGCGGAAGCAGCTGCTCTTCATCATGGCTGTATTTTTCGGCAATATACCCGGCAAGATAAGGCGTCTTGAATTCCTTCAGCTGCTGGTAGGGGAAAGGCTCCAGCTTATCCATCAGTTCATCGTTCATTTTCTCCGAAGCATCGATCGGCACCTTCACATAGTTCAAGCGAATCTTCCGGTAGATATCGAAATGCTGGGTCTCCGTGTACTGGTAATCACCTTGTGTGTAGGTTCTCACCTTGGTGCCGTGGCCATGAACTTCAACCCGATTATGTAACTCATATAGCCAAAAGGGCACATAGATCCCGGTAATTTCCTTGATCCGGTTCGCTGTCATAAATCCGCTTGGCGTCAAAAGGCCATTCCTGCACCATTTCTTGAAAGCCTTCATCGCTTCTTCCTTGGTAATCGAAAACGGGATGACCATGACCGGAGCCAACTCGCCGCTCAGCCGGTCGCTGAGTACAACGGCGGATCCGCAGAAGCTGCAGGTCGTGGCGCTGGTTTCGGGCTCTGTCACGATGATGGCCCCGCAGCTGTTGCAGTGATACTCCTTCACTTCGTTCTCGACGAAAACCTGCTTTTTCAGCGGGTCGGGAATTTCCTCGATATTATCCTTTCTTCCGCAGCTCGGGCAAGACAACATTCCTGTATCGCCGTCAAAAACCATGCTGCTGCCGCAGTTCGGGCATTTGTATTCGATAACCGGCATTTCCTCACCTCGATAACAATGAAATGATTATTCTTTCTTTTTCAGCTTGTCTTTGATTGCTTCCAGTTCATCCTGGGCAGAGGGAGTCTCCATTGGAGCAGTTCCTTCCTTCTCCATATTCTTCTCCAATTCAGCGATCAGGTCGTCCAGATCGTCTTCCTTCGCTCCGGCGCGAAGCTCGGCCAGGGCCAGCGCTTCATCCAAGGCACGGTTTGCCTTCTCATCCATCGTGTTGAATGCCGCATTCGCACCGCCCGAGGATGCATGGCCAGCGTTTATATTCTGCTGGACTTTGGCAGCCGCCATCTTCCCTTTCAACTCCGCATAGCGAGCTTCCAGCTGACTCATGTCCGACACCAGTTTATCCTGCATTTGTTTCATCCTGACGGCGTTTGCGGAAGCCGATTCGTAGGCTGCCTGCAGTTCGCTCAGCTTCTCGGCCTGAGCCGCTTTTCGTTCCAGGAACTTCAGGGCATCGCCTTCGTTTCCCGCTTCCACGGCCTTCTCCGCATATCGCTGCAGCTTCTTGATCTCGCTACTGCACTCATCAAGCGCCCGCTTCGCTCTTCGCTCATCCGAGAGCACGGAAGCCGTCTCCGCTTTCACCTTACCCAAGTCCGTATTCAAGCTGCGCATATAAGTATCAACTGTTTTCTCCGGATCTTCCGTCCGATCCAACAGCGCGATCACATTCACCTTCATAACATCCTTAAACCTCGATAAGATTCCCACCATGAGTGTCCCCCTCGAAAAGTTTACATTTAAACTATAATACCCTATATACCGACAAAAGGTTTCAATTGCCGAAATTCGATGGAATATATGTAAATTTATTGCTATGAAAAAAACAAAAAAATACCCTCCGACCCAATGATCGGAGGGTGTATATATTAGATATCATCCCGAATCTGGATACGCTTCTTACCGGGATTCGGCTGCTTCGGTATTTCAAGCTTAAGGACTCCATCCTTCAGGGAAGCGACAATTTGATCCTCGGCGATGTTCTGCACGTAAAATCTGCGCACATACTCGCCATAACGGCGTTCCTTCCGGACGCGTTCCTTCCGGACGATTTGCTGCTTCGTATCCTCTACGCTGTGGTCCTCCTTGCGAACGGCTTTGATCGTTAAGTAAGGGTCAGCGTAGCTGATTTCGATGTCGTCCTTTTGAAAGCCTGGAAGTTCCGCCTCAACCAGATAAGTGTGCTCCGTCTCTTTAACGTCTGTTTTGAAAGACATCATCGAACCTTTGAACGGTGCAAACGCCTCATCTTGAAACGCATCGTTAAAGACATCGCGAAATGACTTCACCAACTGTCCGAAGGCATCCTCTCTGCGCTTTCCAAATGGCATCAAATCAAACATCATAGATTTCCCCTTTCTTATTTGACCTTGTTTGACCTTACGCCTTTATTATATGCCTTGCACGCATTAATGCCAAAACCGATTATGAAGAAATCAGGACTAAAATAGCGTATTTTCAGCCGATTTTTTGAATGAAGGGGTTTCGATCTTTCGATTTGACCTTTTTTGACCTTTAGACTGTATTGTTTCTACCGGCATCAAGCATCCCGGATTTTGGCGAATCATGGGGTCATGAAAAAGGCACCCTAAGGGGTGCCTTCACATTATATATATGGGAGACTGAGGAAAGTCGATACGTCATGAAAGTGCCTCGACACCGTCTTTTGCAAGACCAGCAAACAGCTGAGGTTACCGTTTATTCACAATATGATCGATTTCACTTTTCAACAAAAGGTATCGATGCACGCTTCTCATGATTGGAACTTTGGTCAGCTTATTCTGATCGACATAGCTTTTCATTTGATCTTTGGACAAACCTAATAATTGACCTGCCTCAGAAACGGTTAATACTTCTTCATTACTGGTTGCATTAAACGTTTTTTTCACCTTTAAATTCCAATCTTCGAACACCTGCATGAGATCTCAACCTTTCTTTAACGCAACGAATAAAACAAAATGGTTAAGGAGCCGTAAGAGCTGCTCCCTACGATTTGGTATCCTTGCGCTGATTCTTACGATAAAGCTTGATCTGCTGATCCGACGAAACAAGGATCGGTAGAATTTTATTGCTGCTGACCATGGACGACGCGCACTGTGAACAAATGGGAACTTCCTTGAACGAGAAGCTATCTCGAATCCAACCGTTACACCCTTCCTTCGTACAAGACCAGATCGCGGTCATCTCTTCCGGCAGATTTTCCAGTGGTTTATTCCAAGAATAAGACAATGAACTTCCCCCTTTAGCTACATTTTTAACGCCTTCATGCTGCTTGAGCTCTATTATAAAAAAAACCCCAAACGGTACGTTTGGGGATCTTTTCACGAATCTACAGTTTTACAACGTTCTCAGCTTGCTGTCCGCGGTTGCCTTGAACTACGTTAAATTCAACACGTTGTCCTTCATCAAGCGACTTGAAGCCGTCACCAGTGATTGCACTAAAGTGTACGAATACGTCTTCGCCACCTTCAACCTCGATGAAACCAAAGCCTTTTTCTGCGTTAAACCATTTTACTGTTCCTGTTTGCATAGAAACACCTCCTAAATTTATATGATTTTCTCATTTTTGGTTAAAAAACAAAAAATTCACATATTGCACAAGGTTCCTAATCAAAATAATAACCCTCTGCAATATGTGAATCTCAGGTCAAAATCCCAATAAACTTATTATACCCCAACCGATCTAAAATAGCAAACGTCTTATTTCTAAGGGCGCAATCCAAAAAAAGACATGGATAAAATAAACTTAAACGCTACCAAGCTAATGGGGAGATTGATGAGAAGGCCGGTAGTCAGTTTAATCTGCTAGCTAGAGACATGTCGACGCAAAAAAAGGCCATTCCCCGGCAGAATACCGGGAAATGGCCAAAGATTGCAGCTTCTAACACGTATTGTGAATCCAGCATTGTTATGCGGTCCCATCAGAGGTTACATCTGAGCACCTGTCTGATAACTGAGCAGCTGCCGGAAGGTGCCTTTGTGATCCTGGGACAGTTGCTGATAACCTCCCTGCTGGATAACCCGCCCTTGCTCCATCACAATAACCTGATCGGCATGGCGGATAGTGGACAGTCGGTGGGCAATGACGATGATCGTCATGCTCCCTTTCAGCTGCTCCAACGCTTCCTGAATTCGCTGCTCGTTCTCACTGTCGAGCGCGCTTGTCGCTTCATCCAGCACAAGAATCGAAGGCCGCTTCAAGATGGCCCTTGCCAGCACGATCCGCTGACGCTCTCCCCCGGACAGGCGAATACCGCGATCACCAATGACGGTATCAAGACCTAGCGGAAGCCCGTGCACGAATTCATCGGAGGCTGAAAACCTCAGCGCTACCCACAGCTCGTTATCCGAGGCATCAGGAGCGACCAGCTTCAGGTTATCCCGGATACTCTCATTGAAGAGAAAAGGATCCTGCGCCACATATCCGATCCCCCCTCGGAGCGACATCAGCTGACGTTCGTCCTCCATGGAAACGCCGTCCACAAGAACCTGCCCGCTCTCCGGTTGGATCAGTCCCATAAGAAGATCGATAAGCGTGCTCTTGCCCGCGCCTGATTTGCCGACGATGGCCGTCATGCGATTGGCCGGAATATGTAAGTTGATATCTCGCAAAGCATAGAGGGGGGAAGATGCATCGTACCGGTAGTCCACATGATGACAATCGATTCCATGCTGCAGCTGAAGTCGCTCGCCGTCTGCAACTGGAATCGATCCGACGATCTCTCGGTCTGCCTCGTATTCCGCTTGCAGCTCACGTATCGCCCGGAAGGCCGGGAAATTGGACACGAGCTGCTCTGTGCTCGATTGAATGCTGATAAATCTAGGCCATAGGCGCGAAAAGATGAGAACGATCATCAGCAGCTGCTCGGCAGGCGTACGCAGCACTTCCAGCGCCAAATACACAAATCCGGCAACCAGCAAGACGGACGAGAGCCGATAGATCAGCTGGGACAAAGAATTGATTTTGCCAAATTGGATGAAGTTATGCTCCATCTTTCGCGACAGCCTGTCAAACCAGTTCATATGAAACGGCTCCAACCGGTTGCTCTTGATATCCTTGATGCCGTTGAAATGTTCGCTGATGCCTGCAAAATAATATTTTGATAACTCTGTCGTCTGCTCGCCGATCCGCTTTGATCGCCGGATGAATCTGCGTCCGAACAGGGCAAGTAGCCCTCCGCTCATCAGAACGATGAGAGTCAGCAGCGGAGCCAGCCATAGGGCAAGGCCGATCTGAATAGCCGTGAACAAGAAAGACGAGACCATCTGCAAGAACAGAAACGTGCCCTGATTCACGCGCCCGAGCTCATTAGTCATGACATGATTGAAATCCGACCTGCGGTGGCGCAGGAAAAATTCCCATTTGGCATGCAGCAGCCCTTGATACGTTTCCATGCGCAGTTTGCGAATGAATCGCTGCAGTATTTTTGCATTTAACAGATTCTGGCTGCGCTGCAGCAAGGCCTGCCCGCCAACAATCACAACATAGAGGGCCAGCACCATCGGCAAATTGAGCTGCAATGACCATGAACCTGCAAGGTCCATCAAGGTTGAGACGAGCGGCACCCCGCTCAAATCAGTCTCGAATACGCCAATGACCCCGAGTAGCGGGACGATCAAATAGATGCCGATGCCGTCTAGAACACTGATGACCAGGATCATACTCATATTGAGGTAGAGCTTAAACCCGGCCATCCCATGCATTTTACGGATAAAATATAAGAGATCCTTCAATGTAAAAACTCCTTATCGGATGACCGCTTCAAGTTCAAATCTCCGGCCCTCGTATCCATACCGAATATCCCGACGACGGCATATCGTTCGTGCCCTTCTCTCCCCGTTACAATATAAGAGCCGCAGCGGAGCCAGGCATGGGCCACCATCATTCCTTTATCGTCCCGACCGCTCCCCAAATAAAGCGTACTCGGAATCCCTCTTCGCTCCAGCATCTTCATCGCTGCGACGGCTTTAACCAGGCACTGGCTTTCCCACCATGTGACACGGCTCATGGTATGTACGGCTCTTGAGATTTGGCGGACAAGCGAAAGCTCCTGCTCCGTATAGCCCACATACGGCGTCTCCTTCATATGTTCTCCCAGAGAAGGAGATACCTTTTGAAAAGGAAACAGCTTAAACACTCTCCCCCAGGCCAGATAAACATAAGCTTCTGCCAACATCAGCTTCATGCTAACAGGATAAGACATGAATCGGCGTGCTTTCCGGTAAAGGCTCATTGCTATTTATCCACCTGAACAAGGCCTTCAGTGGCTAACTGCTTGAGGAATAATCGGACCTGCTGCTCACAGAGCTCCGGTTCGATTTCATACTCCAATACCAATTGATCCACCATATTGGAGATTGTGATGGGAGACGAAATAAGTTCCCATATCCGCCCGCCAATCCGCCCCAGATTATAATACTTGCCGTTTTCGATGCTCAGCATCACCTTTTCGCCATCCATATCACTGACCAGGAAACCTTCGGATTGCACAACGAGCGCGTCCGTCGTGATTAATTCCGTACTCATGGATAGAACCCCCTTTTTTCAGCTATATAAGCTGGTTTGAGAAATATTCTGATGATACCCGCTTTTACGAAATGGACTGCGATCCAATGATAAAAGCGATAATGCACCCTTAAATCGAAGGTTGTTTCATACGCCGCCAGAACCAGAGAAATGGCCGAAGCGGAAAATACAGAAAATGCAGTGATTTGGGTAATGGCAGCACTGAAGCATCCCGCGAATTGGGCAGAAACTTATTCAATATATACAGGGCTTTCTGTTTACCCGTCATTAATGAGAAAAGGTAACGGTTATAGCGCCATGCCACGCTTTTCTCTGGTACCGGGTTCAATTTCACGATTCTTTTAATAAAGTAGAGTGCGCTTTCTGCAAGACGATGGGCCTTTGAGTTCATAGTCAACACAGTCAGATCGTGCGGAATGTCAACTGAGAACAATCGCGACAAGAGAACGAAAGCCTGCCCTACATATTGCTGTCCCCCATATCGCTCAAAGTGAGCTCTCATATCGTTGCTGCTTATGATCGGAAGCAGCCTTGTAATATCCATCAGCCAACGCAGCCGGAACCAACCATGCCTGGCACCATGGTCGGCCAGATAGCTTAGCAAATCCTCATTGCCCAGATAATGATAAATCTGATGCGACAGCATTACATCATTCCTGCGCTCCCACAATAAATCAAAAGAAAATGACTTGTCATAATGAGGATTTAATCGCCAGTGAACTTCGATCTGTGTCGAATGGTTTTTATGCTCATAGGACAAGTGATGGCTTGTTTTTTTCCAATTTTCCAAGATACGTTCATCCTGCAATTCGTACCCAAGCTGTACCAATACCCGCTCCACCTTCTCCACGTCATCCGCATCCACCAAGATATCCAAATCCTTCGAAGTCCTGTGTGCCAAGTCCCCGTAGAGCTGCGTAGCTAGTATAGGGCCCTTAAGCAGAAGTGTACGCACCCCATGATCCTTGAGCGCCTCACAAAGCTGACTCATTCCCCTGCTTAAATGCAGCATTTTCATCACGTTGTTATGATAATGCTGCTGGAGGGATGCCATAATCTCGGGAGGAATTAGTGATGCATCCATCCCTTTAAGTTGCAGATATACAAGCGGATAAACGCGGTGGTGCAGCGCGAGTCTCATGAACATTTTCCAATCGATATCCGATGCATATTGCTTAACGAGTATTTCATCATAGGCGTTATTGCGGAGAAGATAGAGTAAAAAAGATAGTTCCTTTGAGATATCGCTCAGGTCCAGCTTAACGTCCTCTTGAAGATTCAAGTCACTCACTCCAAAATAATTGATCATAGCAAGAGTGCAGGCACTTGCTCTCTCACGCCTTTATTCATGCCTGGCCGACCGATCGAGTAATAGACAAGCTTCGTTCTAGCCAATTGTTCTTCATTATATATATTGCGGCCGTCGATCAGGTACGGCGATTTCAGCCAACTCTCGATATCGGATAACGAAACCTTCTGAAATTCATTCCATTCCGTTAAAATACAAAGAGCATCCGCTTGCCAAACCGCTTCCCGGGCATTTCGGCAGTAAGTAATCCCGTCGATATCATAATTTCTCTTGAAATTATCAGTGGCAACAGGATCGTATACCTTCACCTTTGCTCCTCGCTCCATTAGTTCCGTAATAATTTCGTATGCCGGCGAATCACGGACATCATCGGTTTCAGGCTTAAAAGCCAATCCCCAAATTCCAATCGTTCTGTTCGCCAGATCACCCATCAAGGACACCAATTTGCGAATAATGTTAAGGCGTTGGTCTCGATTGACTTCAACGACGGATTTCAAAAGCTTAAAATCATAATCCATCTGTCCGGCAATTTGAATAAGGGCTTGCGTGTCCTTAGGGAAGCAGGAACCGCCGTATCCGATACCCGCTCTCAGAAAAGAAGAGCCAATGCGCTTGTCATAACCCATGCCATGGGCTACTTTCGTCACATCGGCTCCGACTCGCTCACATATATTCGCAATTTCATTGATAAAGGAAATCTTTGTAGCAAGAAAAGCATTAGAGGCATATTTAATCATTTCAGCACTGCGAACGTCCGTTATGATCATATTTTCCGTCAAAGGTTTATGCAACTCAATAAGCTGCTCCTCTGCTCTCTTGCTGTCCGTTCCAATAATGATTCGGTCAGGATTCATGGTGTCTTGAACCGCCGTACCTTCCCGCAGGAACTCAGGCACCGAAGCAATATCAAAGGTTTCATGCGTATGCTGTGCAATGATTTCTCTGATTTTCTCATTCGTTCCAACTGGAACCGTACTCTTCGTTACTATAATCTTATAACCGTTCATCGCCTGCCCGATCTCTTGGGCTGCCATCTCGATATAACTCAAATTCGCTTGCCCGTTCGGCATGGATGGTGTACCTACAGCTATAATGATAATGTCTGATTGCTTTACTGAAGCAGTCATATCGGTGGTAAAACTTAAATTGCCTGCTTCCATATTAACCGTTAATAATGACTGGAGGCCAGGCTCGTAAATGGGAATCTCTCCACGCTGAAGCTGTTCTATCTTAGCCTCAATTTTATCTACGCAGATGACCTCGTTTCCAAGCTCTGAAAAGCATACGCCTGATACCAGCCCAACGTACCCAGTGCCAATGACTGTGATTTTCATCCTATTTCACTCCTCTAAGAGTGGATTTCATTAATTTTACATGCTAATTCAAAACACTAATCTTGATCTCATCCCAATTCATCGCCAGTCTTACAATATCGTCCTCAATCAATTCGCTACCTGTTTGTACTTCAATGATTTCAATATCCGTGATCGCGCGTAAACTATGCCTTGCTTCAGCCGAGATGACGATAACATCCCCCTTTGCGATCATTCGAACGTTACCATCTAATACCATTTCGCCATGACCGGAAATGACCGTCCACACCTCACTGCGCAGCAAATGATACTGATAACTTAAATTCTTCCCTTCTAAAACGCATATCCGTTTTGTCAATACTTCGTTACCGTTTGGATACTTGATATAATCAAGTACGCGATATCGTCCCCAGCGGCGCTCTTCATACATAGGCCGTTGTTCTCCGAATTGGAGCACTTCCTTTATTCGCATACTGGCGCTCTTCTCAGAGACCAGAATACCATCGGGACTAGCGGCAACAATCAAATTAGGCGCACCTATGACCGTTATGGGAATATCCAGCTCATTTATGACATGGGTATTGGAGGAATCATCGGTTAAGGTTCCTTTTCCAATCAAAGGGGTATGAATTTCTTCGGTCAACGCATCCCAAGTGCCCAAATCCTTCCACATTCCTTTATAAGGCATAACAACAATGTCCTTCGCTTTCTCAACCACGGCGTAATCAAAGCTTGTTTTTTCGATGCGTCGATATTGATGAAGAAGTTCATCGTATTGAATAGGAAGCGAATGGTCCATTAAATAATGAATGAGAAATTCCAGCCGAAAAGCAAACACGCCACAGTTCCAAAGCGCCTTCTGCTCTAACAGCTGAAGCGCATGTTCTGCGTTAGGCTTCTCTACAAAATGGCTTACCTTGTAGAACTCCGTAACATCCTCTAAAATCGATGCTGATTGAGGTACAATATAACCAAACTTGGAAGATGGATGATCAGGTGAAACCCCCATCAGCCCTAGATCAGCATCTGTTTCCAGCATTAACGCTTCTAATGCCTTCACCTTCTCGAAGAAATGATCCTCAACGAACGGATCTACCGGAAGTACGACGACAACCTCATTAAGACTGATACCTTTAACGGAATACAAATAGCCCGCCGATAAAGCGATTGCCGGAAAAGTATCCCTCCGTTCCGGTTCAACGATAATTTCCACTTCATAACCGAGCTGATTTTGGAGCAGCTCTACCTGCGATTTTCCCGTTGCCACAACCGCGGATTGTTGAAGGTCCATTTGTCCTAACTGACTCCATACTCTCTGAACCATCGACTGGCGTCGTCCCGACTCCCCGTCCAATATTTTCAGAAACTGCTTGGAACGTGTCTCATTGGATAACGGCCATAATCGGTTGCCGCTGCCCCCAGACAATAGAACAATATGCATGATTAATAGCTCCCTTCAACTTCCATAAGCTTAGCGTTAATCTCTCTTGCTCTGATCAGGCCGTCGATGCTGGACTGCAGCCGTTTGACGAATACATCCTCGCTAAATTTCTCAGCATGCTGCCGAATCCATTCCGGATTCCAATCATATTGATCAAAGCGTCTAATTATTTCGGAAAGCGAGTCTATCGACTGTTCATTGAAAAACAGCCCCGTCTTCTCCGCTACAACCGTGTCCAAAGCTCCACCCTCATGGTAAGCAATGATCGGGCGACCGCATGCATTCACTTCAAGCGGTGTAATCCCGAAATCCTCAATCCCCGGAAAAATGAGCGCTTGGCAACGCTGCATATAGCGGACAACCTCTGCATCACTTTTTCTGCCGAGAAAAGTGATGTTATCACCTGCTAACTGCTCAAGCCTCTGTCGATCCGGTCCATCCCCAACCACGAGCAGCCGTCTGCCCAACCGGGTACAGGCCTCTACGGCGAGGTCAATTCTTTTGTAAGATACTAGTCTGGAAACAACCAGGAAATAATCTTCCGGCTTCTCTTCATTGATGCTAAACCGGCTAACTTCTACAGGAGGAAATATAATGGACGCATTTAATCCATACCATTGCCTGATCCTCTGTTTCACGATGGTGGAGTTGGCAATGAGGTAATCCACCTGCTTGGAGTTGTTCTTATCCCATGCCTGAAGGGGGTAGGTAAACCATTTGGCAATTCGCTTCACAAGATTCGGCACTTGCACACTGTCCATATAGGCTTCAAAATTCCACGCAAAGCGCATGGGAGCATGGCAATAACAAACGTGCACACTCTGATTTCCCTTCCTCACGCCTTTAGCATAAGCACTGCTGGAGCTTAGAATAAGATCGTAATCTTTTACGTTCATAGATCGAACCGCGAAAGGATACAGCCAGAAGAAGAGTTTGAATTTGCTCAATATCCCAGGTATGCGCTGCATCCACGTGGTATGAATCACAGCGTCTTTCAATTCGGGAAGCAGTTTATTCTGATCGACGATCGTCGTATAAATTGGAGCATCGGGAAACATCTTGTGGAATACAGCCACAACCCGTTCGGCTCCTCCCATCTGATTGAGGTAATCATGTACGATAGCCACTTTCAAATTCCGCATTATACAATCTCCTTCGCCTGCTGGCGTTCTATAAACTCGACGCCGGGTCTCGCCAAGAGCTCCTTATAAATCTGTTGAACTTTATGAGATGTCTGCTTAATGGAAAACATCTCCCTTGCTCTTTCCTGCCCATTTTGACTAAATAAAGACCATATGACCTGATCATCGAGTACTTGACGGATATAATGACCGAGTTCATCTATGTTTCCGATTTCGTACATGAACCCGCTCATCCCATGTTCAATGATCTCAGGCACACCGCCGCCTCTGGTTCCCACAACAGGAGTACCTTGTGACATGGCTTCAATGATGACTCTGCCGAAAGGTTCATGATCCGAACATAATAAAAGGAGATCCGCAGCACAGCAGATCTCCAATACATCTTCCCGGAACCCGGTAAATATGATTTTGTCTTCAAGACCAAAATCCTTAACCATCTCTTGCAATCTTTCCAGATAACGTTCGTTCTCATGCCTGAACTTGGCTTCCCCGACGATCCATAAAACTGCATCCCGTTCTTCATGAATAAGACTGGCGAATGCTTCTATGGCATCTTCTTGCCTCTTCCAGGGAGCAATTTGACCGATAATGGCCAACACTCGTGCTTCTTGGGAAGTTTGTAATTCCGAACGGATTCGGTTTTTAATCCTTTGTTTCTCTTCTTTATGAAAAATCTTCAGCTCCACACCGTTATGCACAAGGCGACAACGCCCAGCTACGGAAGGATGCTCCATACTCTGTAAGACAGATTCTGAAATACAGATCAGCGCTTTAGCCGTACTCCCTGCAAACCTTTTGATAAGCTTGCCAATATTACCTTGGGGAGGCATGTCTCGAATGTGCCATACAACGGGTAGTCGATGGTACCATCTGAATAGTCCGGCCATGATACCTGCTCTTATGGAATTTGCATGGATGAGATCCACTCGGCTTTTTTTCATGAGAAGAGCAAGCTTCCATCCTGCCCACAGCATCCCTATCATATAGACTATAAGCAGAAATGGATTTCTGGTCATTCTCGCCCGATAGCTTGGCAGAGCAACAACCTCGATCCCTATATGGCGTGCCTTCTGCAGCAGCTCCCCTTCCGGGGCAAATATAATCGGATACGCCTCCGTTAAATATTTTGCGGTCAACAGGAGACTGATTTCCGCCCCGCTTACCGTGCTTGTATGGTTATAAAAGGCGATTTTCATGTTCTGAATACCTTTCTTTTCTCGACTTCTTCGGTAAATACTTCGGTCACCGATTCTGCCACTCGACTCCATGTATACCGATTCAATACATGATCCCTGCACGCTTCCCGCGAAGGAAGGAATGAATCTTTATTCAGAACATCAATGATTTTGTTGCTAATCGATTCAGCAGTACCGTCATTAAACATCAAATCATCCGATATCTGATGCAGGATTTCTTTTGTTCCCCCATAAGGAGTTCCTAGTACCGGCGTGCCACAAGCGAGCGACTCAATAGTTATAAGGCCGAATCCCTCCAAAGTCAGTGTCGGCACCAAACTGATATCCGCAGCCTGATAGTACTCAACAAGCTCCTCATTGGATATTCTGCCAAGCAGTTTCACATTGGGAGAAAGTCCAAGGCGAAGGATCAGCGCTTCATACTCCGCCCGCATCGGCCCGTCTCCGCCAATGAACAATCGGACCTCAGGGAATACTCGGACCACATCCACCATGGCATGAATCAGTCGGTCGATCCCCATCCTGCGAACCAATCTTCTGATACAGAAGAGTAAAGGTTGATAGGAGGAGATGCCTAATTGCAGTCTCAATTCATTACGATCTGGATGCGGCCGGAAGCGATTATGATCCACTGCACCGGGTATGATATGTATTTTCCGCTCATCTACGCCGTAGGTTTCGGTCAATACATCACGGAAATACTCACTAAGTACGATAAAACTGTCGGAACGGCGGTAGGTCAATTGCTCTACTTGCTTTTTGATCCAGAACTTGGTTTCTTTGATGGCGTTCGTTGCCGTCTTCGTCTGTTGTACTTCTGTTTCCAACGCCCAAGGGCCGTGGAAATGTGTTACGATTGGTACATGGGGGGGGATTGCTCTCCTCGTAACCATCGTAGTATAAAAGGCAAAATGAGGATTAAACACATCCGGTTGAAAAGATCTCACCGCTTGGTTCGTATGCTTTTGAATTAATCTCATTCGAGGCAAATAATGCTTTATCTCCACTTCATTTGTAACATTTTTGATATTGAGATCCGTGCTTAATTGTGATCCCTGTGGTGCAACGATAAAGCCGAGTTCAGAATGCCCATGTTCTTTCATGGCACTAGAGTAATCGGCAAAATAACGGTTCAGCCCTCCGTACTGGATATCTATCCAGCCCATTCCAGTCGATAGCACATTCATGATTATCTCTCTTTTCTTCTGTATGATTTAACTAATGAGTACTCCTTCGTAGATCTTTAATGTATCTTTCGCTACTCTCTCTACAGAATAATACTCCAGCCCTGTCATTGCTCTCTTGCGGTATTGGTTTCTCATTCCGGAATCCTGAATCATTGTCATGATGGCTTCTGCCAATTTATCTGGTGATTTGGGTGGCACCAGCATACCTGATTCACCAAAATCAAGAGCTTCTGGAATTCCATCAACATTCGTTGCGACAATGGCGCAGCCTGCTTCCCGGGCTTCGATTAATACTAGGCCGAACGATTCTTTATGCGAAGGCAATACAAAAATATCAGCAGCCCTCATGTAATTTTGCGGATTAGATTTAAATCCCAAGAAGTGGATATTATTTCTCGCAATAGATTGTTTAGCTTTCAATTCAAACTTTGATCTGTCCGGGCCATCTCCTAGAAGATATAGATTTGCCTCAGGATATCCAGAAGAAACGATTTCGAAAGCTTCAAGCAAATCATTTATTCCTTTCCGTTCGTAAAGACCAGCTACAGTTACAATAGATAGCCCTTCGAGTAATACCTCTTCGGCTGCTTCCTTTCGGGAACTTCCGACAGTTCCGTTTAGTACGATGTGCAGTTTCTGCTCCTGAACACCACGGTTTAACATCGCTGTCGCAACCGCCTGGCTTACTGCTATTACCGAATCACCAACCTTCATAATATCCGCACTCTTCTGAAATTCATTGTGAATATGGGTTACAATTTTATAATTCCGAAACCCCCTTGCGACCCGTGATAGCAATGCTCCAGTCATCATATGTGCATGGATAATATCTGGCTTAAATTGTTTGACTACTTTTCGGAAATTAAAAAAGGCCTGCATCATCTGTGCCGGCCTTCTGGTCTGATCCAGTTTATAGTGTTGAATACTATTCTTTTGCAGCAGATCTACATACTTCCCGCCTTCCGATGCAACCGCCACATTATGACCTAATTTAGCCTGCTCACAAGCTAAGTCAATCATGACATTGACGATTCCGTTACCCGACTGTTTGACATGATTGGCTATATGGAGAATATTCAATCGATCACCTCGTTCAGTACTCAATATTATAAATTATTCATATTCCGAATGTATTGACGAGAAATCTGAATAGTATTGAATGCATCCTTCAACCCTCTGAAGCCACTTGCTTTCAATTTACTTAATATTACATGGCAGCTTGCAAACAAAATGAAAGTGTATGCTTTTAGATTAGCTTTCTCTGTTTTCTTGTATCGTTTATAGGTTACATAAATGCGGGAAGCTTCTTTAACAGGCTTGTAATAGTCTCGGTTTTGAATAGATGGGTAATGATTATTCACTGCTTCTTTACAAAGGATTATTTTAAATCCACAACCCGTGGCTCGAGTAGTTAAATCCACTTCATCATACCCGTATATTAATTGTTCGTCGAATCTTATTACATTAAATAATGTTCTTGGAAATATAGTGCTATTTATTACAATAGTCATTAATTCCTCATCTTTGTACGGTTTCTGTTGAAAACCTAAAAATGTTTGCTCTTTGGGATACACATGTTCTCCGTTATTAAATTCAATTCCACTGATAATAAGATTTTGATTATGCATGTCGTGGGATAGCGCACCAGTGATGCTTTCAATAAAATTTTCCCTCATTATTACATCGTCATCCATAAACATTACGTAAGTCCCCGTGGCTTGGTTCAGCGAATTGTTCCGATTAGCGCACAAGCCTTTTCTCGGTCCTTGAACATAGATAACATCTGGAAAATCCACAAGGATATCTTTTGTTCTTGAATCTGTACTATCGTCCGAAACAATTATTTCATGCACTGGGTACGTTGATTTCTGTATTGATTGAATCGCCTTTACAAGTTCCTCCGGCCGGTTGCGAGTACATATACATACGGAAATTTGAATTTTCATTTAACACCTCAAAAATTCTCTGATATTATCCCTTGCTTGCGGTTGCTTTATTTAATCTCTTGTTCCAGAGATTAACCCACGATGCATAAATACCTTTCGCATCTTTCCAAGTTGGTATCATCTCTAACACCGAAATACTATATATACGCCTCCTATACTCATTGTAGAAAACAATACATCTTACAACGCTAGATAAAGTCGTTGCAATTGCTGCTCCTTCCAGCTGCCAACTGCTCAAAAATACAAAAAGAAATACAGCAGTGAAAACCAGAACGATAATCTCTGCTTTTGTATTAATAAATGTCATTCCTGCACCGTTCAAGGCATTCCTATATGTATTCGAAATACTATTAAACATAACACTCGGTAATATAATTAATGCTGGAATAATAGCGGCTGTGAATTCTTGACCATAGACGATCGGGATAGCTAGAGGAAGAAGTAATGCTAATACAAATGAGCATATACCAATTACAAAGGCTGTTTTTCGAATGATCTCAACGACTCGCAAATGAACTTTGTTTTTTTCCTCTGCTGTTAACATAGGCTGTGCTGTTATGCCTATAGTCGAAGTTATAGTATTTAGAGGGCTAACTGAACTTTGTGCGGTTGAATATAAACCAAGTGACGCAGAAGACAAGAATACAGATATAGTCATTTGGCTTGAGTTATTAGATGCTAATCCGGCCACACTGCCCCCATGTGATTTAGCCCCATACTTAAAAGCTTGCCACATGAGTGGCCAGTCTACTTTACCACCGATATACTTCAAATTTATCATCTTAAATACATTTACAAGAAATAAACAACTTGATGTAATGAATGATGTATACAGGGCCGTTTGAGAAGTAAGAATATCTAAAAAAAATAAAACTAACATAACTAATGTTGTGAATCCTGGAATCAACATACGAAGAATATTGGAGTAACCGAACTTCTCTTCACTTGCTAAAGTCGCCATGAGAATATCGGCAAATCCAGCAAAAACAATTCCTATAAAATATATTCTTGCGGCTATTATCACTCCAGTATCGTATCCATCAGTAACTAAAGGAACAATAATTGTCTCCGCAACTGCAATTGCAATTATACAAGTAATTAATGTATAGACCAGGAAAGTTCTAAATATGTCGTTCTTTTGACCATTGTGTTGCTTCATGAAGTACAATACTGCTTGATAAACTCCAAAGCTCAACGCCCAGTAAAGAAGATTTGACCACATTGTTATTGAAATGAATTGTCCTCTGCCTTCAGCACCCATCCCACGAGATAATATGACACCCGACAACAAATTAACACACATTATAACCAGTTGACTCGAAAAGGTTTGCATAAAATTCCGAGTCCATTTATCTCTCCTAGATAACACTTTTCCCATCCTGAAAGCTCCTAGTCAAGGCCTTTTTATTGTTTTTATATTTTGAAATTTCATAAAGCTTTATCTCTCTGAGAAACTCATAAAACATCCAAAAGAAGGACACACTAATACCTGCTATACCCTTGGTTATCAAGCCGCGAATAAATAATACATATACTAACTTCGCTGGCGGTCTAAAAAATAATCTAAATATATTAAATCGTTTATTATTAATGTAATCCTTCTCCGCTTCTAAATCTGTATATTTATTAAAGCGTTGAACATGATCATTGATGCTTCTAAAACCATGATGCCATAGGATCCCTTCTAAGGCAGTCACCTCATTTGCCTCTACATCTGGACCTTCATGAACCAATACATCTTTAATTCTAACTTCACTTTTTTTGTAAAGCCTTACTAAATACTCGCCGTTCCCCATCCATTTTCCTAGGAAATCGCCTATTCGATATACAGAATAAGCTTTGGCATCACCTTCATTAGTACTCTTCCATTTTAATAATGAAGTTTGCAGCCCTTCATCAATTTCTTCATCTGAATCTATAAAGAATATCCAATTATTCTCAGCCACATTAGCTCCAAAATTACGCTGCTTTGCATAACCGGGCCATGGATTACAGAATACTTTACATCCCAGATCCTTTGCGATTGTTATCGTGTTATCAGTACTGCCTCCGTCAATTACTACTATTTCATCAGCAATTTTAATTGAAGAATTTATTGCATTTCTTATTTTATCTTCTTCATTTTGAGTAATAATTACGACAGAGATTTTAATTGTTGATATTGACATTCTCTGAAATCACACCTCGCTTATTGAGCATATTGGAGTTTTTCCAAGTTCTCCAGCCATTCCTCCGTCCTTTTATACTGGAGTTAAATTTTATAATAGCAAGCTTTTTCTCCTTCGAATAGAATCGAACAAGTTGAGCCACACCCCATGAGGATCTTGTACCAATTAATACAGCCCATACTAAAAAAAACACCCTTACGTTTTTTGAAAGGTGCTCTAGCAAAACAAGCGTTTCGTTATGAACGGCATTACAGTTCGCATCATAATTAAAACTTTGATTCCTCTTGTCTTCATCATGGCGTTCCGCTAAATAATGATTCAATGCTACATTTGGATCATAAATCAATTTCCAACCCGCTCTTTTTACTTCTAAACAGAAAGCCATATCGTTATGAACTTGTGCACCCTTGCCCATAAGCCTTTCGTCAAATCTGATGTTCTTTATTGCACTTGCTCGAAAGCTCATGTTGACACCCTTTAATAAATCAACTTCTCTAAATGTTCCGTGACCGAGATGATGGTTCCCAATAACTCTTCCAAACCATTGAATCTTGCCCACTATGTCCCTTTTTCCAGTTTCTAATACAAAGTTATTGTGAAGCCAATCCTTTCCACCTACTCCACCTACTCGGGCATCTCGAATAAAATGTTCCTCAACATTTTTCAACCAATCTGGCCATGGAGCGCCATCATCATCCGTTATTGAAATAATATCGCCGGTCGCTTGTTCAATACCTTGATTTAAAGCATGCACTTGCCCTGGTATATTAACAATAATGGTGTTATAGACACCATAAATATATTCGAAGTTTTCCAGAAATAGTTGTGTTTCTCTATCGATATCTCTAACCACCACAATGATTTCATCTGCTTTTCTAATCTGATCATTTAGAGATCTTAAACAACGTTTAAGATCTTCAACCCTTCTATAGGTTGGAATAATTACACTTATTCTCAATTAACGAGTCCTCCTTAACTCAGTTTTCCTGTCAGCTTGGTGGTTGAAATAAATGTAAGTCCTATAATAAGCCAAAGTAAAACTCCTGCAATACCTGGAATAATGTTGCTGCCTGTTAATAGAAACAAGATTGCTACAATAATTGCAAAAGACAATGAAGAAAATTCTTTTTCAATTCGACTTAACTTAAAAAAGTAAACCGCCAAATAAAACAAGGTCACTATCAATGCTAAGCCTAAGGGTAGGCCGAATGTATAAAATATGTTTAAAAAACCATTATCAAAGGAAGTAACCGCATCAGAATTGTTGCTAATTTTTGATGAAATCCCAGTACTTCCTAATCCCCTCCCAATTGGGTTTTCCTTAATACTAGAAAGGACGTTGCTTGCGAAGCTAATTCGTTCATTAAAGGAATGATCGTCTTCTAATGAACTTAATGTTGAGACACGTGAAGTTATACTCGAAGCTCCAGGTAATAACGGGAGTAAAAATTGGTAAGCCAAGCCAATGACTGCAAGAACAGCGATTAACATCATTTTATTTTTCAATTGCGATCGAAATAAATAGGCTAAAATGATAACGATATATGCAATCCAACCACTACGAACCAGAGTAAGGAGTAATGCAAAGCCAACTAGCATCGTTCCTATTAAACCAAACGCTCTCCATCTAGAATTTACTGTCATTATAGCTAACGTAATCCCAAGAAATACCCCTGTTGGTCCAGGAGAGTTTATTGTTGAAAACAATCGAAAGTTTTGTGGCTCGGGTGCCCCTATAGATTTCATTCCTGCGTTTAGCATCCAAAATTGATCCCACTCAGGAAGAATGAGGTATTGATATATTCCGTATACCGATACAAATACTCCTATAAAAGATAGGCTTCGTAACCATCTATAGCGCACATCAATATTTAAATTACAAACACTTATATAAATGAAAGTAAGAAAAGGAACAGCATAGTTTAGTAATTCAAACAAGGATGACATGCCGTATCTTGGGAATCCGATGATAAACCCATAGACCAGTGTTACCCCCATAATAATAGCTATAACTTTAACTCTTTTATTTATCGATCTAATATTTTTTATAATTGGAATTAAAAGAGTTAAACTGACACAATGGGGAAGAATCGAAATAATTGAAACTTCACTATAAGTGCTAAACAACCAATCGATAATCCGCCTAACCTCTGGACTCAGCGCCCAAACCAAAACTATAAAAGGCAATAACTGATTCTGTCTATAGATACTAAGATAAAGCGAAATTAAAATCATAAAGAGCAGAATTGTGAACTGCAGCAGATTCATATGTAATGAACTAACTGAACATAAAACCCCAATTATTAATCCTAAAATTATTGCTCCTGAGAGTGTTAAGGAAATTGGGATAATATTTCTAAAACTGGAGTTCATGGTATTTATTCTGTTTACCTTCTCCACTTTACGTTTTCTCCCCTTTTATCATGCAAGTATGATTTAGTATGCTGAATTCGGGAGTATCATTATTTTCACTGTTTTAAGCATGACCTTTATATCAAGCCATAAACTTCTATGCTCAATATACTCCAAATCTAATTTCAACATTTCGTCGAAGTTTAAGTTATTACGGCCACTTACCTGCCACAATCCAGTGCAACCAGGTGTAACCTGCAGCCGTAGCTTATCATAGTTACTGTATTCCGCAACTTCTCTTGGTAAAGGCGGTCTTGGTCCTACAAGCGACATCTCTCCGCGAATAACATTCCATAGCTGGGGCAATTCATCAAAACTCGTCTTTCGAATAAATTTACCAATCCTTGTGATCCGAGGATCATCTCTCATCTTAAACATTGCTCCTCTGATCTCATTTTGATCAAGCAGGTTCTCTAGAAGTTCTTCGGCATTTGAAACCATAGAGCGAAACTTATACATCCGGAATGGTTTTTCGTTCTTACCGATGCGTGTCTGATAAAAAAAAATAGACCCTTTCGGGTCTTCCAGCTTAATTAGAATAGCTACAATTAGAAAGAAAGGGGCTAACACAAGAAGACCAACGAGTGCGCAGATGATATCAATTGTTCGTTTAATCATGAGATACACCAATTTAGATTTTTCATCAGGAGCAAACTTAGTATAAATAGTATTTTTATCAAGAACAGCTTCTACGTCATTTCGTTGCGGTGTGAGAGACACTTAACCTTCACCTCATTAGCTATTAATTTTACCCAGATGCTCTCTTTCTAGAATGGTTTCCAACCCTTGTAGAAGAGGCATTCGAAGTTCCTTATTCTGCAATGCGAAATCAAGTGTAGTCATTATAAATCCCAGTTTCTCGCCTACATCATAACGAATTCCTTCGAATTCATATGCATATACACCATGGTTCTCATTCAGTTTCTGTATAGCATCCGTCAGTTGAATCTCACCACCAGCACCTTCCTCCTGGTGTTCCAAATATGTAAATATCTCCGGAGTCAAAATGTATCTTCCCATAATGGCTAATCTAGATGGAGCATTACCTACAGGTGGTTTCTCCTTAAGATATTCAACTTCATACATTCGTCCGGATTTATTCATGGGGGCTATTATGCCATAACGAGATGTTTGGTCATAAGGGACAACTTGAACACCAATTATTGATTTTTGTAATTGTTTGAATTGATCCGCCAGTTGCCCGATGCAAGGTGTCTGGGATTGCACAATATCATCCCCAAGAAGAACAGCGAATGGTTCGTTTCCAATAAAGTTTCGGGCACACCATACTGCATGGCCTAGTCCCTTCGCTTCCTTCTGGCGTATATAGTGAATATCTACATTAGAAGATCGCCGAACTTCGTCAAGTAAATCAAACTTTCCTTTGCTAAACAAATTGTTTTCCAACTCAAATGCATGATCAAAATGATCTTCAATTGAGCGCTTGCCTTTCCCAGTAACAATAATAATATCCTCAATGCCTGATGCCACCGCTTCTTCAACAATGTATTGAATAGTTGGCTTATCCACAATTGGAAGCATCTCTTTTGGCATCGCTTTAGTTGCGGGTAAAAAACGAGTCCCCAGACCCGCTGCAGGGATAATTGCCTTTTTTACTTTTTTCATCCTTCTCTCACTACCCATCCGTTTTTTTCTTAGTACTGCTTTGTGATGATAGAAAACCCAGCTATGTGCTATTTCACCCGAAAAAATACATAGCTCGATTTCCCAAATAAGGGCATTCAACCCACCCTCACATCACACCCTCGACAATAATGTCTAAGGTCATAAGACCCACAGCGTGACCGAGTGTCTACAGTGAAAAAGGTGCAGTAGACATTACCTTTATACCCTCGCTTTAATTCTGCAGCTTGAAATCTGATAACCCATCTATCATTGGTTAAGGATCATCTAGCTTCCTTATTAAGCACAACACCCAGCATTTGAGCATTCACATGATCCAACTGTTCTTTAGCTTTCTTTAGATGATCTTTCTTCACCTTACCTGAAGCAACCACCATAATTACGCCATCACACAAAGCGCTAACAATAACACTGTCTGTTACAGCAAGCACCGATGGTGTATCGATGAGAATAACATCATATTGTTCCTTTAAATCCTTCAGTAATTCCTTCATCACTGAAGAATCTATAAGGTCAGAAGGATTGGAATGTATTGGCCCGGAAGTCAACAGTGAAAGATGGCTAATAATCGTTTCCTGAATCGTATCTTGCATATTAGTGAGTCCGGTCAACAATGTACTTAAGCCTTGGTGATTAGGCATGGAGAAAACACGGTGAAGCGAAGGTTTACGCAGATCCGCATCAATTAGAATCACCTTTTTACCTTCTTGTGCGTAAGTGATTGCTAGATTGCTGATCGTTGTAGTTTTGCCTTCTCCTGCTTGAGAAGATGTGACCACAATCGCCTTCGATTCCTGATCCTTTAACGAGAAATGAATCTTAGTGCGAAGCAGCCGATACACTTCTGATATAGGCGATTTAGGATTCGTGTATGCTATAAGGCTGCTATCATTGATTGATCGTCGCATATGGACTCTCACCGACTTTCGTTTTTACTTTAGACTTCATTCTTGCCGATTTCTTCAGGTCACTTTTCGAGATCGTACCCACAACGGCCAGTACCGGAACATCCAACGTTTCAGAAACTTGATCTTCTGTTTTTAAAGTGTCATCTAAATAATCGAGGATAAATACAAGTCCGGTAGCCAGCATGAGCGAAACAACGAAACTTATTAACAAGTTCATAATGGGGTTTACATTAATTGGTACAGGGGATGCTGTCATGTCCGCCTCACTCAAGATCGTGATGTTGTCAACATTCATAATGTGAGGGATTTGCTCCTTGAACACTGTGGAAACCGCATTTACAATTTCGGCAGCTCTGGCATAGGATGTATCCTCATAGATCAGATTCATAACTTGTGAATTGTTAGCTGATGTGACAGATATCTTCGCTGACAATTGCCACGCATTCAAACCCAGATCAGGATATTCCTCTACTACCTTATTCATAATGGCAGAAGACTTTATGATCTCCTTATATGAGTTAATTAGAAAGATACTTGTCTGGATCGTGCTTGCATTGAGACTAGCCCCTCCATCCCCCGAAGACTGGTTTACTATAAGCTTTGCATTTGCTGCGTATATCGGCGTTGTGAAGTAGAAGCTTTTCACTCCAGTCGCTACAATCGAAATAATTACTATTGTCGCTATCAACCACCATTTCTTCTGAACAATTCTAAAAATTTGTTTAAGTTCCATTTCGCTTTGTAACCTCCTGCATAAAATCTGGGATAGTATTGAAGTGTATATTTAGATTCAAATATGTGCATGATCTAAGATCAGTGCTACGATTTGTGTAGTTCATATTCCATAATCTACGATACAATTTGTATCATGTCAAGGATTTTGTGACGTTTTGTATCCCAAAAATAATGGCGCATTTGCTAAAAACGCTTACATTTCTGTTCTAGTCTTAAAGTACCGCACCAGCAAAAAATCGGAATCATTGATATTGAAGTATCAATGATTCCGATTTTTTACTGGTAACTATAAATATTGATCGATCAGATTACTGGTGTAATATTCAAATTGCCATTGAGAATAGATATTTGATATCTACTGCCTGTAGCTGGATCGGTTAATATTATTCCATTTCCTGATCCACCGATTTCTAAAGTACTTGTCATAAAACTATGGGAATATGGTGAATAGGAGCCAATGTGATCCCATGTGACCATCACTCCTGTAATGTAGGTATCACCTACTCTTGGTATAAACCCTATATTGAATTCATGCAACAGACCCGTTTTACTTGCTAACTCTCTCCCCCGAATATGTTTCCAGCCTTTCGTTGTCCACGTTATCGCATCATTAAAAATATACTCTGCATTCTGCGCTATAATATTTCCCATCGATTTAAATATCGATGAACTTTCATATTCCGTTTCCAGAATGAAATATTGCATCGCCAAGTTTCTATTTGCATCCCCTTGATATGGTAAATTCTGTGCATTAAATTTTATTCTAATACTTGGTGAATTGATCCCATCCGGAGACACCTTTAGTATAACTGGATTACTTCCAATAACCTGCTTCATCTCATTTGTGATGGGTATTGGGACTTGACTTGCAGTCACGAGACTTAATCCTCCCCCATTCAGTATCGACCAATTCGATAGCACCTCTGGATTTCTTAATAAGTTCGGTGATGAAACCGGCATAAGTGTTCTATGTTCTCTTTCCTGCATGCGAGCCTGTAAATCCATGGATTTGTATAACGGTGAGACTTTCCTGCGAATAACCGTATCTGCAATCGTTAATCCAGACAAATCTGGCTCTTTATCACCGGTTAAAGTCTCTATAAACGCAGTTCCGACCGCGCCCACAGCATTTGATTTCCTCAATCTACCTAAACTATCATTAAATGATGTAGTACCTGTAATGGTTCCAAACCATACCGCAAACTGCTGTTTCTCATCTGGTCTTTTCAAATCATCTGGAAGTGGGTACTCCCAATTAGAGGAATTTGAAGAATAATTAGGTGCCGACCAGGTAAAACCGAAACCGAACATCCTCAAGTTAGATGTGGTTGATTTGGTCAATAATTTAATTGCTGCTTCTCCACATTGTTCGAACGGTGCATTTGTGTATATACCGCCTAACCCCATAACTGAAGATGCTTTGTTATAATCATCAAGTCCACTATCAATGCACTGATAAATTGCGTAAGGTGAAAATCCAAGATGTGTTCTATGAATAGTAGCATCAAAGCCCCCACGATGGCCTGCTGTTAATGTAGTGCCCAGCATAATCCCGCAAAACGCTCCAGATATACCACCACCTTGGTAAAAGTAATCAACAGAATTTATACGACAATAAACACCAATTAATCCGTTCCAAGAACAATCATATGAGGATACATGCCCATGGGTACTGTTAAGCAACTGCCCTACCTTTACACCGGATGTTGTAATATTCCTGAATATTGGTGTTGCGGAACCCGCCACTTCGATTGCTACAGTCCCCTTAGAAAACATATCATATAAGCTTTCTTCAAATAGTTGCTTGTTAACCCAAGTGGAGAGTCTTCTAGAACTATATTGGACGATTCCGTAAACTCCAAAATCTTCGAACACAGCTTTTACCCCAGCGTTTCGGATTCTAATACAAGGGAGCAAATCTGTTGTAGTGTCGAGGGGATCCCAAATGATCCTAGTGCCCATTTGTCCACTATCCACATAAGAGCCAATTCCATAAATCCCGCGGCTATTGTTCTCGATCGTTTGTCTGATTCGATAAGCACCTGCAGGGACAAACAGCTTGTAACGCATATCGCACATTGCCATCGCTGCCTGGAATGCCATTGTGTCATCAGTCTTACCATCACCAACGGCTCCGAACCATTTGACATTAATTCCGCGGCTCTTCATTTCCTCATCTAACAATTCGAAGTTGAAACTTAGGTCTTCCAGTAGCAACTTATCGTTTGGAGACCATTTATTCATCTTCATGTAATTCGTATGTTCGTTGGTCATTTTGATCTCCTCCATGCCTGTTTTCATTCAAACGCCATTTATTTTAACTTGAAATATGTCTACAGCTGCTATAATATACAATCTTGGTTAGATACATTATGTATCAATAACCATTCTGGTTCCTAAATTTTAAATTAATATACCTATATAAATGAAGCGCTATCCAAAAGGAGCTTTTCTATGCGTATCGTTCTTACGATTATCTGGGCTCTTGCCCTATTCATCTTCACTTGCTCCGTTAACTTCAATCTGCTGATCCAATATCATATTATTGATTTCCAGCTCAATCCAAATCCCGATTGGTCGGAATTGCTAAAACTTGACTTCCAATGGGCTAGTAACGACTGGATTTTGCGGAAAATAGGTCATTTCATCGGTTTCTTTATTCTTGCCTTGCTCGCTTCAAATTTCGGGAAATATAAATCGGCTTTTTATTTGTGTATCATCTACGCCGCTTTAACGGAGATCCTCCAGCTCTTCTTCTTCCGGGGTGGCCGGATCTATGATGTGATTAACGACTCCCTCGGTGTTCTCCTAGCTTATTTTTGCTGTCTCATCCTGTTCCGTAAAAGCTCCAGGCATAAACGAAACGCTAATCTTGTTATTTCAACCAATTCAAATCATCCAAAACAAGAAGAAAAAAAACATTGATACGTTTTGTATCGTATTATATAATAACAACGATACAATAGGTATCGAGTAGTGATTGTTCTGGTCCAATTGGAGGAAATTCAAATGAGTGCTATCGCCGGTATTTATCGTTTTAATGGGGAAGTGGTCCAGTCGGAGCATGGCGGACTTATCATGGAGGCTTTGAGGCAATATCCGGCCAACCAAAGTAGGTTATGGAACATGAATCACATCATGTTAGGTTGTCATGCACAGTGGATTACGGAGCAATCCGTCCATGAACGTTTACCTTCCTACGATTTGAACCGGGGGCTTGCCATAACGGCTGACGCCATTATCGACAATCGCGATGAATTAATGGATCAATTGCAAGTACCGCATCACTCACGACAGCATATGACAGACAGTGAAGTTCTGCTCCTTGCCTATGAGAAATGGTCCGAACGAATGCCGGAACGGTTAGTCGGGGACTTTGCTTTCATCATTTGGGACGAGAGAAAGCAGCTCCTTTTCGGAGCTAGAGACTTTTCCGGCACAAGAACGCTCTATTACCATCATAATGAGCAGCAGATCTGCTTCTGTACGGCCATCAATCCATTATTTTCATTACCTTTCGTACATAAAGAGATCAACGAAACATGGCTGGCTGAGTTTCTGGCAATCAGTGGCGTTTTTGAACCGCCGGACGTATCCACTACGATTTACAAAAACATCCTTCAACTGCCGCCATCTCATAAAATCATCATTAAGAATGATAACGTATCGGTTAGCCGATACCATAGCCTCTCGGATGTCATTCCTTTGCAATTGGCTTCATCAGAAGAGTATGAGGAGGCTTTCCGGGAAGTATTCAACAAAGCCGTAACCGCACGGCTTCGGCGAACGAAACGGAATGTCGGAGCTCATCTTAGCGGAGGATTGGATTCAGGTTCGGTGGTTAGTTTTGCGGCCAGAGCGTTAGAGCATGAAAACCGTTCGCTACATACCTTCAGTTACGTGCCAGAAACCGGATTTGTGGATTGGACGCCGAAGCACAGACTTGCAGACGAGAGACCTCTCATTAAGCAAACGGTGCAATTCGTGGGGAACATTAACGACCATTATTTGGATTTCTCCGGAAGAAGTGCTTTCACGGAAATCGATGATTGGCTTGACATCCTGGAGTCTCCATATAAGTTTTTTGATAATTCGTTTTGGCTTCGAGGCATTTACGAACATGCTGAACAACGAGATATCGGTATTCTGCTCAATGGCGCCCGAGGAAATTACAGCATCTCTTGGGGTCCTGCGGTCGAACATTACACCAAACTCATGAAAAACCTTAATTGGCTTCAATTGAGTCAGGAAATCAAACGATACAGCAGGAACGTTGGAGTGAGTCGCAGACGGTTATATTCCATTGTCAGCCGTAAAGCCATTCCGTTACTGAAACGGTTCGGTTCCCCAATCGCTTCCTACGATTTCCCACAATTAATTAATTCCGACTACGCTAAACGAGTGGGTATTTATGAAAAGCTCAATGACCCTGCATTTACTGGAATCGGTTCTACTGACGATTTACCTGATGACCCGTTAGAAGCGAGAAGAGTGCATTACGAAAGAGTCAACATGTGGAGCGCAACCGGCACAAGTAATTGTAAACTCTCTCTTCGCTACTCCCTGTGGAGCCATGATCCCTCCAATGATCTAAGGGTCATTCGTTTCTGCCTATCAACACCAATGGAACAATTCGTTCAGAAAGGGATGGACCGTGCGTTAATCCGCCGTTCCACAAAAGGCTGGCTCCCTGATTCCATCCGTCTTAATCATCGAACGAGAGGAATCCAAGCGGCAGATTCAATCCATCGAATGCTAAATGACTGGCCTTTGTTTTTAAACGAACTGGATCATGTATACCGAGATTCCCGAATGCAGCAGATCATCAACATGCCTGTCATACACGAGGCCTTAGCGGAAGCCCACCAGGGAATTAGCCCGAATCAAGCCTATAATTCCTCGATCAAACTCCTAATGCGCAGCCTCATTCTGTACCGATTTCTTCAAAAAAACTTTTGAAAGGAGGTGAATCTATATGAAAAAGGAATGGAGCGTACCTGCTTTGGAGGTTCTTGACATCAAAATGACCATGGCTGGTCCTGGTAGTGCAATTCCGGATGGAGTGCAACCCGATCCGGACGAAATGGTTCACACCAGCTAACATATAAAGTCATCATTTTTTCTGATAAAAAGAGCCCCTATACGCCTGATCGGGTATAAGGGCTATCTTTTTGTATTCGCATATTAATCATTGGAGTGAGGACCATGCTTCAAACGTTTAAGCCAACCGCATATAAGGCCTTCGGGTTTTCCATTCATAGTGACATTCCCCTGCCTGAGTTACAGCCCGTCGTCCTCCCGGACGATTATGCCGATATTGTCGTCCGTTATGCTGATCTGACTGAAAGATGGCTTGGAAGATCTGATACATCGAATAAAACATGGGTATGTACTGAAGATATGGTCATGTTCAGAGTACCTGAACTCGCTGTTTTTGCAATAGAGAACGGGTCGACCATCTCTGTCTCTCCAGAGAAGGGGGCAGCGGAGGATAAAATCCGGCTGTACGTGCTGGGATCTTGTATGGGTGCCCTTCTATTGCAGCGTAGAATACTCCCCCTGCACGGCAGTGCGGTAGTCATTGACCATAAAGCCTATGCCTTCATCGGCCATTCTGGACACGGGAAGTCGACGCTGGCCTCTGCCTTTCTGCAGAAAGGATACCAATTATTAACGGATGACATTATCGCTGTGACGCTGGACCAACAAAATATTCCTTACGCAACGCCAGCTTATCCTCAACAAAAGCTTTGGCAGGAAAGCCTTGAAGTCTTCGGTATGGATTCCAGGCAATTTCGACCTTTGTTCGAGCGTGAAACCAAGTACGCCGTCCCCGTCACATCCCAATTCTCCAATAATCCCCTGCCGCTGGCTGGCATTTTTGAGCTCGTGAAGACGGATTGCAGTCAACTACATATACGTGAGATTGATAAATTAGAGAAGCTGCCGCTGCTGCATCGTCATACCTATCGAAACCAACTTTTATCCGGCAGCGGATTAACGAAGTGGCATTTTGACATCACAGCGCGTATGTCCGGGAGTATGGCTATGTACCAGATTCAGCGTCCATTAAACGAACATACCGTGCACGAGCTAACGGCCATGGTTGTAGATGCCATAAGTGAATAAACACATGAACTTCATGAGTCTTTTCTTGAATCATATCCTTCAGCCCTCAGACACCCTCGATACCATATGTCCCCTCTATTAAGAATCCCCAAACCTGTCGTTTGGGGATCATTTCACTATTCCACAGCTCATCAACAAGTCAAAGCCTCGTGTGGAGGTGTATGTATCATGCACGATTTAGTCGTCCAGCGGCATGCACTCAATAGCTGTGAAAAATACGTCCAGCAGCTCTTTGTCAAACGTTTGTTTTACATATTCCGTAATTCGCGCTAGCTCTTCCTCGCCGTTATATTCCAGTCATGCACGCTCTTCACACCATAAAACAGGTTCATCTCATAATAACCCGATTTCAGCCCCACTTTGACAAGCTTCTGTCTGCCTCCATCAGCCGTCGTTAACGTTCGTTTGAAACCGTGAATACCTTTATGCGGCCTACGAATAGCCCTTCCTATGCCAGCACATAATAAACTTCATAACCGAAAAAAAGTAAACAAGGAGGTGCTTTCCATTGAGCACGAACCAACCGGACAAGAACCTGGTCAACACGGTGGAACAACTGGCAGAAACACCTGTAAACAGTCAAGAGGCCCAGCAACAGCAACAAGCCCGCAACGATCGCCGGAAACAAGCGCTGCATAACAGCGATGACAAATACAAAGAAAATGAATCCAAGAACTATCATTAGGAGCGTCAGTGACTAGCCTCATTCCTTGAGAAAACGTAAAAAAGCGACCCTTAGCGGTCGCTTTTCTTATGGTGTACATGCTACTTTTTTATGTTCAAGTGTCACGATTTTATTACTTTTGTTATGATGTCATAGAGGTGAGTTCGATGATAATTCGAGAGATATGTACCTGCCCATTGGAGATTGCTCATGACATAATAAAAGGCAAATGGAAAACCATGATCATATATCAATTAAAAAATGGGAACACGTCCTTAGCCCAACTGGAGCGAGATATTGATCAGATCACCCAAAAGATGTTGCTACAGCATTTAAGAGAACTTATATCCTGCGGGATCGTTGATAAAATCAAAACGGAAGGGTATCCGTTACACGTAGAATACTATCTTACGGAACGCGGGAGGAAGCTGTTAGAGGCGGTACTGATTATGCAAGAGATCGGCATTGAATATATGGTGGAGCGGGGTCAAACCGAGCTTCTCGACCGCAAAGGCATTCGTTATAAGTTATGAAATCATGATCACCATACCCACAAAAAAGTGGGTAATTCACCGTTTACGGGTCCAAAATTATAATACTTGTAGAAACCGATTTTACTACGAGTAAAGGAGCCATGAACCATGAATACTGCGTTACTATTAGTAGACATTCAGAATGATTACTTTCCAGGAGGTAGAAATGAATTATTCCATCCCGATCAAGCGTTAACCCATGCTCAAGAAGCATTGTCGCTATTCCGGGAAAAGAATTTACCTATTGTCCACATTCAGTGTATTCTTCTGGAGGATAACGCTGCATTTTTTCTCCCCGATACCGAAGGGATCAACATTCATGAAGGCGTACAACCCCAATCCAACGAACAAGTCATCGTTAAGCACACGCCAGACAGCTTTTTTCAAACGGAACTGCAAGAATATCTCGAATCCATTGAAGTCACGCGGTTGGTCATTGGCGGCATGATGAGCCACATCTGTATCGATTCGACCGTGAGAACGGCAAGTCGCCTCGGCTATGAAGTTCTATTGCTCAGTGATGCGTGCACCACCCGAGATTTAGTATGGAATGATACAGTAATTCCTGCAAAAACCGTCCATGATACATTTATGGCATCGCTACAAGATACCTTTGCTCAAGTAGTCGACACGAGCAGACTTCACGACTTGATCTGAGGGGACTCTTATTAGAAAGGTACCCATGGTCTGAACACTTTAAAAGGTGCGGACTACGGGTACCTATTTGTAATATACATTCCTTAAAGCTGATCTAATACCCTCGCGAATACTCCGGGCTTTCTTTGAGATGGACGATATCATGGCCGGTTGGATTCTGGAAGGCACGAAGCCCGAAGGTTGGCGCAACGGCAAAGATATGATCAAAAATATCTGCTTGAATCGATTCATATACTCCCCAGTTGGTGTCATTGCTGAAAGCGTAGATTTCCAATGGAAGTCCGTTATCTCCCGGCGCTAATTGTCTGACAATCAGCGTCATATCCTTATGAATTTTCGGATGATTCCGCAGATATTGATGGATATATTCCCTGAATACGCCCACATTCGTAAGCTGTCTGCCGTTCACTTTACTTTCCGTATTAATCTGGTGTTCGATGTTGTAGGCGTTAATTTCATTTACTCTTGTCGTGACATAATCGGTAAGATAGTGAATCTTCTGAAATTCCTCAATCATTTCCCTGGTGCAAAAGCAGATACTGCTCGTATCGACATAGAAGCTTCGCTTAATTCTTCTGCCGCCGGATACCTGCATGCCTCTCCAATTCTTGAACGAGTCCGAGATGAGGGCGTAGCTTGGAATCATCGTGATCGTTTTATCAAAATTCATTACTTTTACCGTATTCAATGTAATATCGATGACGTCGCCGTCCGCATGATATTTCGGCATCTCAATCCAGTCGCCAACGCGCACCATATCATTCGATGATAATTGAACGCCTGCTACCAGGCCCAATATGGAGTCCTTGAAAACCAACATCAGAACAGCCGATAAAGCACCAAGCCCGCTGAGAATGATCAAAGGATTCTGCCCGATGAGGTTCGAGATGACCACGATGCCACCGATGATGAAGAGAACGATCTTCACCACCTGAATGTATCCCTTAATCGGTCTGATCTTGGAGACCTCAAACGAACGATAAATGTCATCAAAAGCATTAAGCAGCGCATTCAACACCGTGATGGTGACGATAATCATGTACGTTGCTGCAGCTTTTTCAATCAAAACTTGATAAGCCGGAAAGATGGACGCCGAAAAATAAATAATGATTGCCGGTACGAGATGCGACAGCTTGTGGAACACTTTTTTCTCTACGATGATATTGTCCCACGTGTACCGATTGTTGTTGACGATATGAATAATCGTCTTCAGCACGATTTTTTTGGCTATGAAATTAGCCAGTATGGAGATCACCGCGATAAATACGACCATGATCATATTCGAAAGATATCCAATGGTTTGTTCGCTCATGCCATATCCGTCTAGTTGATTTTTGATAAAGTCCATTGTTTCCTCCTGAATGCAGTTTAAGATTAGCCTATTATTATAGAGGAGATTCTAGTACTACGCAAAGTTCAAGATAAGACATCGCTGGGTTGATTTGGAAGATGCTTGGTAAGTCTGTGAGGAAAACAAAAAAGAACACCGATTCGGTGCGCTTTTAGTCTGATTCGATCCGATCTATTACGTTTCCTTTCCGTTACGGCTGATTAGCCCCCGCAGGCGCTTCATGACAGACTGAATTTCAGTATCGGTTAACAAATAATACGTATTCACGGTCCAGGTCTCTCTGTTTTTCAAATGAAAAATAAGCACAGGAAATTTCGGAAGCAGCCACTTCCGAATGGATGGTCCGCTGTAGCTGATACTTGTAATCTCCGTCCAGGCCACGGTCCGCATTCCATCTGAAATGGAATTTTGATCGTAGGTGAGCAGCTGCGTGTCTGAATTCAGTGCCTTTGGCAAGCTGACAAGCAAATATCCTCCAAAAAACGGAATCCCTATTATGGCTGATGTGATACAAAAAAACTTACGAATAAAGGAAGTATCCATAAAAAAAGCCGCGTACAACAGAAACAGGCAGGCCAGCACAAACAGTAAACTGCCAAGTGCTTTGCCCCATGCTACGGATTTCCGATAAGATATCGCGTTCATGATTTAGCGCCTTTCTGAAATTATTTGAATAGTCCGCGAATCCAGCGAACTCTATTTTTGACCACTTTAGCTGCGCCATCACCAACAAAGGCTCCAACCGTACAACGGCGCGATGAATGTACCAAGAAACCGTCTCGTTTTGGTTTATGGTTGGGTGGTACCTCCATTTTATCAAAGAGCGGTTTCTTTATGTTTGACTAAATGAAAAAAGGGGCCGTGTCTCCGTCATTTACAATGACATTCGGGACAGCCCCTTTAGTATGTATGATGGCGAAGCGTGGCTGCTTGAAACCACAATTCGCCGGATCGCGTTAGTCAAGATGTTTTCTATACACTTACGGAGAGAGAATCCGTTTTTGACCGGTGAGCTCCTGAATCGGTTTAATGTTTTGAGTGAATTCCAGCGTGCCTAAATAGTTCCCTTCTTCATCCCTTACGGCAAAATAGCGAATGTAGACAAATTTATCTTTAACCGGAATCCAGAAATCCTCTGCATCTTTGACACCTGCTTTGAAATCAGCAAGCAGCTGATTGACGACGTGAACGCTTTGCGGAGGATGGCAGTTCTGAACACTTCGGCCGATCACCGCTTTGGTACGAACGAAGATTCGTTCTTTGCCCTGGGAAAAATATCGAACGATATCATGTTCATCGATAAAGGTTAGGTCGACCGGTAAATGATTTAAAATGGATTCCATCTGTTTGACCGATAAAATGCCTGTACTCATTCGGATATATCCCTCTTGCAGCGGAGAAGACGCCAATCCCTGATCTGCGCCAGGCTCAGCTGCTCTTTCAGGATTCCATTGTTGATCGGGCGCAATCAAGCAATAACCGACCTCTTCGCTTTGGGCAGCAATTTGAAGCCATTCATCCTCCGTTAACTTTTCCAGAGCCATAGGTAATAAGATATGTTCCTCTTTATAGATCATTTCTGTAACTTCGTTTAAGACGCGTCTGGCCAGATCCACTACGATCTCGGCATGCCCATCAAAATGAGTAAGTTTGGATTTCACTTCTTTTATGCCCATTCGGATACCGTCATCTACTGCCCACATCACCTTGGTCGGTCCATAAATTCCGTATTTCTCAAGAAAAGGAAACAGCAAATTTTCTTTGCGGCTGTAGTGTTTGTCTACATCATAGAGGAGACTGAAATCCTCCAGCAATTTGAGGCGATTTGCCTCTCCTTGATCCTTAAGAAACTGATCCAGATGCAGTGCGATTTTGAAGTTTGCCAGTCGATCGATTTCTTGGTTCTCCATCTTAAAGGTAAACACAGGATGTCCAGGCTGCTCTTCAGGCTTATGGGCTCTGTGAATGTCTTGGATGGAACCTTTAAATACCGCAGCATGCACGCTGCACAGTCGCTGTACTTCGGTTACCGGGATTCCTTCCTCCTGCATCAGCACTTGCTCCAGCTCCGATATTTCATCAACCGATATTTCGCCTACAGCTTGGTTGAATTTTGACTTTACTTCCTCCACGCTTTTTCCATGGTGAAGCTCTTTAATGATTTCCTTGAGCAAATGTAGCCGGGCAGTTCGATGAGCAGAAATTCCTTCCTCACGGTTATTAATTAATTCACTCATGTTCATCACCTCTGTTTTGTTTCAATATATAAAGATTAAGCTCTATCTTGTTTACATCTCTAAACTAGCATTCTCATGCACCGTGACTTGTGATTAAAAGCACATAGGGAATGAAGATTCATTGAACATAGAAAGGTGATACGTCATCTTCGAAAAATCTTTACCCGCTTGACGGAATGGCCGCACGACTGAACGAAGTCCGCTCAGCCATAAATACGTAACAACCCTTGTTTCCGAATTTGCATCGGGGACCATAAACTAAAAGCGACCAGTTACGGTCGCTTCATTATTGTATGTATAGAAGGGGGTCGAACCCCTATAGTGAAAAATCCGTAACACTCTTTTACCAAGGCTCCACCAACCCGAACACAGGCTGATGACGATTACATAGATTTTTAGACAATTCGTACTTCTGAATCAGCAATGCTCTTTTGAATTTCTTCGTCTGAATCAACAAGGAAACCTACAAACGAGCTTTAAGGAAATGCAAAAAAGCAGTCCCCCTCAAACACACTACAAAAATACGGAGCCGCCCCAGGTTTATACCGGAGCGGGGCTAGCCCGCGTCTCTTTACACAATCGCCCCTTGGGCGTACAGCATCTCCCTGAGCTGCGATGCATTGACTTCCGCCGCAGTGATTCCCGCCTTGCAGGCCAGGGCCGCCGCCGTGCCCGCCGCTTCTCCCGTAGCCATGCAGCTTGGCGTCAAGCGCGTGGTCGCCAGTGCTTCATGCGTGGTGGAAATGCAACGCCCCGCCGCGAGCAGATTTACTGGCCCTCGGGCCACCAGGCAGCGGTAAGGAATGCTGTAGGAACCGTCATTCTCGATGGTAGCCTCCATGATCCCTTTGCCTGACGGATCATGCAAGTCAACCGGATAACCGCTCCTCGCAATGCCGTCTTCAAAATGTCGTCCCGTCACCACGTCCTCCATCGTTAACCGATACAGACCGTCGATTCGGCGCGACTCCCTAATTCCGATCTGGGGGGCAACCGAGGAAATGGAGGCCTCGGCAAATCCGGGCACCCGCGATTTCAAAAATCCCGCCATCATCAGCACCTGCTTGCGCCCTTCCTCCTCCGCCAAAGTCAGTTCCTCGACATCGGTCGCGCTTAAGCCTTGTACCCGCGTACAGTTAATCAGCACCTCATCCTTCTCCGGTCCGATAAACAACAGAACCTGGTCGCGGTTGATCGGGACCTCGGCAGCCTTCCACTCCTTATAAAAGCCGGAAACCCCCGTGAGCGGAATACGCTCATTCTCTAGTTCGGCAAACGGCGTCTTGTGATAAAAATTGTCGGGATCAGCAAGCATCGCCTTCCGAATCGCCTCCACGTCAACACCCCGCATCCGGAATTTCATCGTCATCGGCTGCGACAGCCCGTCGCTTTCGCGCCCCTGAAGCGTCGGTGCTCCCGCCAGATAAGCGACGTCCGCATCCCCGGACGCATCGACGAACATCTTCCCGTCAACCTTGATTCGCCCCGATTTTCCAGTAAGGGTCACGGACTGGATGTATTCGCCTTCACGTCCGACTTCGTCAACGAAGCTGTGCGAGACGAGCTTCACCCCCGCTTCGCGCAGCATATCGACGGCAAGCACCTTATATATCTCTGGATGGTACGGCGTCAGCGTATTCACGAAACCGACGGTATCGCGAAGATGGCCGGGCGAGCCCCCTCGCTCCATCAGGCGCTCCACAATTTCCTGTGCAATACCGCCGATGACCCGTTCCCCTTGCTGTGTATGAAACGTCATCCAAGGATAAACTCCGGCAGCCGTAGACATCCCGCCGACAAACCCGTACCGTTCAATCAAGATGACGCTTGCCCCCTGCCTGCCGGCGGCAATGGCGGCGGCAATGCCCGCCGGCCCCGCACCTATAACTACCACGTCCGCCTCCATGAT
Organism: Paenibacillus sp. p3-SID867; assembly: GCF_025142895.1. NCBI lineage: Bacteria > Bacillati > Bacillota > Bacilli > Caryophanales > Paenibacillaceae > Paenibacillus > Paenibacillus sp. p3-SID867. The sequence continues at coordinate 405,742 of NZ_JAMBDM010000005.1, forward strand.
CCGTGTCCTGCTGTCCATCTCTTTTTACTCCTCCTTTTAAGCGTTATTTACGCTATTCCTTGAGACCCGTCATGGATACCCCTTCGACAAACTGCTTCTGCGCAAAGAAAAACACAATGAGCAGTGGTAATGTCGCCATAACCGAAGCGCTCATCAGCAGATGCCACGATGTCCCCGACTCGTCGGTAAACAGCGATAATCCCAGCGGCAAAGTCATCAGCTTACGGTCATTAATAAAGATCAGCGGATCAAAAAAATCGTTCCAGCTCGTCAAAAACGTGAAAATGATCAGCGTGGCGATTGCAGGTTTTGCTAACGGCATCATGATTGTGGAATAAATCCGCAGCCTCGAGCAGCCGTCGATCATCGCCGCCTCCTCCAGCTCCTTCGGAATCCCCAGAAAAAATTGCCGCATCACAAACACCCCGAACACACCGCCTGCGCCGAATATAGGCAAAATAATCAGCGGTAAATGCGTATTGATCCAACCCAGCTCACGCATAAACAGAAACATCGGAATGGCAATGACCTCATTCGGAATCATCATCGTGCTCAGCAGCAGCAGAAACACCAGGCTTCTCCCCCAAAAAGGAATTCGTGCGAAGGAATACCCCGCCATGGAAGAGAAAAGCACAGTGCCCACGGTAACCAGAAGGGCGATATAGACGCTGTTGCCATAAAATAGATGGAACGGGATCGTCTCCAGCACTTCCGCATAATTCGCCCATCGTATCGGCGACGGAATCAGCTGCGGCGGAAAAACAAACACATCAGCCGGCTGTTTGAGCGAAGTCGAGACCATCCACACGAACGGGGTCATCATGACCACCGAAACGGCAAGCAGCAGCAGATAATGGAACAGGTTCCCGCCTGCCGGGTTGCCCCTTTTAGCAAATAGACTAGCTTTCATTCAGAACCCACCTTTTTCTCATCTGCCATTGTGCCAGCGTAAGCAGCAGGGTGATGACAAACAGCACATAAGCCAGCGCAGAAGCATATCCGAACTCGAACAGCTTAAAGGCTCGTTCCCAAATGTTGTAGACGAGCACCTTCGTGCTTCCAGAAGGCCCCCCTTGTGTCATCACGTAAATTTGTCCGAACACCTTCAACGAACCGATAATGGTCATCATCAGGGTCAAAAAAATCGTCGGCGTGATCATGGGTACGGTAATTCGGAAAAAAATCCGCATTCTCCCCGCGCCATCGATTCTGGCCGCCTCGTAGAGCTGCGCCGGAACCTGCTGCAGCGCCGCAATGAACAAAACCATATTCAAACCGACATTTTTCAGAAGACTGGTCACGATAACAACGGGCATGGCAAGCCGGGTATCGTACAGCCAGGCCGGTCCGGTAATGCCGATCATGCGCAGCAGTTGGTTAATGAACCCGGAGTCCGTGGCAAACATATACTTCCAGACAATCGACCAGACCACCAGCGAGGTCATGACCGGAATAAAGATCAATGTCCGGAAAAAGCCGGCTCCGCGGATATTTTTTGATAACGGGATTGCAAGCAGCAATGCCAAAATAATGTTCAGCGGAACAAGTCCGACAGCAAAATAAAGCGTATTGCCCAGCACGCGCCAAAATTCCGCGTCCCCCGCAATCGTGCGGTAATTCTCAAATCCGATGAGCTTGGCCTCACCCAGCAGCGGCCAATCAGTAAAACTCATATAAAGCGCCATAATGAGCGGGACAAGCAGCAGCAGAACGAACCCCAGCACCATCGGCAGCACAAACAGCCAGCCCGCCAAATGGTCTCCGCGGTTTAAAGGCCTGTTCTTCCTTGCCTTCCTTCGAAATGGACGACCGGGCCCTTCAGATTTTATCGTTTCAAGTGTGGTCATGTCGCTTTCCTCCTTGTGGGGCACCTCTACAGACGATCGATCGCATTCCGTAAAGCGGCAACCTCCTTGCGGATGCCTTCCGCTTCATTGCCCGTGACCACCGCTCCGACCAACAGAACCTTGACGCCACTATCGGCCAAGGCCGGGATATCCTCCGGCCCGATTTTACGCTGGGTTGGCACAATGACCGGCAAACCGCCGTGTGCCGCAAGCCAGCGGTAATGAAGCAGATCGGCAAGGGTAAGCCTGGTACCATATTCATGGCCGGGAACGAAGGAAGCCTCAAGCGCGCTGATGCCGAAGGTCCGGCCTCCTTCCACGATGTCCCGGTCGAACTCGCTATCGATCGCAAACGTTCTTGCCAATCCCGGGGCCTGCAGCAGAAAAGCAGGATGATGAAAGGCATAAATCGAGTAGAAATCGACGCCAAGTTCAGGGAGCCGGGTAATTTCCTCCGCGTTTACCTCTTCCACCGAGCCTCCAGGCACAATTCCAAGGGGGCCGCTAAAGCGGGAGCGAATGTCTTTGAAAATGTCGGCATAGCTGCCCAGCGTGCCGAAGCGATTGCCGCTGGCCCGGTGCCCTACATTGATATGAACTTTCAAACCGTCGGCGCCCGAAGCCAAGGCTGCCTCTGCAAGCTTGATGTCATTGGCCGGGAGGCTGACGAACAGCTGCAGCCCCGGCGCTTCGTTTAATGCTTTATCCAAACGATTCATGCCCGTTCCTCCTAATGTAGCTTCCACTATTTGCTCAGCAGAGCATCCACCTTGCTTTTTACCTCGTCCTGAATTTGCTGCGGTTCACCCCGCCCGGCAAATAACTCGTCAAAGCCTGTCAAAATCTCCGTGTCAATGTTTTGCCAGCGGATATGTCCCGGCTGCACAACTGCTTTAGGCATTTCATCGATGACCGCCTGTTTGATGTGCCCGGCATCCGGATTGCCCTCCACGCTCAGGAACTCATCCGAGTTCAACACCGATTGGCGCGGCGGCACAAAGAAGGCCGAAGTTTTTTGGACACCCTCTTTGCCGGCAAGGAATTTCAACAGTTCCTTGGCTTCCTCCGGATGTTTTCCCTCTTTAAATAGCACGTAACCCGCCTGACCCATCATTGGAACGCTGCCTTTCGAGCCTGATGGCATTGGCGCAATGCTCCATTTGAAATTTTGGATTTCCCTGGCTTTGGATACAAAGCTATAGTTGTCGAAAATCATGCCGATTTGCCCGGATTCAAAATTAACCTGCTCTCCCGCCTTCGGGTGTGAGCCTTCTGTAAACATCATGCGCTTCAGCATGTCCAAAGTTTCAACCCCGTATTGATCATTCCAAGTGTATTCCGTCATCTCCGGATTAAAGGGTCCGCTCCCGTTTGACCAAGAATACGAAGCGAGAATAATCCATGTCTTCCAGTCACGGAAAAAGTTAGCCCCGTAAACGTTCGGTGAAGCAGCGCTCGTCTTGATCGTTTTTGCGGCTTCTTCGAACTTTTCCCACGTCCATTCTCCTTTTTCCGCAAGCTCATTTGGCGTACTTAAGCCCGCTTGCTTGAACAAATCTTCGTTGTAGAACACCACGCTGGGCGGAGTGGAAAACGGCAGTCCGTATAGCTTGTCGTCCTGGCGAAACAGTTCAAGCGTCGAAGGTATAATGTCATCGATGTCAAAAGCTTCATCCTGAACAATATCCGTGACATCGGCCAGAATGTCGTTGGCCATAAATTGCGGTACCATCCGCTCTGATACCCAGGCAATGTCGGGCAGCTCCTGGCCTGCCGCCAGTACGGACATTTTTTGCTGATAGTCCGCAAACGGGATCGTGTCAATTTGCACCTCAATATTCGGATGCTCCTGCGTGAAAGCGTCGGTCAGCCCTTTGTACAGCTCAAGCTGCGCCGGATTTCCCCAGGTCGCAAATTTGAGCAGTACCTTCTCGCCACTGGCTTCGCCTGGCGTATTCTTCGGCTGTTCTTTTCCGGCGCAGCCAATGAGCCCCACACCAAGTGTTAATGCCAACAACCCGGTCAACCATTTTTTCATATACCGCTTCCCCCTCTATATTGTTCAAGTTAAGGTTGTGATGAGGTTAATTATATTTACATATGGTCATATAAAAAATCACTAAACGTTCAGAAAAGGTACGATTTTTTTAGAACATTTCCGTTTTCGCCCATAAAAAAAGAACTACATAACATAATTTGTTATGTAGTGTTACACACCGTATTGCTCCCGATAGGTTCCCGGCGTCATTCCGGTATGCTGTTTAAATACCAGCATAAAATGCTTCGGACTTTGATACCCTGATAGACGGGCGATATCGTAAACCTTCAGGTTCGTCGTCTCCAGCAGCTTGCAGGCTCGACGGATGCGCGTTTCGGCGATATAATCGGACAAATTGCCGCCCCCTTCCTGCTTAAAAAGCTGGCTTAGATAGGAAGGATTTAAATGCACCATCTCCGCTAACGTCTGCAGACGCAAATCACCGTCGGGGTTTTCAGCGATATACGCCTTCAGCTTCCGGATTATCCTGTGCCCCTCGCTGGATGGCGGCCCCCCGTCCGCCTCGCTTTGCGGCTCAGCCCCACCCGCATATCGATTTGAAGAATTCAAGGTCAGCCGAATCTTGTCCAAAGCAACCGTAAAATCCTTACGATCTATGGGCTTCAGCAGGTAATCGGCGATCCCGAATTGCAGCGCTTTTTTAGCATATACAAAATCTCCATAGCCGCTGATAATGACAATCGGCATCCCATGGCCCGCGGTCCGCAGCTTTTCGACCATCTGAAGCCCGTCCATCTCCCGCATACGAATATCCGTAATGAGCACATCCACCACATTGCGTTCCAGATAAGTCAGCGCTTCCTTACCGTGAGCGGCTTCGTATACGACCTCAAAATCAGGAGCCACACGGCCGATCAGATCGCGGATGCCTTTACGGATAATATCCTCATCCTCCACCAACATGAGCTTGATCATTGATGACCTCCTACTTTTCTTGTTTCGCGAACGGCAGCGTCACGGTAAAAGCCGCACCTTGTCCCAAGCTTCCATCGATTTCGAAGTCACAGTCCCCGCCGTAAATCAACCGCAAACGCTGTTTAATATTTTTTAGCGCCACGCCATGACCGCGTAATGGCATCGCCGGAGTTTTTGCTGCCACATCATCCCCGGCCTCTTCCAAAGAAGCTTGCAAAGCCGCCAATTCATCCTCCGACAAACCCCGCCCGTCATCCCGAATGGTCAACAGCACTTCTTCCTCAAATCGCGCCACCGTAACGTATACCGTTCCCCCTTGCTCGCGGTCTCCAATCCCGTGCATAATCGCATTCTCAATGAGCGGCTGAAGCAGCAGCTTCGGGACCAGGCAATCTTCCAACCCTTCTTCGATATCGAACATAGCCTGCAGCCTGGAACCATGGCGCATTTTTTGGATACGAATATAGGACTCCGCCGTCTCAAGCTCCTCGCCAAGCCGGATGAGGCTTCGGTCCTGCTCCACTGCACTGCGTATCAATCGTCCCAAAGCTGTGGCCATTTCCGAGACGTCCTCATTATTGCGCTGCCGGGCAAGCATGCTGATCGACTCCAGTGTATTATATATAAAATGGGGTTGGATCTGGCTTTGCAGTGCGGCTAGCTCCGCCTCTCTTTCCCTCATGCCAAGCACGTATACTTCATGGACGAGCCGGTCGATTTCCTCTACCATCCGGTTGAAGCCGGAACCGAGCCGGCCGATTTCATCCTCAGTTACCGGCACGCTCTGCTTGAAATCGCCGAGCTCCACAAGTCGCATTTTTCGTACCAGCGTCCCGAGGGGTTGGGTCAGCCGATAAGAGAAGTAGATGGCTAAAGCCCCTGCCATAACGAGACATACCAGGCCAGCTAGCAGCGTAAAATTGCGAAGTTCCTTGGTCTCCACAAGCAGGGACGCCACCGGAATATAGCTGACGATATGGATATCGGAATATCGGGAATAGTTGGAGACAACCAAATACTTGCTGCCCTCCATATGCAGAATCTGGCTTGCCGTTTCCGAACGCCCTGAAAGCTCGAGGATCCGGTCCGGAAGCAGCTTGGACGCCTCCGTATCCCCATCTGCGGTCGCCATGTAGAAAAGTTCCTCCCGGCTATTTTGCACGACGATGCCGCCGTTCTCTTCCAGCCTGACATTTTCGACAAGCTGTTTGAACAAGGTCTGCTTCAAATCGATTTTGACTAACCCGAGCGTCCGGTTGGTATTGGGCTCACGGATCAGCCTGGCTACGGAAAAATAACTTTGATTGCCGTCCAGATAGTAAGAAGGCCGATGCGGCGGAAGCAGCACCCAAGCCCCTCTCGCTTCTACCACGCCAGGGTACCAAGGCTGCCGCTCCACGTCCGTATATGCAGCGATCGCGCTAGGAGCCAGGCTCGAGAAGGTGTAACCGCTTCCGGCGAAAATCTGGATACTGTCAATCTCTGGCCTGTCGAAAGTCATGCTGGCGATATAAAGCTGCATTTTGGAGCGTTCTTCCACCGTAGGCTGCTGATGCAGACTATCCTCCTCCCTGTACTTGCGCAAGATGGACAATACCCCCGAATCGTATAAAGGCATCAACGTCAATCTCTGCATCTCCATCAGGGTCCTGTCCAAATTCCGGTTGATCTGGTCCACCAATTGAGCGGTATAATCGGAGGTTCTTCGTTCAACGGAGTTGGAAAAATCCACGTAGGTAGCCACGCCCTGCATGCTGAGCGGAATCGAAATGAGCAGCAGGAAGATCAGCAAAATTTTAGCACGAAGACTCCAGGATTTAAGTGGTTTGAACCTGAAAGACATGCTGGCCACACCCCTTCCGCCAGTCCCGTTTATTTTCACTTTATTGTACAGGAACATGGTGGGGGTGACTATGGGATACTATATCGAATCCCGCAGTTAATGGAACGATAAGTTACTAAATATGAAAGAGGATGGTTGTAATGGAAAGAAAAGTGGCCAAATATAAAAGCGACCGAATCACGGTCGCTCCACTTTTTAACCGAAGTCTCTCTAGTCCAACTCCATATAAAAGAGATTCGTCGTATGATCTTTTGTAATCGTATGCGCTCCTGGAGCAAGTGACACACTAACAATACCATTCGTCATGGGATAACTCGTTCCATCAATCTTGATCTTGGTTCCGTCTGCCGAATTAAACACTAATGTTAATGTAGCGGTTTCCGTAGAGGTAAAGGTAATACGGGTTGAACTCTCGATTTTCAAACATTGGGTTAGCGTTAAGCCGTTATACACCACAGTTCCCTTGGTTGTGGAGAGATTCCCTACAATATTAAAGAAATCGCTTTCCACTCCGGACGTTGTGAAGTTGTGAACTTGTTCTCCGGTGGACGGTTCTGGTTCTGGTTCTGGTTCCGGCTCCGCCCCGGTTGAATTCCCGCCTACGGATACAAGTTGAGTGGTGTAGCTGCTTATTTTAGCCATAAGAGCTGTATTGAGGGCATAGGATGTGTCGTCAACGGCATCATTGAATTCCCAGGTGAAGTCCCCGTTATTCAGGCGTCCGGCTTGTGCGGTAACAATCTGTTCTACATCGCTCACGTTATCGATGTCGGCGCTATTTACTCCCGTATCGACGGTTGTGTCGAAGTTATTATAAGCCGTTCCTCCCACGAATGCTTTGTATGAGCTTGGTACGGTTTCAATTCTTGACGAAGCCAAGTACGCATCGAATGAGGTTGCATTTGCCGGAGCTGTTCCGGTATTGGAATTGGCATAAATCAGACTGTCCGCATCTACGATCCTATTGTTATAGGCCTTAATCACGCCTCCGTCTTCGCCCGAAAAGGTCCCTTCCCCTAAAGCATCCGTACCTTGCAAGGAGCTCAACATCGGGTATTTGGCATGTCTAAAGTAATTGGATTCCACAAAGGCCGAAGCTCCCGTTGTCACACCGACCCCATATTTTGAGACTCCGTCATAGAAGTTATTATAGATGTGAACCGATGCCAATCGGATTCGTGGATGGCGGGAGTCCGAGTGATCAAACCAGTTATGGTGGAAGGTGACAAAGAATTCCTCCGATTCACTCAAACCGACCAAAGCCGCTTTTCCCGAATCCCAGTAGTGATTGTAAGAGATGGTAATATAGGTCGATCCTTTTTTCAGGTCCGTTGAACCATCGCCCTTGGCCTGGTCGGCATCTCCTCCTGCAGTTCCATAAAACAGATCGTTATTATGCACCCACACGTTGACGTTTCCTGTATCCATGGAAATCCCGTCATCAGGGAACAACATGAGCCCCAGGTTTCTCACTTCCACATTCCCGACATATCTAAGGAGTAATCCCCACCCATAAGCGTAAGCGTCGTCTCCGATCCCTTCGATCGTCATATTCATTTCCGAATATTCATTTTTGCCTTTTACTTGAAGGTAGCCGCTGCTATTCAGTTGTCCGCTCATGTCGTCATCTGTAACTTTTCCAATAAATCGAATCGCAAGAGGGGTTGTATCATATCCTTTTTGTCTTAGCGTCAAAATCTCGCCGATCCCCACGCCCGTTTGAATTCCGCCTGAGCTATTGATTTTCACATCAAGGGTGACGGTTCGTGCCGTTTCGGAGGTCACATAAATAACTTGTGCACCATCCTTAAGTGTTCCGTCATCATTGTAGGCACCCGAGCCTGTCTCGTATGGCGAGTCTGAGGAAAAAGCAAATCCGGATCGATCATGCGGCGCTACGGATAGGTTATTCGAAACGACACTTACCGTTGAACCGTCCGACATCCTGGCTTCAACCTTCATCACATAATTTCCTGCTGCGAGTCCAACGGCATCTGCTCTCCAATAGGAAGGGTATTGCCGGATCAGCTCATTATCCATTTGTTGATAGCTGGAATCCGGCGCATTGGCGTGTTTCACGTAGACATTGTATCCCTCCGCATTACTCACGGGTGACCATTCTATATACGCCGTTTCATTCCAGCCCCCGCCGCCGATAATCGAAAGACCGGCAGCATGGACCATTGTCTTATTCACCCATCCTCCCGCTATGAGAGCTAGCGCCAGAGAAAACAACAACACCATGCCGGTTACCTTTGCAACGTTGTTCTTCATTTCATCTCCTCCTTTTTTTTACTTGCACTTTTGTAATCGCTTGCAATAAATTGGAACTTTCTTATCACCCCCCTCGCTTATGGACCATGTCTGTCAGAACCAATGTCCTTATTTAAAATCTACAAATTTTGGAATTTCACCCACAGCATATCAGCTGCGAAAGCAGTTCCGAAACAATCATTTTGTTATAACCTGCGCATTCCGCGATATTCTGAGTTAATGATTATAAGTCAGGGAAATGACACTTCCTCTTGGACAACATCCATCCGGGATGGTCTTGAACGGCTGAAAGCTGCAGATACAAGACGTAGATTGGGCTATATTTCAGGCTTGTCGTCCGGACGCAAACAAAAAAGCGACCGGTTAAGGTCGCTTTGGAGAGAGCTTCTAAAGCTCTCTATGGGCTGGCTGCATCGCATAGATTTTATGGAGGCGAACCGTGTAGGCAGGATGTACGGCATGCCGCATTAAAGCTTACCCGTTATGTAACGGCGTAAGCTTTTTGTATTACTCTGTTATTCAGTTCGGCAGCGATTAATAGCGTACAGATTCTCTCATTATGATACCGCCATCCAGCATTGTTGAAGTCCATCGATTCGCGTTATTTGAGGACACTGGTTCCGCTATTTCCTTATTTCACCGATTTCGCAGCAATAAGCGGACAAGAGATCCGCTATTGCGGGATTTATCGTGGATTAATCCGTGATTATGATACAATAGCGGATCCTCTGTCCGCGTAAACTCCATAATGGCCGATTCCCGTAAAATAACGTATCCTCTGTCCTCATGATCTTCTTAATGGGCGAATTTTAGCATATAGCAGGGCGTTTGTCCTATCAACTGGGCTTCTCGGACAGCAAATATTTTTCCAAGGTATTCAAGAAAATTACGGGAAGGCCGCCAAGCCAAAGCGTCAAGTCCGAAATATAGAAAGGTACCACTCCGATCTATGGACCTATGGAGCACCCCTTTTTGCTTAAACCGAACACCGTGATCACCTGAGCACAAACGATGGGTAAAGAAACAGTTATTCCATTCAGTATAAATAGGCAAATGAACCTTCAATCGACGGGTTCATTTGCTTTTCAAAAATGAAGAAAACCCGCTGTAGTGAGCGGGTTTTGTGTATGGTGGCGAACCACGGCTGTGTAAAACCACTATACACCGCCGAGTATTCCATTCGTTACCTTTCATACTTGTCTATCCAATTCGATTATTGAAGCAATGTAGACGATACGGACCAAGTAGTAGATTTTCAAAAAAAAGAGTTTCTAAAGCTCTCTATGGGCTGGCTGCATCATCCCTTGACTAGGGTGATCCTCTGAGTACTCGTAATATTGGGACTGAACGGATGCATGTATTGGTGCTTCCATCGGCGGCACTGACGGCTGCTGATAGGGCTCATCCACATACATGATTCTACGCAGAATTTGCATAAGCCCATTCACAACGCGCAGCGCAACCCAGTACAGGATAAGGCCAACGCCTACGTACAGCAGGTATTGCTGATTATAGGTCCAATCTATATGAAAATAACTAAACAAGCTATTCTCCAAAATATCAAGCTGCAGTTCATTCATCAAAATGATATGCACGACCGGAAGAGCAATCAACCCGAGTCCCAGTGAAATCACCGTTACCATAATAACAAAGAATACGATGCCAGTAACAAATCTTAGTAATACGAGCAGCAGGTTTCGAATAAATAGCGCTCCGTCAAAACCGCTCACCATTCGCTTCAACCAGTTCTCCCCAGCTTCAGATTGTTGATTGTAGGGATACGATACAGAAGGAGTAGGTAAACCTAAAATTTGTCTAATCATGCTTTGTTCAAAATTCACAATCCCATTCAACAGCTTGGCTACTCCAAAAAACAGCGGTATTCCGATAAATATTGGAGTCAAACCGATGGATAGTGCAAGTCCCGTTATCGCTACTGTAAAATAAATAATCCCTAACGGGAGAGATAGCAAGAAATAGAGCATTGTTGCATAGGTTTTCGGATTAAAAAGCACCCAATTCACCTTGCCTGCCCGCGCCATTCCAGTCGCTTCTGTTGCCTTCATATTCAAACACCCCTTATAGCTTCATACGTCACGCTCCGAGTTATAAATCCATTATATCCGCCTTATTAGGCTGACATAACCGTCTTAGGGGGTATCTGAACCTAGACTTTAGACTAGGGACTGACCTGGCTCTGATGAACTTTTTGAAGTAAAGTTCGCGCAATAAGCCCCATGTATTCCCTTTTATTATTCCAGAATCTGTGTTTTATTAAATATAGAATTAAGCTATCCTATTCACGTTTACTACCTAACTGAAGGAGATCTCTACATGAAACAGTCATTAAGTATCATCCCAGACCAATGGAAAAGAACTGGGATTGTCACGATCGGCGGCCTACTTATAGGAGCAGGATTTGCCGATTGCCTGATTGCCATGAATTCAATCGATTTAAATCAAATCGCTAGAGGGTTAACGATCTTTAGTGCAGGTCTGACCATCTTAGTCGTCATGGATAACTCTAAAACACAAAAGGAGACCGAGAAACTCCAAAAAGAAACACAACTTCGAATGGAAAGAATTGAAGATAAGCTGAACGCCCTCCATCAATCCCAACAAATAACGAATTCACAATTTCTTGAAATCAGAGAGCTGATACATCAATCTAATTCGGAGATCTAATACTCAATGCTTTGTTCAGATATAAAAGTAAAAACCCCGCTCAATGAGCGGGGTTTATGTATGGAGGCGAGGAGAGTCGAACCCCTGTCCTCCATCTTTTAATCCGTTTTATATGATTTTAAACTGTCTATTAATCCTTATAGAACCAAGGAATTAGGTTATTATAGCGCTGTTAATTACCTCTAAGTATTACAGTATATTAGCTGGTTTGTCTACATAATGTCTACTTGTAGACCAATAATTATTATCATTCTTTGATGACTTTTGAAATGACACTTACTGCGTTCTTATGGATTTTATCAAATGAATGTGCATATATCTTACTTGTTGTCCCTATCTCGGAATGACCCATTGCCTCGGAAATTGATTTCAATGAGACTCCCTCATTATACAGTATACTACACCATGTATGACGTAGGTCGTGCAATCTGATTTTGGGCAGTTTTTTCTTTGCTAAGAATGCGCTAAATTGTTCTGTCACAGAATTCACACGATAAGGTCTACCATCTTCTTTGGTATATACATAATCGGTATCAATATAAGCATTCCCCAATCTCTGTCTCCATTCAGATTGTACAGATTGATGAGCAATCAGTATCTCGTATAGATCATCGTCGATATATAGTGTTCTTCTACTTTTTTCCGTCTTAGGGGCCTTCACTATTGTTTCTTTCCCTGCACTAGTTCTAACTTCATGAATATGAAGGCATCTGTTCTCTAAATCGACGTATTTCCATTTCAAGCCAACGATCTCTTCTCTTCTTAACCCTAGCAATCCGGCCAAATAGATAGGAACTTCCAACTTAGTGCCCTTAGCTGCCGCTAGAAGTACTTTCAACTGTTCCTTAGTGTAAGACTGACCTTCAAATTTTAATTTTCTAGGTAAAACAACTGCATCCGCTATATTTCTGTACACATACTGCTGCTTCAAGCCATAATCGAGTGCTTTCCTTATGATCGCATGATGCTTGTGTACAGTGTTAGGTGAAAGGCTTTTGTCATCCATAAGATGCTTATAGTATTGCTGAATGTGATCTGGGCGAAGCTTTTCTAGTTCAACCTTTCCCATATATTGAACTATGTGCTTTACAATATTACGATATCCGTACTCGGTAGTAACCTCACAATTATATTTTACATAGTTATCCATCCAATGCACAAGGAACTGCTCCATAGAAATTTTCGGTGTATGAACTAACAGGTTACGTTGCTGATTGTAATTAAAATCGTTGAGTATTTTCTTAGCTTCCTTCTCTGTGTTTACTGTTTGATACTTTCTCATTCTTTTCCCTGTGGCATCAAATCCAAGCTCAAGAGTCACTCTATACTTTTTTCCAATCTTCTGAAAGCTCCCAGCCAATGATATACCAACTCCTTTAACAAGAAAAACAGAGAACTGGAATCCGCTCTTCTTGTTTACTAAATTTATTCGAGAATAATAGGGCTTTCTAAATTCTCTTCTATAAATGACCAAAACTTTGCAACAGGAACAATAATACGTCTACCAACAACAATTTTCGGGAAGTCGTTTTTATTGACTAGTTTGTATACCCCGTTCCTGCCGATAGGTAAGATATCACATAAATCAGATACCGTATAAAATGACTTTCCCTCATACGTTGCGCTCATATCTTTTCCCCCATTATTTAGATAATATATATTTATAAATTGTCGATTGACGAAGATGGACGTAGTTATACGTAGAATTTAATAATCTACGTCCACACCACTCAAATCATCATGGTGACGACATGTTCAGCGAACGTAGCCAATGTAGCCATGAATAAAGCTTTTTATTTGAGTTTAATGCCTCTAAATCCTTGGAGGGGAGTCGAACCATTAATTCTTAACTTCGTTGATTCCACACCAAGCTTTGTGAGTTCAGTAAAAAAGTCTTTGCTTTTTAGGACACGACTCTGGTTATCCCTGGTATGTCTTAAGTAAGCTGAATAAATATCTTTTCTATGAACCTTGTATTCTGGATTGTTCGGATTAAGTAGGCACTCATCGTTAATAAAGTCAGTTATGCTCATGTCAGAAATATATTGGGCCTTAAACCTTAAAGCATCATCACTCTCTGTAAAAACAAAGTTCTGCTCCTTTAGCCTATGAAGACCTTCTATTGCCCAGGTAACTATTGATTCAGTTTCTAATAGCAGCTTGTTCATAAGATCCTTATCTCTTTTTTCTTCTGGAATCGACTGATTAAACAGTAAGAACATCATTCTATCTGTTAAGGCAGACATTGAATCAGGCTTATCCAATGGCGGCATGTGATTACCTGCTGATACTAATTTAGTCTTCCCGTAGAAAAAGAACGGGTCTTTTCCCTTTTTTTCAGCTGATATCAGATCACCGCCGGTTAATGCTTTAATAACATCGATCCCTTTTAAACTGCCCTCCTCATTCATTTCAGGAGAAATATTCAGTCTGGAATTTGATAATTCAGCGGTCATAAATCTGTTGGTCCCTAATTGTTTCAGCGTTATAGCGGTAGTGTGTTTAGCCCCTACTAATTCTCTCCAAAGACCCAACCACAAGGATTTGCCTGTGTGAGCTTGACCAATGAGAATGAAGAATTTTTTTGCATTGCAATAATTGCTGATAATATATCCTGTTAGCTCTTGAAGAGACTTTATTTTCTGCAAATCTCCTTGGGTAGAGTCTTGAAGAAATTGATTAAATACTCCTCTTGTTCGACCCACTCCCCCATTAGGAGGGATAACCATTAGTCCTTGGTGATTTGGATTGTAGTCAGCATCGACATAGTGAGTAAATAAGTACGCTGCTTTGTGCTCCAGTATTTCTCTAGAATCAGTGTCATACACACAGTTCCTAAAATTAATAAGTCTATCGTGTCTGTTAAAATCTTCAAAATTAATCTGTAGATGCGGATCACTTTCAATTCTGTACGCTATTTCGAGCATCTTATTCTTATTTAGTTTTCTATCCATTGAATCTGAGACATTGCTACGAATAAAAACGCTCATATCTGATTCCGACAATTCATTGTATGTTCCATTATAATGATCATAGAGAAATACCCTTTTGTTAGCACATCTGATGATGTATCTATTTGAGATGTATTTTGAAACGTCGTACTCAATATTCATTCTTCTTGATTCTCTTTCTTGTGTTGAAACTTGATTTGTGTCCGTAAAATCATTTAAGCTTCTACAAATATTGGCTGTACTATCTACACGATCTGATAATTGCTCATTCTCGATAAATTCGGTCTCATCAATTACTACGCTGTTTTCAGTAAGATAAGTATTATCAGCTTGATCTGAGGCAAATTGGTATGACTGATCGAGTCCGATACAATTTTCCTCAACATAACTTTGATCAAGTTCATTTGCAAACTCTTGCTCCTCAAAGCTAGAAGTCTGATCAAGCTCAATCCTATTTTTATTTAGATATGTCTCTTCGACTTCATTAGTTACGCCTTTGCTTTCAAAGTCATCCAATTGTGCTGACTGTTTATGTGAAGAGCCATAAAGTTCATTAAAACCTTCCATATAATCGTCAAAAGAATGATTATTCCCATCCTCGATCATCTGAAGTCCTCCGTTTCGCAAGGCTCATTAATCTTCTGATAGAAACCCTTAAAATTTCTTTCTATGATGCTAAATGCTATTGATCTCATTAAATTTCTACTCTTCTCATCAATGACTAGTGCACGACATATCTTTTGATCCAACTTTCCATCGTAAAGTAAGAATTGAATGAAACCCTGAGTCTCCAAGAATAATATGAAGAGGCTCCCATCATCGCTACTATTAGACAGTTCTAAACATTCTCTTTCGCCTACAGTAACAAGTAACTTTATATCTTTTTTCTTTCTCATATCACACGTAACTCGCACAGAGTCTTCACTTCCGAATGACAAGTTATGATCCAAGTGATCAACTTTAAGCTCGTGTACATCTTCATTTGATATTCCAATAAAAAGGTTCTTTTTCTGAATAAATCTACTATTAACAAATGCAATTGAATTACTACTATCTAGTTTGTGGAACTGCAGATCATTAAGATCGACTTTTTTGTTGTTCAATAGTTCAAATTCCTTTTCGCTCAGGATATTATTGTTAAACATTTTCATACACTCCTTTGAGATTTATTAGCTCACAAAATGAAGTGTAATGCATGTTTTTGTAGTGTATGATCTCAATTGTCGACAAATAATACAGTAGATCCCTTATAAATAAAGGGGCGCTTTACTTAACTACTTAGTTAAAGTAAAGCGCCCCTTGAATATTTTTTTTATTTAGTCTAGATTGATCGAAGACAAGTATTTACTTGCGCCCTCAAATACTAGCAGTTGAACTATATCTTTACCATCATAAGTGACCTTTTCGAAAGGAGACTCAAAGTCTGTTTCTGAAGCTTTTAACGATTTCTTTATCTTCTCCAAACTACGTGTCACCTTTAGGAAATTATCACTATTCTTTATCTTTCTTCCTTCTAAAAATACTTTGTCTGCTATCGATAAAATCTTCTCATTTGTGGATCGATCCTCCAGCGCAAAATATAATCTCCCGATTTTCTTTATTCTTTGGATTTTAATATCAGTACTGTCCGCAGCTAGTTCGCCTTCAGTAGAGTATCTTTTGTTATCGAGTTCAAAATTCATTTTAAGAAACTCAACTAAACAAGGTACGATAATGTATTTCCACTTAAAGAGAGTGCTGGTTGAAGACAATGAATGATCGAAGTACCAATCAAAATTCTCGATAAGATAAAATTTTAAACCTAAATCGTCTAATAACGAAAATGTAGAGATTGCTTTAATAATCTTCTTTTCATTTTTGCGATTTGCTTTATCAAGAAAAGACGCTGCCTGAAAGGTGTAAATCAAATTCGTCTTTTTCTCAAATTGAATACTGTCTTGTACGATGTTCATCTCATCTTTTACTTTTCCTAATATATCAAAAAAAATCTCTGCGGTATTTAATAGAGGGAAGTAGTCAGAATTATTCCTTCTTGATGAGATCTTAGTGGTAGGAATCTTGTATCTTTGAGTAATTATAAAAAATAATAGTGAGATAGATCCTTCCTTTTTCAAATACCCGGATTTTGATTCTTTATTAAATAGTTGAACAATATCTTTATGTATACTTACATCTCTTTTGAAACTATCAGTAATTCTATCACCATATAACTGACTAAAGTCTTCTGCATTGGTTATGAATAAATCGTCAAGGAGATCTCCAAAAGTAAGTTCATCATCTGCATCTATGTATTCATTCTGATACTCTTGCAAAATATCAATATAATCTGACTGTAAAATTTCATTAATTATTTCTTGTCTCCATTGGTGAAGCGCTTGTTCTTTTAGTGCCTGGCTAACTTTTTTATCGTCTATTGGTATAGTTTCGAATTCCTGCTGTACCGCCTCATCAATATTAATAGCATTCAATAAAGATCCAAAATCCGGGCTGTTCTTTGTGTTCCAGATTAGTTCAAAGCCCAATACATCATTTAACTTGGCTTTAAGTTGTTGAGATATGTGCATCTGATTACCTACTTCTATTATTATTGTATAGTCGATAATGAGTTTGCCTAACGGCTAAGTTTCATTACCCTTTAAAGAGTATATCGGAAGGTCTTTGAGTATTAATAAACATGAATGTAACCCTTATGAAATACTATTTTGCCGATAAAAAAACGTAACAGACCTCTTGGTCCATTACGCTTCTTCAATAGCCATTTAAAATTCGACTCTTTTTATGGTCCCCAGTGCCTTACTCCGATGATTCGTAATTTTCAAATATCTTGGCTAGCAATGAATTCGTCATCAAAGTATTTTGAGGGACATCATTAAAAGAGAGTGCACCAACTTCAAAAAAATCTTCGTCACTTAAAACGAACTGTAACCTGGCTTTAACTGTTGTATTTTCATACATCATATACCCTGTAAATTCCACCACATTCTCACCTGTATCAGCCTTGAAATTATTCCATGTAGGATCTCTAAAAAATTCTGTGAAAGCATCCCCAATAGTAGAATCAGGGTAATCTTGCAATTCCCCACCTTTAACAGCCAGCACATTTTTATTATCTTGATCTCTTTTGTTATTTAACTGGTCTTGCACACTGGTCGTTATATCTTTCACTGCTTGCTCAGATTCAATGCTACATCCACTTAGTAATAAGATAAGCATTAATACAAATAAATTCTTTCTAATCATCTATCATACCTCGTTTCCTCCATCTAACCTACTGCAGAATCAAGGTTGAATGTAGATAAAAGTAGCTCTATGAATATATCAATATCCTGGGTCTCTTTAAGAGTAATTTGCGGATCAATCGTAATTTCAAAAATTCCTACTTGATCTTCCTTGAAAATCACTATAAAAACTGTGCCCTTAACATCACTTACATTTGTAATAAGATATGCTCTGTCAGCAGACGGTATTAAAAGTTCATCTATAACGGAATCGCTATAAATGATATCCTTTCTTTCCATAAATCCTTCATAACTCTCTTCTAGTATCATCCCATACTCATCATCATGTATAGATTGCATAAAATCGAAATAAGATGATACTTTAGCATTTTTTGATTCATAAAATACAGTTTCTATAGTGTTCTTCTTTTGAATGACAAGGGGGCTACCCCACTCTAAAGGATAATTTAATGTATAACCAATGGTTTGATCTGTATATATACCGTATTTTGGCGATATTTTTTCAACATGATTTCCTTCATACCATCTTTCCTCACCACCATGATACAAAGTAATTCTTTTATTAACTTGATCCCAATTTAGTCTTAGTTTCAAGTTTTCGGACACAACACGTAGTGGGATTAGCGTTCTTCCTTTTTCATTTATTGGTGCGGCATTAATTTTATTTAATACCCCATTAATTATGGCATTTCTACTTCCAACAGTGAGCTCTATTATTTCATTATCCAGTTTAATAATTGTTTTCTTCGTCTTGGAATCATATCCGATTGTGCCACCTAACTCCTTTATCAGTGATTTCAACGGTAAGTAAGTGATTCCATTCTTGCTAACTGGTGCAGTATTCGTTTCACTATCGACCTTTTTACGTTCACCGTTTACAAGCATGTATTGATTCCCTATCTGTAAAATTATTTGTTTACCACTGGGCGTATAAAGCTCATCATCCGCTAATACGGTCTCCCCACTTAACGAAAGCAAGTTAGCGCTTAGAAGTATTGCCACTAAAGATTTTTTGATTGCTCTCATAGATACACCTCTTCTATTATCATCATCAATCATTATAGGCAGCATAACCTATATGTCACCCTAATTATAGGTAATAAGTAGTAAATTTTCAATGTCTATAGTAATTATTTTTATTAGTGTCTATAGTATGTTGAGCGTGGCTATATAACCTAATATGTTTTTCTTACAGTGAACTAAGAAAATAGGTGAGTATATGAGTCACATTTCAATCATAGTTGGAGAGAACATTCGTGGAATTAGACAGAGTAAAGGATTAAGTCAGGAGAGGCTTGCTCTTCGGGCCGGTATTAATCCCTCATTTTTAGGGCAAATCGAACGTGCTGAGAAAAGTCCTACTATTGTAAGTCTTGAAAAATTAGCTATTGCTCTTGGGGTGAAGGTAGAAGAGTTATTTCATTCCAGTACAGATGAAATACAAAAAACCAATGCAACTTTCTTAGATAAAATCATTTTTGAGTTAAGTGAACGAACTAATGAAGAACAGGAAGACATTTATAAGATCATCATTCAACTTTTGGTTTTTAAAGACAAAAAAGAGAAGTGAGGATCTTGTTAAACATCCTTACTTCTCTACAATATAATTTTTATTGTTCACTTTTCTTAGGATGACCATATTTCTTAGATAGTTCACACGCTGTTTTATAGATATCAAATTTGTTTTCAATTGTTTTAATTATTGCATCTTTCGCCGCGTTTTTCGCTATTTCAGTTTTATTACTATTCATGAGTCACCGTTACCTATCATTGAATTTTTGACTAGCAATTACCCCAATTCCAACTCCCATTAAGTATCCAATTGCCGTACCCGGTCCAGGAAAGATCAAACTTCCTATTCCTGCACCTAGCCCACCTCCTCCAAGCATTCCGCATGCAGTAATAATAGTTGCATTAGTAACTTTATTGCTCTCTTGAGTCATTCTGTTTCACCTCCTTTCTCAAGTTTCAGGAACCTTAGATATATCCATGTTCTTTTAAACTGTAAAACTGGTTATCACCGATAATAACGTGATCTAGAACCTCAATTCCTATAATCTCCCCAGCAGCAACTAGCCTTTTAGTGATATTTATGTCCTCACTTGATGGTGTTGTATCACCACTTGGATGATTATGAGAGCAAATCAAGGACGCACTACAATGCTTTATGGCCTCTTTAAACACTTCTCTGGGGTGTACAATGGCAGCGTTTAACGAGCCAATAGAAATCGTCTCCTTGGAGATGATCCGATTCTTAGTATTCAGAAAAAGGCATACAAAATGTTCCTTCGTATGATATCTAAGCTCAGGTTGTAAATAATCATATACATCTTTCGGTTTTTGAATTAATTCCTGCTGATTATCTGGCGCAAACATTACTTTTGAGAGCTTTAATAACGCAAGAATTTGACGTGCTCTTCCAATACCAATTCCTTTTATGTTTTGTAACTGCTGCTCTGAAGCGTTTACTAACTGAGTTTTTGTTGGAAATTGGCGAAAAAGTTCTTGAATTAGATAACTATCCTGATCTTCATTTAGTGTCTGACTTATCAGCTCTTTTAGATCTGAATTCATAATA